>NZ_CP012541.1:1226694-1840041 GCF_001298465.1 Campylobacter concisus
ATAGCCTGGACGCTGGCAATGATGGTTGGGTGATGTTTGATGTCACTCCATTTTACGCTCAAAGTGGTGGTCAGTGCAGCGATAGCGGTAAGATAGTAGGCAAAGCAAATGTACTTGATACGCAAAAATTTCATGGACTAAATTTATCTTTAGTAAAAACTAGCGCACCGCTAAAAGTTGGTGACGAAGTAGAGCTTGAAGTTGGCAGTGATAGAGCCCAGATCGCGCGTCACCATAGCGCTACACACTTGCTTCACGCAGCCCTTAGAAACGTGCTTGGCACGCATATCGCTCAAGCTGGCTCAAGTGTAGAAGCGGATAAGTTAAGATTTGACTTCTCACATCCAAAAGCACTAAGTAGCGAAGAACTTTCAAGGATTGAAAATCTAGTAAATGAGTGGATCTTAAACGGTGCAAATGCAAAAACGCAGGTTATGGAGCTTGAAGAGGCCAAAAAAAGCGGGGCGATCGCACTATTTAACGAAAAATATGCCGATAAAGTAAGAGTTGTAAGCTTTGGCGATGTCAGCAAAGAGCTTTGCGGTGGCACACACGTTAAAAATATAGATGAGATAGGATCATTTTTCATCACAAAAGAGAGCGGCGTAAGTGCTGGTGTTAGGCGCATAGAGGCTGTTTGCTCAAGGGCTGCGCTAAATTTAGCAAAATCATTTAGAGCTGAGCTTGATGAGCTAAAAGATGAGTTAAAGAGCACTGAGCCACTAAATGCGGTCAAAAAGCTAAAAAATGAACTAAGAGTTTTAAAAGATAAACTAAAAAATGCTAAAAATTCTCATGAGCTAGTCTATTTAGATATAAATAAAACCAAACTTTGCGTTACAAGCGTAGATGGTGGAGATATAAAAACCTTGATAGACGAGTTTAAAAATGAGCATGAAAGTGCTGCTATTTTGCTAATCCAAGCTGATGAGAGTGGTAAAATTTCTCTTGCAGCTGGAGTTAAAAACGCTCCTTTAAAGGCAGGTGCTTGGGTAAAATTTGCAGCACAAATTCTAGGCGGCAATGGCGGTGGTAAAGATGACTTTGCAACAGCTGGTGGCAAAAATGCATCAATGATAGAAGATGCGATAAAAGATTCACTTGGATACGCAAGGCAAGCCTTAGAAAAATGAGTCATTACGATATAGCTTTTATAAAATTTGACCAAGTAGTACTATTTTTGCATGTATGCTTTGTAGCTCTTTTTGTGGGGCTACAAGCCGGTCTTGTGCTTGTTGGAAGTTACTTTATAAAAAATAAATTTGAAGACAAGGAACGCTATCACATCTTACTTCACATTATAAGACGCTTTGGTATTGCGATTTTCATACTAATCCTTTGCGTGATAGCGACAAGCATAGTTATAATTTTTGGATTTTATGATGCAAATTTGACAAACCCTATGGCAAGTGCGATGGTAGCAACAAAATGCGCAATAGAACTATTTTTGCTATTAAATTTAAGCTATATATTTTATAGATACAAAAAGGCCTTAAAAGCACTAAGATCGCATGAAATGATCGAGCTAAATGAGAGTTTGATCGTTATAATTTATTACTTCACACCGCTAAATTTATTAGCTTCCCTAGCAGCTATTTATCTTGGCATAAGCTATAAGGTGTTTTTATGATAACACTTGCTTCAAGCTCACCAACAAGGGCAAATTTATTAAAAGATGCTGGCATAAATTTCATTCAAATTTCTTTCCAGTTTGACGAGAGCAAGATAGAAAAAAATGTAAAGCCTGAAATTTATGTCCAAAATGTTGTAAAAGCCAAAAAAGAGCAATTTTTAAAAGAAAATGTAGGTCTTAAAAATTTGCTCTTTGCAGATAGCTGTGTGGCGTGTGGAGATAAAATTTTAGGTAAAGCAAAAGACGAGAATGAGGCGCTTGCTATGCTAAATTTACAAAGTGGCAACGAATGTAGCGTCTATACGGCGATGATATTTTTAGGCGAATTTGAGCTTATAAACGTGAGCAAGACCACATATAAATTTGCTAAATTTAGCGAGCAAGATTTAAAAAGCTACCTAGAAAGTGGCGAGTGGCGAGGTAAGGCTGGAGCCATGACGATAGAAAATTTTAATAAAAAATACATCATCTCCCAACACGGCGAAACTAGCACGGCCATGGGACTAAATTTAAAAATATTAAAGGCATTTTTATGAAATATATCTTGGCATTTATCTTTATAGTTGCCATTTCGCTTGGCGGAGCATTTTTATATTTTTATTCACAAGTTAGATTTGATGCTTACGCTATTATTGATTATAAACCAAAGCTTACAACGCAAATTTTTGATAGAAACAACGAGCTCATTGCAAATATCTTTGAAGAAAATAGAATTTACGTAAAATATAACGACATCCCGCCGCGTGTCATCGAAGCGCTCGTAGCTATCGAGGATACAAGCTACTTTGAGCATGGTGGCATAAACGTAGAAGCTATGGCAAGAGCTGCCATAAAAGATATTAAAGCTAGAAAACTAGTCGAGGGAGCTTCAACACTAACACAACAGCTCATTAAAAATTTAGCTCTAAGCCGTGAGAAGAAATTTACAAGAAAGATAAAAGAAATCGTGCTTGCCATGAAGCTTGAAAGCGAGCTTAGCAAAGAAGATATCATCGAAAGATACCTAAATCACGTCTATTTTGGACATGGCTACTACGGCATAAAAACAGCAGCTGAGGGATATTTTAGAAAAGAGCTAAATGAGCTAAGCATAAAAGAAGTTGCCATGCTAGTTGGCTTGCCAAAAGCTCCAAGCACTTATGATCCTACAAAGCACCTTGACTTGTCGCTTAGCCGTGCAAATAGAGTACTTGAGAGAATGTATAGCATCGGCTGGATAAACGAGGACGAGTACCGCAAGGGCGTGCTTGAAGAGCCAGCAGTCTTTGACGATACACTCACAAGAAATAAAGCCCCTTACGTAGTCGATGAGATAATAAAAGAGGCCTCTAAAAAATTTGACGATATAAAAACTGGTGGCTATAAGATACAAAGCACAGTTGATCTAAATGTCCAAAAGATCGCTCAAGAAGCTCTAGTCTATGGCTACAATGAAATTTTAAAAAGAGATAAAAAGGCAAATCCAGAGATGCTAAATGGCGCTATCGTCGTCACTCATCCACAAAGCGGTCAAATTTTGGCACTAATTGGCGGTATTGACTACGCAAAAAGCAGCTATAACCGCGCCACTCAAAGCAAGCGCCAGCCAGGATCTAGCTTTAAGCCATTTATCTATCAAATAGCACTTGATAATGGCTACTCAGTCGTTTCTCAAGTGGCTGATATCGCTAGGACATTTGACATGGGAAATGGCAAAGAGTGGACGCCAAAGAATTATAGTGGTGGCTTTCAAGGCTATATAACTATAAAATCAGCCATAACCCAGTCGCGCAACCTCGCAACCATAAATTTGCTAAACGATCTTGGTCTTAGCTCGGTTCGTAAACAGCTTACTGATATGGGCTTTAACGATATCCCAGAAAATTTATCTATCGCACTTGGAAGTTTTGGGATTTCGCCACTTGATTTTGCAAAATTCTACTCGATGTTCCCAAATGAGGGCGAGATGGTTGAGCCAACACTTATTAAGCATATAGAAAATAGCTTTGGGGCTTCGATGGACTATGAACCACAAAGAAAGCAAGTGCTAAAACCAGAACAAGCATTTTTAATGACGACACTTCTTCAAAATGTCGTAAATAACGGCACTGGACGCAACGCTAAAATAAACGGCATCCAAATAGCAGGCAAAACCGGCACAACAAATAATAACATCGATGCTTGGTTTTGTGGCTACTCGCCCGATATCGAAGCGATAATCTGGTACGGAAATGACGACAACAGCCCTATGAAAAAGATTGAAGGCGGTGGTAGAACAGCCGCACCTGTGTTTAAGAAATTTATGGAAGGCTACATTAAGCTTTATCCTACTTTAAGACGTGCATTTGAGCAGCCAGATGGTGTTTATAAAGGCTATTATGGTGGCAGTGACGAATACTACACAAACGACTCACCACTACCTCAAAATATACCGGCAAATGACATCATACAAGATCAAGAAAATGATGGATTATTATTCTAGGAAGATAAGATGAGGATTAAAATTTTACTTTGTTTAGTAGTCGCAAGTATTGCATATGGTGCCAATCTAAATACAGCCAGCAAAAACGAGTTAATGGGGCTTGGGCTAAGTAAAGGCCAAGCGTTAAACATTATAAAATACAGAAAAGCCCATAAATTTAAAAGCATCGATGAACTTGAAAAAGTCCAAGGTATTGGCTTTAACGATATGCAAAAAGTTAAAGAAAAACTTAGCATAAAAGAGAATGCGAAAGTCAAAAAAATCTGAAGCAAAAAACTCCAAAGGCAAGAAAAAATAATCTTATTTTTTATTTGAAATTTCCAGCCATTTACATTTGAGTCCTATTATTATGGCTTTTTATAAAGGCTGAAAAGTGCTAAATATTAATAAATTTAAAAGTATCAGTTTTTTAAAGTTTCTGATTTTATTTACTGCTTACATATTTTTTATAAATTATATATTTTTATACAAAGGCGTTCTTTCAGGCTTTCTACAAAATAATCAATTCTCTTTTTCTATATTCTTTTTTCTTATATTTGCAATTGTCTTTATCTTAGTTTTCGCTAGTATTTTTTGTATCTTATTTGTGCCTTTTTTGCTAAAGCCAGTTGCAATTATTTTGATTTTAGCAAGTGGCATATCTGTTTACTTTATGCAAGCATATGGTGTTATTATAGATAAAGATATGTTATTAAACGTCCTACACACCGATACCAAAGAAGCCTTTAGTTACTTTAACACAGGTTTAGTTTTCTGGATAATTTTTACAATCATCTTACCTTGTGTATATGTAGCATTTGTAAAGATTAACTATGGTAGTTTCAAAAATGAGCTTAAATTAAGAGTAAAAATTATCTCATTTTCTATAGTTGCGATAGCTATCATATTTTCATTAACTTCTAAAATTTTTATACCATTTTTTAGAGAGCATTCGAATTTAAGAACTGCATTACTCCCATACTATCCTATCTACTCAGCTATAAAACTAGCAAAATCAATCACACAAAAACCACTACCTTTTACTTATGTAGCAGATGATGCGGTACTAACTAATGATAAAAAGAAAATTTTAGTTTTGATAGTTGGTGAGACACAAAGGAGCAAAAACTACTCACTAAATGGCTATACTAAAAACGATACAAACAAATTTACCAAGCAAAAAGATGTGGTAAGTTTTACAAATTTCTACTCATGCGGGACTGCCACAGAGACTAGTGTGCCTTGCTTATTTTCAGACTTAAAGCGAAAAAATTTTAGCAACCGCGAAGCTAAAGCTCGTGAAAATTTAGTTGATATCATCAACAAACTTGGAATAAAAACATACTTTTTTGGCAACAATAGTGGTGGCTGCAAGGGCGTTTGCGACAATCTTGATCAAAACCACACTTCAGAACACAGAGCAGCTGGCTTTGATGAAGTGATATTTGATGAGGCAAAAAAGGTCATACAAGATGCAAATTCCACTACTTTTATTGTATTGCACCTACAAGGCTCACACGGCCCTATCTACTACAAAGGCTATCCAAGTAAATTTAAAGAATTCACCCCAACCTGCGACACTGCCGAGCTAAACAAATGCACGCCAGACGAGATAGCAAACACCTATGACAACACCATTTTATACGAGGACTATCTACAAAGTGAGCTGATAAACGCCCTTGAAGCAAAAAAAGACAAATTTGAAGTCACTATGTTCTTTTTCTCAGATCACGGAGAGAGCCTTGGCGAAAATGGTATATATTTACACGGACTGCCTTACTCCATCGCTCCAGACGAGCAAAAGCACATCCCAGCCATCATCTTTTCAAGCGATAGCGAGCTTTTAAAAAGGCTAAAAACTAGAAAAGGCGAAAGTCTTTCGCATGATTTTGTCTTTAGCTCAGTTCTTGGATATTTTGGGGTGAAAACTAAGGCTTATGAGCCAGAATTTGATATTTTTAGGCAGTAAATTTAAAAGCCAGCCCAAGCGTAAAGCCTGAAGCTGGCGAAATTTTATAAGCTGATCTCTTTTATATCAGCTACTTTTAATATCTCGCTATAAATTTGACCAATGATCGCGACGCGGTTATTTCGCACTTTCTCGTTTTCAACGTTTATCATAACTTTGTCAAAAAACTCATCTATCTGCGGCTTTAGTGCAAATAGCGCTTTTAGCCTTGGTTCGTATGCCAAGCTCTTATCGACCGCTTTAAATGCGTCATTTAGGGCCCTTTCAGCATCTATCTCAAAGAGGCTCTCATCGACCATGCTAAATTTATCATCTTTTATGATGTTTGCAAGGCGCTTAAATGTCGAGAAATTCTCCCTAAAACTTGGCTCGCTTGAAATTTTAGCAAGCGCAGTTATCATCTTTGTAAGCTCCAATATATCCTTTTCACCGCTTTTAATGCAAGCTTTTACAATGGAGGCATTTGCGTCAAAGAAAGTATAAAGTCTATCAAGGATGAAATTTATAAGCACTTCAACATCAAATTTCTTATAATCTTTTGCAATATCTTCTAAAATTTCTTTTACCTTAAATTTTAAATTATGAGCTAAAATGATCTTTATTACGCCATTTGCCGCACGTCTTAGAGCGTATGGATCTTTTGTGCCGCTTGGGATCTTACCGATACTAAAGAGTCCCATTAGAGTATCAAGCTTATTTGAAAGCGCTACAACCGAGCTAAATACCTTGCTTGGACACTCTGCTTCTTCGCCATCTGGCAAATACTGCTCTTTTATAGCCAAAACGACGTTTTCATCCTCTTTTTTAGCCTTTGCGTAGTAAGCGCCCATGATACCTTGAAGCTCGGTGAACTCATAAACCATCTGCGTTGTAAGGTCAGCCTTACTTAACATCACAGCTCGCTCAAGCTTTGCTCCATACTCGCCAGCTTCTTTTTTAAGTAGTTCATCGTAGTTGCTGGCTAGTTTTTTAGCCACTTGTAGCTCTCTAAGCTCTTTTTCATAGATACTTCCAAGCTCTTTTAGGTAAGTTATATTTTTTAGTTTTTCTGGGCCAAATGCGTGCGCTAGGTCGCTTTGCCAAAAGAACATCGCATCACTTAGTCTTGCTCTTAGCACCTTTTCATTACCCTTAATAATAAGCGAATACTCATCAGTGATAGCGTTACTAACGACAACAAAGCCATTTGCAAGCTTACCATCTTTAAATACTGGGAAATAGCGTTGATTTTCTTTCATCGAAGTGATGATAACCTCGCTTGGCACCTCTAAAAATTCCTCTTCAAATGAGCCAAGAAGTGCTGTTGGGTACTCAGTGATCGCCACGACTTCAGCTAGAAGGTCTCTATCTATCTCGATCTTTAGCCCACTTTTTTGGCTGATCTTTTCAAACTCATCAAGTATGATCTTTTCTCTCTCGTCCGCTTCAAGTACGACACCACGAGCCCTTGAGCCATCAAAATACTCTTTTATATTTGATATTTTTATCCTATCGTAGCTGATGCTTCTGTGTGGATATGTCGAGTCGCCACTTTTCACGCCAAATTTATTAAATTTAATGACCTCATCGCCCAGCAAACACAAAAACGATCTTATCGGGCGGATAAACTCAAACTCACCATTACCCCAGCGCATAGACTTGCCAAAATTTAGGCTCTTTAAAAACTCCTCGACCATGTCACCCATTATCTTAGCGACTGGCTCGCCTTTTACCTCTTTTTCGTAATAAAGCACCTCTTTGCCATCTATCTCTTTAAATTTAAGCTCACTCTCGCTTATGCCACATTTGCTAGCAAAGCTAAGTGCTGCTTTTGTGAAAGCTCCGTCTTTTAGTGCTACTTGCTTTGGCGCACCGATAAAACTAGCCACACTATCAGGCTGTGCTTGTGGAAATTTCTCATGAAAAAAGACCAAGCGGCGCGGCGTGTAATAAAATTTAAACTCGCTTGCAATGTTATATTTTTCAAGTATTACCTGCCACTTTGCATTGATATTTGGCAGCTCTCTTAAAAATGGTATCGCCGGAAGCTCCTCGACTCCAATCTCTAGTAACAACTCTTTCATATTTCACTCTTTTTATTAAAATTTTCTCTTTTTTCTCTTACCATTTTTCTTACTCTCTCCTTCTCCTGTGCTTGCAAAACAACCCCTCTTATCATAAAAATAGCAAACAAAACAAATGCCGTGATCATAAAAATATCTAAAATTTGCACTTTCTACTCCACGACGATTTGATTTTCTCTTTTGTAAATTTGCACTCTTACATTTTCAAAAATTTGTTCGCCTTGTTTTAGCTTTTTCTTACTATAAACCCTAATCTTTCCATATGGCGTATGCAAATAGCGACCTACAAGATTGCCCGAAATTTTAGCAAAGACATCGCCACTTCTAGCTTCACTTAGTTGCGATGCATCTAGTAAATTTTCACTAATATCTTTCGTGCCATGCTCATTTATGATCTCATAAGAGCTGACTTCAAGCGCATCTTTATAAATTTTCATTCGCCTTACTAAAACATCTAGCTCTTCGCCTACAGTAACGCTATTTTTAGGATCATAAACATAAATTCCGCGGTGATTTTTCGAGATAATAAAGCCATGCTTATCTTTTAAGATAACAACCGCTTTTTCAATCACGACTGGCACAGCTTCTGGATGATCAAAAAGCGTATCTACATCAGCCGTCTTATAGTTTTGCTCGATTGTTTTTTTATTGGCTTTATTTTCATCTTTTTTAAAAATTTTACTCACAAAGCCTTTTTTTACTGGACTTGGATCAGTTGAAATTTTAAACTTTAATGCAAAGTGATCTAAGTAAAGGTCGCTCTTTGCAAAGCCTTTTTCATCGACTGCAAAGCTTGGTTTAAAGACTTCAAAACTACCGCCAACATAGCTTAGATCGCCATTTTCCATAAAGCTAGGCGAAAGTAAAACATGATCGATTGCTCTTTTTTTGCCATGCACTGCGTGAGAATATCTATCTTTTGGCTCAAGCTCTTTATAAAGATCATAAAAATTTCTCGTTGCAATGATGTCATTTAGGATGGATTTTTGTCCAAAGGGCGAGTTAAAATCACCCAAAATAATCGCATTTTTCTCTTTACCTAGAGCCGTTCTTAGCGTTTTTTCGGCCTTTTTTTGCATATTTATGCCATTTTTATAAGTTGGAAAGTGATTTACAAATATGCTAAATTTCTTGCCTTCCATCTCAAAAATAACCTTTAAAATATTTCTCGTCTTTACATTTGGAACTTTAAAAACTTCACTGCCACTTGGCTGCAACTTTGAAATAAGCCCAAGCCCAACAGGCGAATTTTTCTCCTTTGTAAAGCTTATAAATTTATACTCGCTATCACTTACCAGAGCTTTTAAAACCTGCTCATTTTCGATCTCTTGAAGTGCGATAATGTCAGTATTTAGTGCATTTATGACTTGTCTTGTCCTTTGTAGTTTTGAATCAGCTGCCTCGCAGTCCCATTTTGATACGCCTACTTTAAAATCAAGATACTCGCTACCATCATCTTTGCAATCAAATAAATTTTGCACATTATAAGTTGCGATGCTAATTTCACTCGCAAATGCCACCAAAATGGTAAAAAACAAAGCAAAAACTACTCTCAAATCTCACTCCTAAAGTCAAATTCAGCGATATTTTGCCTGATCGCCTCATAAGCGATAATGCCAGCACTCATAGCTAAATTTAAGCTCCTACCCTCTTTTCCCATTGGTATGGTTATGGCGTTTTTAAAATTTATATCCATAAATTCTCTTGGCAACCCAGTACTCTCGCCACCAAAAAATATAAAATCTCCTGGCTTAAACTTAGCCTCGTAGTAAAGCCTATTTGTCTTTGTGGTAGCGAAGAAAAATCTATCCTTATGGCTTAAGTTTGCTTCTAAAAATTCTTCCAAACTATCCCAAATTTTTGGATTTAAAATTTTCCAGTAGTCAAGCCCTGCTCGTCTAACAGCCTTTTCACTTAGATCAAACACAGTGGGCTTAACGATATGTAACTTTAAATTTGCATTAACGCACATTCTACCGATAGCTCCAGTATTTTGCGGTATCTGAGGATGAACTAAGACTATGTTAAACATAAGCTTTCTTTGCCTTAAAAAGTGTTATAAACTAGCCTATTTTAGCCAAAATGGGCTTTTAAGAGTTTTAAAGACTAATCTTTTCTAGGCTTATGCTCGCTTAGATATTTTGAAATTTCAAGCTCTTGCCTACGTTTTATCTCTTTTGCGATCTCTTCGTTTTTAAAACCAGCTGATAAAATTTCTGTCACATCGACTTTCGCATCAAATTTTAGCTCATAAATTCCAAGCTTCTTGGCACGCTCTATTCGCTCTTTATTATAAGCTCCAAGCCATGATTTTATGGGCATGTTTAGGGCAATTTGCATTAGCTCTTTATCGCTTGGCATGTCCTTAAAATAAGGCTGCTTTAAGATAGAAAAATAGCTCTTTGGCAGACGCATTTTCTCTAAAATTTTCTTTGCGTCAAGCTCAAATTTGCCAAACAAAAGATACAAAAATAGCCTCTCATCATCCACAAATTCTCTAGCACTCTTAAGATCGCTTAAAAATCCATCGTCCATAGAAATTTGCATACCAAAAATTTCTTTAAAAAGTCCAAGCTCAAAGAGATAGTAAGCTCCTTTTTCTAGATACTTTGCGTGAAAAAATTTAATAAGCTCAGTATTTATCCTATCTCTGCTTAGATGCTCCAAACTAAGGCTTTTCATAAGAGCTAGCGTCTCATCAGCTATGCTAAAATCAAGCCTAGCGCTAAACTGCACACCACGAAGCACCCTTAGCGGATCTTCTTTAAATTTATCACTATCAATGTGCCTTAATGTCTTGTTTGCCAGATCTTGCTTTCCGCCGTAAAAGTCTAAAATTTCTCCATTAAAGATATTCATCATCATGGCATTTATCGTAAAATCTCGCCTAAGGCTCGCCATTTTGGGATCGTTAATATAGCTTACTGCAAAGTCTTTGTGCGAATTTCCAGTTTTGCTCTCACTTCTTGGAAGCCCAAGATCGTAATTTTTGTATTTGTAGATGAAGTAGCTTTTGCCAACACCGCTAGCACCTATTCTAGCCATTAGCTCATTAAATTTTAAAGGCTCAATGTCATAAACTTCGATGTCATAATCATAAATTTCTCGCCCCAAGAACGCATCTCTTACGCAGCCACCAACTAGATAGACACGTGAAGTAAATGGGGCAAATAGCGACCTAAAAAAGTCTAGCTCGCTATTTTTATAAATTTCATTTTTGATTTTTATCTCATTTTTTAAGCCATCTAATGGCTTATTTTGAGAGATTTTGGAGTCTATTTTCGATATTTGCAAGGGTAAATTCTAAAAATTTTGTCGTTAGCTCAAGCCTTGAAGCAAGATTTTGTTCACTAGTTTGTTTAAGCCCTTCAAAAAGCACTTCTATGCGCTCAGCAAGGTTTGCTAAGAAAATTTTCTCTTCGCTCACCTCTCTATTTTTTATTGGACTTACTGGCTCCTCTTTTACCTCAAACACTTGCTCATTTTGTAAATTTGTCTCAACTTTTAGCTCGTTATTTAGTGCATTTTCATTAGACTCTATAGCCAAAAGCTCTTTTTTTAGATTCTCACGCTCGAGCTCTTCTTGCTTTTTACTTTGCAATGCTTCTATTTTCTCAAGCTCAGCGCTAACCTCACTGATTGCCATTCTAGCGATATCATCAAGCTTCATAATCTTATCAACCACCTTTTAAATTCATTTATCTCTTCGTCACTTTTCATCGCTATAAAAAACTCTTTCATCTGCTCGTTTTTTATCGCTCGCTCTTTGCGAAGTCCGCTCAGGCGATTTATCGCGCTAAGGGCGTCTTTGTTTGACGGATCTTGCTTTAAGATATTTTTATAAATTTCAAGTGCGTCATCTTTTAGCCCCTGAGCTTCGTAGATCAGTGCTTCAGTGATTGTGTTTTTCATTTTTTGATAAATCCTGCGATAACATCGCCTATCTCGCTAGTTGAGCAAATTTCAACTGCGTTAAAAGCAGCGATATCTTTTGTTCTATAGCCTTTTGCAAGTGCCTCTTTCACAGCATTTTCTATCGCATCTGCGGCTTCATTTTCACTAAATGCGTATCTTAGCATCATAGCTGCGCTTAAAATGGTCGCGATCGGATTTGCTATGCCCTGCCCTGCGATGTCTGGAGCTGAGCCGTGAATTGGCTCATAAATTCCCACTTTGCCGCCCATGCTAGCGCTTGGCAAAAGTCCTATCGAGCCACAAACCATGCTCGCTTCGTCACTTAAAATATCGCCGAATAAATTTTCAGTAAGTATGACGTCAAAATTTGCTGGAGCTCTTACTAGCTGCATCGCTGCGTTATCTACATACATAAAACTAAGCTCTACTTCAGGGTAATTTTTAGCCACTTCGCTAGTCACCTCACGCCAAAGCTGACTTGTCTCAAGCACATTTGCCTTATCGACCATGCAGACCTTTTTCTTGCGAAGCATAGCCGTCTCAAAGGCGATCTTTGCGATGCGTTCGATCTCAAATTTAGTATAAACCATCGTATTAAACGCTCTATCTTCGCCTTTTTCACGTGGCTGCCCAAAATAAAGCCCGCCTGTTAGCTCACGAACCACGACAAAATCAACGCCTCTTAAAACCTCTGGCTTTAGCGTGCTAGCATCCACTAGCTCATCAAAAACAATGGCTGGGCGTAAATTTGCATAAGCTTCTAGCTCTTTTCTAATCTTTAAAAGCCCACTCTCTGGCCTTAGATGTCTTGGCAAATTATCCCACTTCTCGCCGCCGATCGCCCCAAAAAGCACAGCATCAGAGTTTAGAGCGGAGCTAAGCGTCTCATCTGGCAAAGGCACGCCAAATACATCATAAGCTGCACCGCCCATAAGCTTGTAGTCGTACTCAAATTTTATCCCAAACTCAGCGCTAACAACATCTAAAATTTTTATCGCCTCATCTATGATCTCAGGACCGATGCCATCGCCTTTTATAACACAAATTTTATATTCTCTCATTATTTAATCCAACTTTACTTTTGCGTATTCTATAAGTCCGCCAGCGTTTAAAAGCTCTTGCATAAACGGCGGTATAGGGCTAAATTTATACTCTTTGCCGCTGGTTAAATTTACGATCGCGCCGTTATCTACGTCTATTTTTAGTTCGTCGCCCTCGTTTATCTCGTCCGTTTCTTTGATCTCAAGTATCAAAAGTCCCGTATTAAAGCTATTTCTATAAAAAATTCTCGCATAGCTTTTAGCTATCACCGCGCCTATACCGGCGGCTTTAAGCGCGATAGGAGCGTGCTCGCGAGAGCTACCGCAGCCGAAATTTTCGCCCGCTACGATAATGTCACCCTTATCTATCTTGGAGCTAAAATTAGGATCGGCGTCCTCCATTATATGTTTTGCTAAGATATTTTCGTCGGAAGTATTTAAGTATCTGGCGGCGATAATTATATCGGTATCGATATTGTCGCCGAATTTCCAAACTTTATTCATCGTTTCGCCTTTTTTAAATTTTCGAGATTTTAGCCAAAAGTAGCTAAATAATTCATCAAACGGCGAATAAAATTTACGGTCTAAGCGGCTAAATAGCGAGGCAAAGGGCGCTAAAACGCCCTTTTTATCTTTTTAAATTTAAAGAACACCTGCCTAAGAATTTACACGCAGGGCAAAAACCCGTAACGCCGACGATAATCGGGATTAACCCGATTAACGCCCAGTAGCTCTCGTAAAAATACCAAACTGCCGCCATAAAAACTAGCCCTAGTACGACCCTAATAATTCTACTTTTCACGCTTACCATATTTTTACCTTTTCTTGAAAATTTTATAGAGCGGGCAGTAGCCGTAATATCCCGTTAAAAGCGGAATTAGCCCGACCGTCCACAACCAGCAGTCGCAAATAAATCCGAAAATAAAAAACCAAATCACCGCTATAATCAAACGTATAGTTTTATCTAAAACGCTCATTTTATCTCCTTTAAGCTAAAGCTTTTAGCATTCCGTTCATAACCATAGGTTTAAATCCGTAAATTTTAACCAGCCAACTCATATAGCTCTCTCTAGTAGCGCCGAAACATTCTAACGTCGGAGCCGTTCCCTCCCAGTCGAACTCTACCATTATGGCCTTGCCATATTTGGTGATAAATGGGCAAGCCGTATATCCGGTAAATTTCTCGCTAGGTTCTCGTCCTTTTATCGTGTCGGCTAAATTTTTGGCTAAGATCGGATACATTTTCCTAACGCTAGCCCCCGTTTTGCCGGCCGCAAATCCGCAAATATCGCCGATACCGAATATATTTTTAAATTTTGTACTTTGTAGGCTGTATTTATCGACGGCTAGGAAATTTAGCTTGTCGCCCTCTTTGGTTAGGCCGGCGCGAGCTAAAATTTCGCTTCCTTTTTGCTTAGGCGGCAAGTGAAGCCAGTCGTATTTTACGTCGATTAGCTCGGATGCGATTTTATCTTCGCCGTTTTGCCTATACGCCGTCCAAAACTCGAAAGTAGCGGTATTTGAGCTTTTATCGACGGCTACGATTTGGTGGCGAAGATTAAATTTTATCTTTCTTTTTATCATTATTTGAGTCATCGCCGCGGCATAAGTCGGATCGCCGAAAAGCTTGCCGCCGCCGACGTAAAGATTAACGCTGCCTTTATCGCGGTTACCGGCCAACCTCAGCCTATCTTCGCTCATGCATGTTACTTTTTTATTAGCGCCGCTGCATTTCATCGGAGTTTTTTGATCGCAAAATACCGCCGCGCCGCCGTTTTGAGAGAATTTTTTCATCAGCTCGTTGCTCTTTACGGCGCCTTGTAGAGTGTAGACGGAGGATATGTTGCCGCTCGTATCGTTAATATCCTCTAAGCTTAGCCCCTTAACGGCTTCAAAGTCGTATTCCACGCCGCTTGCTACGATTAGATAATCATACCCCAGCTCGCTCCCGTCGTCTAGGACGAGCAGATTGGCTTCCGGCTTTATCTGCGATACGTTTTTGCGTATCCACTCGGCTCCTTGCGGGATATAATCCGCTTTTTCGTAAACGACGTCGCTAGCTTCGTAAATTCCGACGGCGATTAGCGTAAAGCCCGGCTGGTAGTAAAATTTCTCGTCTTTATCCACGAGAATTACCTTGGCGTTAGGCATATCTCTTCTAAGTTTAGCCGCCAATGCGATACCGCTAAGTCCCGCGCCCATTATGACGATTTTAGAATTTATATCGTCGTTTTCGCCACCCGTTACCGAGCAACCGCTCATACTCGCGGCTAGTCCCGCGGCCCCCATTAGCTTTAAAGCGTCTCTTCTTTGCAGTCCTTTCATAAATTCTCCTTATTAAACGAGTTTATGAAATGCTACCTAAAAAAGGCCGTCCTCTCCGTAACAAAGTTACCTTAAAACGAGAATTTTAAGAAACAAGCCTTATTTCGCCGCGGCTTTGCGTTATTTGCCCGCTTCTCTCAAGCTCTTTAAGCACCCTAGATACCGCTTCTCTAGCGCTTCCTAGATGATTCGCCAGCTCTTCGTGAGTTATTTTTATAAAATTTTCGTTTAGATTTTCGATGCTTTGGGATAAAAAATTCATAATCCGCGCCGAAAGCGGCAAAAACAAAGCCTGTTCCATAACGTTTATAGTTCTGGCAAACCGATCGGCTACGATTTTTAGAGTAAAATTTAAAATACTCGGATATTTTTCTTTAAGAGGCTTGTAAATTCGCGCCGGAATAACGATGATCTCGCTATCTTGCTCGATTTCGACGCTTACTTTATTTTCTAGCGAATTTATAGAACACGTATCGCACAGCACGCAACTCTCGTCTTTAGTTAGCCTAAATATCGTTATTTCCTTTGCGTTAGACGATACGAACGCCCTTAAAACGCCTTTTAGTATAAAGATAAATCCAAAGCAATCGTTTCCGGAGTAAAATATATCGCCCTTTTTTACGGTTTTTAGATACGCGTTAGCAAAGATCGCATTTAGATCCTCGCTTGCTAGATCGAAATTATTCGTAAATCTCTCGCGCAAAATTTCTTTTAACTCTTCGCTTAGCATTTTGCCCTTTCGTGACTTCGTTACAAAAATTTAACCTTATTATAGGTAATATTGCATAAAAATTTAATACGAAAAGAAAAACAATGCACGACGTTAAGCAAAACGACTCGCAAAGCAAAATAAAATCGCTTCCGATTATGCTTTTTGCCGGTACTATGGGGCTTGGAGGGCTTTGCGCGGCTTATAAGAAATTAAGCGAGATATTTGATTTACCGGGCGAGATATTCTCGGCGCTTAGAGCGCTAGACTGCACGGTATTTTGCCTACTTTCGGCGTTTTACCTCTTTAAGCTTTTAAAATTTAAAGAAGAGGTAAAGGCCGAATTTTCGCACCCTATAAGGATAAATTTTTTCGGCGGGTTTATCATCTCGCTTTTTCTTTTAGCTCTAGCCTACAAAGACGCGCCGCTACTATACTACTCGCTTTTTTACGCGGCTTTAGGCTTGCAAACGATTTTTACGCTTTACGTAATTTCTTTTTGGATCGACGAAAAATTCGATATCGCGACGCTAAATCCGGCATGGTTTATCCCCGTAGTGGGCAACTTGCTAATCCCGATCATAGCCGAAAAATCTCAAGCGATCTGGTATTATTTTAGTTTGGGGCTATTTTTCTGGATTATTTTATTCGCCGTTATATTTTACAGGCTAGTCTTTTACGATAAGTTAGCCGACAAATTCGTCCCGACGCTAGTCATTACGCTAGCGCCGCCGGCTATGGCGTTTTTGGGATATGTAAAATTAACCGAGCAATTCGATGCTTTTGCGGCGATACTGCTTAATATAAACGTATTTTTCGCGGCGCTTATACTTTTTTCGTATAAAAGATTTATTAAACTCAAATTCGCCCTATCGTGGTGGGCTTTTACCTTCCCGACGGCCGCTAGCTCCATAGCGTTTTTAAAAGCTTACGAAATTACGCAAAGCGATTTTTATTTAGTTTTAGGAGTCGGCGCTTTTGCGGCTCTAGTCGCTTCGATTTTGATAGTCGGATTTTTAACGGCTAAATCTATAATAAACGGCGAAATTTTTTCAGAAAAATAACCTTAGCTCAAAAATTTACTTTAGTAGTATTCATAGCTGATTTCCAGCTTTTTATATAGGCCGATTTCCGTTATGTCGCCGTTTTCGTAGTATTTGTCCGTGGGCTTAAATTTGACCGAGGTTTTATGCGTCAAATTTCCCCGCTCGTCCCTGCTTATATCCTTAAACTGCAAGATTTGCCCGATTTTTGCCTCAGATCCGAAGTAATTTACCGACGTATACTCCATCTCGTCGCCGTTTGCGGCGTAGTAATAAACCCATTTTGAGCCCGGGGCTTGCGTGATTTTTTCGTATTCGCCGTTTGGCTTGCGCTCGAAGCTTATCTCTATGCCGTGGCGCGGCTCCATATTATTTTCTATCCGCGTTAAAACGCCCTTTTCGTCGTAGACGTAGCTATCGTCCGTCACTAGCGTCCCACCCGAATACGCCGCCCAAGCGATCATTTTGCCGTCCTTGCTGTAAGTGGTTTTCTCCGTGCGGGGGTAAAATTTATCCTCCACATGCTGTTCTTTGGCTGTCGCGACTAAATTTTCGCCGTCAAATTCGTATTCGTAGAGATAAACGGCGCTATCTTGGTATTTTTTGCGTATTAGCCCGTCTTTGCCGTATTCAAACAAAACCGAGCCGTTTGGTACGCCGTTTATGTGCTCGGTTTCTTGCAGTATATAGCCGTTTTCATTAAACTCCGTCCGCTTCACGCGCGTATTTTCTAGCGTCCCGGAGCCATCCATTGAGTATTCGTACTCCGTAGCCGCCATACTTTTGACCTCGCCTTTTAGATCTTTTTTGTTCCAGTCGCTTTCTGGTAAAACGGCCGAGTTTAGATAGCAAACCGCCGATGCCGCCGCTAAAATAGCTTTTAAAATTTTCATTTTTATCCTTTTTCAAATCACGCAAAGCCTAGATTAATTTAGGTTAAAATTTCGCCTAATTTAGCCCAAAAAGCGACAATACTAATGAAATCCTAGCTTTTACGAGTTAAAATATATGTTTAAAATCGACTCAAATTTTTAAGCAAGCCTGAGGCGAATTTTCATTTTCGAGTGGTTTATTAACTTAAGACTAAGCTTCATTTACCTTTTTAAAAATTTCTCTCATCTCTTCTTCACTCAGTGGCTCAACTAGCACATTTGCCGCATCGATGAATCGGTATTTTTCTTTTGGTAAATTTTTCATGAAAGCACCATATTCACACTCACCAAGCACATGTGCATCACTATCTTCCACACCCACTACTAGCGTAAGTATCCAGCGTGAGACCTTGCGTTCACCTAGGGCTTCTTGTGCTTGCCACGAAGGAGAGGGAGCGTAAGGCAAGATGGTCGGTAAATTTTCACTAAGCGTATATGCACCAAAAATTTCGTTGCCGTTTTTATCTTCGTATAAATTCTCTCTTGCGCTATAAGCGTCAAGGTACTGCACCTGCCTCATCATCTCATCAAATTTAGCCACAGGGCTGGCACTTGCAAAAATTTCATCTATCATAACCGCGTCAAACGCCACGTCACGCTCCACGCCATAGATATAAAGCGTTTGATTTTTCTCTTTTGCGTCCTTTAGAGCTTCAAGCCCCCACATTATGTCAGCTTCATAATCAAATTTTAAAATTTGCTCGCTATCGTAAATTTCTTCATTGTCGCGCTCTATTTTCGAGCCGGTTTGGGCTGAGAGCTTTGAGAGTAGTTCAAGCGCGATCTGCCAGTCGCCAACGCCGCTTGGAGTGCAGACTCGGACGATATATTTGCCGTCTTCGTAGCTTAGTTCAAAGCCGCAAGCGCTCTTTTGCCATACGCCTGATATCATCACGTTTTCGTTTAGCGAAAGCTCGCTCGGCTCGTCGTTTTGACCATTAAAAAAGCAAAATCCCTCTATAAACTCTGAAATTTCACGCTCGCTAAGTGCCTTTGTATATCTGCCAAACAGCTTCTTTTTGTTTTTTACACTAAATATTACGCTCATAAATTCTCTTTCGCCTACTCTAAAACGTCATCGCTTGATCGCACTGCCTAACCCACTCGGACAAGATATCCATGCTGCCTTTCACCTCAGCCTCGAAATAAGGCTCTCCCGCATGCAAACCGCACCTCGTTTGGCAGCTACCGCAAACCTTTAACATAGCGCCGCTAGCGTATAGCTCTTTTAACATCGCTACTAGATCTACGTCGTAGTTTTCCGGCTTTTTGGTGCTATTTCGCGCAAGATCGACCGCGTTGTTCATTAGAAAAATTCTAACCTCTTCGCCTTTTTCTTTTAGCGTTTTAGCTAGCCTTAATGCGTTGTAAGCATTGTCGGTACCGTTGTATGGTTGATTTGTAAGTATAAATAGAAATTTTTTCATCTTTTTCTCCTTTTGCCAAAAATGTAGCGCAAACTGGGCAAATTTTAGCCAAGCTATATAAAAAGAGGCTAAATTTATCTAAAAAGTAAAAGTATGCCGATCGTGCAGACGATAATGGCGGTGCAAATTTCAAGTAGCCTTAGGTGCGTTTGTAGAAATTTCTTTAGCATAGCTCCGCCAAGCGCGTAGATATTTAGCGCCAAAAACTCGACAAAGATGAGTGAGGCGGTGATAACGCACATGCGAGTTATGCTAAATGGATCATCTTTGTCTAAAAATGTAGGCAACAAGGCTGAGAAAAATATCCACGCCTTTGGGTTTGAGACGCTAACGATGAGGCCATTTAAAAACATCTGCTTTTTGCTTGGCGAATTTGAGACCTTTGTGATGCTAAGCTCGCCCTTGCCAAAAAAGAGCATCGCGCCAAGATAGAGCATATATAGGCCTGCGATGATGTTTAGCGCCTTAAATGCGTACTCAAAGTGATGTAGCACTGCGCCCACGCCAAGCATACAACAAAACGAGACAAATGCAAGTGCTAAAAGCTGCCCAGCCATTACAAAAAACGAGTGCTTGTATCCAAGGCTCATGCCAACGCTCATTGCATAAGTCATGTTTATACCTGGCATCATAGAGATAGGAAAAATAGTGATAAAAAATAGAAAGAAATTCATAAGAGGCCTTGAAATTTAGCTAGTAAACATAAAAATTTAAGCTATAGATCTGATCCAATAATCAAATTTATAGCTTAAATTTAAAAGGCGGACTAAGCCGCCTTTTTTTAGTGAGTCAAGAAAAACTCTTGAATTTTTGCTTTATTGCTTGTTTTTGTAAGAGCAAGCATTAAAAGCACTCTAGCTTTTTGAGCATTTAAGTTATCGCTTGTTAAAAAGCCGTATTTTGCGTCATCAACTTCGCCGTTCATAGTTGTCTCGCCGCTTCCTACACGTGAGTCACGAACTACTACTACACCGGCTTTTGAAGCCTCACCAAGTGCGTCTAGCACGCTAAAGTAAGGGTTGCCGTTGCCTAGACCAGCGCTAACGATACCTTTTGCGCCGTTTTTGACAGCTATGTTTACAAAGTCAGGATTGTCATTTGCATGAGAGTAGATGATGTCGACTCTTGGAAGTTCTTTTACACCCTCTAGGTCAAATGCTGATTTTGCTGTGTGTTTTCTGATCGGATTCATATAGTATTTTACGTTGCCATAAAAGACTGTGCCGATTTTGCCGCTATTTGGTGATTTAAATGTATCAACACCTGTTGTGTTGGTCTTTGTCACCTCTCTTGCAGCGTGAATTTCGTCATTCATCGTAACTACAACGCCTTTTCCTACGCTATCTTTGCTGATAGCAACGTTTACAGCGTTAAATAAATTTAATGGGCCGTCTGCGCTTAGTGAGCCGCTATTTCTCATCGCACCTACAAGGACAACCGGTTTGTCGCTTTTGACGACTAAATTTAGAAAGTAAGCTGTCTCCTCCATAGTGTCTGTGCCGTGAGTAACGACGATACCATCGGCTTTGCCGCTATTTAGAAGCTCATTTATTCTATTAGCAAGCTTAAGCCAAACTTCGTTGTTCATATCTTGTGAGCCGATATTTGAAATTTGCTCGCCTTTTATGGTAGCGATCTTGTTTATATCTGGCACGGCTGCGATAAGTTTATCGACCGTAACAGTTCCAGAAGTATAGCTAGAGTCAAGCGATCCTGAGCCGCTTCCTGCTATCGTTCCACCAGTAGCTAGTATGTAGATGGTTGGCTTTGCAACCGCTAAAGTAGCACCTAAAATCATGAGTAACACCGCCTTAAAGATTAAACGCATTTTAGCTCCTTTGCATTAAAATTTGCAAAGTCATTATAATGCCATTTATTTAAAAAAATTATTAACTTCCAAATTTTATATTTATTTAAAAAATTCTTATCAAAAGCATATAAATTCCGGTTGAAATAACTATGCTAAGAAGGGCGTTTTTAAACTTTATATGCACTAAAACAGCCGTAAAAACCGCTGCTATCTCGCTTAGTCCATATGAAAACTCACTAAATTTCGTATCTTTTAAGCCGTAGCAGACCAAAACGACCATTATCATCATACCCATATGCTTCTCAATGGCGTCTAAATAAGGGTTTGACTTATAGTTTTTCAGTACATAAAACGGCGTTGCTCTCGTTATAAAAGTAGCTAGAGCACTTAAAAGCACCGCCACAAAAAGTACCATCTCGCTTGAGCTTACGCTTATCAAATTTTATCCTTGAACAAAAGCAAAAATATAAAACAAAGCGCCATCGAGCCAACAAGCACAAATTTAGCTGGAAACAAACTCACTCCAAGCACGCCAAAAAAGGTCGCCGCAAAGAGCACGCGGTAGTTTTTATCATTTTTAAACATCTCGATGACAATCACTATAAAAAGCGAGGTCAAACTAAACTCAAGACCCTTTGTATCGGCCTTTATAAGATCACCAAGTATCGCTCCAAATAGCGTTCCAGTCGCCCAGTAAGACCAAGAAAGTACGTTTAGCCAGGTAAAGACAAAACTGCGATCACTTGCATCCTTTAGCCCTAAATTTTTAAATATCGCAAAGGTCTCATCTGTTAATAGCGAGATATTTAAAAGTCTAAATTTTATCCCGCTATACTCTTTTAAAAGTGAAATTCCATAAAAAGTGTGGCGCAAATTTACAAGGTAGCTCACGATAAAGACCTCAACATAGCTCGTGCCGACGCTAAAGAGCGAGAGCATCATAAACTGCGCTGCTCCGCCATATCCAAGCATACTAAGCGCCATGGCAATAAATGCGCTAATGCCCATGCTTTTAGCCAAAATGCCAAAGGCGATGCCAAGAGGGAAAAAACCCATAAAGATAGGAATGGATAGTTTAAAAACGTAGTTAAATGTCAAAATTTTGCCTTGATAAAAGCCGAAATGTTAGCGAAAATTTGAAAAATTTATAGTAAAAATAGAGTTAAATTTTATAAAATGATAGAAATTTTTGGAGTTAAAAGATGAAAAAGGTAATTCTAATTTTATTTTGTATTCTATTTTCTTGGGGTAAAAATTTAGATACCACCAAGCTTGAAAATGAATGCGCTTTAAATAACGTAGAAAGCTGCACCGATCTTATATATATCTACCTTGATAGAAATGAGCGCGATAAAATGTCAGCTATGGCAAACAAGGCCTGCGAGCTAGGCAGTCCGCACAGTTGTCTATTTCTAGGAAATATATATCTACAAAAAGACACTCTAGCACAGGAGAAAGAAGAAGGACTTAGACTTTATAATAAGGCTTGCGAACTAAAAAATGCATTTGCCTGCTATACTCTTGCACTCATCTATGAAACTGGAGATGCTGGTGTGTTGCAAGATAAAAATAGAGCAAAAAACTACTGCAAAAAAGCCTGTGAGCTTGATTTGGAAGAAGCATGCAGTATGCTTAAAAATTTTTAATTAAGCAAAAGATGCTTTTATTCTTGCTCTTAAAAGCAGAAATTTTAGACGAGATGTATCAAAGTGATAGCAGGACAATAGAAAATTTTACAAGCAGTTACAAAGATGCCTTAAAAATTTATAATTCATCAAACAACAATAGTACTGCCAAATTTATAATTTAGACCAAATTAATGCGTCTGCTTTATTGAGTCCTTCTCTTTTGAAGTATTATTTGAAAAATAAAAAACCTCAAGCGTAAAAGCAACCAATATCAGCCCAACGATAGTCAGAGTCACATCCATGCTACCTACCTTTTAAGCCCATTTACTATTTCAAGCATCGAGTCACTCGTGGTTATAGCCTTTGAGTTTGCCTCGTATGCACGCTGTCCAGTGATAAGATCAGTCATCTCTTCAACCAGCTGGACGTTACTCATCTCGACAAATCCTTGTCTTATAGTACCAAGTCCGTCAAGTCCTGCCACACCTACCACCACGTTACCGCTAGCGCTTGTTTCTAGATAGTTGTTGTCGCCCATCGAGTGAAGGCCAGCTGGGTTTATAAAGTTTGCTAACTCGATCTGACCTATCTGAGCCATCTCTCTCTCACCTGCTTGGAGCACTGACACGGTGCCATCTGTGCCTATTGAAATTTGCGTAGCATTTGCAGGTACGGTGATCTGAGGGATCAGCTGATAGCCATCGCTATTTACGATCGTGCCGTTTGCGTCAAGCTTAAATGCGCCGTTTCTAGTATAGGCTGTCGTGCCATCAGGGAGTTGAATTTGAAAAAATCCGTTGCCAGCTATTACCATATCTAGGTTATTGCTGGTCTCTTTAAAATAGCCCTGAGAAAAAATTTTATTTATCGCCGTTGGACGCACACCAAGACCCACCTCGATACCAGTTGGGCTTGTAGTCGTCTGGCTTGTAGCCGTACCTGCGTACTCCATGACTTGATACATAAGATCAGCAAATTCAGCCCTATTTTTTTTGTATCCATAAGTATTTACATTTGCGATGTTGTGTGAGGTTACGTCTATCTGCGTCTGCTGAGCTATCATGCCAGTGGCCGCAGTGTAAAGTGATCTCATCATAGTTTTATCCTTTTATTAAGCTTTTAGGGCTAGTTTTTGAACAGCATCTTGGTTAAGATCACTCATGTGGCTTGTCATAACCTTTTGATACATATCAACTAAGCGCTGGGTTTCTATTAGACCCACCATTTCTAAAACTGGGTTTACGTTTGACATCTGAGCATATCCTTGCATTACACTATCAGCTTCATCAAGCTCGGTTATGTCGTCAAAATTTCTCGTTTCAAAGAGGTTGTCGCCGACCTTTTTAAGATCTCTTATTTCCCTTGGTTGGGCGATAAAAAATTTAGAAAATTGATTATTATTTGAGTATAAATTTCCATTTTTATCAGCAGTTAGTACCTCACCTTGTGGTACCTGAATGCCTCTTTGTCCAGGGTTTTGTGCCTCATAGCCACTTGGTAAAACCTTATAGCCCTCCTTTGTGACGATATAACCATCACCATCAAGGCTAAAAGAGCCATTTTTGCTAAGTTTTACACCATTTGGAGTGTCAACTAAGAAAAATGCATCATCTCTTTTTATCGCAAAATCAAGCGTATTTGAGCTGTATTTAAAACCACCAGCACTAAAGTCGGTATACTCTTCGCTCACTTGTGGCACGCGGTTAAGAGTTCTATTTAAAAATTTAGCTCCATCTTTTGTGTGATTTTTAAGTGGAAGCTCATCTTGTGTCTCTTTAAAAATTCTCGCAAAATCTCCGATAACTACGTCATTTCTCTTGTAGCCAATCGTATTTACATTTGCAAGATTATTTGAGATAACGTTTAATCTGTTAAACTGCGTTACCATGCCAGCAGTGGCTTGATAATAACCATTTTGCATAAATTTTCCTAATCAAAATTTGATTGTTTAGAATTTACTAAGCAATCATCGTTCCAATTTTGTTTTTATACACATTTACAAAATTTGGGTATAATCCACTTTCTTTTAAACAACACTTAAATCACAATTAGACGATTCGAAAGGAAATTTATGAGCGCCGCAAAAGACTCTTTTTCTCAGATAGAAGAGCTTTTCGCTGAAAATGCAAAAGGCTTTTTGACATACGAAAAATTAGTAAAATTATTAGACAAAGCTCCGACTGCTACGATAGTAAAAAAGATAGAACAACTAGCAAAAACGAATAAAGTCCAGCTCATCACATCTGCTGAGGCTGCAAAGCTTAGAAATTTAGCCGATGCTAAAAAACGCCAAGAAAATGCTCAAAAAAGTGATCAAGATATCGACGAAGACCTCGATCTTTCAGGCGAAAGTGACCTTTTAGAGTGGTCAAGATCTGATAGTCCAGTAAGGATGTATCTAAGAGAGATGGGTCAGATCGCACTTCTTACAAAAGATGAAGAGGTAGAGATCAGCAAAAGAATCGAGCTTGGCGAAGATATCATTATCGATGCATTTTGTTCAGTGCCATTTTTGATAGATTTCATACTTGATTACAAAGAGCCACTTATAAACAGAGAACGCCGTGTAAAAGAGCTTTTTAAGAGCTTTGAAGACGAGAGCGAAAACGAAGAAAATGAAGATAGTGAAGACGATATAGACGAGGAAGATGAAGAGAATGAAGAGAACGAAGCTCCTAAAAAATCAGCCAAAAACGACAAACGTGCTGAAAAGGTCATAGAGAGCTTTAAAGCCCTTGAAAAAGCTAAAAAAGAGTGGCTAAAAACTGCAAACAAGCAAGATAAGGTAGAAAGTGACGACACAGCTTCAAAAATGGCTCTTGCATTTAAAAAGAAAATTTTAAAAGAGAAGTTGATGGATCTTGGGCCAACAAGTAAGCTAATCAGCGAAATCGTAAAATCAATGGAAACAGCTCTAAAAAGCGACGATGAATTTGATAGAGAATTAAAACGCTTAGAGTATCGCTTGCCAATGTTTAGTGATGAACTTAAGAAAAATCACAAAAGCATACTAAAAGATATCATCAAGCTTAGTAAGGAAGAAATCGCGGCTCGAGTACCAGAAGCTACAATGGTCTCAACTTATGTCGAGATCAAAAAGCTATTTACTACAAAAGAGGCAAGCAAGCAAGGCTTTGATCTTGAGCCAACAAGGCTAAAAGAAATTCTAGAGCAGATCAAACGTGGAAAGAAAATTTCTGACGAGGCAAAAGCTAGAATGGCTAAGTCAAATCTCCGTCTAGTTGTAAGTATCGCGAAACGCTATACAAACAGGGGCTTGCCATTTTTAGATCTCATCCAAGAGGGCAACATTGGCCTTATGAAGGCGGTTGATAAATTTGAATATAGAAAAGGCTATAAATTTTCAACCTACGCCACATGGTGGATCCGCCAGGCTATTTCGCGTGCGATCGCCGATCAGGCAAGGACGATTAGGATACCTATCCATATGATAGAGACGATAAATCGTATCAACAAAATAAACCGCAAATACCTCCAAGAAGAGGGAAAAGAGCCTGATGTGAGCGTTATCGCAAAAGAGGTTGGACTAAGCGTTGATAAGGTAAAGCAAGTCATCAAAATAACAAAAGAGCCTATCAGCCTCGAAGCCCCTATCGCAAACGAAGAAGACGGTAAATTTGGAGATTTTGTTGAGGATAAAAGCTCACTTTCTCCAATTGATCAAATTTTAAAAAGTGACCTTAGAGAGCAGATAGATGACGTACTTTCACAGCTAAATGAGCGTGAAAAAGCGGTTATTTCGATGAGATTTGGCTTGCTTGAAGATGAGAGCGACCGCACACTTGAAGAGATCGGCAAGGCCCTAAATGTCACTCGTGAGCGCGTCCGCCAGATAGAAATCTCAGCTATCAAAAAACTAAAACACCCAAAAGTCGGTAGAAAACTTAAAAACTACATTGAGGGCTAAAAGCCCTTTTCTTTTGGATATTTTCCTTAAGACTTTCTCTTTAGCTTTATAAAAATTTAAATTTGATAATTTTTAGCAATAAATTTTACTAGCAAAACTACATTAATTTCATTATTGAAAGACTAGATCTAAATTTTATTTAGCCATTAAACCAACTTAAAAATAGAAACACAAAAAACTTAATATTTTTTAAAGAATAAAGTTAGATAAAAAGAATTTACCGGTGCAAGACCGGTAAAAATTTATTCAGCTAGAAGTTTATCTAGTTTTGCGACCAAACTCGTAGTATCGTGAGCTTTAGCCAAAGATACAGCATGTAGCTTTAAATTTGCTTGTAAATTTTCTTCCAAGCTCTTTGCTATATCGCTACTATCAAGATTCTCTATACTATTAGCATTTGCCACACTTCTTGCTGCTAGAGCGTTTATGCCCCTAAATACAGCATTTTGTGTTGATCCGATCTCTGAACGAAGCGAATTTATATTTTTTAAAATTTCATCTGCATTTGAGCCGTCATCTTTTACATTTAGAAGCGCGTTTGTACCTAAATTTATACTTTTTGTACTCTCACCTGCGAAAAATCCAAGCTCAGCATCAAATACGTTTTTGCCGTTAAATTTAGCTTCTTTTACACTATCACTCATAGCACTTCTTAGTGCATTGATTTCGCCCTTTATGCCTTTTTGTTCATTTGCTGAGAGAGTAGGATTTGTAAGCTTACTTGAAAGCTCGCCTATTCTATCCGTACTTTTACTTAAATTTAAAAGCGTTGAATCAGCGATTTGAAGCATACCGATCATGTCGTTTGCATTTGCCAAACCTTCGTTCAAGACATTTGTTTGTGATAGCAAACTCTCTGCGATTTGCAAATTTGCACCTGAAGCTTTGATCTCGCTGTTTGCAGAGATAGCATTTAGCGCTTTCTTCTCGCTATTTTTTGCTTGATCTAAATAATAGTTTCCTGAAGCCTGGTTTGCAGTATAAGTTCCTAACTTCATAACAACTCCTTTTTAATAATTCGCTATGGATTCTACTATAAATTCTATAAAAAGTTGCAAAATCTCTATAAAATCCATTTTTCTTTACTCTTCTAGCCTCACTGCGACTGATTTTTTATGAGCGGTTAGCCCCTCAGCTTCAGCTAGCTGCATGCACGATTTGCCAAGATGCATGATACCTTTTCTACTTACTGAAATGATCGAACTTCGCTTCATGAAATTTTCAACTCCAAGCGGTGAATAAAATCTCGCACTTCCTCCAGTTGGCAATGTGTGATTTGGTCCAGCGATATAATCCCCCATCGCTTCAGGCGTAAAGTGTCCAAAAAATATAGCGCCCGCATGAGTCACATCATCAATATAACTTAAAGCATCGTTTGTAGCGATCTCTAGGTGCTCAACAGCAAGCTCATTCATGAGAGCAAAACACTCTTTTAAATCTTTTGCCACTATTATTGCAGCTTTATTTCTTATGCTTGCACTTGCGATTGGTTCACGTTTTAGTGTCTTTAGCTCATCTTCAATGTGTCTTTGCACCGCTCTTGCAAAAGCCTCTACCGGTGTTATCAAAAAGGCGCTTGCTATCTCGTCGTGCTCGGCTTGTGAGAGTAGATCGATCGCTATGTGGCGAGGATCAGCGCTATCATCAGCGATCACGCCTATCTCGCTTGGACCAGCTATCATATCGATATTTACGTCGCCATAAACTAGCTTTTTAGCAGTCGCTACGTAGATATTGCCAGGTCCTGTGATGACATCAACTTTTGGCACCGTTTCGGTTCCATATGCCATCGCTGCGATCGCACTTGCACCGCCTACTTTAAAGGCTGTCTTTATGCCACAAAGATGCATTGCCGCAAGAAGCAAAGGATTTACATTGCCATTTGGTGCAGGTGTACAAACCACAATCTCTTTTACGCCAGCCACGATAGCAGGCACAGCGTTCATAAGAAGTGAGCTAGGATATGCTGCCTTACCGCCAGGGATGTAAAGGCCGGCACGATCAACCGGAGTGTATTTTGCCCCAAGTAATATGTCGTGCTCATCTTTGTAGGTCCAGTCACTTGGCTTTGTGCGCTCATGATAGCTTTTTATCCTATCGTGAGCTAAATTTAAAGCTACTCTTAGGGCGTTATCTAGAGAGTTATAGGCCGCTTCCATCTCTTTTACGTCGATTATTATGTCGTTTTTGCCTGTGACGCTAAATTTATCAAATTTTGTTATCTGGGCAAAAAGTGCACTATCGCCATCTTTTCTTATCTCGTCTATTATGCCCGCAACCACTGGCATTACAGCGCTCATATCATTATCACTTCGTCTAACAAGCTGCGAAAATTTACTCTCAAAGTCAGCGTCGCTGCTGTGTAAAAACTTCATCTATTATCCTTTATTTTTAGTTTTCTCTCATATCTTTGCTTTTGTGTAATGTTACCTAAAATTCCGCCCTGGTGGATATATAAAATTTCATTACTAAGCTTATCTAAATTTGCAAAAAGCGTCATAAAGCCCACTGGGTCGTAGATAAGCTCAAACTCCACACCACTTTTGCACACTTCAAGCCAAATTTCATAAAGCTCTTTGTATAAATTTCCAAAATGATACTTCTTTGGGGGATTTAAAATTTGTACCTTGCTATTTTTATCTAACTCATAAATTTGCTTTTTGAGATAGTCGCTGTCTCCCACGCAAGGAGCGGTAAAAACTCTAAGATCGGTGTGCTTTGCTAAGTAGCATGCACTTGTGCCTGTGCCTGATGGTAAAAAGATATCAGGCCTTATGCCACTTTTTTTGCTCCACTCATTTATCTCATTTGCCTGCGTGATAAAGCCAAGCTCGGCTTCACTCTGCGCTACGCCCTCGTTTATAAAAAGTGCATTTTTGCTAATTGCCAGCTCTTTAGCAAATTTCTCACGTTCCTCTTCTACAAAAATTTCCATACCATTTTCAAGTGCAAATTTGAAATTTCCAACTGGATTTTGCTCTAAATTTGAACTAAGATGAGAGACGACATAGTAAAATTTAAGCCCCTTTAGCTTAGCAAAAAGACTTAGGCTATACATAGCATTTGACTGACTTGAGCCGTGAGATACGATGGCCTGAGTGCCACCAAGATCAGCCTTTAGAAAATACTCTAGTTTTCTTGCTTTGTTACCGTTAAACTCGCCTAGAAGATCATCTCTTAAAAGCCAAAACTCTCGCCCCTTAAGAACAATCCACTCAATCACCCTTAAACTCCAAAAATTTCTCTATCTCGTTGATAGCCTCTTTGTTTGAGAGTGAAAATTTGATCTCGATGCGCCTTGAAGCGTCCTTGTCCTCGGCTCCGTCTTTAAAAATTAGCTCGTTGTAGCTTCGTCCGCTTGCAACAAGCAGCTTTCTAAGTCGAGTATCGTCACTAAATGAATTTATAAATTCCATCACCGCGTAAGCTCTTTTTTGTGAAAGCTCTAAGTTATAAATATAGCTTCCATCGCTGTCCGTAAAGCCTTCGATTATAATTTGATCAATGTTTGATGCAATATCTTTATCATTTAAAAGCACGTCAAAATATTTACTAAGCGTAGCCTTTAGCTCCTCTTTGACCTCTTCTTTTAAGACCGCACTGCCTTTATCAAAAAGTACTGAGGAGCTAAGCTTTAGCGCGCCTGAGTTTGGATCGATCTCGATGCTTGAGCCTAGCCTATCTTTTAAGGCTGAGATCACTTTTACCCTTATTCCAGTTAGGTTTTTGATCCTGTCACGAGTGACGTTTAAGTCCCTTAAAAGCTCGTCATATCTAGCCTCTCTTTGGCTCACTTGCTCGAGCAAAAAGGCGATCTTAGCTAAATTTTTCTCGCTGCTTTCATTTGCGTCGCTAAGCGCTCTATCTTTTGATGAAATTTCATCATTTAGCACGATCATCTTTTGATTTAGATCAAAAATACTGGCATTTAGCTCTTTTATACTCGCATTTGCATCTTTGTTTTCATTTATTAGCTGAGCTAGCTTTTCTTTTAGAGCGTCTATTTGGATAACAAAAATTTCATTTGATTTTTTCAAATTTATATTTTCGTCGCTTATCTTTGAAAGCTCTCTTTTTAGGGCGTCATTTAGCTCTTCAAGGGTGAAATTTCTACCCTGGGCGTCTTTTAAATTTGCCAGTGCTGCGATGATGGCTTGCTCTTTATTTTCAAGGGTGTTTTGAGTTAGGACGTATTTTACGACGACAGCGCCTATTAGCAGCATAAAAACAAAGAGTAGACCCGCCATCAAGTCCGCGTACGAAACCCAAAAGCTCGATTGATCCTCGTTATTTTTGTTTATTTTCATTGCACTAGATTTTCGATTTTTTCTATTACAGAATTTGCTTCTTTATCGATCTCGTCTATGTTTTTCTTAAGCTCAGCTATGAGGCTCTCGCGCTCTTTTTCACGCTCCAAGCTCCTGCCCTCTTGCTCATATGCGGCTTTAAATATCGTCGCACTCTCCACGAGCGAGGCTCTAAATTCCTTTAGTGCGTCGTTTTGCTCTTTCATGAGTGAGTAAGAAAATTCTCTTAAAACCTTGTCAAAGCCCTTGATAGTCTGCTCAAATTTAAGCTGGCTCTCTTTTGTGGCGTTTAAATTTCTACTAAAAATTTCGCCAAGTTTTGCATGCTCGGTTAAAATTTTAATCTCCATATCTTTAAAGGCGTTAGAGAACGCGCTTACTGCCTTTAACATATCAGAGTGGATTTTTACAAATTCATCTTGTTTTAGCCCAGATTCATTTAGCATTTTAAGGTTTGTGCTAAGCTCGGCTTTGCTTTGATTGATGATATTTTTCTCAACCTCGCAAAGCTCTTTTAGACTGTTAAATTTCTCATTTGTCAGTTCGCTTAGCTCTTTTACAAATTTATCGTCAAGCACCATTTTAAAGGCGTCGTGACTATCTTTAAAGTAGCCTACACTTGCTTTCATGAAATTTGCATTTAGCTCATTTTCTTGCCAGAAAAACTCACGGCTTAGCTCTTTTTGCTCGCTGTAAAATCTCTCAAATTTACTAATGCCGATCTTTTCAAAAAACATCCACCAAAGCGCTAAAAATATGCCATATATCGATACATAAAACGCCGTAGCTACGCCGTTTAGCAGTATAGCGATCTCTTTTTCAAGTTCGTTTGCAGTGCTTGAGCTAAAGCTTGGCATAGAGATAGCGATACTGATAAATGTGCCCAAAATTCCAAGCATAGGAAAGACTGCTTGCCCGATGTTAGCTAGGTTGTCATTTCTAAAATTTCTTGTATAGCTCTCAAAAAAATCTTCAAATTTAGCATTTGCCTTTTTGATGCTTGAAATTTCAAAAAGGTGAGCGATGATAAATTCTTTTAGCCTTATCTTGTAGTCTTTAGTATTTGCTAAGAAATTTGAGTAAGCTACCAAGGCGCTATGGCGAGAAAAGATAAATGCCACAAAGAGTATAACGCCCATCATCACGATGGTGTGAAGCTTCATCTGAAAATTTATAACGCCAAGATACGCTAGTATCGCCAAGATGTAGATAGCTAAAGGGATAAAGATAACTTTAAAAAAGACAAAGAAAGAGTGAGCTTGGCGCTCTTTTGGCACGCTTAGCTCACTAAAATCATTTTGATTTTGCATAGGATTAGTTCCTATTTAGGCAGTTTAAGTCGCTAAAAGCAGTCTGAAGACGCTTAACCATGCTCTCCTCACCACTTCTTAGCCATTTCCTTGGGTCGTAGTATTTTTTATTTGGTTTATCGTCGCCCTCTGGGTTTCCGATCTGACCTTGTAAGTATGCTCTATTTTTAGCCTCGTACTCGCGCACGCCGTCCCAGAAAGCCCACTGCGTATCTGTATCAATGTTCATCTTGATAACGCCGTAGCTAACAGCATTTTTGATATCTTTTAACTCGCTACCGCTACCACCATGAAATACAAAATTTACTGGCTTGTCGCTTTTTGTGTTAAATTTCTTAGCGACATAGGCTTGTGAGTTTTTAAGAATTTCTGGTCTTAGCACGACATTGCCCGGTTTATAGACACCATGAACGTTGCCAAAACTGGCTGCGATGCTAAATTTATCGCTTATCTTACTTAGTCTTTCATAAGCAAGTGCGACGTCCTCTGGCTGAGTGTAAAGAAGTGCGTTATCAACACTTGTGTTATCCACGCCGTCCTCTTCGCCACCAGTGACGCCAAGCTCGATCTCTAGGCTGATACCAAGCTCGCTAAGCTCTTTTAGGTACTTCTCACATGTGCTTAAATTTTCGTTGATATTCTCTTCACTAAGATCAAGCATGTGAGAGCTAAAAAGTGGCACGCCGTGAGTTTTTTTATACTCATGGCTTGCTTTTACTAGCTCATCTATCCAAGGCAAAAGCTTTCTAGCGGCATGGTCAGTGTGTAAAATGACTGGCACGCCATAAGCCTTGGCTAGTAGATGAACATGCTTTGCTCCAGCGATCGCACCAAGAACGGCTGCGTTTTCGCAGGCTTTACCAGCGTAAAAACCTGCACCGCCATTACTAAACTGAACGATAACAGGCGAGTTAGCAACCTTTGCTGCTTCTAAAACAGCATTTACTGAGTCGCTGCCTACGACATTTACAGCAGGTATTGCAAAACCTTGCTCTTTGGCATAAGCATAAAGTTTTGTTACATCATCTCCGCTTAAAACACCAGGTTTTACGATATCTAAAACGCCCATTTTATCCTCCAAATTTTATTTGTATTCTATCTTTGCTTTTTGGCGTAGAGCTTCACTTTTTTGTCTAACAGCAGCTTGGAATTTCTCCATTTTTACAGCTTGCTCGATCTCTGGTTTTGCTTGCTCAAAGCTTACAGTACCAGCAGCTTTGCCATCTTCTTTTAAGATAACATGGTAGCCAAACTGAGTTTTAACTGGCTTAGTTGAAACTGTGCCATTAGCCATTGAAAATGCTGCGTCTGCAAAAGGTTTTACCATTTGGCTTTGACCAAACCAGCCAAGCTCGCCACCGTGTGCTGCTGAGCCTTTGTCGATTGATTTTTGGCTTGCTAGCTCTGCAAATTTCTTAGTTAGAGCCTCGCCTTTTAAATTTTTAAGTTGAGCTATGATGTCATTTGCTGTTTTTTCATCTTCAACTAAGATATGTCTTGCTCTTGCTTGAGCTGGTTGGTTCATGCTAGCTTTGTTTTTGTTATAAAAATCTCTTAAATCGCTATCGCTTACTTTTATACCGTCAAATAGTTTTCTCATATAAAGCTCAACTGCGATGCCCTCTTGTGCAGCTTTTACAGCCTTGATGTAATCAACATCTTTTTCAATGCCTGTCGCTTTTGCGTCTTTTAAAAGAAGTTTTCTGTTGATTAGATCGTCGATTATACGTTTTTTCTCATTTGGTTGAAGCTTGCTAGCGTCAAATCCTGGCATAGCTGCTGATAAAAGTGCTGAGATATCGCTATCATTTATAGCATCGCCATCAACTGTTGCAACTACTGCTGCGTTTAGAGTGACAGCTGCAGCTAAACTTAAAACTGCTGGAAACAAAAATTTTTTCATATAAATCCTTTAAAAAATTGATTTTATGGGCAAGATTATATCAAATAATGCGGTAACTTTTCGTTTAACTTGTAATTTTAGGTAAAATAGCCAGATGAGAACAAAAAAAGATATTTTAGAGATAAAAAGAAGACTTTTGGACGAGTTTAAGGACGCAAAAAGCGAGCTTAAATTTAGAAATTTATATGAGCTACTTGTTTGTGTCATGCTCTCAGCTCAGTGCACCGACAAAAGGGTAAATTTGATCACGCCTGCCCTATTTGAGGCGTATAAAGACGTTTTTGAGCTAGCTAGCGCAAATTTAGCCAGTCTAAAGCTCTTGATAAACTCATGCAGCTTTTTTAACAACAAAGCCATAAATTTGATCAAAATGGCAAACAGCGTGGTTGAGCTTTATAACGGAGAAATTCCGCTTGATGAAGAGAAGCTAAAAGCCCTTGCTGGAGTTGGGCAAAAGACCGCTCACGTCGTGCTTTTAGAGGCGACAAATGCAAACGTAATGGCTGTTGATACGCATGTTTTTAGAGTATCACACAGGCTTGGTTTAAGCAGTGCAAAGACGCCAGAAGCGACTGAAGAGGATCTAAGCCGTGCCTTTAAAACCGATCTTGGCAAGCTTCATCAAGGCATGGTTCTTTTTGGGCGCTACACCTGCAAGGCTAAAAAACCACTCTGCCATGAGTGCATATTAAACGATCTTTGTAAGAGCAAGGATAAGGCTATTTAGATTTTCTCAAGCTTTGCTAGGAAATTTTTAGCATTTATAAAGCCGATCGTTCTAAGTGATTTTTGCTCTTCGCCGTTTTTAAAAAGTAGAAGTGCAGGCGGATCGATGAGTTCAAAATTTCTTAACATCTCATCATTTTGCGCCCCACCACTTGTCACGTCGATGCGAATAAGCGTAAAATTTGCCAAAGCATTTTTCACGCCAGCGTCCTTAAAAGTGATATGCTCTATCTCTTTGCAGCTCGCGCACCACTCGGCGTAAAAATCCACAAGTACTGGCTTGCCTGAGCTTTTTATCATCTCATTTAGCTCGTTTAAATTTCTAGCTTGTTTGAAATTTAACTCGCTCTCGTTTTTTGCTAAATTTAGTCCAGAAAGCGGCGAAAATGCGTCTTTTGAGCCTAAAAATGCTCCAATTATTAGCATGAAAGAGTAGATAAAAGCTAGCATGCAAAGTGCTTTTTTAAATTTAGCCCAGCCGCTATTTGCTGCCTCAAACGCCCCAAGGTAAATGGCTGCAAAGACGCCTATGATGCCGTAACCTAGTAGCTCAAAAAACGCTCCAAGCACGCGTGCAAGGATCCAAACTGCCATGATGAGCATCAAAAAGCCAAAGAGTTTTTTGACCTCGTCCATCCAACTACCAGGTTTTGGCAAGAGCTTTCCAGAGCTTAGCCCAATAATAAGCAGTGGCACTCCCATGCCAAGCCCCATGACAAAAAGCATAATGCCACCATAAAAGATATTTCCACTTTGAGCGATATAAAGAAGCGCGCCCGCTAGTGGTGCTGCAACGCAAGGCGACACAATGAGAGCTGAGGCAAAACCCATAATAAAAATTCCAACATAGCCTGAGCTATTTTGCGATTTTTTACTTATTAAATTTTCAAATTTTGCTGGCAATTTTATATCATAAAATCCAAACATGCTAAAGCTTAAAACGACAAAAATGGCTGCAAAAGCGCCAAGTACATAGATATTTTGCAAAGCTCCTGCGATACCAAAGCCAAGTAGACTAGCTGCCACTCCAGCTAGTGCGTAAGCTAGGCTCATCGCGACAACATAAATGAATGATAATAAGAAGCCTTTTTTTGCATTTAAATTAGCACCTTTTGAGACGATTATGCTTGAAAGTATCGGTATCATCGGAAAGACGCAAGGTGTTAGTGAAAGCAAGAGACCATAACCAAAAAAAGTAAGAAGCGAGATAAAGAAATTTTTATCTCCAAGCCTATTAGCGATATCTTGCTCGCTAGAAAATTCTTCAGCAAGAATGTCGGTATCGCTTTTTTGCTCTTTTTTAAAAGTGGCGATGCTAAATTTTCCAGCTTGGTCAGTTATCTCATAAATTTTACTTTGTGGACGGTAACAAATGCCGTTTTTAGCACAGCCTTGATAGTTAATGTCAAGTATTGCTTTGCCATTTGAAAGATTTTCTTTTACTAAATTTAATGGGATAAAAATCGAAAAATCTTTTGGATAAATTTCATATTCTCCCGTATTTTCACTACTTGGTAAATTTAATAGCTCATTTATCTTTTTGCCAGCTAGTTTAATCTCAAAACTCTCTTTATAAAGATAGATATTTTCACCAAAGTTAAACTTCACTTCAACATTTTGACTATCAATGCTTGGAGTTAAGACAAAGGCTTTGCTAACATCTAAAACCTCAGCAAAAAGCGAGCTTGCAAATAAAATAAGCGAAAAAAGAAATTTTAAAAACATACTAATCCTTGTTAAATTAAAAAAGATGATTTTAGTCTAAATTCCTAAATTTATTCTATTTTATTGTAAAATTGTGAAAATATGTGAAATTTTAAAGGAGCAAAGATGTCAAAAGACAAAAAACACCAAAAAAGTGAGAAACTTGGCTACGAGGAAGAGCTTAGACTACTTCAAATTGAACTTTTAAAATTTCAAAATTACGTAAAAGAAAAAGGTCTTAGAGTACTTATGCTAATGGAAGGGCGCGACGCAGCCGGTAAAGGAGGAACGATAAAACGCCTAACTGAGCATCTAAATCCAAGGGGTTGCCGTATAGTGGCGCTTGCTAAGCCAAGTGATGTCGAAAAAACGCAGTGGTATTTTCAAAGATATGTGACTCATCTACCAAGTGCTGGAGAGATCGTGATCTTTGATAGAAGCTGGTACAATAGAGCTGGTGTTGAGCCAGTGATGGGCTTTTGCACGCAAGAAGAGCATAAAGAATTTTTACGTGAAGTGCCAAAATTTGAAGAGATGATCATAAACTCCGGCATAATTTTCTTTAAAATTTATCTTTCAATCACAAAAGATGAGCAGAAAAAACGCTTCAAAGAGAGGCAAAATGATCCGTTAAAGCAATTTAAAATTTCACCCGTTGATCAAAAAGCACAAGAACTTTGGGATCAATACTCTATCGCTAAATATTCGATGCTTCTTGCCTCTCACAATAGCATTTCACCATGGGTTATCGTCTCAAGTGATAACAAAAAAGAAGCTAGGCTAAATGTCTTTAAATTTATCCTAAGTCACGTTGAATATCCAAAAAAGATAAATGACTACTTGGAATTTGACAAAAACGTCGTAAGAGATGGAAGTGAAGAGATAAAACGCATAGAAGAAGGGCTAAATAAAGACAAGTTAAAGAGTATCGATTAAAGAATTTTTAAGTTCTAGCTGGCGATTTGCTTAGATTTGTTAGCTAAATTTTTAAGCCCACCACATTACTTTTGCTAAAATGACCATTATTAGGCAAAGCACTAGAGCTATTAAATGTGAAAATTTGCCAAATGGATCAGTTTTTTTTAAAATAACGACATTAAAAACAGATATAAAAGTTACAAGGCACATTATAAGTAAAACAAAAATTTTTACAAGCAGTAGTTTTTGAAAGTTGCTTTGCCACCAGCCAAGCTCACCTCCAAAATAGTCTTTTGCCATATAAGCGCCACTTATTAAAAGCAATAAAAATGCCGTGCCAAAAACCTTTGCGCTGCCTTTTGTGTAGGCTTTTTTAACTATTTCAAGGGTTTTAGTATCAACCGTTTTTTTAGCAAACGGATATATGCAAACATCGAAAAATACGTATCCTATAAATACAATGGCACAAATTAAATGAGTAATCAAAAAAAATAAGTACATTTTTTCGCCTTTTTGTTTGGCATTATATAAATTTTAACTATTTAAATTACTTATTTTGAATCAATTTTAAGAATTTATGAAGATAAATTTAGAAAAGAGCAAGGCAAGTGCCCTGCTCTAGGATTTTTACTCGACTTCAGCGTCTATAACGTCGTCGTCTTTTTTGTTGTTTCCGCCGTTTGCGCCAGCGTTTTCATCTTTTTTATACATAGCTTCTGCTAGTTTGTGGCTAGCTTTGCTTAGAGCTTCTACTTTTGCGTCGATCTGCTCTTTTGAAGAGTTTTCATCTTTTAAGACCTCTTTTAGGTCATTTAGCGCAGCTTCGATCTTGCTTCTATCTTCAGCTGGGACTTTCTCGCCAAGCTCGCTCATGCTCTTTTCAGTTTGATGAACAAGTGCGTCTGCTTGGTTTCTAGCTTCAACTGCGTCTTTACGCTTTTTATCCTCTTCTTTGTGAAGCTCAGCATCTTTTACCATGCTATTTATCTCATCTTCGCTAAGACCGCTTGATCCTGAGATAGTGATGTTTTGAGCTTTGCCAGTTGCTTTATCTTTTGCTGAAACGGTCAAAATTCCGTTTGCGTCGATGTCAAATTCAACTTCTATTTGAGGCACACCTCTTGGAGCTGCTGGGATACCCTCGAGATTGAAATTTCCAAGTGATTTATTATCCCTTGCAAACTCACGCTCACCTTGTAAAACCATGATAGTAACAGCACTTTGGTTATCTTCAGCAGTCGAGAAGACTTGGCTTTTCTTAGTTGGTATAGTTGTACCTTTTTCTATGATCTTAGTCATCACGCCGCCAAGTGTCTCGATACCAAGGCTAAGTGGAGTAACGTCAAGAAGTAGCACATCTTTAACGTCACCTTTTATAACCGCACCTTGGATAGCAGCACCGATAGCTACGACTTCATCTGGATTTACGCTCTTATTTAGCTCTTTGCCAAATGCCTTTTTAACCTCTTCTTGAACAAGTGGCACACGAGTTGAACCACCGACCATTACGACCTCTTTGATGTCGCCCTTGCTTAGACCTGCATCTTTGATGACTTCATTTATCTTAGTGATAGTCTCACCCACAAGTGAGTCGATCATGCCTTCAAATTTAGCGCGAGTTAGCTTTTTGACAAGGTGTTTTGGACCAGTCGCGTCAGCTGTGATAAATGGTAAATTTATCTCAGTCTCTTGAGCCGAGCTTAGCTCTTTTTTAGCATTTTCAGCGGCTTCTTTTAAGCGTTGAAGCGCCATGATATCGCCTTTTAGATCGATACCAGTTTCGTTTTTAAACTCACTTACCAACCAGTCGATGATCTTGTTATCAAAGTCATCACCACCTAAAAATGCATTACCGCCAGTTGCCAAAACTTCAACTATATTATCGCCAGTTTCTAGCACTGTAACGTCGAATGTACCGCCACCTAGGTCATAAACTAAAATTTTCTCAGCCTCTTTTTTATCAAGACCATAAGCAAGTGCCGCAGCTGTTGGCTCGTTGATGATACGAAGCACGTTTAGACCTGCGATCGTTCCAGCTTCTTTTGTAGCCTTTCTTTGGCTATCGTTAAAGTAAGCTGGCACAGTAATAACCGCATCTGTTACCTTCTCACCAAGATATGCTTCAGCATCTTCTTTTAGTTTGATAAGAATTTTTGCTGAAATTTCTTGCGGAGTATAGACCTTGCCAGCGATCTCAACCGCGCAAGCGCCGTTTCTATCTACAACATGATATGGCAAGCGAGCCTTTGCCTCTTCAGCATTTTTTTCATTGCTCATCAAACCCATGATACGTTTGATAGAATATATCGTTTTTTCAGGGTTTGTAACTGCTTGACGTTTTGCAACATCACCTACTAAAATTTCACCTTTGTCTGTAAAAGCAACAACAGATGGAGTTGTGTTTTTACCCTCTTTGTTTGGGATAACCTTGCTCTCGCCGCGCTCAAAAACGCTCACACAAGAGTTTGTTGTACCTAAGTCTATACCTATAACTTTTGACATATTTTTCCTTTATTAGATTTATTTTTTAAATTTAGTTTGCCACACTGACCATGGCTGGGCGCAAAACCCTACCATTTATCATATAGCCTTTTTGCAAAGCTTGCACGATCTGACCGCTTTGCTTTTCCTCGCTATCGACCCTTAAAACGGCATTATGCACATTTGGATCAAACTCGACATCAGTTGCGATCTCGCTCACGCCATGCTTTTCAAAACATTTCTTAAACTGATTTATCGTTATCAAAATGCCCTCTTTGATCTTTTTAGCAAATTCATCATCCTCTGGGTCAAAATTTGCAGCGATCTCGAGCGCATCGATGACTGGTAGCAAGTCCCTTGCAAATTTCTCATTTGCATAGCTTGCAACATCTGCTTTCTCTTTTTCATAACGCTTTTTAATATTTTCAAACTCAGCATTTGCTCTGTAATATTTATCAGTGATCTCGCCAAGCTCTTTTTCGAGCTTCTCAACTTTTGAGATATCGCCAAGTGCGTCTAAATTTACGCTATCGCTAGCTGCCTCTTGCACTGGCTCGACCTCAGGTAGATTTTGCTCTTTTACCTCTTCGCTCACGCGGCCTCCTTTATTAGATTTATAAATTTCACATAATCAGTATAAACACTGCCAGCACAGATCATCTGCGCCTCGCTACCAAGGTAGTTTGCTTTAAATTTAAGCCCCATGTAATTTTCATCAAACATAGGAGAAAATGTAAGTTCTTCATCCATCTGCAAGCTAAAACTTGGGTCAAAAACCGTCTTAAAGCGTCTATCCTTAAACATATCAAAGGCTAAAATTTCATTTTCTTGGAAGTAAATTTTAGTCCTTTTAAGCTCTCTTATCTTGTTTTTTAGTTCGCTTAAGCCAACTTGAGAGCAGATAAGCTCAAGCTTGTCTAAACTAACTCCGATAAGGTTGTTTAAAAATTTATACATCCTAGCATCAAACTTGATGACGATCTCATCGCCACTAAAATTTAAAACCAGATATCTATCATTTAAATTTAAAATTTCTAGCAACTCCTTGTCGATCGTGCCAAAAATCATACAATAAAGCTCAAATTCATCACAGAGCATCTTTAAGCTTCCTGGATCATTTATCTCTAAATTTATGTCGTTTTCAGTAAAAATTTCACTCCAATATCTCCTCATCGCAGCGATAGTTGGGATCCTACCGCCACTGATGTGAAGCTTTGTGATCTCGCCCTCATCTGAAAGCTTTTTGAAATAAACACGTATCGTCGATGCTGGTATCGCCACGCTCATGCGAGAGCCAAGCTCGTTTGAGCCAATAGGCATATTGTCCTGCAAATAGGCTTCAATGATAGAATTTAGTATCAAATCGCGTTTATTTGTTTTACTCACTTTTAGCACTCTTTCTTTTTAATTGCTAAGCGGATTATACAACTTTAGTTTATCAATGTCAAGTATATAAGTTAAAAAAATTTATTTATATATATTTAGCCTATATAACTAAACTTTTCTAATGCCTATAATATAAGCTTTGCGTAAAAAAAATAAAATTTAAAACAAAATAAGAAATTTAACTTCAACATAAAAATCCGAAATTTCTAATTTTATTCAAAAATTTAAAAGATTTTTATACTTTTTAACGTATATTATAAATAATTTTTAGTATATTTAATACTTTATTTTGATATTTATATACTATTTTACATTATTTATATAATATTTTAGGTATATTTAATGATAAATAACGTATAATTCTTCAATGATTGAAACAAGTGATATATTTAATTTGCTTCACAATGCAGTTGAGGCAAAAAATATCGGAAAAAAAATTTCACAAGCAAAAATGGCAGAGGATCTTGGCGTGCCGATGAGGACATATCAGGACTGGAGGCTTGGTAACTCAAAGCCGCAAGCTGCTGCTGCTGTTTGCAAACTGCTATGTGAGCTTGACGATGATGAAATATTATTTGTTGTCAATAAGATGAGAAAATTGCTAGGAAAATAGATGGAAAATTTAACACAAAAAGAGAGAATCGACCTTGAAAGCGTTTTTGCAGCCATTTGCACTAAAAAAGAGTCAAAAATTTTAGTTACCTACAAGGATCTATGCTCGGCTGCAGCTTCAAAATTTCATGTAGTTAAAAACAAGATAAAAAAAATAAAATTTACGAAGATAGAAAAGTAGCCTAAATTTGAAGCTCTACACTTCGCTTCAAACCAAAAAAAATTATTTTTATATTAAGGTATTTAAGAATAAAGTTATAAAATACGCAAGAAGAATCCTCTTTAATTTATATGTTTATTAAAGAGAATTCACTTACATTATTTCTTGCCAAATTTAGCTAGCGCTCTTTGGTAGTCCTCTTCGCTGTCGATACCGATACTTTGACTTTCAACCTCTAGCATCGCTATCTTTTTGCCATTTTCTAGGGCACGCAGCTGCTCGAGCTTCTCGGTATTTTCAAGGCTTGAAGGTAAGAGGCCGCAAAACTCTTTTAGGCTTTTTACGCTGTATCCGTAGATGCCAAGGTGCGCCTTGTAGCTTTTGCACTCGCTTCTGTTAAATGGTATCCTCGATCTTGAAAAATAAAGTGCATAGCCCTCAAAATCAGTCACCACTTTGACTAAATTTTTATCATCCGCAAACTCATCGTCCATCTTTTTGTAGCAAGAAAACATAAATGCTTTCCCCTTATTTTGCTCGCAAAATGCCCTAAATTTAGCGATATTTTCAGGCTCGATAAATGGCTCATCAGCCTGAACATTTATGATGATCTCACTCTCGCTTAGCCCCAAAATTTGCGCCGCTTCGTTTATCCTGTCAGTGCCACTTTGATGATCTTTGTTAGTTAGCACCGCTTTTATGCCGTGAGCCTTGGCGATATCAAGCACGCTTGGCTCATCAACAGCAACCGCCACATCATCCACGCCGCTTATTCTAAGAGCCGTCGCCACAAACATCGGCACGCCGTTTATCTCTTTTAAAATTTTATTACTAAACCTTGTTGAGGCAAGGCGGGCTGGGATGATTATCATCGCTCGATCCATTCTAGGACGCACTTTTCGATCTCGTCCTCTTTTATGATGTTTTTGTGTAAAATTTTCGCACTAAATAGCGAGTTTATCGAGTTTGGCACGCTGTCATTTAAAATTTTAGCGGTCTTTGCCAGCGCATCTTTTTCATCTTTTGTATTTGTGATCTGGCACGCTTTTATCATACTTGGCGTAAATTTCACCCAGTGAGCAGTCGATGTGATGACGCTTAATCGGCTAGCATCCACCATTTTAAAGCAAGTAGCCGTATGCGGATCGATCGCGTAGCCGTCTTTTGCGAGCTTTGCGATATATGCCTCGCACTCCTTGTCATCGCACCAGCTAGCCTCAAAATCCTCTTTTAGCGCTTCAAGCTCTTGCTTGCTAAGTTTATAAAATTTATTTTTAGCTAGGCTTTGCATGAGCTCGTTGCTTCTAATGCTACCAAATTTATCAAATAGCAAGCGCTCAACGTTTGAGCTGATCAAAATGTCCATGGCTGGGCTTATCGTCTTAACAAGCTTTTTATCTCTTAGGTCGTAAACGCCGGTAGTGAAAAACTGCGTCAAGATGTTGTTTGCGTTTGAAGCGATCTTGATCTTGCCGATCTTTGCGCCCATTTTTTTAGCGTAATACGCCCCAAGTGCGTTGCCAAAATTTCCACTTGGCACGATGATATCAAAGCTCTCGTTTGCCTTAAGCGCCTTTTGTTTTAGTAAATTTGCGTAGGCGTAGGCGTGGTAGATGATCTGAAAGAGAATTCTGCCAAAATTTACCGAGTTTGCCGCGCTTAGCTTAAGGCGCTTTTTCTTAAGCTCAGCCTTAAATTTATCATTTGCAAGTAGCGTTTTTAGTGCCCTTTGAGCGTCGTCAAAGTCGCCTTTTATGCCAAAAACCTTTAAATTTTCACCCTGCATGGTCTGCATCTGGAGCCTTTGCACCTCGCTCGTGCCGCCGTCTGGATATAAGCAGACAACTTTGATATTTTCATCGTTTGCAAAGGTTTGAAGTGTCGCAGGGCCCGTGTCGCCGCTAGTTGCGCACATGATAAGGTATTTTTCGCCTCTTTCCTTTGCCAACTGGCTAAGCAGCGAACCAAAAGGCTGAAGCGCCATATCCTTAAATGCCCTAGTTGGGCCGTGATAGAGCTCATTTACATATAGATTTTTATCTATTTTTTTAAAAATTACTGGGTGCTTTGGATCATCAAAGCTTGTGTATCTTTTGACCGCTTTTTTGAAAAAGGCCTCTGGCACGTCAAATTTAAATAGCGAGATGATGTGAAGTGCGAGCTTCTCGTAGCTTAATTGTGAGAGCTCTTGCCACTTTGATTTTGTTATTTTTGGAAGCTTATTTGGTGCGTAAAGTCCGCCGTGAGCGGAGCTTGGGCTAAGCATGGCTGTGCTTAAATTTACATTTTTTGTCTTTTCATCTTTTACGCTTCTTGTCGGTGTTAGTCTCATTTTTTGCCTTTTTTGGTTGATTTTTGTATCCAATTTTCATATTTTTTAAAGATCTCTTTTGGCTTAAGTGCCAAAATTTCTGGGGTTTCGTAGCTGTGGTGCTTTCTTATAAAATTAGCCACCTTTTTAAATTTCACGTCCGTTTTTATGAGTAAAATTTGCTCTTTTTCATCGCAAAGCTTCTCTTGCCAAAGATAAAGACTTTTTACGCTAAAACTACTCACACAAGCCGCAAGTCCATTTTTCACTAGCTTTTTGCTTAGTTTTTTTGCCTCTTTTTTCTTTGCGACTGAGGTGATTAAAATTCTCATTTTGATCAAAATTTCCTTTTAAGAAGTGGCTCATTATAACAAAATGGGCTTAAATTTGCTGCGCCAAAACCTTTTTAAACTCCTCGCTTAGCGTAACTTCAAGCGTGATAAGCGAAATTGGCAAACCAAAGTCCTTTGCCTTTACATAGTCCTTTTGCGTCATCAAAAGCGAGGTGGCAGCGTAACTTTGCAAAATTTCACTTAGCTCTTCTTTTGAAAAGTCGTAGTGATCAGGGAAAAATACCTGTCCCACGCACTCGCTAAAAAATGCTTCAAGGCGGGCTGGGTTTGCTATAGCGGTAACTAGCACCATTTTTTCACTTTTATTTAAAATTTCACTCTTTCTAAAGTGAGTTTGCCCTTCAATCGCCACAAAATCAGCAAATTTATAAAAGCTAAATGGATATCTATAAGCCCCACTTGGTAGGCAAAATTTTAGCCTTGGCTCAGGATTTGGACGCACTAATATGTCAAATTTAGCTATGTCAAATTTAGAAAACCCATCATCTAGCAAAATATACTTTGCGCCATGGGTTTTGGCGTACTTTATGGCTACTTTCCTATTTTCGCTTACTATTACATTTGCGTTTTTAAGGCTTGTAGCATATATCATCGCTTCATCGCCACTTGCTGCTACGTCAAGTAAAATTCCGCCATTTCGAGCGACAACTTGCATGCCTTTGCTTTTTCTTTTATAGCCTCTAAGAATGATAAAAGCGCCCTCGTAATTTTTAGCAATTGCCACGCAAAGTGGAGTCTTCCCGCTTCCTCCAAGGGTCAAATTTCCAACGCTTATTACCTTTATGCCAAAGTCTATTTTTCTAGCAGTAAATTTCTTAAAAATAACAATAAGAAAATAGATAAAACTTAATGGCAAAAGTAAAAATGCTAGTAAAATTTGAAATAAATTTGGGCGAAAGAAGTAATCGTTCGCCCAAGCATGCAAGAAAATATTTAATTTCTTAAACACGAGTTTTAGAAATTTCTTTTACTTTATTGCAGATGTATTGCACCTCTTCGTCACTCAAACTATGATAAATAGGCAGTGACAACACTTGCTGATAATTTTTTAAAGCATTTGGAAAATCATTTACTTTAAGCGAGTATTTGTTTTTGTAATAGCTTAGTAAATGTATCGGTATGTAGTGCAATGATGTGTGAATGCCGTGTTCCAAAAGCTCTCTAGCAAAGCCGTCACGATTTTTATTTATCTTAATAATATACTGAGTGTAAATGTGCTCACGTTTTTTAACAGGGATTGTTATATTGTGGCACTCGCCAAGCTCTTTATCATAAATTTTTGCGATCTCTTGTCTTCTTCGTATGAGCTTATCTGTTCTTTCTAGCTGCGCAATAGAAAATGCTGCATTTATCGAGTTTATATCATACTTTAAGCCAATATCTACGACATCATAAATATAACTCAAGCTACCGAATTTATCAATGCCATTTACAAGGGCATAGTTGCGAAGTAGTTTTGCTCTTTTATAAATTTCCTCATCATTTGTCGTAAAAAATCCAACCGTTGATATAGGGTTTTGCACACGAGAGTGTGTTTGAAAGCACGATAAAAAGGAGTCTGAGCCAACTTTTTTGCCATTGTATGTTAGTCCCATACCACGGTTTGCATCATCTAAAATTTTTACACTATATTTCTCACAAATCGCTGTTATTTCGTCCATCCTGGCACTTTGACCTGCGATATGAGAGATAAAAGCACATTTTAATTTTTTATGATTTTGCTCTTTTAGTACTTTCTCAAGGGCATCTGGGCAGATGTTAAAATCTTCTTCATCAACATCCACAAAAATAGGTTCAGCATCAAAATGTCTAACAGCTTGTGCAATGCTAGGAAAGGCATTTATGGAGCAAATGACCTTATCTCCGCGTTTAGTGTCAAGCGCGCTTAGCGCCAAGTGATGTGCGGCTGCGATATTATTTGTGGTAACTACAAATTTTGCACCAAAATACTCTTTTAACTTTTCTTCAAATCTAGCAACGATATTAGTAGTATTTTCAGAGTGCAAAGCCTCTTCAATAAGCTCACTTTCACGCTCAGTGATAGTTGGTCTATAAAACGGAATCTCTCTCATCTTTAATCCTTTAAATTTTCACTATCAACGGCATTTGTCGTTTAAACCTGTTTGAAACAACTCTATTTTCTATATCCGATACTGCTTTTAATCCGAACTTTTTGATGACTTGCTCCTTGTTATTTTCTAAATTTTCTAAAATCTCATCAATAACAGCATAACTGTAACCTATGTCGCCTTCGTCACTTTGTCCATCCCACAAATCAGCCGAAGGTGCTTTGTTGATAAAATTTTTATCAACCCCAAGATGTTTTGCAAATTCAAAAATTTCACTTTTGTAAAGCTCTCCGATAGGATTTATCGCACATGCTAAATCCCCAAATATCGTACCGTATCCGAGCATAAGCTCACTTTTGTTGCTTGTTCCGATAACTAGAGCGTTTATACTAGATGAATAATCATAAAGCAAGCTCATTCTAACTCTAGCTGCTAAATTCCCTTTTCTTAAATTGCTTAAATTTACATCTATCGTTTCATAAAAGGCATTTAAAATGCCATCTATGGATAAAACCTTATATTTTATGTTTAGTTTTTCGCATAAATTTAAGGCATCGTCCATGTTTTGTCTGTTTGATGATGCTGTTGGCATGATGAGTGCATGAGTTTCATTTGGTTTTGCTCTTGCACACAAAGTCGCTACCACAGCAGAATCAATACCTCCACTAACACCCAACAACAAATTTTTATCTTTAGTTTTATCTCTTAAGCTAAAAACTAAAGTTTCTTCGATTTTTTGATACTCCTTCATTCTTCCTTTGCCTAGATTTGCTTCCTTTTGCAAAAATTATACTAAGTGAATTTAAAATTTTTCTTTAAGTTTAAGTAAAAAGATGTAAAATTTTAAGAAATAATAAATTTAAGGTAAAAAATGAGAGTAATACACAAAAGTTTTGGAGATTTTGGCACTAATTGTTACATAGTTACAAAAAATGATTCATCTTTAGTGATAGATCCGGGAGACGGGGCAAAAGAATGGGTTTTGCAAAATGCTAAAAATTTAAAAGCTATCCTTTGTACTCATGGGCATTTTGATCATATTTTTGATGCTGGTAAATTAAAAGATGAGCTAGAAATTCCAGTTTATATTAATAAATTTGATGCTTTCATGTGTGAGAGTGATATTTTTGGTTATATGAAAAGTACTTTTACTCCAGATGTTTTGGTTGAAGATGATGAAAATTTTAACATTGATGATTTTTTCATCAAATTTCATCATTTTCCAGGACATACACCAGGCTGCTCGATGATAGAGATAGATGACACGATGTTTAGTGGAGATTTTTTATTTAAAGGAAGCATAGGACGCTGGGATTTTCCTTTTTCAGATAAAAATGAAATGTTAAAAAGTCTAGGAAAATGTAAAAATTTAAAAGGTAACTTCACGCTTTATCCAGGGCACGGAGAAAGTAGTACACTAAAGGTCGAGCAAAATAATATTGATTATTGGATAGATATAGTAAAAAATAGCTAAAAATTTCGGTGGTATTAATTTCAAATTTCAAGCTTCTAGAATACACTTAATCACTATTAAAAATTTATATTTTTTATAAAACTAAGAGTCAATCAAAAAAGATAGATAAATTTTGTATGGGGTCTATTTAAATTTTAAAAAATCCGAGCGAAAGCTCGCTCGGATAAAGGTTTTAGAAGCTATATTTTGCTTCAAATCTTATACGATTTTGTTTAAAGCTTTCGCTATCTTTTTTATCTTTAGCAGCTGCATACCAAGTTAGGAAATTAAGTTTTTTGCTATATTTGTAGCTAGCTTGTGTATACCACTCATTTCTTTTTGCTCTCTCTTTATCAAGAGCATAGCTTGTGCCTTTACCTTGAGTATAACCAGCACCAAAACCAAATTTATCTATATCATATCCAGCATTAACAAACCAGTAATCGTTGTCACCTTTGATATTATTGTAGTATTGTGATCCACCAGACATTACACCATTTAATATTTTAGTTGGGTTGATTAGCTGACCATTTGCATCAATTGATGTAAATGCGATTTTACCACTATTTCTAGCATCATTATCTTTATTTTTAGCGTCAAATTCTAAGTAGCCAGCATTAAATTTGGCACCAAATAGTTTTGTTCCAGCTTGAACAGCCCAAAAATCAGCATCAGCTACTTTTTTGTGATCTGAATCGCTATAAACATATTGACCTTTTAGGTTTAGGTTTATATCGTCGGTTACATTAAAACTAAATGCTGCCTCAGCACCATAAAGTGTAGCAATTTCTTGTAGGTTAGCAATTGCAGCCTTAAATGATACTGGGTCGTAGCTACCAACTGCACCTAAATAATAAAGATTAGCAGGAGCGTCATGGAATTTTGTACCATCCGTTACTTCTTTTAGGAAAGGTCCATCTACTTCGTTACTATTGTTTTCTATGGCATCATAAGCAGCAGCTGTTAAAGTAAGACCAGACACATCTGTACTTACCGCTTTTAGACCAGTAGCTGCTATATCACCATCATCATAGAAAGTTTTGATAAGTTGTTTACCAGCTGTAATAGTAGTGTTAGATACTTTGTATCCTAGATACATCTCATATACACCAAAAGAATTTGTTGTATTTGTTTTATCTGTACCATCAATTATTCCTCCATTGGCGTCTCTTTTTTCATTGTTGTCACCAGAACCATCTGTAGCAGCATATCTTAGTGTTAAAACGCCAAAGAAGTTATCATCAATTGCAGCTTTAAATGATGTTTGCATTCTAAATGCATGACTAGCTGTATCGTTTGTAGCAGCTTTTGTATCAGCTTTTCTATCACGGTTATCATTTGTATAACGATATCTTGCGAATCCTGAAAGATCTACATTTTTTATAGCTTCTTCAAGTGGAGTTGCACTTGCAACGCTTGAAAATGCACCTAAAGCAACCAAAGCAGCTAAGCTAACTTTTGTAAGTTTCATCTAAATCTCCTTTTGATAAAAAGTTTTGAAAGGATATTATCATAGAAAATTAATTTTATTGCTTAATTTTCCTTAAAAATTTAAAAAATGTTACCAATTATTTACCAAAATAGGATAATGAGATAAAGATTGTCTTTTTAAAATTTCGCTTTATTTGGGAGTAATTGCAAGAAAATCAAAAATTTTTACTTACTTTTAGCTATTATCTTTAGCTTCTTCTCGTTCTTTTTTCTGCCTTATAGCAGCTTCTTTTTGGATATTTTTTTGTTGAGCCAAGAAGATATGCTCTTCAAGTGTGACAAGTTGAAATATTCCTTCAAAAATTTTTATATCTTTAACATATCCAAGTACTTTCACTTCTCTTTTTCTGCTCTCTTCAAATCTTGCTTGCGCGTCAAATTCCACCACGTCACCAAGCTTTAGTGGCCCAAAGAAATTTATCCTAGCCCCGATACTAACGCAAAATTCTTCATTAATAGCTAAAAGCGCGGCATGATTTGCACCCATAAAAATAAATCCGCTATGAATAAGCCCCTCAGTATCGCACACCATATCATCTGTAGTAAAAAATCTAGTCTTTGCGTGATTTTTTTCAAGCAAAAATGCCGTTCCACTAAAATTTAGCTTTGTAAGTGGAGCGGTTTTGATCTCATTTCTTAGTGGATTTTCATCTTCTGGTAAGATTATTTGCGATTCATCTTTTACATCATAAATATTTTCTTCTGCCATTTTTATCCTTAAATTTTAACTCTAACATATGCTCTTTTTGGTGCTGGGTAGCCCTCGATGGTCTTTGTATTATCGTCTGGATCTAAGAAATTTCCAAGACTCTCGCCGTCTATCCACTGCGTTTTTCGCTGCTCATTTAGATCAGTCGCCTTTGTTTCAAGTAAGGTAAAATCCCTAAATTTAGCTCTCTCGCACCAATTTTGAAGTACTGAGAGTGTTGGCACAAAGTAGATATTTGGAATTTTTGAGTATCTATCTTTTGGGCTTAGCACAAAGTCACCATCCATATCTATATACATAGTATCTAAAAATAGCTCACCGCCAGGATTTAGCGCAGTTTTTAGCTCTTTTAGCATTTTTATAGGATCGCTTCTATGATATATCACGCCAAGGCAAAAAATGGTGTCAAATTTTGCTCCAAACTCTGGCAAGCTCTCTACCCCAAGAAGCTCGTAAGCGATATTTGAGCGGATAAATTTATTTAAAAAAGCAAACTGCAAATATGTATGCACGCTAGGATCAAAGCCAGTTATGCTTTTTGGACCGTACTCAAGCATCTTAAACATATAATACCCATTATTGCAACCAACATCAGCCACGCACTTGCTAGCTAAATTTAGATGAGGAGCTAAGATATTAAATTTAACAAAACTTTGCCACTCGCTATCTATATATATATCATCAAGCCCAAATGGCCCTTTTCGCCAAGGCTTTAGGCTAAGGGCCAGATCATAAATTTCATCTTTTCCAGCTTGATGCAAATTCTTAAATTTCACATTTACACTATCTTTTAGCTCAAGCTCGCAGTCAAAATTTGATAAATTTTCTATCCTATTAAAAATTTGCTTTTGCTGCTCATTAAATTTACTAAGATTCACGCTATTTCCAGTCGACGATGTTGTGTGGGCACTCTTTTTGGTAGGTGCCAGTCGCGTCATAATACTCTTTACAGTCATTATAATATTGAGTCGAAACTCCGCGCTCATTCATGTAAAGACAACCGTTGCAAAATAACGCTATAAAGCCTAAAAATATAATCTTTTTCATATGGCGGATTTTATCATAAATAAAATTTTTATGCTAGAATAGCAGGCAGTTTTAGAGCCAAGTTTGGCTAATATTAAACAAAAGGCATCTCATGCAAAGAAGAGATTTTTTTAAATTCGGCGGTCTTTTAGGTGCAGCTAGTCTGCTTCCAAATGTTAGTTTAGCTAGCGATGAGCCAGCAAGCCCAGTAATCAGAAATTTTGATGTAAATTTTAAACACCAGCTGCTTGAAAAAGGCAAGAGCTCAAGAATTTGGTTGCCACTTCCACTAAGCACCACTTATCAGCAACTAACCAAAGACTACGTCATAAACACAACCGCTAAAAATGTTTATATTTCAGATACTCTTGTACCAACGATGTATGCTGATTTTGAAGAAAATGAGCCAAGACCTATTCTAAATGTGCAGTTTAAAATCCAAACAACAGAGAGAAATACTGACTTTAGCAAGGTAAATTACGATCCAAATGAGAAGGTCGACCCTGCAGTTTTAGAGTTTTTAAAACCAACCTCACACATCCCAACTGACGGAGTCGTAAGAGCAAAGGCACTAGATATAGTTGGAAACTTAAAAGGTGACTTGGAACGTGCAAAAGCGATCTACACATGGGTTGCAAACACTATGCAGCGCGATAACAGTATCCTAGGATGTGGCACAGGCGACGTTAGAGCAATACTAGAAAGCGGAAAACTAGTGGGCAAATGCACCGACATAAACTCTGTTTTTGTGGGACTTTGCAGATCAGTTGGTATCCCAGCTAGAGAAATTTTTGGAATTAGAGTTGGTCAGTCTAGATTTTCAGATCAGATGGGTAGCGCAAAAGATGGCGTAGCTAAAATTTCAGGCGGACAGCACTGCAGGGCTGAGTTTTACTTAAAAGGATATGGTTGGATACCAGTTGATCCAGCAGACGTTACAAAGGTAAGACTTGGCGAGAAATTAACAAACGATGACGCTAAGATCGTAGCTGTTAGGGATTATTGCTTTGGCAACTGGGAGATGTGCTGGATAGGCTTTAACTACGGACGTGACTTTATCTTAAAGCCAACTCCAGAGCAAACTCCGCTAAATAACTTTGGCTATCCATACGCTGAAATTGATGGCAACACACAAAATTATTATTCGCCAAAAGAATTTAGCTACGACTACGTCTCAACCGAGCTAAAATGAGAGCCTTTTGGCTGATACTAACATCCATAGGTAGTGCTATCGGCGCTACCTTGTGCTGCTTGCCGGCACTTCTTTTCTTGCTTTTTGGCACATCTTTTTCATTTTTATCTTGGACACAAAATTTATACGAGTACCGCGTCCCTTTAAGCGTTATAGCCGTCATTTGCTTTGTGATTTCAGGGATTAGTCTATTTTACAAGCCAAAAAGCTGCAACTTAAGCTATAAAAAGAAAAAATGGATACTTATATATATACTTTTTGGAGTGATTTTGCTTTTACTCCTTACATACCCAGAGCTTTTAGGAGAAATTTATGCGTAAAATTTTAGTTTTAGCCCTTTTAGTAGCTGCAAGCTACGCTGATAAAAAGATAGAAATTTCAGTACCTAGCATGCACTGTCCGCTTTGCACGGCGATTGTTAGAAAGGCTGCTCTTAGCGTTGATGGCGTAAAAAAGGCAGATGTATCGCTAAAAGAGCGAAAAGCTGTCGTTATAGCAGATGATAAGGTCGATGAAAAAGAGCTTTTAAAGGCGGTCGATGCAACCGGCTATAAGGGCGAGATAAAATAAATTTACGGAGGCAAATATGTCAAAGAGTGAAATTTTAAAGAAATTTGAGACACTTGCTGCGATACCACACTGCAGTTATGAGACTGATAAGATGCGTGATTTTCTAGCTAGCTATGCAAAAGATAAGGGCTGTGAGGTCGCGGTCGATAGCTTTGGCAACATTCACGCGTTTAAAGGCAAGCCAAAAATTTGCTTACAAAGCCACTACGATATGGTCTGTATGGGCGATGCTCCAAAGATCGAGATAGTTTATGGCGATGATGGCTACATGAGGGCTAAAAACTCATCTTTAGGCGCGGATAACGGCATAGGCGTGGCTATCATGATGCAGATGATAAGCGAATTTGACGACATAGAGTGCCTCTTTACAAATAACGAAGAAGTCGGCATGATCGGAGCCACTGGCTTTAGTGGCGATCTCAAAGCCGATAAGCTTTTAAATTTAGATAGTGAAGAGGACGATAGAGTCACTATCGGCTGCGCTGGTGGTGTAAATTTATTTGCCACTATCTCGCTTAATAGCAAAAAAACAAAAGAGAGCACGCTTTATGAAGTAAAAGTAAGTGGGCTTCCTGGCGGACACTCTGGCAACGAGATACATAAAAATATCCCAAATGCGATCAAGATTTTGGCGGCATTTGTGACTAAAAATGGCTGTAAGCTTGTCAAATTTGAAGGTGGCGAGCGAAGCAACTCTATCCCAAGCGGCGCAACTGCACTGGTTCTAAGCGATAAAGAGCTAAAAAGTGAGTGTGAAAATTTAAGCGTGAAAAAGCTTGGCATGGGAGATGAAATTTTAGAAAATGGCGAGAAAATTTTAGCACTAATCAATTCATTTTCACAAGGCGCAAGGGCCTATAACTGCGAGCTAGGCATACCGCAAGATAGCGTCAATCTCTCACTTGCAAAGATCAAAGATGATGGCACACTTGAAGTGGAGTTTTTCGCTAGATCTATGAGCAAAGACGGGCTAAATAGAATGGAATTTGAAATTTCAGAGCTTGCAAAAGCGGTTGGCTTTAACGTCATTAGTAAAGACAGAAACCCGGCTTGGAAACCTATAAATGATAAATTTGCAAACGATATTTTAGAAGAGCTTAAAATTTATAAGCCAAATGCAAGGATAACAGCCGTGCATGCTGGACTTGAGTGTGGAGTGCTTTTGGAGAAAAAAGCAGGTCTTAGCGCATGTTCTATTGGACCAAATATCTACTCACCTCACTCTACAAGAGAGCACTGCGAAGTAGCTTCTGCGCTTTTTATAGAAAAAGTAGTTCGCGGTATAGTTAAAAAATATAACTCATAAAAAGTAAAATTTGCTAGAAATTTCTAGCAAATTTTATATCTCAAAGCATCTAAAGCAAATTTGCCCGCAAGTGCGAGCAAATTTAGACTATTTTCCAAACTCATAAACGATCTTGCCACTTTTTATCGTGGTAGTCGCTGCCCCTTTTAGCTTTTTGCCAAAGAGTGGAGAATTTACCGATTTTGAGCGGTTTATCTTCTCGTCGTAGATATACTCGATCTCAGGGTCTATCACCGCGATGTCAGCAAGCATGCCCTCTGCGAGCTTACCTTTGTCTTTTAAATTTAGCATCTTAGCTGCATTTGTAGATGTTAGCTCCACCATGCGCTCTAGGCTTATAACGCCCTCATTTACGAGCTTAAGAGTGAGTGGCACAAGGGTTTGAAGTCCGATGATGCCAAATGGCGCCTTGTCAAATTCCACTATCTTTTCGTCCGTATGGTGTGGGGCATGATCGGTCGCGATAACGTCTATAAGTCCGCTTTTTAGCGCATCTCTTACCGCTTTTACGTCGCTTATCTCGCGAAGTGGCGGCGACATTTTGAAATTTGTATCGTAGGCATTTTTCAAAATTTCATCGTCGCTAAAGCTAAAGTGGTGAGGTGTCGCCTCGCAAGTGATGTTTATGCCCTCTTTTTTACCCATTTCGATGATCTTTAGCGAGTACTCTGAGCTTACGTGAGCGATGTGGATGTGCGCTTTAGTGAGCTTTGCGAGCAGCATATCACGGCTCACTGCGATCTCCTCTTTCTCTCTCGCCATACCACGAAGTCCAAGTATGGCTGAGACCTTGCCCTCGTGCATGACGCCCTGCCTGCAAAGCGAGCAGTCCTCTGAGTGGCTTATACAAAAGCTATTAAACATGCTTGAGTACTCAAGCGCCGCTCTCATCACGCTTGAGCTAGTCACTGGTAGGCCGTCATCACTAAATGCAACTGCGCCAGCTTCTATAAGATCGCCCATTTCAACGATCTCGTTGCCACCAAGTCCTTTGCTAATGGCTGCGATTGGCAAAAGATCGATCAGTCCGCAGTTTTTAGCCTTTTCTATCATCGCTCTTGTGATTGAAGCGTTGTCGTTTACTGGGTTTGTATTAGCCATGCAAAGGCAGGTGGTCACTCCTCCAGCCACAGCCGCTTCGGAGCCCGAGATGATGTCATCTTTATACTCTTGACCAGGATCGCGAAAATGCACATGCATGTCGATAAGTCCTGGCATGACGAGCTTATTTGTAGCGTCTATGACCTTATCAGCCTCAAATTTCTCACTTCCGATTTTGGCTATTTTGCCGTTTTCTATTAGGATATTTGCCTTAAATTTCTCGTCGCTATTTACGATAGTGCCGTTAATTATTGCTATTCTCATTTTTAGCCCCTATTTTTTGCAAGCGTATTTAGTATCGCCATTCTTATAGCAACGCCATTTTCTACTTGATTTAGTATGACTGAGTGCGTACCATCAGCCACGTCTGAGTTTAGCTCTACGCCCCTATTTATCGGTCCTGGGTGCAGTACGATAGCATCAGGTTTGGCTAGCTTTATCCTATTTTTATTTAATCCAAAGAATTTTGAGTACTCCCTCGAGCTTGGAAACGCTACGTCAGCACCGCCACGCTCTAGCTGGATGCGAAGCATGATGATAACGTCGCTGCCCTCGCAAGCCTCTTCCATATTTTTGCAAATTTGAGACTCAAATACCTCAGCATCTTTTGGCATCATCATCTTTGGCGCAAAGAGCTTTAAATTTATACCAAATTTCTTCATCGCCCAGATATCAGACCTTGCCACGCGGCTTCTAGCGATGTCGCCGATGATCGCCACGTTTAGGTTTTTATCCAAAATTTTGCCATGCTCTCTTAGTGTGAAAAGATCAAGCAAAGCTTGGCTTGGGTGCTCATTTGTGCCGTCTCCTGCGTTTACGATACTAGCCTCTGTCCTATCAGCTGCAAATTTCGCCGCTCCAGAGCTTGGGTGACGAAGCACAATGATGTCAGTTCTCATAGCAGCCATGTTATTCATCGTGTCATTTAGGCTCTCGCCCTTTGTCACGCTCGAGCTTGATGAACTGAAATTTATCGTATCAGCCCCAAGCCTCTTTGCTGCGATCTCAAAGGATGTTCTAGTTCTAGTCGAGTTTTCATAAAATGCATTGATCGTGGTCTTTCCACGAAGGTAGTCATTTTTTTTAACTTGGCTTAAATTTAGCTCCTTAAACTCTTTTGCCGCCTCTAAAAAATATAAAATTTCTTCCTTGCTAAGCTCTCTAGTTCCTATCAAATCTTTATGTTTGTAGCCCATTTTAAGCCCTTTTTGATCTATTTTGTTACAAAGTCGCAAGCTGGTTTGTAGCCGTTGTCGCAAGCTTTTTTAAACAAAGCTTTTGCCTTCTCTTCGCTTTTTGCTTCATTGTCATCTTTGTCTTTTATAAGGCCATAAGCTGTCATTTCGCCTAGTTTTTCGCAGGCCATGCCCTCATTTTCATCGCACATTTTTGTAAAAATTTTCTCAGCCTGAGCTCTATCTTTTGCCACGCCATCGCCATTAAATAGCATGATCGCATTCATCGTGCAAGCTTTTTTCTCGCCCTCGCCGCAAGCTTTGTTAAACGCAAGATAGGCCTCGTTAAAATTTTTCTTTGCATAAAGCTCATTTGCCTTGTCTAAATTTTCATTTGCCATAGCATTTAACGCAAAAAGTACCGCTGCAAAAACTAAAATTTTCTTCATATTTTCTCCTTATTTAAATAACTTTGGATGGTGTTTTTTCATATACTCAACTATCTCTATGACCTCGTCGCTACCGCTAGCGTCAGAGTTTTCTAACGCATCGTCGATGCACTCAACATAGAGATTTGCCGCCTCTTCAAGCTTGTCTTTTTTCACGCCAGCATAGTAAAACATCGCCTCAAGCACCATGCTAAGCTCGTAGCTAAGCTCCTCTACGCTTACCTCTTCTTCTTTCATATCTCCTCCTGTGTTTTTTTAGTTATTAGATCAACTATCTGCGCTTTGATCGGCTCATAGCTAAAGCCATCTTTGAAATTTGCAAAGAGCCCGCCGCTAGCATTGACGTGACCGCCGCCGCCAACTAGGTGTTTTGCCATAGCGCTAACGTCAAGCTTGCCATTTGCACGAAAGCTTAGCGTTTTTTTATTTGTCACGTCGATAAAGAAGTCAAATTCAGGATTTGCCACTAAAAAGTCGTTGCCGATAACCGAAACATTGCCGACATTGTAAGTTAAAATTCCTTTATGATCTTTATAGCTTATGCTAAATTTCTCTTTATTTTCACTAAGTTTTTTTACGACATAGTTTGAGATTAGATTGCTTAATGTGTCGTCCTTATCCTCTTTGAAAAATAACTTCTTAATCGCATGCACCTGCATATCAAGGCCGATATAGTCGTTTTTCTCGTTAAAAAATTTGCTAGCTTCTTTTAAGATATGATCCATATATAGGTTGTTTTCAGCCTCAAACATCACCTTATTTATCTCTTTGGCGTTTGCCACAAGTCCCAAGCAGACCTTGCCCATCTCAAAATTTTTATCATCTTTTAGCCAGATATCTACGGCATTTACGACGCCACTAAAAATTTCAAGCTCTTTGTTTTTGCCAAAAATTCCTGCAAAAAAGTCGTAAGTGATCTTTGTAGCACACCTTGAACTATCCAAAAAATACCATGGATAGGCGCTTGCACACTCGGCACCGCTTTGGTGATGATCAAGCAAAAATAGCTTTATATTTTTACCCTCTATCATCTCAGTAAAGCTTTCGCACTGGGCTAGAGTTAAATTTAGATCAGTAATCAAAATGATGTTTTTATCATCGTTTGAGGTATCTATCTCAGCTAAAATTTGAGCAAATTTATCATCTATCTCTCTGCCGTAGTTTGAGTTTAGAAATTTCACATCTTTGAAGTAAAAATTTGTTATATACTGAGCACCGTATCCGTCAAGATCGGTGTGTGAGAGGTGATAAATTTTCATCGTTTTCCTTTATAAATTTTCTATTTCTATGACGCCAACCGTTTCAAATGGCGTATTTGCCGAGATCTCAGCAAAGCTTAGCACCACGATGTCGATGGCAAAATTTGCACAGATATTTGCTATAAATTTTCTTAGACTTGGCTCCACACAAAGCACCATTTCGCCATGCTGACTCATCGGACGTTTCTCTTTTTCATGCCTTAGAGCCTGAACGATCGATGAAGTTTGAGCCACATTTATCATAAGGTGATACGCGCCGTCTTTATACTGCACCGCGTCCATAAGCTTTTGCTGCGCAGCACTATCTAAAATGTAAAAATTTAGCTGACCTTTCTCATCGACATAAAGCGAGGTGATAACACGTGAGAGCGCTGCGCGTACGTGTTCGATAATCATGTCTAGGTTTTTACTAACCTCGGCGATATCGCTAATTGATTCAAGTATGCTAAGCAGATCTTTGATCGGTATATTGTCTTTAAGCAGCGCTTTTAAAACCTTTTGGATCAAATTTATAGGCGCGATCCTTAGCGTATCCTCGACCACGACTGGATAATCGATCTTTAGTTTGTCTAATAAATTTTGCGTCTCTTGGCGAGTTAGAAGCTCGGCTGCATTTTGCTTGATAAGCTCGCTCATGTGCGTTGAGATGACGCTTGCAGGATCAACTATCGTGTAGCCACTAAGTATGGCGTCCTCTTTGACGCTAGCATCGATCCAAAGAGCATCCAGCCCAAAAGCTGGCTCTTTTGTCGGAATTCCCTCGATATCTTCGCTAACTAAACCGCTATCCATCGCTAGAAATTTATCCGCATAAATTTCACCCTGACCGATCACGATACCTTTTAGCTTAAAGCGGTATTCGTTTGGCGGTAGTTGAAGATTGTCACGAATTCTTATCTTTGGCATCAAAAAGCCAAGACTTGAAGCGATATTTCGCCTCATGGCGCGAATTCTCTCAATGAGATCCACATCAGCTAGCTTTAGCAGACCATATCCTAGGTCGAGCTCTAAAATTTCAAGCTTTAATATGTCATTTATCTTTGTCTCTTCTTCTCTTGCTATCTCTTCGTCGCTTTTCTTTGGAACCTTAGCAGCGGTGCCACTTGTCGCACCAGCTCCTGCGGCACCAGACACACCTGTTCCAGTCTTTTTAGAAGCAGCTTTGTCTTTTGGCGCAAGGTTTAAATTTAATCCACCATCTTTGGTCTGCTTGATGATGTAGCCAAGCCCCAAAAACAGTAATGCAATGAAGCCAAGAGATAGTGTCGGAAGTCCAGGAACAAGAGCAAACATAAAGAGTATGAAGCCCACTATTAGTAAGGTTTTATAGTCTCCCAAGAGCTGATTTAGAGTGCCTTCTGCAAAGTCCTCATCGTCTTTGCTAGCCCTTGTGATGATGATAGCAGTTGCTGTTGATGTGATAAGTCCTGGGATCTGACTCACAAGACCATCACCGATAGTTAGGATCGTATAATACTGGGCCGATGTAGCCATATCAAGGTTATGTTGAAACGAGCCGATGGCAAAACCGCCAATGATGTTGATGATAGTTATGATGATACCGGCTACGGCGTCACCTTTTATAAATTTAGACGAACCGTCCATGGCACCGTAAAAATTTGCCTCGCCGATGATAGCCTGGCGCCTTTCGCGCGCTGTTTTTTCATCGATCAGACCTGCATTTAGATCCGCGTCTATTGCCATTTGCTTACCTGGCATCGCATCAAGTGTAAAACGTGCTTGCACCTCGCTCACGCGGGTTGAACCCTTTGTTACGACCATAAAATTTATGAGCACCAGGATACAAAAGACGATGGTGCCGATGACAAAGTTGCCACCAACGACGAAATTTCCAAAACTTGAGATGATCTCGCTGACCGCTTCTGGGCCGTTGTGGCCTTCGCTTAAAATCATACGCGTGGTTGCGATGTTTAGCGAGAGGCGAAAAAGCGTAACAATAAGAATTAGCGTCGGAAATGTGCTAAGGTCAGTCGGTTTTGGCACGTAAATAGAGATCAATATAATAAGCACTGAAATCGAGATCGAAAGTGCTAAGAAAAAGTCAAGCACCGCGCTTGGAAGCGGCACGATGATGATAGCAAGGATAGCAACGATGATGCCAACGATGCTAAGACTTTTAAACTTAACAATTGGCGCAAGAAACGGCGCAACAAGAGTTAAGATGTTATTTTTTTGCTTTGCCAACTTTACTTCTTAACGATGTCACTTAGTTTGATCGCATCAAGCATCTCGTCGATCTTACTTTGAAGGCCGCTAAACATCGACCAAATTTGACAGCTTGAGGCTTTATTTGACGGGCAGCCATCTGCAGAAGATGAGCACTCAAAGACGTTAAGTTCACGTTTTTCAGCGCACTCTATTATCTTTTTTATGCTTAAATTTTCAGGTTCGTTATTTAGCGCGAAACCGCCATTTGCGCCTTTAAACGACTTTAAAATTCCATCTTTTGCAAGATTTTGTAAAATTTTGGCTAAAAAGCTTTTTGAAATTTTAAGTTCATTTGAGATTGTATCAACATCAACTGGAGATGATTTTTGAGATATTAAAATAAGTGAAAGTAGAGCGTATTCGCTTGCCTTTGTAAAAAGCATTTATCTTCCTTAAGTCTTTAAATAGCCCTAATTTTATTAAATTTTTACTGCATTTTTCATTAATTTTTAAAAAGCGTAGTTTTATCTAACTTTATGTTTTAAATGCTATAATCGCTCTTCCAAAATTCACCAATCAGGAGGTCATTATGGCTTTGGATTCGGCTAAAAAAGCTCAAATAGTTGCGAAATTCGCTAGAAAAGAGGGAGATACAGGCTCTCCAGAAGTTCAAATAGCTCTTTTAACAGCTAGAATAACTGAACTTACAGAACACCTTAAAATTTTCAAAAAAGACTTTTCATCACGCTTAGGTCTTTTAAAACTAGTTGGTCAAAGAAAAAGACTTTTAAAGTATCTTAAAAACAAAGACTACACTACATATTCAAAACTAATCTCTGAGCTTGGCTTAAGAGATAAATAATCCATCGGAGAGCGATCTGCTCTCCTTACTAAAATTCATTTATACATTTCTTTTGTTCAAAATTTATAGTCTATTTTAAAATTTTCCATCTTTAGTATTAATTTATCTACTCACAATACGACTAATCTTTTTAAATAAGGTAAAATTAGAATTAATTTTTTCATTTTATATAAAAAGCTAAATCTCTATATCTTTATTTCTTTTATAATAAATTTATCAATTTTAAATAAATTTTAAAACCCCTAAATAATTGACTTTAATAGAATTAAATTAATTTTAACTTAAATTAAAAATTTATTTTTATAGATAAAGAATTTTTATTAAAGATTAAGAATCCGGCTAGTAATATTATCCATATAAAAATATGCATATATTGCATAGTAAAGGAGAAAATGATGAAAGAAGGCAAAGTCATCTGTCCTTATTGCGGGACAGGCTGTCAAGTAACCTTGCATGTGGAAAACAATGTCGTTCGTGCCGCCACTGGCGTTGAAGACAATCCAGTCAACCAAGGAAATTTATGTTTAAAAGGCTTTTATGGCTGGGATTATGTTGCAAGTCCAGATAGACTCACAAAACCATTAATTAGAAAGAAAAATGGTGTATTTTCAAAGGATGGTGATTTTGAGGAAGCTAGCTGGGATGAGGCACTTGATCTTGTCGTAGAAAAAATGAAAGAAACCAAAGCAAAATATGGTCCAGACGCATTAGCCGGAAATTTCTCAGCACGTTGCACACTTGAAGACAACTACGTTGCTCAAAAACTAATGCGTGCCGTAATTGGTACAAACAACGTCGATCACTGTGCTAGAATTTGACACGCTCCGACAGTAGCAGGACTTGCTAAAACAATCGGAAACGGAGCTGCCACAAATAGCTTTACAGAGATTGGCACTTATAGTAATTGCATATTAATGATAGGCTCAAACCCAGAAAATGGTCACCCAATCGCAGCTATGCACATCCAAAGAGCACTAAACCGCGGTGCGAAACTGATCGTCATTGACCCTATCAAGACTGAGTTTGCAAGCAGAGCCGACATCCACTTACAACTAGAGCCTGAGCACAATATCCCAGTTATCAACGCACTTCTTTACACTATCATCGAAGAAGGCCTTGTAAATGAAGAATTTGTAAGAGATCACACAATAGGTATTGAGTATGTCAAAGAAGCTGTAAAAGACTATGCTCCAGAGGTCGTGGCTAAATACACAAGGCTAAATCCAGAGGATATCAGAGCGGCTGCTAGAATGTACGCTACCACAAAGCCAGCTGTCATCACTCACGGCATGGGTGTAACTCACTTTAACCACGGCGTCGGCGGAGTTTGCGATGTATCAAATTTATTCTTGATCACTGGTAATATCTGCGAGCTTGGCACAGGCGACTTGCCGCTTAGAGGTCAAGAGAACGTTCAAGGCTGCTGTGATATGGGCGTTTTACCAAATATTTTCCCAAATCTTGGCTCAGTAACTGATCCAGAGCAAAGAGCTTGGTTTGAGAAAATGTGGCACCTAGAACCTGGATTTTTGAGCTCAAAAATAGGCGTTCACAAAACCGAAGTACCTGATGCGATCCTTGATGGCAAAGTGCATTTCTTCTGGACTATCGGCGAAAATCCAGTCATCTCTGAGCCAAATACAAACCACTTCTTAAAAGGTATCGCTCATGTTGATTTCTACGTCGTACAAGACCTATTTTTAACCGAGACTTCACTAAAAGCTGACGTCATACTTCCAGGCGTTGCAAGTAGCGAGAAAGAAGGACTTTATACAAACGCAGAGCGCCGCGTACAGCACAATGAAGCAGTCATCACACCTCCAGGAGATGCTAGACAAGACTGGTGGATCGTTTGCGAGATCGCACGCCGTTTAGGTGCAACAGAGGGCTTTAACTTCAACTCACCAGAAGAAATTTGGGAAGAAGTTAGAAAATGCGACCCAAGACGATATGGCGGCATGAGTTATTACCGTATCAAAAAATATCACGGACTTCACTGGCCATGTCCGAACGAAGATGATATGGGCGGTCAGAGCCTCTATCTTGATAAGAAATTTTTCACACCTGATGGCAAAGGTCGTTTTGTACCATGCCTCTTTGTGGATAAGGCCGATAAGATCGAAAGTGCAAAACTTGAGTTTGCTAAAAAGATGAATATGTCACCTGAGTATCCTATCATGGCTGGCTCAGTCGATGAAAAGACTGACGATGAGTATCCGATACAACTTCTAACCACTAGGAAGGTTTATCAATACACCGTTGGCACTATGACAAGACGCTCACGAGCGATCGAAGAAGGCGGAGATAGTATCGGACCTATCGCCGAAATGAATCCAGCACTTGCAGCAAGATATGGTTTAAAACAAGGTGATTTCATCAAAGCATGGAGTAGATACGGCTATATCGTCGTAAAAGCTGAAGTAACAGACATCGTGCCTGATGGCATCATTCAGATGACTTTCCACTACTGGGAGAGCTCTTGCAATGAGCTAACAAGCAGTGGCTGGGACTACATCAGTAAGACTCCGACATTTAAAGCAGCTATTCAGATCAAAAAGATCGATGAAGAAGAATTTTTACGAGTTCGCGAACTAAAACGCATAAAATTCCAAACTTCAAAGATCATTTATGATGACTTCCACCACCACGGAAATGCAGCGATAAATGAGTAAATTTAGCGGGTAACTCCCGCTAAATTTCTTTTATAATTGAATTTTGTATAACTTATAAAATTTTCGATACTACAAAGCCAAAAAAATCACTTACTTTTATGTTGGATTTTTTGATTATTTCTATAAGTCTTTGATAATTATTAAGTGCATCAAAAAATTGTTTTTCATTTAGTTCTTTATCTTTAAGATAAGCTTGAACGGTAGCTTTAAATTTTTCTTTGTCTAAAAATTTCTCAAATAAAGAAAATAAAATATTAATCCTGATTTTTAAAATTTCATTATTTAATCCATAATCAGCAAATGAACCAAGATTATTTATTGCATTTATCATTTCACGCTTTTGAACACTACTTTGTATATGAATTTTAACTTCGCCATTTTGCTCATTGTAGATGGTGCTAAATTTTTTAGCAATATTTATAAGAGTTTCTCTAACTATCTCATCGCCATTTTGTTTCGGATATCTCAAATGCGCATTTAAATCCAAGCTCTTTACCTTTGTCTCGCTTATCTTTAATAAATTTGATATTCATAATTTGATAGCCCTTTAAAATCACTAGAAAGTAGATGAAATATAAGAATTTCAGTTTCACTTTTACTCATTGCACCAAAACTAGCAGATAAGTAATGTTTCAAAAATTCTTTACCAAAATTTACACTTGCTTTATCTATAATTTCTTGTATTGTTTGTGCCATAAAATACTCCTTATATATTTGAAAGTAAAAACAGATATTTTTAAATAAAAATTTACTTAAACGCCAAAAAACTCATGAAATTTCCCCATTTAAATGCGCTCTCGACACGCTTAAAGCCAGCATTTAGGGCTAAGCTTCTATTTTCTTCTTCAGTGTATGGCACTAGCACATTTTCAAGCGCCTCTCTTTTTTGGGCGATCTCATAGCGTGAGTAGCCTTGTGCCTGCTTGTAGTCTTCATAAATTTCTATGACGCTTTTAGTAAGTTTTTTATCTTCAAAGATGATCTTTTCACTAAACAAAAAAACTCCATTTTCATTTAGTCCGTTATAAATTTTTTGCACTAGATCAGCCCTTTTTGGCGGTCTGATAAACTGCAAAGTATAGTTTGCCAAAACTGCGTCAAAACCCACTAGCTCACACTTTAAAATATCATCAAGCAAAAATTTTATCTTTGCTCCATAAGCCTTTGCCTTATTTTTGGCATTTGCTAGCATCGCCTCAGAGTTATCCACGCCACTTAGCACGAGGTCATTTCTAAGATTATTTAGCAAAAGCAGGCTATTTGCCGTCGAGCAGCCAAGGTCGCATACACTTGCATCTTTTGGCAAAATTTTAGCAAGCAGCTTTGCATTTAAATTTGAACTAACGTCGTAAAATGGCACTGAGCGCGAGATCATATCATCAAATACACTCGCCACAAAGTCATCAAATTCAAACTGCTTACCTATAGGCTCTTTAAAAATTTCATCTCTCATATACCAGCTCCGTATCCGTCAAAGTATCTCATTGTCTCGTTGCCAAAAAGATCGCACACGCCAACACAAGCTCTAGCTCCGTTTATATCGCATTTGATCTGTTCTTTTAGCTCTTCAAGTGTGTCAAATTTTTTATTATCTCGCAAACGTTTTATAAAACAAACCGCAACGTGCTTCGTTACTTTTGGCGCGACCTCGTCTAAGATGTGCGTCTCGACACTAAAATTTCCATCCGTACTAAGTCTGTTGCCTATAAAAGTGACCGAGCCGTAGGTATATGAGCCTATCCTGGTTCTTGTGGCGTATACGCCGTCTTTAGGCAACAGATAGTTTTTTACATCCAAATTTAGCGTTGCAACTAGCTCCTTTGCACCGATGCCCTGCCCTTTTATCACGTTGCCCTCGACCGAGTACTCCCTGCCTATTAGCCTGTTTGCCTCTTCGATGTTGCCTTGGCGTATCAGCTCCCTAATGGATGAGCTATGCACGCCCATGCCGTCATAACAAACCTCATCAACGACGACCACCTCACCATCAAAAATTCTTTTCAAATCGTGCTTATCCCACGCTCTATTTCTGCCAAATCTAAAATCAAACCCAACAACGATCTTTTTTAAATTTTTAAAATCATGTTTTAGCATCGCGATAAATTCCTCACCACTAAGCCCTTTTATACTCTCAAAATCGTACAAAAAGCAAGGATAGTTTGAGTACTCGGCTCGCTTTAGCTTTGGCGTGATGTTGGCTTTATTTTTATCGATCACGACAAGTCCGCCAAACTCGCCAAGCTGCTTTAAAAGCTGTTTGTGCCCCCTATGCACGCCGTCAAAGTGCCCGATCGCAACGGCAGTGATGTTATCTTTTGTTAAAAGCGTAGAAAAATTCGGCATTTCCCTCTTTCCCTTTTACTTCGCACTCTTTGCAAGCTATCATTTTAAATCCTAAGCCATTAGCCATCACTTCAAACCTCTTCATTGCTAAATTTATAGCTTTCATATCAGTGACGACGCCTTTTTTATTTCGTTTTACGCCAACACCCACTTCAAATTGTGGCTTAAAGAGCGTGATAATGAGCGAATTTGCACTTGCTAGCTCGCCTATAGCTGGTAAAATTTCAGCTAAAGAGATAAAGCTAACATCGCAGGTTATTAGATCAAATTTATCTTGCTCTTGCTTGGCAAACTCTCTTATATCGGTCTTTTCATAAATTTTTACTCGATCATCGCTTCTTAGGCTAGTGTCCAGCTGATCGGTGCCAACATCGACGCCAGTCACGCTCTTTACGCCACGCTCAAGCAAAATTTGCATAAAGCCACCAGTTGAACTGCCGATATCAAGTGCGTTTTTGCCTGCTAGATCAAATTTCATCGCCTCTAAAAAGCTCTTTAGCTTCAAAGCACCTCGCCCAACGTAAATTTCATCAAGCAGTGAAATTTTAGCCTCGCTAACCTCGCTTGAAACCTTGGTGCAAATTTCGCCGTTTGTTAGCACCTTGCCAGATTTAATGAGCTCGCTCGCCTTGTTTCTACTGATATTTAAAATACTTGCGACGTAGTTATCAAACCTCAAGTTTTAGCCTCTCATATTCGTCCTCATCGATCACTCGCACGCCTAGCTCATTTGCTTTATCAAGCTTACTGCCAGCCTCCTCGCCAGCTAAGACGAAGTCCGTTTTTTTAGAAACTGAGCTTGAAATCTTTGCACCAAAACTCTCAAGCTCGGCCTTTATCTCATCCCTTGGGCGACTTAGCGTGCCAGTTATCACGACCGTTTTGCCACTTAGCGCGTTTGAGATGCTTTGCACCTGCGCCACGCTTGGCTGCACGATCTGGCTAAGAGCTAAAATTTCTGCTCTATTTACCTCAGCAAAATCAATTAGACTATTTGCCATCTCCACGCCAAAGCCCTCAAGCGAGGTTAGCTCTTCAAAGCTAGCGTCAAGCCAGCCCAGCCCAAAGCTACTTGCTAGCTTTTTAGCCGCTACTTCGCCGATGTGCTCGCAGCCAAGCCCCGTGATAAAGCGCGATAGCTCTGCACCTTTGCTAGCTTCAATAGCATTTAAAAGGTTATTTACCTTTTTCTCTTTAAAGCCCTCAAGCACCATGAGATCATCAAATTTAAGGCCGTAAATGTCTTTTATGCAGGCAATTAACCCCTTGTCAAATAGCAAATTTACGATCGCATCACCAAGGCCGTCTATATTTAGGCATTTTTTCGATGCGTAGTGAATTATTGAGCCAACCACTCTTGCCCTACAGCTTAAATTTTGGCACTTCAAAAACGCTCCCTCATCAAGCAAGTGCGAGCCGCAAACTGGGCAAAATTTAGGCCTCTCTATCGCCTGCTCGCTGCCATCTCGCCTATCTTTATAAACTTTTGTTATCTTTGGAATGACGTCTCCTGAGCGGATGATGCCGATATAGTCGTTTTTCATAACGCCAAGGCGCTCTATTTCATCAAAGTTATGAAGCGTGGCGGATTTTACATTTGCGCCATCAATATTTACCTCATCAAGCACGCCAACAGGTGTTACTACGCCGCTTCTGCCAACCTGAAGCGCGACGTCTTTTAGCCTAGTCACCTTTTCAATGGCTGGAAATTTAAACGCCACCATAAATTTTGGAAATTTAACAGTATAGCCCAGCTCTTCGCAGCGTGCAAGGTCGTTTACGCGTATCACCATACCATCCATCATCACACTTTTTGAGTCACGATTTGCCAAAAGCTCGTTGTATGCAGCTTCAAGCTCGTCTTTTGTTAAAATTTTGAAAAAATCATCCCTCTCAAAGCCAAGATCACGCACAAATTTCATTACCTCGCTATGATCTTTCAGCCCAAGGCTCTGCTCGCCTACGCCCCAAGGTATGAAAAGCAGCTTTCTTTTAGCAGTCACCGCACTATCAAGCTGTCTTAGACTTCCAGCTGCAGCATTTCTAGGGTTTGAAAGTGGTGCCTCGCCCTCTTTTGCGCGCTCTGCGTTTAGTAGCTCAAAATCTTCTTTTTTTATAACAACCTCGCCCCTGATTTCGATTAGCCCTTTGTAATCAATACTCTTTAAAACAGAATTTATCGTCTTTGCATTTTGCGTCACATCCTCACCAGTAACACCGTCACCCCTAGTAATCGCCCTAACCAAAACGCCATTTTCGTAGAGTAAATTTAAGCTCGCTCCATCAAATTTTGGCTCAGCCACAAAGGTCAAATTCTCTTTATCGCCACGCTTTAGCCACGCATCAAGCTCGGCTAGATCAAAAATATCTTCCATACTCCACATGCGTTTGATGTGATTAGCCTTACTAAAGCCCTCTTTTACGGTGCCGCCCACGCGTTTTGTAGGTGAAAAGATAGAAATTTCGCTTGGATTTGCCTGCTCATAATCAAGCACCGCGTGATATAGCGCGTCATACTCCTCGTCGCTTGCAAGTGGCTCGTCCTCGTCGTAGTAGGCCTTTGCCCACGCATTTAGCATCTCTACTGCTTTTTCGTACTCTTGTTTTGTCATTTTTGCTCCAAATTTACACCGCATTTTATCTTAAATATACTTTATAAATGATCTAAATTTAGCTCTCTGGCGTCACGTAAATGGACATTTTTATAGACCTTTGCTGTCTCGTCTCTAGCCCTCATCAGCGCAAAGCCAAGTAAATTTTGTCCGTACCACTTCATAGGATTTTTCGCATTTTCATCGCTTGCGGCCAAACCTATGCCCCAAATTTTATCAACTGGGCTTGCCTCAACCAAAACTTTACTCCCAGTTTGGAGCAAAAAGTCTCGCAAAGGGGCATTTTGGCTAAATTTTAGATAGCTAGCATTTAGCACGACGCCAAATTTGATCTCATCCCAGACCTTAGCGTCAAAGCCTCGCACCTGCCTGCCAAGTGCCTTCATCTGCGCTGGATCTTTGGCGGATAAAATTTCCTCCAAAGCCTTTTTATCACCAAAGCATTCAGCCTTTTTAGCCTTACACTCTACCAAAGCGTGGCTTGGCTCATCGCCTCATGCATATCAAAGAGTTGTTTATGCTCAGCCACATCGTGCGTTCTAATGATCTGTGCGCCGTTTTCGAAGGCTTTTAGATGCAGGTAAAGTGAGCCTGGTAAGCGGTCTTTGACCTCACTTGGATAATAGTGATTTATGACTGATTTGCGGCTCGCACCAACTAATAGCGGGCAGTCAAATTTTAAAAAATGCTCTAAATGCTTGATAAGCAATAAATTTTGTTCGGCCGTCTTGCCAAAGCCAATACCCACATCAAGCACTAGTTTTTTAGCGCCAAGCTCTCTTGCAAGGGCTATCTTTTGCTCAAAAAAATCAGAAATTTCGCCGATTAAGTCGTTATACTTTGGTGCGATCTGCATAGTAGCAGGATCGCCTTGCATATGCATCATGCAAAACTCAGCGTCATATCGCGCCGCAAGCGTAGCAAGTGAGGCGTTTGCCGTGATGTCATTTATCATTTTAAAGCCGTGATTTAGAGCAAATTCAAGGCAATAAGGATCAAAGCTATCAAGGCTAAATTTCGCCTTTTCGTGTAAATTTAGCTTGTAAATTTCCTCCACGATATCTTTTATGCGCCTAAATTCCTCTTCACGGCCGCAATACTCGCTCCCTGGCCTTGAGCTAACACCACCAAGGTCGATATAGTGAGCTCCCGCTTCTATCATGTATTCTATTTTTGAGATACCGTTTTGCGTATTTATGCGGCTTTGTTCGTTAAAACTATCGCTATTTATATTTGCAACGCCCATTATAAGAGGCTTTGTCGGCTTTATAAATTTTGTCTCTAAAAAGGCTGCTAAATTTTTAAGCCCAAAGTCTTGCAACTTCTCTTTTTTAGCTAGCTGTCTAAGCTGTGCATTTGTCGCCATTAGCAATGCTTTATTTAGACTCTCACGGCCCAAAATCGTATCTTTATGCGTCACAAGCTCAGCTCCAACGCTTAGTGCATCTTGCTTTAGGATATTTGCCGCTGGGGTTTTTATCTCATCTATAAATATAAAATTTATCTCACTCTTTTCGTGCATGAGCTTCGCACCAGCAGGACTTGGCGAGATAGCTTTGCAAATTTCATCAAAGTCGCTTTTGTTATCTATCTTATAAAATTTCAACGTCGTCCTTTTTGAAATATAGCAAGCAGTAGCGGCGTTAGCACAGCGTGAGACTTGGCGTTTAGATCCGCAAGCTTGATGAGCGAGAAAAAATAATCCATCTCATCGCCGCTAAATTTATATCCGCTATCAACCGCCTTTGTCACGATAATGCCAACAAGCTCTTTTAGCTCGTTTTTGCCAAATTTTTGAGCTTGCTCGTCTGCGATCTTTTGATCGATAAAACTTGTTAGCTCTTTTAAGCTAAGCGATTTTAAATTTAGATCAAGAGTTATTTTTTGCTTTTTTGTGAGGTTATTTTCTATGAGCATTCTTGATCTAATCGTTGGTAGAAGTAAATTTTTACTCTGCGTTACTATTATAAATTTGATATTTCTTGGAGGCTCTTCGATGATCTTTAAAAGTGCATTTTGAGCCTCTGTTCTAAAAGAATTAGCATGTATTACTAAAATTTTTTCATCTTTTTCAGCAATGTATGCTTCTGCGATGACCTCCTTTGCATTTTCTAGCAAAAAATCATCACTTATATAAAATCTTAAATTATTTATACCAAACTCGTCTTCAAGCTTGGTTTTTAAATTTTCAAAATCGCTTGTAACGACGATTTTATTAAGCATTTAGAGTATCACCTTTGCAAAGAGCGCCGCATCGATGCTTTTATCAAAAATTTTGCAAAGACTTATTAGTTTAATGTCTAAATTTTCATCGCTTGAGCTAAGAGTAAAGCTATTTTGTGCCTGCTCGTCAAATAGCCACATATAACTATCCTCATCGCTTTTGGCTAAATTCGCATATTTATCAAGGCTCTTTCCGATATAAAAAAACAAGTATCCGTTTGGAAAAGCAAGACTTAGCATATCTTTTAGAAGCTGTTTTTGCTCATTTGTCTCTATCTCATCAAGCGATGGATAAAGCGATCTTAGGCTAAAAAATGGCAAAAACGGCCTTATGCTTTTTGAATGATTCATCTTTTTTAAAAGATAAATTTCAAACCATCTTCGCTCTTCATCACTTATAGTTATAAAAGCCCTTCCTTCAAGTAAAAATTTAAGCCTAGATGCGAGCAAAGGCGTCCATTCGACACGCCTTTCCTCCATCCAGCTCATCAAAGGACCTTCGTCCCTAATAGCCTTTAACGTCCACTGAATAAAATCTTGCATTATTTATCTAGCTTATAGGCATCATGAAGTACGCGAACCGCTAGCTCACCATATTTTTGATCGACGATCATTGAAATTTTTATCTCGCTTGTTGAGATCATTTGGATATTTATGCCCTCTTTTGCAAGCGTTTCAAATGCCAAACATGCTACGCCGCTATGGCTCTTCATGCCGACGCCAATAACTGAGACTTTTACGATCGCATCATCAAATTCTATATGTTTTGCAGCTGAGAGCTTTTGCATAGTCTCTTTTGCCAGTTCAAGCTCGTTTTGTGGCACTGTAAAGCCTAAATTTGTAGTGCCGTCATGTCCTACGTTTTGAATTATCATATCTACGTTTATGTTTTCATGAGCTAAAGCTGTAAAAATTTCTGCTGCGATGCCAGGCTTATCAACTACGCCCCTTAGTGTTACTCTTGCTTGATTTTTATCTAGTGCTATTCCGCTTACTAAAACTGCTTCCATATTGTCATCTTCCTTTGCTATTAATGTACCTTCGTTGTGATTAAAGCTACTTCTTGTAATGAGTTTTACATTTAGTTTTTTTGCCAGCTCGACTGAGCGATTTTGTAGTACCTTTGCTCCGGCAGAGGCGAGCTCAAGCATCTCATCGTAGCTTATTTGCTCTAGTTTTTTTGCCTTTTTTTCTATCCTTGGGTCAGTTGTATAAACTCCATCAACATCGGTAAAAATTTCGCATAGATCAGCATCAAGCGCCCCTGCTAATGCAACTGCACTAAGATCACTACCACCTCTACCAAGGGTTGTGATATTACCTTTTTCATCTATACCTTGAAAGCCAGCCACAACTACGATTTTGCCAGCTTTTAGCTCGGCTTTTAGCCTAGCAGTCTCTATCCTTTCGATCCTTGCTTTTGTATGAATATCATCAGTAATTATGCCTGCCATCGCACCTGTCATACCCACACACGCATAGCCTTTTGCATTAAGCGCAATCGTTAAAAGCGCGGTCGTTACTTGCTCTCCAGAGCTTAAAAGCATATCAGTGGCGACGCCATCTGGATGTTTTGAAAAATACTCACTATATTCAACCAATTGATTTGTAACTCCGCTCATCGCAGAAACTACCACAACTACGTCTGCACCGCTATTTTTTGTCTCAATGACTCTATTTGCCACAGCTTCGATGCGTTCAAGTGTTCCTACGCTAGTTCCGCCAAATTTTTGAACGATTAACATCAAAAATATCCTTTCTCTTTAAAATAACTCAAAACCTTTTCATAAATAGGTTTTTTAAAGTGATTTATATTTTCTAAACTTCTACCAAAATCTACAAATTTATACTCGCTAAACTCTGGATGCTCTGTCTTTAAATTTATGCTGGCACCATTTTTAAGTCTAACCAAAAAATATTTTTGTGTCTGTCCATCAAATGGATAAAATTTCTTTGTCGCGTTTGCTGGAAAGTCGTAGCTTAGCCACTGCGGATACTCATCTAAGATATCGATTTTATCAGTTCCGATCTCTTCTTTAAGCTCCCTTTTTAAGGCCTGCTTTGGACTCTCACCTTCATCTATTCCACCTTGAGGAAACTGCCAAATATCGTCCATATCCACCCTTTTTGCGACTAAAATTTCACATTTAAATGGATACAAGCTAGACAAAATAACAGCTGCCACATTTGGTCTGTATTTTTTTTGCATGATTTTTCCAAAAATTTTATTTGGGATAATAACTAAAAAGAGTTAAGAGATAGATAAATAAGACTACTTTTTACGACGTTTGTAGTAAATCACACAGCCACTAAAAAGTAGCACGCCAACTCCACAAGAAGCCATAAAAAAGATAACTTTTCCAGCCTCTCCGAATGTATATCCAGCGTGCAAATCAAGCATAAATTTATAAATTTCAAAAGATTTTGGCATGGTGTTTTTTAAAATTTCTCCACTTGCCGTATCGACCGCAAGCCTAACGCCATCACTCTCACTAGCACCTTTTGGCAAGTAAAAGATCATAAATTTTACGCCGTCTTTATTGAGAATAAAATTTAAAGCGTCAAATTCATTTCCAAATTTTAAAGTAAAAATTTCATAAGCTTTTTTAAGATTTTCTACCTTTTGCCCATCATTTAGACTAAAGCCATTTTTGCTAGTAAAATTTGGCTTTTTAAAGACCTTCTCTTCGCCACAAATTTGATTTATAGCCTTAGCAAAGTTCTCATAAGAAAAGTATAGACCGCTAATACAGATAATAAGCAAAATGACCCCCAAATAAAGCCCTAAAAATCCGTGCAGCGAATATAAAAATGCAAATTTCTTTGCCTTTAGATTTAGCTTAAAGGCGCTAATAAATTTACTTCTAAATCTCCAAAAATGTATTAGCACTCCGGTTATTAAAATCACAAGTAGTGCAAGCGTCGAAATCGCCACTAGCTCACTTGCGATTTTAGATAAATTTTCATTTTTAAATAGAGCTAGTCCTAGATTTTTATGTAAATTTAAAGCTAGGCCTATAAATTTTTCCACACTATTTTCAGAGACTACCTCGCCCGTATATGGATCTATAAAGAACGACTTAAACTCGCCATTCTCACTTGTGCCGCTTACTACATAAGCTCTATTTGCCTCGCCTTTTATCTTTATATAACTAAGGTTAAAATTTGGCCAGGTCTTACTAAAGACCTTTAAAATTTCATCTATTTTTAAAGCACTTTTATTAGTTGCTATATCTATCTTATCTTTGCTAAAAGCTTCAATTACCTCATCGTGATACGAAATAATCGCTCCACTAATTGAGATTATCAAAAGTGGCAAAGCAAAGATAAGAGCTAAAATTAAGTGAAATTTCCGCCAAATTTTAAACATTTTAAAACTTTAGATTAAAGCCAAGTTCGATCTTTTGCCCATCGGCTATTAAGATATCATATCCGTTTGATCTTGTCGTAAAAAACTCGTTAAAGAGATTATAAACGCTTAGGTTTAGGCTGAAATTTTTAGTTACATTGTAGTTTATGCCAAGATCCGCAATAACGTAAGCTCTCATATCATTAGCATAGTTAAAAGAGTTTTTAGTTCTACCATAGTAATTTATCTGTGACCAGAAATTTAGCCATCTATTTAGCTCGTAGTTCGCTCCAAATTTAAATGTATGAAGCGGATAGTTGTTTAAGGTTTTACCAGCTTCTGGTCCATCTTTTTGTTTTGATTTTGTATAAACATAGCTTTGATTTAGTCTAAGAGCATTTGTTACCTGCCACTCATTTGTTAGCTCAACTCCGTAAATTTCAGCTTTACCGATATTTATACTCTCCCAAATACCATTTGGATAAATTTTGCCTTTATGCCTGCAAACACTGCCTCTTGAGCATATAGGCCTGTAACTTAGCATATCTTTAAAACTTGTGTAAAAGCCAGTTAAAGACGTTTCAAAACCTTCATTGTTATTATAAACGCCACCAAATTCATAACTTACGCTTGTCTCTGGCTTAAGGCTGCTTCTACCAAGCTGTGCTCCACGTCCTCCGGCAAATGGCAAAGCAAGATCTTGCGTGCGTTGCTTGATATCAGGTGTCGCATAACCTGTGCTAACTCCACCCTTTAAGGCGAAAAAGTCGTTTAAGTTATAGATACCATAAATTCTTGGTGAAACGTGCGAGCCATAGTTCTCATCGTAGTTATAGCGAATTCCTGTGCTTAAAATGAAGTCTTTTATAAGGCGATAATCATCTTCAGCATAGACCGAATAATCATACCTATTTACATTCGCAGCGTCCGCTGTGGTTGCCTTTTCATCAAGTTTTTCTTTTTTAGCATTTAGTCCTAAAGTAAAGGCGTTATTATCAGTAAAATATGAGCCTTTTGTATCAAAATTTAGAGTCTTTAGCGTCAAATTTTGTTGTGCTATCTCTTTTATCTTGCCGTAAGATAAATAGCTTTGAAGCAAGATATTATCAAGCCTTGCTTCGTGGCTTAAATTTATCACATCGCCCTTTATCCTCTCACTAGCAACTGAGTTGGTGCCAGTTGATAGTGTTTTGCCTTTAGTTCTTTTATATTTCACATCGCTTCTTGCAAGCTCAAGCGTAAGATCATTATTTTCATTTGGCTTTAAAAAGAGCTTCGCACCAAAATTTCTATCCTTTTGCTCTCTATTTGCGTAAGAAATTTTATCTTCTGATTTATTTAAATTTTTACCATAAACAGAAACACTTAAAACATCGTCAATTAATCCAGAGTGCAAATAAAGACTATTGTAAAGCTCGCCACTTATATTTTTATTTCTTGCAAATTTATAGCTTGAGCCAAGATTTGCACCAAATTCATTACTAAACTCATCTGTAATGATATTTATAACTCCACCAAGTGCATCACTTCCATAAAGTGAGCTCATAGGGCCGCGTATTACTTCGATACGACTTATCGCACTTGCTGGCGGGATGAAACTATATGAGCCTCCAACGCTTCTAAGTCCTTTATAGGCGTTATCGCCTGGTACTGGCATGCCATTTACTAAAATTTTAGTAAATCTTGGAGAGAATCCACGTATAGAAATTCCTCGTCTATTTGCCGCTTCGGGAGTCGTTCCAAAAAGACTTGGGATATCCTTGGTCATACTCTCGATATCTTTGTGATTTTTCTTTTCTAATGCCTCTTTGGTTATAACGCTAAGCGTTGCTGGTGCGTCTTTGATATTTTGCTCAAATCCTGTCGCACTCACTACTTTAACCTCTGGTAGAACCTTATCTTCATTTGCAAAAAGCGGTAAATTTATAAAAATTGCCGCACAAATAGAAATTTTTAATGCACTTTTCACAAAAACTCCTTATAAAAATTTAATGCACATTTTACTAAAATTAAATAATCGTTATCAATATCATACGTAACGCTAAAGGGATTAAATTTAACGCTTGAGGGATAAAATGATAAATTTAGACAAAAAATATGGAACGAGCAAGATATCTCAAAAGGAAAAACAAGTAAGCGTGGAGTTTTTCAAGCAAAGCAGTGGTATTAGCTATCTAAAAAGTGAAATTTTATGTAATGGCAGGATAAAAAGAGATCGTCATAAGTCTAAAAAATACCTATTTTTAATGTTTAATGAGGATAAAAACGATCTTTGCTTTAAACTTGATAGAAAAGAGTATATTTTAAACAAAGATGAATTTTGCATTGGGCTTGTTAATGACGATTTTAAAGGTGTCTTTGAGTATCAAAATAAATTTTATAAGACAAAAACACTACTTTTTGACGAAAGCTACGCAAATAAGCTTGAGATATTTGCTGGACTTAGATTTGATGATAAATTTGAGCTTTTAAAACACAAAAAAGATTTAGCTCAAATTTGCGTTTTAAATGAACTTGATACGACAAATTTATATGAAGGCGCGATGAGAGAAATTTTTACCGAGTCAAAAATTTTAGAGCTTATTTATAAAAGTAAAATACGAAAAGAGAGCGAATTTTCACTTAACAGTGACGAAGAAAAGACTCTTTTAAAGGCTAAAACGATCTTATTAAGCCGTATGCAAAATCCTCCAAGCATCAAAGAGCTAGCTCATCTTTGTGGCACAAATGACTTTTGGCTAAAGAAAAATTTTAAGCTATTTTTCAAAGATACGATCTATCAGCTCTTAGCAAAAGAGCGCCTAAAGCTCGCTTTTACTCTTTTAGAGCAAAACGATATCAGCATAAAAGAAGCTGCAAGTATCGTAGGCTACGCAAATACTGCACATTTTGCAAAAATTTTTAAGATAAATTTTGGCTTTTTGCCAAGCAAACTCTTAAAGACAAAAAGCTACTTTTAAACTGCTATAAATGCCAAATTTCTTATAATCGCCAAAATTTAAAAGAGAGAAATTTGCAAGTTTATATCCATGTGCCATTTTGCGAAAGCAAATGTCCTTATTGTGCTTTTGGCTCAAGTGACGACGAATTTAACAAGGTTAGCGCCTATTTTAAGGCACTTTGCCTTGATCTAAATTTTCAGCTAAAAAGCCAAAATGTAAAAGAAATTTCTACTATCTTTTTTGGTGGCGGCACACCAAGCGCGGTAAATGCTAAGCTTTATGATGAAATTTTTAGCATTTTAGCTCCTCTTTGCACTCCAACAACTGAGATCACACTTGAAGCAAATCCAAATTCTGCAAATTTAGCCTGGCTAAAGCATGTTAAAAATTTAGGTGCAAATCGCATAAGCTTTGGTGCTCAAAGTTTTTTTGAAGATAAGCTAAAATTTCTTGGGCGCATTCACAGCAGAGAGCAAATTTTTAAAGCAGTTGAAAATGCCGGGGCAGCTGGCTTTAGCAATATAAATTTAGACCTCATCTACGACACCAAATTTGACACTAAAAAGCGCCTTTTGGCTGAAACTGAAAATTTAAAAAGTCTTGCTATCACGCATCTAAGCGCCTATTCGCTCACTCTTGAAGAAAACACTCCATTTGCTGGCAAAAAAAGCTATAAAAAGGATAGCGACAGCCTGGCTAAATTTATGATAGAACAAATTGGGCTTGCTGGATTTGGGCAGTATGAAATTTCAAATTACGGTCAAATTTGCAAGCACAATCTTGGCTACTGGCAAGGCAAAAACTACATTGGTGTGGGGGCTTTTAGCGTGGGCTTTGTGAATGGCACCAGATACTACGCCAAAAATAGCATAGATGCCTACATCTCGCAACCAACTTACAGAGAAAAAGAAATTTTAAACGAGAGTGAGCTAGTAAGAGAGCATATATTTTTAGGGCTTAGAAGCATAGTTGGCGTGGAGGCTGGACGCTTAAGTGAGGCTCAGAAAAAAAGAGCAAATCTGCTTGTAGAAAATAAAAAACTTGATATTAAAAACGGTAAATTTTATAATCCAAATTTCTTATTAAGCGACGAAATTGCACTCTTTATCGAAGGATGAATTTATAAAATTTTGAGCAAAGTCAAGATAAAATACAAAGCTTAAATAAAATTTAATAGAGGCAAAAATGTTTGGAATGAGTTTTTCTGAAGTCTTAGTCATCGCCGTCATTGCAGTACTAATTTTAGGACCGGACAAGCTACCAAGTGCAATGGTTCAGATCGCGAAATTTCTAAAGACGTTTAAAAAAGGTATAAATGATGCAAAATCAACCTTTGATCAAGAGATGAAGATAGCTGAGCTTAAAGAAGATGCTCAAAAATACAAAGAAAGCATAACCAAAAGCACACAAAACGTACGCAAAAAACTAACTTTTGAAGAGCTTGACGAGATTAAAAAAAGCGCTACCGACATTACAAATGACATACAAAATGTTGTAAATGACACCAAAAAAACGGTAGAAAATATAAAAAATCCAACAAATTTAGTTAAAGATGCGATCTTAAACGATAAAAAAGAGGCGTAATGTTTGAAGAGCTAAGACCCCATTTAATCGAACTTAGAAAGAGACTTTTTATAAGCATAGTAAGCGTTTTTGTCTGCTTTGGCATCTGCTTTACGTTTTGGAACCCACTGCTTGCATGGATGAGCGAACCGCTAAAACAGGTCTTGCCAGCTGGCTCAAATATCATATTTACTCAGATTCAAGAGCCATTTTTTACAGCGATGAAGGTTGCATTTTTTGCTGGTGTCGTGATCGCGCTACCTATCATTTTTTGGCAGTTTTGGCTATTTGTCGCCCCTGGACTTTATGACAATGAAAAAAAATATGTGATCCCATTTGTCATCTCAGCTTCATTTATGTTTGCGTGCGGAGCGGCATTTTGTTACTACGTGGTGATTCCACTTGGCTTTGCATTTTTGGTAAATTTTGGTGGCCAGCTCTTTACGGCGCTACCAAGCATTGGTGAGTATGTTGGCTTTTTTGCAAAACTACTTATTGGCTTTGGAATTTCATTTGAGCTACCAGTCATTACATTTTTCTTAGCAAAGATCGGGCTTGTCGATGACAAGATGCTAAAAGATTACTTCAGATACGCTGTTGTTATCATCTTTATCTTTGCAGCTATCGTTACACCACCTGATGTGATAAGTCAAGTCTTAATGGCACTACCACTCATCGGACTTTATGGAATTTCAATAATCGTCGCTAAAAAAGCTAACAAGAGCGATGACGATGAAGAAGAAAAAGAAAATAACAAAGAGCAAAATGACACCAGTGACGATGATGAGTGACATAAACGATATTTCAAGTTACGACTATTTTTTGCCTGAAGAGCTCATTGCAAAAGAGCCTGTTTTACCAAAAGAAGAGGCAAGATTGCTTGTCTATTTTAAAAATACAAAAGAGATAAAACACTACAAATTTAAAGATCTCTCCAGCCTCATCCCAGAGGATGCGGCAGTCATTTTTAATAATACAAAAGTTATCAAAGCCCGCATTTTAGGACAAAAGGAAAGTGGCGGGGCTTGCGAAGTAATGCTAAATCAGCCCATAGGCGAGAATAAATTTAGCGTCTATATAAGAGCCAGAGTAAGCGCTGGTAGCGTTTTAAATTTTCCTGATAATCTAAAAGTAAATGTGCTTGAGCTAAATGACGATGGCACAAGGGTGGTAAATTTTACGCAAAATGGCGTTTTGCTTGATAACGTTCGCCTTTTTAGTGAGCTTGAAAAGATTGGTCACGTCCCGCTTCCGCCATACATTAAAAGGGCTGATACAAAGGATGATGAGAGCTGGTATCAAAGCATATTTGCCAAAAATAGTGGTGCAGTGGCAGCTCCGACAGCTAGCCTTCACATAAGCGAACAAATGCTAGAGCAGATAAAAGCAAAGCATGAAGTCGCTTACATTACGCTTCATGTTGGCGCTGGGACATTTAAAGGCGTGGAGTGCCAAAATATAAATGACCACAAAATGCACTCAGAATTTTACGAGCTAAGCGAGCAAGCTCAAGAGATTATAAATTCTAATAAACCAATTCTTGGCGTTGGCACGACGGTTACTAGATGCGTTGAAGAATTTGCAAGAAGCAAGCAAGCAAATGGCTTTTGCAAGCTATTTTTAAACCTAAATAATAAGCCTATCAGGCAAAACTACCTTCTTACAAATTTTCATCTACCAAAATCAACTCTAATAATGCTAGTTACCAGCTTTATAGGGCTTGAAGAGACGATGAGGATTTATAAAACGGCAGTTGATGAAAAGTATAGATTTTACTCATACGGCGACGGGATGTTGATAATATGAAAGATAAACCTATCGATATCATAAACAGAATGGAAATTTTCCTTAGTGCCATATACCAAGACGCACAAGACACTAAAAATTCCATCATTTTTAGCTACGATCCAAGTTATCCAAGGCTTTTAAAATTTGATGCTACAAGTCTCATAAAAACACTTGAAAATATTTGCAAATTTTTCCTTTATTCTACCGAATATGCAGACATTTATATTCTCTTTCAACTTAAAAATTATAGTCCCAAATCTGTACATTTTGACATTAAGATAAAATCTAGCCATAGCGTAATGAGGCCAAGCCACTACTATCTCAGCAAGATAAATAACTATCTAAAAAAAGCAAATGAATCTATGATCTCTCACAATGATGGAGAATTTTTAATATCTTTTAGCGCGGCACTAACGGGCGATAGAGCCATCCAAAGACAAATAAATATCAAAAATCAAACAAATACAAATATCTTAGTTGCTTGCGATGACGATGCTTTATATGACACCATTAGTGCTCAGATAAATTTTTTAGGTCTAAAGGTTATCGGCAAAAACGACATTAGCAATCTAATGAGACATATAAAAGATTCTATTTTTACCCCATTTGTTATTTTTATCGATAGTAAAATTTTAAAAAATGAAGCGATGTTAGAAGATATACTTGAGTTTAAAAATATTAAAAATTTTCGTATTGTAGCCATTTGTAAAAGCGATGAGTCAGCTAACGATCTGCCAAATCATGTCACGGTATTAAAGCAGCCTTTTAGCACAGATAGCTTTCAACTAGCTTTTAAAAATTCGCTTGAGAAATAGACCGATTTTTACTTTTTAATTTATCCTAAGATATCTTTTTAAAATAATAGTGGCTGAAATGCTATCTAGCCTACCATCTCGCTTTGTATTTGTGTAAATTTCACTAGCTTCGCTGCTGCTAAAGGCCTCATCTTGATAGACAATATTTGCCTTTACATCAAGAAGTGAGACAAAATGCTCGATGCGCCTTCTCATCTCATCTTCGCTACTACCACCGATTGGCACGCCAACCACCAGCGTATCTGGGGCATATTCATTTACCTTTTGGCTCACATCTCTTGCGGCTTGATTTCTATTTTTTCTAAGCACTGGCTCAAGCGGGGTCACGATCTCGCCAAAACCAAAGGCAAGTCCTATTCGCTTTAGCCCAACATCGATCGCCATAAATTTCTCTCTCATAGCACGCTTTTTACTCTTAAATTTGAAATCTCAATAAGCCCATCAAGCTCATATTCGTAGATAATATCACCAAATTTCGCCAATGCATCATCAAGGCTTATGCCATCTTTGCAAAATTTCACGACATCATCATCTATCTTTTGCTCTTCTACTTCGCCAAAAAGTGAGGCAAATTTATGATAGTCATCAATAAGCTCGGCTTTTTTATTTGCAAGCAAAAAAATTGTCCCATCGCTTTCGCCCATGCGTTGTGGCAGTACATAAACTGGGATTTTAAGCTCGTTTGCAAGCCTTGCACTTTGCATCGAGCCACTTTTAAGATCAGCTTGCGCGACAACTAGAGCTTCACAAAGCCCCACAACTATGCGGTTTCGCTCCAAAAATCTATAAGCAAGTGGCGGCTCACCTTCATCATACTCACTAAGAGCCAAGGCTTTGGTATAAATTTCTTTTATCGCCGCTTTATTTTGGCTTGGATAGATGGTATCAAGTCCGCTCGCAAAAATGCCAATCGTTCGTGGCATAGCAGCTTTATGAGCTGCGATATCAACGCCGATTGCTCCACCACTTACCACACAGATATTTGCACTTTTTAGTACTGCGCAAAGTGCTGTGACGCACTCTTTTGTATAAACACTTGCCTTTCTTGAGCCAACAACTGCGATCTTTGGTAAGGATAAAAGCGAAGTATCTCCGATAAAATTTAGCTGCTTTGGTGGATTTTTTAGCCTATTTAGTGACTCTGGGATAAAGTCAAGTCTCATAAAATATCTTTTAAATAAACCACATCAACATCTTTTAAAAGATTATTTTTGCTCTCTTTTATCACTGCGATCGTATTTTTCTTTGGATGTCCAATGGCGATCGCATAGCCTCTTTTTTTAGCCAAATTTACAGCAACCGCAAGTTCACGCCTAACAGCGCTAGCCGATGGATCATCATCTAAAAATATATCTCTTGAAATGTATGGCTGATTATGTTTTTTTGCAGCTCTTGCTACTGCGGTTTGAGCAATAGTTTTACTATCAACAAAGACAAAGCCCTGCTCTATCAGCGCCCTATAAGCCTTATCCATAGCGTCAAAATCGCTTGTAAAGCGCGATCCTGTGTGATTGTTTGTATATTTTGCGCGCGGGAAGTCTTTGCGTATCTTTTTTATCTTAGCAAGTATGCTTTCATAGCTTTCATTTGTAGTCAAAGTACCTATCTCTGGGCTATCAAAGTGTCTTGCTTGCATCGGAAGATGTATCATGTAAAACTCAAATGTTCTTGCGATATTTGGCGTATCTGGATGAGTCTTTGTCGCTGGAAAAATAGACGGCGTGATTTTTAGGCCAAGCGACTTTATCATACTCGCATGTTCAAATGTCGCCACATCATCTATTATGATAACGAGCTTTGCACGTCCTTTTATGCTAGCGCTTGGCGTAAAAGGCACCGCTTCAAAGCTATCTTTTTTTATATTCTTTTCTTCATATTTTGTTTTTTCTATCTTTTTAGTGTTTAAATTTTCAGCTTTTTTAACTGGCTCGACTTTTATGTTCTTGCTTTTAAATTTCTCTTTTTTTTCTATTTCAGTACTTTTATTTTGATCGACTTTTACTTCAAAATTTTGAGATTTTAGTTCGGTTTTTGAGTTATAAAATGGCTCTATCTTTTGTTCATTTTCTATTACGCTAGGTTCTGTATTTTTATAATTTGCGAGTAAATTTTTAGTATCGTTTTGCTCTTTTTTTATCTCTTCTTTTTTGGCTTCACTCTTTACTTCAGCTATCTTCTTTTGCTCTTTTGGCTCAACTTTTGAATTTAAAGCAAGCTCACTTTTATACTTAGGATCGGTAAAAATTTTACTTAAATTTTCATCTTCATCAAATTTTAGAGGGTATTTTCTCTTCTCGTATTCTTGTTTTTTCTCTTTACTAGCAACCTTTGGCTCAGCTTTTTTTAGGATTTGTTTCTCTGCCTTTGGCTCATTTGTTTTGTTTATCTGCTCTGCACCATTATTTTTTATACTAAGAGCTACGCTAAGTGCTATTATCAAAATAGCCGCGATAATGCCGATACCAAGATAGGTTTTGTTGTTAGAGCGACCTGCACTCTTTTTTGTAGGTCGCTTCTTTGTAGTCTTTTTTTCGCTCAAGGCTTAGTTTTTATTTTGATCTATAAGTTTGCCGTTAGTTATCCAAGGCATCATTGCGCGAAGTTTTTTGCCAGTTTGATTTAGCAAGCTTCTCTCAGCTATACCGCGTTCAGCGTTCATTCTAACGTAACCTGCTTTTCTCTCAAGGATAAAGTCTTTTGCAAATTTGCCATTTTGAATCTCTTTTAAAACTTCTTTCATAGCTTTTCTGCTCTCTTCACCAACTACTCTTACGCCACTTACGTAATCCCCATATTCAGCTGTGTTTGAGATAGAGTAACGCATATCAGCCATACCGCCTTGATACATCAAATCAACGATTAATTTTAACTCATGCAAGCACTCAAAATACGCCATCTCAGGCTCATATCCAGCCTCTACAAGCGTGTCAAAGCCTGCATTTACTAGCGCGCACAAACCACCACAAAGTACAGCTTGTTCACCAAACAAATCTGTTTCAGTTTCGTCTTTAAATGTAGTCTCGATGATGCCAGTCCTACCGCCACCTATGCCGCAAGCGTAGCTTAGCGCGATCTCTTTGGCTTTTCCACTTGCATTTTGCTCAACGGCGATAAGATCAGGTATGCCGCCACCTCTTACAAATTCACTTCTAACTGTGTGTCCCGGAGCTTTTGGAGCGATCATAATGACATCTATATTTGCTGGGGCTTTGATTTGACCAAAATGAACGTTAAAACCATGTCCAAATGCGATAGCAGCGTGATCTTTTAAATTTGGCTCGATCTCATTTTTATAAATTTCTGCTTGAAGCTCATCTGGAGTTAAAATCATAACCACATCAGCGCCCTTTGTAGCTTCGCTTACGGTTTTTACCTCAAAGCCTTTTGCCTCAGCCTTTGCCCAGCTTTTGCCACCTTTTGAAAGGCCAATCACAACGCTTACACCGTTATCTCTTAAATTTTCAGCATGTGCATGACCTTGTGACCCAAAGCCGATGATTGCTACTTTTTTACTTTGGATAAGGCTTAAATCACAGTCTTTATCATAATAAACATTTATAGCCATTGTTACTCCTATTATTAAAATTTGGCAAAATTATAACTTTAGCCAGCAAAAATTCGGCTGAAATATATAGAAACTCTTTTTAAGTTTTATGATAATTTATTTTGATAAAATACGCTGAAATTTCAAAAAAAGAGATAACTCAATGAATGAATCAGTTTTTAAAAAAATCAAAGCACTTCCACCATTAGATGACACGGTTATACAAATTCAACGCTTACATGCGGACGAAAACAGCTCAATAAGTGATCTTACAAAAGTGGTTGAAAAGGATCCGATGCTAACGGCAAATATCTTGCGTTCAGCAAACTCTCCACTTTATGGGTTTTCTCAAGAGATCACAACTATAGCAAGAGCTATTTCTCTTTTTGGTATGGCTACTATTCGAGGTTTTGCGCTTTCAAGTACGATTAAAAAGAGTTTTTCTATAAATTTAGAGCCTTATGGCATTACTACACAAGATTTTTTAAATATCTCGATAATACAAAATGCACTGATGTACAATTGGCATTCTAAAGTTAATCCTAAAAGCTTAGAAATTCTCTCTCCAGCTTCATTTATGCTTGAGATTGGCAAGATAGTTCTTGCTCATGAATTAGCCGAAAATAAGCAAGACGTCGAATTTAGAGAAAAACTTAAAAATATATCTAGCCCAATCGATCTTGCCCTATTTGAAACAGAAATTTTAGATATGTCAAATGAAGAAGTTACAGCTAAAATTTTTGAACAATGGAACCTTGAGACAGAGCTTAGCAGCTCGATACTCTATTCAAATAATCCAGAAGAGGCGCCAGATCATATAAAAGACTATGCAAAAGCCCTAAAAGTGATAAAAACGGCTGTAAATATCTTTAATCAACTTGATGATATAAGCATACAAAATACTCTACCTCTTCTTGACGAATACGGCTTTGGACATGATACGTTTTTAATGGCTGTTGCTAAAGTCAAAGATAATTTGTGAAAGAATTTCTAACATCACTACTAGTTGGCATCAAGGAAAAAGAAGTTTCAAACGAAGATAAAGAGATTTTACGAAATCTCTTAAATCTTGGTGCCGTAAGCTCTCATAAAGATAAATTTTACCTAAACAATGGCTACGTATGCGGCAAGCTAGACATCAGTCAAAACGCAACTGGCTTTATCATCCCATTTGACAAGCGCTTCAAGCAAGACATCATTGTTGAAAATAAAAATTTAAACAACTCTCACCTTGGCGATATCGTGTTAGCAAAGCTTTTGCCGCTTAAGAAAAAACGCCAAAGCGCTAAAATAGTGATGAGCCTAAAGCTTGCCAATGAAACAAGTGTGGTCTATACAAAACGCTTTGGAGCGGCCATTTTAGGTGTAAATTTAAAAACTGGACTAAGCACTACCTTAAAAGCGACGCAAAAAAGCCTAAAGATGCTTCATCTTGGGACGCTGCTTAAGATAAACAACCTAAACAACGAGATAGTCGAGGTTTTAGGAAATTTAGACGATCCGCTAAGTGATGAAAAAATTTCGCTTGCTATTTATAATAAAAACGATAAATTTAGCGAGGCTTGTGAGCTTGAGGCAAAGGCTTTTGGCGATGAGGTTGATGCTAGCATGTATCCAAACAGGGTTGATCTAAGAAATTTAGACTTTTGCACGATCGATCCAGCCGATGCCAAAGACTTTGATGATGCCATATATTTTGATAAAAAAAAGCAAGAAATTTACGTCGCAATCGCTGATGTGAGCGAGTATGTGACTGCTTATAGCGCCATTGACAGTGAAGCTAAAAAAAGAGGCTTTTCTATATACTTTCCACACATCTCAGTGCCGATGTTGCCGCGCGCGCTCAGTGAAAATATCTGCTCGCTAAAGCCAAATGTGCCTCGCCTTGCATTTTGTTTTAAAATTTCACTTGATGCGAATAATGAGATAAAAAAAGAGGAGCTTTTTGAAGCGATCATCCTTTCAAAAAGGCGCTTTAACTACGACGAGATCGATGAAATTTTAGAGGGCAAAAGAGAGTGTGAAATTTCATGGATCAAGCCACTTTTTAAACTCACCACAAAGCTTCGCAAAAAAAGACTTTTGCACGCATTTGACTTTAGGACCAAAGAGCTTAGAATGAGCCTTGATGACGAGGGTCAAATTTCTCAAACCAGGTTTGAAAGCGACTCCGACTCGCACAGACTAGTCGAGGACTGCATGCTTTTAGCAAACAAGGCTGCCGCAAAGCTCATCACAAAGGGCGTTTTTAGAAACCACGCCTCGCCTGATTTTAAAAAGATAGATACCTTGCTTGAGGACCTGCAACTTCTTGGGCTTGACTTTACTTATGAAAACGATCTTGCAAATTTGATAAGAAAGATCCAAATAAAAGCCGATGAACTGGGCAACCGCGAGGAGATAGATAAACTCATCATCAAGTCTCAAAAAAAAGCTGAATACTCGAGTGAAAATTTAGGCCACTTTGGGCTTGGATTTGATAGATACACACACTTTACAAGCCCTATTAGACGCTATTCTGACCTTATTTTACATAGACTTTTAAAGGCTAAAATTTCAAAAGATGAGAAGCTTTACAACTTCTTGCTTTTAAACATCCAAAGCACCTGCGCAAATTTAAGCGAGCTTGAAAGAGAAGCCGACAAGGTAGCCTACGACTTTATGGATAGGAAATTTGCACGCTGGGCAGCCGCAAATATCGGCAAAGAGGTGCGTTGCTACGTGAGCGAAAATCAAAATGTCTTGATTGCTAAGCTTGATGATCATTTTGTTGGAGCTAGGATTTTTATAACAGGATACAGTGCAAATTTACTTCAAAAGCTCGTTGTAAAGATCACAGAGGCTGATATCGCAAGCGCTAAAATTTTTGCAAAAGTGGTAAGAAAGATCGATGTATAGAAAAGATTTGGAGCTAAATTTAGCAAATGCAAATTTAAGCAACTACTTCTTGCTTTTTGGGGCGGATGAGTTTCAGATCGAGCTTTTTGGCAAGGAGATTTTGAGCTTTTACTCAAGCGAAGATGCAAATTTGTTAAGCCTTTATTTTGACGAGTACAACTACGCGCAAGCAAGCTCTCACCTAAGCGAGCAGTCGCTTTTTGGCGGCAAAAATATCCTTTATATAAAAAGCGACAAAAAGATCCCAGCAAAAGAGCTAAAGGAGCTCATCTTGCTTTGCTCGAAAAGCCAGGATAACTACTTCCTATTTGAGCTTTATGAGTCCGATATGAAACTAGTTTTTGATACGCAAAAGGCTTTTGGGACAAATTTTGCTAGATTTTTTAAGCCCTCAACTCCAGATGAAGCGATAAATTTACTAGCCAAAAACTCAGCCAAAATAGGCCTAAACATAACCAAAAACGCACTTTATGAGCTTTACTTTACGCATAATGAAAATTTATACCTTGCAGCAAGCGAGCTAACAAAGCTAAAGAGCCTAAACACACACATCGAACAAGATGATGTAAAAAGGCTGGTTTTTGGACTTGGCGGGATAAATTTTGATGATTTTTTTAATAAATTTATGGCTCTAAAAGATATAAAAAACGACTTTTTTACCTACTTAGAAGATCCAAATTTTAATGAAATTTTTCTTCTAAACTCGCTTTACAAAGCATTTTTTAGGCTATTTAAAATTTACTCTTATATAAAGGTAAATGGTCGCTTAAATTTAGATGAGGCAATTGGTTATCAACCGCCTGTAAATGTCGCAAATTTATTAAAAGCAAATAGCTTAAAACCAAATTTAAATACATATCTAGAGATATTTAAAACGCTAAATTTAGCCGAGCTAGAGCTAAAAACAAACACAAAAATGGATAAAGAAATTTTTGTATTATCAACTATTTTAAATTTGCAACATCTCATATCAACAGCAAATATTAAGTAACTTTAAGCTAAAATCCACCCTTGCTTAAAGCAAAATCCTTGCTCACAAAGTGAGCTAAATATCCATAAGGAGAAGAAATGAAACATTACGAGCTTTTATTTATTCTTAAGCCGACACTAACGGAAGAGGAAGTTAAAGCTAAAGTTGACTTCGTAAAAGAAGTTATAACAAAAAACGGCGGCGAGATCGCTACTGTCGTTGAGATGGGCACTAGAAAGTTAGCCTATGCCATCAAAAAATATGAACGTGGAACATACTTTGTTATCTACTACAAAGCACCACCAGCACTTCTTGCAGAGCTTACAAGAAACGTAAGAATTACTGAAGATATCATAAGATTTTTAAGCGTTAAATATGAAAATAAACGCGAAATCGCAGCCTGGGAAAGACTTTGCAAAGGTATCAAACAAACTATCAAAAAAGAGACTCGTGAGCCAAGAGCACCGCGTGAGCCAAGAGTTGAAAAAGTAGACGAGCAAACTTTTACAGAAGAATAATCAAGGATAAAAAATGTTCAATAAAGTAGTACTGGTTGGAAATTTAACAAGAGATATCGAGCTAAGATACACTACTAGTGGATCTGCTATAGGAAATTCCGGTATTGCTGTTACTAGAAAATTTAATACTAACGGCGAAAAACGTGAAGAGACATGCTTTATTGACATATCATTCTTTGGCAAATCAGCTGAGATAGCAAATCAATATTTAAGCAAAGGCTCCAAACTTTTGGTTGAAGGAAGATTAAAATTTGATCAATGGACCGACAACAATGGACAAAACCGTTCAAAGCACTCAATCGTAGTTGAAAATATGGAGATGCTTGGCGGAAATAGCGGAGCTAATGGACAAAATCAAGGTGGATTTAATCAAAATAGTTCGTACTCACAACAACGAAATAATGGTTCAAATAATAGCTATGACAATGGTGGATATCAAAATTCAGCACCACAAAGACAGCAAATGCAACCACAAAATAAAAAAGTACAAGAAGAGTACTATGAGGAGAAAATCCCTGATATAAACATTGACGCCGATAATTTTGATGGCGACAACGAAATACCGTTTTAATTTAAAGGATAGAAAATGGCAGAAAAAAGAAAATATTCACGTAAATATTGCAAATTTACAGAAGCAAAAATTGATTTTATAGACTATAAAGATACTTCTCTTTTAAAGTATTGTTTATCAGAAAGATTTAAAATTATGCCAAGACGTTTAACTGGCACATCAAAAAGACATCAAGAGATGGTAGAAAAAGCGATCAAAAGAGCTCGTCATGCAGCTATCATACCTTACATAGTAGATCGCAAAGATGTAGTTTCAAATCCTTTTGATGGACTATAATTATTAAACTATTAAGCCCCTATTAACGGGGTTTAATCCTAATCTTAAATATCCTAGATTCATGTTCTTATAGATTTTTTTATTTATTGACTGCAGTTTAAAATATTTTTCAAGCACTATCTATAATTTTGGTTTAACTTACACGAGGCAATTAGAATTTATTCAGGTGGACATCTCAAATATATGCTGTCTTTAAATAACTCTATAGCATCAATTTATTAGTTCAAAATAATTTATTTAGCCATATATACAATCAATATCGTTGATCTATATTATTCACAATTTTTACCACGAATCACGCATCATCTATCGTATAGCAATAGCTGTCCACATAATGCTAAAAGACAAGGTACTTAAATGTAAATAAACTTTATTCAATAAATCCAATATTCATCCATTTGGTGTTCATATATCTTACAAGTGGTATTTATCATGTATTTTTCAAATCAACTGATACCAAACCAACCTAACCATGCAACAATGTTAACTAAAAACAAATTTTAAGCATCCTTTTCTTGACATGCAATAATGTTTTTTGTATAATCTCAATTCTTTTTTAAATAAATGTCTTGCTAGCTCAGTCGGTAGAGCATCTCACTTTTAATGAGGGGGCCGTTGGTTCGAATCCAACGCAGGACACCATTTTTGGGTTTATGACCCTTTCGTCTAGTGGCTCAGGACTCTACTTTCTCTGTGTAGAAACAGAGGTTCAAATCCTCTAAGGGTCGCCAGATATTTTTTAAATTTTAGGTCGCTTAGCTCAGTTGGTAGAGCGCCACCCTTACAAGGTGGATGTCATAAGTTCGAGTCTTATAGCGACCACCATTTTAGGTGCAGCGGTAGTTCAGTTGGTTAGAATGCCGCCCTGTCACGGCGGAGGTCGCGGGTTCGAGCCCCGTCCGCTGCGCCATCTTTTATTCTTTGACTTTTATTTTACCTAATTACTGAAATTCTTAAAAATAGTGTATTTTATTAAAATTTATGCTTTAAAAATTTATACATAAGACAAATTAAAAAATAAAATCTAAGTTATCACCACTAAATCGCATATATTTAAAAATAAATCTTTTACTAAAATTTCTAAATAATTGATACAAGATAAATCAAAATTAATATTTTTATCTCTAAGTTATCAAAAAATCAATATAATCGTAAAAATTTAATAAGGGAAATTTATGGCATTTGAAAATGTATTAAAAGCGATTGAAGATATAAAAAATGGCAAAATGGTAATTATGGTCGATGACGAGGACCGTGAGAATGAAGGAGACTTGGTCTTTTCAGCGGCAAGCAGCGATATGCAAAAGGTAAATTTTGCAATCACTCATGCAAAAGGTGTACTTTGCCTTGCAATGGATGAAGCAAACGCAAAAAGACTTGATTTGCCGCTAATGGTTTCTAAAAATACATCTAGTCACGAAACCGCATTTACTGTCACAATTGACGCAAAGGAAGCAACGACAGGCGTAAGTGCTTATGAGCGAGATATGACGATTAGACTTGCTGCTAGTATTGATTCAGTGCCTGAAAATTTTGTAAGGCCTGGGCATATATTTCCGCTTATTGCAAAAAAAGGCGGCGTCCTCGTTCGTACAGGTCACACTGAAGGATCAGTTGATCTTTGCAAACTTGCTGGCGTTAGTCCAATGGCAGCGATTTGCGAGATCGTAAAAGAAGATGGCACAATGGCAAGACGTGATTATTTGGAAGAATTCTGTAAAAAATTTGACCTAAATATGATAAGCGTTTCTGAATTAGTAGAATACAGACTTAGTCACGAAAGCTTAATAGAAGTTTCGCCCGCAAAGAGTGTAAAAATCTGTGGTTTTGAAGCAAAAAGATATGACATAAAAGATCACGAAAATAAAAACCACGCTGCCTATATTTTCGGGGAGATAAAAGCGCAAACTAATGTAAAATTTCAAAAAATAAGCAAAGACCATGAGCTTTTAAGCGGAGATAAATTTGATAATTTATTAAAGTCGTTGGATTTTTTAAGTAAAAATGGCGGAGTGTTGCTATTTTTAGACAGCAATAAAAGCGATGCAAGCTCACAAAAAGATTATGGCATTGGGGCACAAATTTTAAAGTATTTTGGTATAAGCGAAATTGAGCTTTTAAGCTCAAATAAAAATAAAGAATTTGTAAGCTTAGCAGGCTTTGGTCTTGATATAAAAGGCTATAAAGAAATTTAAATAGATAGCCTTTTGACGCTTTTTATTTAACGCGGATATTGATCATCCTAATAGCAAAATTCTTCACTTGGAAAAATTTTGCCTTTTACATCATTTGCGTAGGATTGCACACTCTTTCTTACAATATCCGCTCCATCAAGATAGCGTTTTACAAATTTTGGTTTAAAGTCTTCAAAAAACCCAAGCATATCAGACCACACAAGCACTTGCCCATCGACATTTACCCCAGATCCGATACCAATAACTGGTACATGAACTTGCTTTGTTATCTCACTAGCCACGCCACTCATCGTACCCTCAAGCAAGATACCAAATGCTCCAGCTTGCTCAAACGCCAAAGCCTCTTCAATTAGTTTTTTTGCCTCGATCTCACTTCTGCCTTTTATCTTATAGCCACCTTCAAATTTATAAAACTGAGGCTTTAAGCCAATGTGAGCCATAACGTTTATACCCTCTTCACAAAGGCGCTTCACTAAATTTACTTGATGCATGCCAACTTCGAGCTTTACCGCATCGGCATTTGTCTGTTTGAAAAATTTCATCGCATTTTTTATCGCTTGCTTTTCATTTGTGTAGCTGCCAAATGGCATATCAGCCATGATAAAAGTATTTTTAGCTCCGTTACAAACGGCCTTTGTATGATAAAGCATGGTATTCATGTCCGCACCTATCGTGCTTTCTTGCATATTAAAACTCATATTTAAGCTATCGCCAACCAAAATAATATCAGCATAATCATCAAAAAGCTTGGCAAATAACGCATCATAGGCGGTTATCATTACAATAGACTCAATGCCTTTTTTGTTTTTTATATCATTTATGCTTAGTTTTTTCTTCTGAGTTTTTTCATTTTTCATTGCAAGCTCCAAGGATTTTTAGCTAAAAGGCTAACAATTTTATCAAATTTTTGCTACAATTACGCCAATTTCTTAAGGACATAAAAATGGGTATATTAAAAAGGCTTGAAATAGATTACTCTTATGATATAGTTGAAGAATTTTTATCTCACTATGCTTTAATGTGCGATTTACTCGAGCCTTTGATAATAAATTTAGGAAGAGCTGATAAATATAAAGATAGCATCCTAGAGCTTACTAGGATTTTTCATAATATTAAATCAGCAGCAGGATTCATGCATCTTGATCCGATTTTAAAGCTTACAACTTTAGCCGAAGAAATCACACAAGAGGCAAGAAGCCTAAAAGGGCCAGCAAATGATAAATTTATAGATTGGTTGCTACTTATTAGCGATCAGTTTAATAAATATAAAGATGACGTCGAGAACGATTTTGAATATTTTAGCGTTCTTGAGCCAAAAATCATTGATGTGCCTGCAAAACTTAACTAAATAATTCACTAACCATTTTATTTTTTGGGAGCGACTTGGCTTCGACAGGAGCAGAGTGTATACGGTGGCACGTCGCTTTGAGCAAAGCGTAAAAAGCTCAAATTAAATTTAAACGCAAACAACGTTAATTTCGCTCCTGCTTACGCTAAAGCTGCGTAAGTTCAGTTGAGCCTTGCTTAGTCTAATTCTAGCTAGGACAAAAGCAAGTAATTTAGCTAGAGTAGGCTCGCAAAGTGACTGCTTGCTAGCTGAAATTTTAGTCTTAGTCTAAATTTTGGTTTTGGAAAGTGAGCCTTTTTAGATGAAATTTTCACTTTTGCTAAGCGTGTAGAGGCTGTATGCATTTTGTTTTTGGACAGGGGTTCGATCCCCCTCGCTTCCACCATTTTTATCTAAAATACAAATAATTTTTTATTAAATAGATTAAATTAAAAGAGTTCTTCTGACTCAAAATAATTTTGTGAAATATTTCGCTCTTTTTCATTTGTATTTACATGAAGCACATAATAGCCTATCTGTGTGTTGCTAGCGTCTATTAATGGTACCACGCAAAAGTAGTGCGTTTTATAAACGTAAAATTCATATTCTTTAAAATTAATATCACGCAAAAAACCTACTATATTTAAATTTGCACTACTTAAATTTTCGATGTAATAATCATTTAAAATTTAATCACTTGGAATGCTTTTACGTGATGGCATCTTGTCTTTAGCTAAAAGAACAAATAGATCAATTCCTTGCTTTTTAAAATAATTTCCAAGTGAGTCAAAATTTAACAAAACCTCGATGTTGCCAATAATTTTACCATCACGTATTACGTTTGAGACAGCCCTTATATGCGTTCCAGCATACCACGCCTCGATGCCAACCATGGGCTTGTTTTGATGCCTTGACTCTTGCACTAAAAACCTACTACTAGCGATCATATCGCCATATCTGTTTAGATCACAACTCCTTACATAGCTTTTTAGATCTTTATCATAAATGTGAAGCTTAATGTTGTTATACATCGATGCTGCGCCAAGGGTTTTGGTTAAATTTTCGATATTTTTTATACATTCATCGCGACTTTGCCCTAGCAAGCACATTTGTATAGACTCATTTTGAGCAAGCAAGATAGAGATCGCCATTGATGAAAATTTCTCATCATCTATGCTTTTATTAAGCTGTTTTACCTGGTAATCAAAAAAGACTCGCATATTATTTTGCATCTTTTCAGCCATATAAGAGCTATAAAGAAAGTAAAAAAGCCCTCCAAGTACTATAATAAAGATAAAAACGATATAGACATTAAGATATTTTTTATATTTATTCAAAACTAGCCCTTAACTTTTCTTCTAAAAATTTTGCAAATTTATCAAATTCTGGCAACGCAAGCTCGCTTTTTCTTTTTGAATTAGCCCAAACGCTATCTGGGAAAAATGCGTCATCACTAAATCTAGCAATAACATGAATATGCACGTGTGGCACGTAGTTACCAAAACTAGCGATATTTATCTTAGTTGGTTTATAAAACTTAAGCATAGCTTTTTCAGCTACCAGCATAGCTTCAAAAAGTCTAGCCCTACTCTTTTCATCACAATCGCTTAACTCACGAAATGGCTTAACTGTAAAAATTTTTATCCATGGAAGCTCATTTTCTTCACGCTCAACTCTTATAAATTTATCTTCATAAATCATTTTTATTCCTAAATATTTTTATACAAAATTTCTCTCTCTTAAAAGCGTATAAAGCTTAATAGTCGAGATAAAAAATGTTACGATCGCTGGTCCAAGGATCACACCCCAAAAACCAAATGTCGTAATACCTGCAAGCATCGCAAAGAAAATAAGAAGCTCATTTATTTTTGTCGGTATTTTAACTAGCTTTGAGTTTATAAATTTAATAACAAGTGGCTTTAGGAGTGTGTCCGCAGCAAAAGATATCACTACGATCGTGTAAATTGCGATAGTTATCGCTGCTGCTATGTTGCCATTTGCAAACTCATAAATGCTAATAGGTCCCCATGCCAAAATACCGCCAACAACTGGGATTAGTGAAGCAAAGCTAAAAAAGATGCCAGTTAGCACGCCGTCATAGCCGTAAAAGCTTGTGACAATAGCAAATAAAAAGCCTTGTATTATCATATTTGCGATGGTTGAGTAAAAAACTACACTCATCACGTTGCCAACTTCACTTAAAATAGACTCTGTATCATCTTGCTTTAGAGGAAGTGCATATTTTAGATAGCTGATTAGTTCATTGCCGTAAAGATTGCAAAAGAAGAAAAAGACCAAGATAATGATCATATCAACGCCAAATTTAAGGCTTAACTTACCTAGACTTGCAAGATTTGTCGCAAGTTGAGAAAAAAGCATTTTAATATCAAGTCCGCCGATAAATTCTTTTATCTTTGGCTCTAAAAAATTTATCGACTCAGGCATCCTAAAATCATAATTTTTTATAAATTCGATAGTCTTTGTGACATTGTTTATATCAAAGCCAGCCGCGTATTTTGCGATCTCAACTACCGCATAAAGAAGTGGAGCGATAAATAAACAAAGAAGCACAGACGTGGTAAGCGCCGATGAAAGCGTCTTGCGGTTTTTAGTGAGCGATAAAAATGCGATTTGGACATTTGAAACCGCGACAGCAAGCAGTGCTGCGATAAAAATATCAAGCAGATATGGTTTAAAAAGATAGACCACCAAAGCCAAAGCACAAAATACAAAAATTCCAAAAAATAGTCTATTGTTCATCTTGCTCCCTTAAAATGGGGTAATTATAGCAAATTTATCAAAGCTGCTCATTTGCTTCCCAAATTTGCTCAAGCTCTTTGCCATCAAGCTTGCAAAGCTAGCAAGTGTGGCTAGGCCTTTGACATTTCTAGCATGCTACTGACGCTTAGTAAATTTAGATAAATTTATAGTTTTACGCAAAATTTCTAGCTCAAAAGCTCCTACAAATTTAGCCTTTTACGTGCACTGAAAATTTGCCCCGACGATCTCGCATTCATCACAGATTTGAACATATATAGTTCCCTCGCCCTCTACTAGACTTCCAAGAGGAATTCGTGCTAGATATTTCATGCTTTTGCTACATTTTGGACATTTTAAATGCTCAGCATCTTGCTCCCACTGCGGATATCCACCAAGCAAAATTTCGCTATCTATCATATACGAGTAGTGAGCGCAAACCTCGCTGGCTAGCTCGAAATTTTGCCCATCAAGAGTCGTCACAGCATCTCTTAAATAGTCCTCACTCTCGCCCTCGCCCACTATCTCTGTTTGCACGCTATTGCCGTCATTTTGGCAAAAATACTGCACCAAGCCAACGCATGTTGGGCAAAATTTAAGCACAGTGTCATTTTTAAGCTCTAGTCCAAGTCGCTTTAAGCTCTCTTTTTTGATGGTAAATTTCATCATCTCACCGCTACAAAATTTACATTTTTCATCGTTTAGTGCTTTAAATTTAATGCTTGCGTCTACGTTTTGGCTTGGCCCACATGTAAAACACCTACCAAAAACTAGGCTTCTTCTCTTACCACTCTCATCAAAGCTCCAGCCAGCAACCTGAGCGTATGCATCAGTATCGACGTGAAGCTTTGCCTTCCAAGGCTTTGGCGCATTATAGAGCTTAAAAAATAGCTCCCTCACCACCTCATCGCCCTGCCAGGCAAGCGCACAAAGGATGTGATTTATTTTTACCGTGTTTTCAGCGCCATTTAGACTATTTATGAGCTCATCTCTCACGTCAGTTGGGGCGTTTTTATAAATTTCAAATGGGTAGTACTCGCCCTGCTTGGTCACTTCTCTTATTATCTGCTCGTCGCAAATGCCGTGCAGGTAGAAAATATAGACAAGATCGCTATAAATTTCATCATATTTGCCTATCTCGTCTGTGTGAGCTAGGACATTTTTTAGCTTTTGCTTAATCTCAGCCTCGCTTAAACCTTGATAAAACTCCAGCTTCTCTTTTTGCCTGCAATCATAGCAGATCCCATCAAAGTAAATCGTCCTTTGCTTGCACTTAGGACAAAGATGTGGCTCGCCCATTTTTGCTCCAAATTTAAATTTTGCTACTCAAAAAGCCCTTTTTCGATGTCAATCTTGACATTAAAGGTCTCAAAGCACTTCGCACTTGCGATCCTGCCCTTTGCAGTGCGCTCGATAAAGCCATTTGCAAGCAGATATGGCTCGATGACGTCCTCAACCGTGCCCTCGTCCTCGCTAAGTGCCGCTGCGATCGTGCTAAGCCCCATAGGACGGCGCCTTGCTTGCATCAAAATTTCTAAATACCTAATATCCATCTCATCAAATCCAAGCGAATTTACACCAAGTGCATTAAGCCCCTCTTTTGCACGCTCGTGACTGATGATTTGCTCGTCATTTACCTCGGCAAAGTCGCGAATCCGCTTTAATAGCCTAAGAGCGATCCTAGGTGTGGCACGTGAGCGTTTGGCGATCTCAAGTGAGGCGTTTTTGTCGCACTCTTTGCCAAGTTTGACAGAGGCTATCTGCACGATACGGCTTAGCTCGCTACTTGTGTAAAACTGCAGCCTAAAGTCCATCCCAAAGCGGTCTCTTAAAGGCGCTGAGATCATACCAGCACGCGTCGTTGCACCAATCAGCGTAAATTTTGGCAGATCTATCTTGATGGTCTGAGCAGCCGGCCCTGAGCCGATTATAATATCAAGCCTAAAGTCCTCCATTGCAGGATAGAGCACCTCTTCAATGGCTGGGCTTAGACGGTGGATCTCGTCGATAAAAAGCACGTCGCCCTCTTGTAAATTTGTAAGGATCGCCGCCAGGTCGCCACTTTTTTCTATCATCGGTGCCGCAGTCATTTTGATACTTACGCCCATTTCGTTTGCGATGATGTGAGCAAGGGTGGTTTTACCAAGTCCTGGAGGGCCGTAAAATAGCACGTGGTCTAGGCACTCATTTCGCTTTTTGGCTGCTTTTATAAAGACATCTAAATTTTGTTTTATCTTTTCTTGGCCGATGTAGTCTTCAAATTTTGTCGGTCTAAGCGAGACTTCAAAGTCATTTTCAAAGCTTACTTTTTCGATTTCAACGATTCTATCCAAAGTTTTTCCTTCTAAATTTAAGGCTTCATTTTACGCTTTTATGCTTAATTTAAGCTCGTTTAAATTTATAGTAAAAGGTGCTGCCCTCGCCGTAGACACTATCAACGCCGTATAAAATGCCATGTTTTTGGCAAATTTCACTTACGATATTTAGCCCAAGTCCAAAGCCGCCTTGGATTTCATCCTCTCTAACGTAGCGCTTCCAGACCTTTTTGACGTCCTTTATCCCCTTGCCAAAGTCTTGCACACTAAGCTTTATGCGCTCATTCTCAAAGCTTAAATTTATTAGTATCTCGCTCTCTTTTGGGCTGTATTTTATGGCGTTTATGATGGTGTTATCGATGATGCGTTGAGCTTCAACTCTGCTTAGCATAGTGCATGCATCGTCTTCTAAATTTGTCTTTACCACGATGTGCTTAACATCAGCCACGCTTGAGAGAAATTTCACTCGTTCTATTATGTATTCGCCTAAATTTAGCCGCTCAAGTGGGAATTTTATATAGCCTCGCTTTATGAAGTATTCGACATCTTCGTAGGTTATTTGCATCTGTTTTAGGGCATTTTTGATGCGAGTTATATACTTGTTTTCAAGTCCAAGCATCTCAAGGTTCATGCCAGCTACGCCAAGTGGGGTCTTTAGCTCGTGCATGGCGTCATTAAAGAAGTTGTTCATATACTTTTGAAACTCTTTATAGGGCTTAACGCTGCTTAGATATAAAAAATATACGATAAAAAGCACCGCTACAAGGATGACAAGGAGCATAAGTGCCGCTAGAAATATGTTTTTTTCATTATCAAGCTCTTTTTCAACGACAATATAATAAGGCGTTTTATCCTTTATAAAAAAGCTTTTATAAAACAAGAAGCCATTTTCTTCAAGTGTTACAAATTTAAAGTTGCTTGGCTGCTTGGAGAGATTTGAAATAATTGGATTAAAATTTACATCATAGATCGCAAATTTATAATTTAAAGAAGGAGTTATATTTTCATTTTTTAAAAACGAATTTTTGATAATAGTTTCATGCTTCATCGCACCAAAAAGAGCTTTTGAAGTGCTATTTTTTTGGCTTAAATTTAAGATCACAAAGCTTTGAAAACAAAAAAGCGACATTATGACAAATGTCGCTATGATCTGGATCTTAAAGCTCTTGTGCATCTATCTTGTAGCCTATACGCCTCTTTGAAGTGATAAAGTCACTAGTTGTTTTGTTTCTTATCTTTAAAACATGCATTCTGATATCAGCGCCTTCTATTTCTTTGTCATTCCAGACAAGATCTCTTAGCTCTTCCATGCTGACGTAAGAATTTAGATGTGAAACTAGACACTCAACAAGTGCGACTTCTTTTGCACTAAGATCGACCATTTTGCCGTTTTTAAATAGTGCACGCTTATTTAGATTAAAGCTAAACTCGTCATTGATCTTTACTATGTTTTTATCGTCAGTTCCATAGTATTTTCTCATAAGCTCAGCTACTCTAAATTTAAGCTCAGCAAGCTCAAATGGCTTTTTTAGGTATTCATTACAGCCAAGCTCGTAGCCAATCGCCATATCGCCTATATCAACTAAAGATGTTGTTATCATGATAGGAGCGTTTGGATTTAAACTCCTTATGTACTTGATAACCTCATGTCCATTTACGCCAGGGACTTTTATATCAAGTATAAAAAGATGATAGAAATTTTTCTCTATCAGATCACACGCCTCTTGGCCATCGCTCACTGCTGTAACTTCATAACCAAGCGTCTGCAAAAACTCACAGACGCTTTCTTGAAACCCTAAATCATCTTCTAAAAGCAAAATTTTCAAATCTCTCTCCTAAAAAATAAGTTTTATTAAGATTTAGCCCTATTGTAATATTTAATAGGTAAATTCAAAATTAAAATTATTTTTTAAGTATTAAATAAAAATTTGCCCCGCATAGACAATGTAACACCTTAGCAAAAAGACGCCACATATTACGAATAATGCGTTGATCACGGCAAATTCACGTTTAAAATCATGCGCCTTTAAAACGCTTAAGTCTAAAATGATAGGCAAAGCCATACCAAGACCTATGACGCCGATATAAAACATCAGCCCAAGTGAATTTGCGCTAAGTGCGTTTGCTACGGTATCTGCACCACTTGCACTTGCACCTTTTACAACCATAAAAAGAGCAACTATTAGCAAAAACTCGACTATTATCGCTAAAAAGTCAAATTTTAATAAAAAGTGTGCAGTTTGGTTTTGTGCTCTCTTTTCATCTTTTAGCACGCCAAGAAGCAATGTAAAAGCACCAGCACAGCTTAAGCCAGAAACTAAGAATAATAGTGGCAAAACTGGCGTGTTCCAAAGTGCGATCTTGTGAGCTGCGCTTAACAAAAAGCCCGTATATGCGCCAACGCCGATGCCTAAGATGAAAAGTAAAACTCCAAGCAAACCTGAAAGCTTGCTAGCTAAATTTGCAAGTGCGTCAAAAAGTGAAATTTTAAGCATTGCTATCTCATTTTTAAACGCACCAATCGCGTATATAACGCTAAGAGGCGTATAAACTAGAAGCAGCGCAACGCCTATTGACATAACTGAGTCAAAGTTGTAAAGCAAGAGTATCCAGTAAAAGCTAAGCGGCTTACCAAGATCAAGCACCAAAAGAGCAAGTCCAAGGATGATCGCCACTGGAGCGATAAGAGCGGCTGCTTTAAAGTAGTAGTTGTCCTTGCCAAATTTATTTGAGATGAGCACAGCAACGATGCTAGCACCCGCACTAAGTCCTGCTAAAAATAGATAAAAAGCTATCGGCCAGCCCCAGTAAATTTCTGTGTATTGAGCTAGGCTTCCTGACATGTTATTCATGGTGTGCTCCTTTTATATTTGCGATCATCGCAAGTGAAGGTTTTGTGTTTAACTCCGCTTTTGGCAAGTAGTATTTGCTCTCTTTTAGTTTCTTTGAAATTTTAGAGTTTTCATCATTTACGTCGCCAAAAGTTAGGGCATTTGTAGGGCAGACGCTAACGCAAGCTGGCTCTTTGCCCTCTTCTAGCCTACTCTCATAGCAAAATGTGCATTTGCCTATCTCGCCATCTGGTAAGACGTAGCGAGCGTCGTATGGACAGGCTAGGATGCAGTATTTACAACTAACGCAAATTCTATGATCAAGCAGCGTCACGCCATCAGCAGTTTTAAAGCTAGCTCCAGTTGGACAAACCTCAACACAAGGTGCATCTTCGCACATAACACAGCTTTGACGTAAAAAGTCAGTCTTTAAATTTGGAAATGTCCCACTCATCTTTGCATGCACCTGCAAGCGGTAAAGTCCCCTTGGCACGTTGTTTGCACTTCTGCAAGCTACCGAGCAGCCTTGGCAGCCGATGCATAAATTTTCATCATGTATCATCATATATTTTTTCATTTTCTATCCTTACGCTTTACTTATGCTAACGCCAACATTTGTAACCATAGTCGCAGCCACTGGACCCTCAGCTGGATCAAGAAGCACGCTTGTGTTAAGCCCCACGTGATCTATACTCTTAAGGCCTGGCGTGATGTGTCCAAAGCCGTGATAGATAAAGAGCGTATCTTCTCTAATGCCCTCAGTCACCATAAGCTTGCCCTTTTGCTCGCCAAATTTATTTTTGACTAAGACCGTGTCGCCGTCACGTAAATTTTGCTTTTTAGCTGTGTTTGGATTGATCCAGATAGGGCTATCACTCATGAGGTCATTTAAAAATGGCACTGCCTGAGTGTGGCCGTTGGTATGGACAGGCGTTTTGCCGCAAGTTAAGCAAAGCTCGTGTCCGTCAAATGTGTCCATATCTTTGTCATTTAGCGCGCCATATCCTGCAAACTGCGCCTCGACATCAGGCAGATATAGCTCTATCTTGCCGCTTTTTGTTTTAAGCTTAGCCATATCGTCCATTAGGCCATTTTCTCCTACAAATTTAGCAGCTACTGGATATTTAGCGATAAATTTATCTATCATACCTTTTTCTCTAAACAAAATTCCCGGTTCATCCCACGTGATAAAGCCATCTTTTTCTAGTGCGGCAAGTAAATTTACATCTCCGCCAGCTTGCTGCATCCTAAACTCGCTTATGTCATTCCAAGTGTAAAGCTCATCTATCTTCATGCGGCGTGCTAGCTCTCTAAAGATAAATGCCCCATCTTTCGTGTCACCAACTGGATCAACGACTTTATTTCTTATCATATAAGCTGGTTTTAGACCTGACTTGTCCTCTATGCCCTCGTCGCGCTCTAGGTAGCTGCTCTCAGGCAAGATGACATCAGCAAAGGTCGCCATATCGTTTAGATAGACATCGCTTACTACGATGAGCTCGAGCTTCTTCATCGCCTCTATGCTCTTCATCGTCTCAGCTACGTTTATGAGGTGGTTAAAGCGGATGTTAAACCAACCTTTTATGGCATAAGGCTTCTCGTTTAAGATAGCGTTATCTATATCCATCAAAACGCCATGTTTTCTGTTTACAAATTTATGCGCTCCAGCCTCGCCAGCAAAGTCTAGTCTAGTGACTTTTGGCACTTTAAATTTCTCATCTGGGTTTTTAAGAACTGGAAATTTATCCTCGCCAACTAGCTTGTTAAAGGTCTTTGCATTTTTGCCACCAAAAAGACCGCCCTTAACCTCCCAGTTGCCCATCATCGCATTTGCAACCATGATGGCTTTTGTCCTCATGTATTCAGCTCTTGTGGTGGTTGTCTTGTGACCAAAGTCGATGATAACTCTTGGAGCAGCTTTGTAAATTTCATCAGCTATTCTTCTTACGTCGCTTGCTTTTATGCCTGTGATGCTCTCTTGCCACTCAGGTGTTTTGCCCTCGACGCTCTTTACGATCTCGTCAAAGCCGATTGTAAATTTCTCAATAAATTCTTTATCGTAAGTGCCATTTTGTATCCAAGTGTTGATGAGCGCTAGCACAAAAGCAAGGTCAGTGCCAGGTTTAACTGGTAGCCACTCATCAGCTTTTGCAGCTACAACGCTAAATCTTGGCTCAAGCACAAGTAGCTTTGTATCCTTGCTAGCTGCAAATTTAGCAAGCTTTTTAGCATCAGCTATGACGATACCCTCAAAGAGGTTGTGGCCAAAATTTACAACGTATTTTGCATTTGCAAAGTCTCTTTTTAGCTTAGCGATGCCATACATCTGCTCGCAGACCATTTGATAGGTGATCGGACAGCATGAAAAGTGTGAAAAGCAGTTTGGCGAGCCATAAGCTGAGGCAAAATTTACCATCAACTTGTGCGTTTGCGAACTTTTACAGGTAAATACAAAGCTTTCAGGGCCATATTTTTGTTTGATATCTTGCATTTTTGTCGCAACATAATCAAGCGCCTCGTCCCAGCTAACTTCACGCCATTTATTTTCGCCTCTCTCACCAACCCTGATCAAAGGCTTTTTGACTCTATGTTCGTCATAAAGCTGACTAAAACCAGAGCCACCTCTTGCACAAAGCGAAGTCGCCGTACCGCCAGCTTTTGGATTACCGCTTAAGAAGCAAATTTTATTATCAACGACCTTTGCTTCGATAGGGCATCTTGAAGAGCACATCTCGCAAAAGCTACGGACGTACTTCTCATCTTGCTTTGCAGCATTTTCTAAAGCACCACCCGGTAAGGACGATGCAACCATACTAACTCCAGCACCGAATTTTAAAAATTCTCGTCTATTTAAGCTCATCTTTCTCCCTTTAAAAGATATTTGCCTTTAGTTATTCTAGTATTTAAAGTTGAAAATAAAATTAAATTTTACTTAATATTTATATTTAGATTTTTAGTTTTAAAAAATGAGCATTCTAATATCAAAATAAGTAAAATTCTAAAAATGATAAATTTAATTAGTATAATTTTTAACGCAATCTTATAAAAATTTTGAATATAAAATTTTGATTAAGGATTTTGAATAGAAATTAAAAAATTTTCAAAAGATTTAAAAAGCCGAGAGAGATCTCGGCTTAAGTTTGATTTAAAATACTTATAAAAGTATCGGAGCTATCAAAAATCCAAGTGCGACAGAAAAAGCAATAGCTAAAACACCTGGAATAAAAAAGGAGTGGTTAAATATATATTTACCTATCCTAGTTGTTCCAGTATCATCCATTTGAACGGCTCCAAGAAGTGTCGGATATGTTGGCAATACAAATAATGCTGAAACTGCAGCAAATGATGCAACTAAAATATATGCGTCACCGTTATTTGCAGCAGTTAAGCCAAGTGCGGCTATAACCGTAGGAATAAGCGCCTTTGCGGTAGCGGCTTGAGAATAAAGAAGCATACTAGCAAAAAATAGCGCAACAGCTAGCATAAATGGATAGTCTTTAACAAAATCGCCGGCAAAATTTTTGATCGCATCGGTGTGATTTACCACGAAAGTATCTCCAAGCCACGCTACACCTAACACGCAGACGCACGCAGTCATACCACTTTTAAATGTAGCTGTATTAAATAGCTTATCGACCTTGACACCACAAGTTAGTGTGATTAAAGTAGCGATAACTAGCATAAAGCTCATAATAGCGTTATCTCTAGTTAATACCAACACCTTTGTAGGCTTATCTGGATCTTCTACATATTTTACATTAGTAGTTGAGTCAGTTTTGACTTTTATATCTTTTGCGACTAGTTCATTAAATTTATCTGGACTTTTGGTCTCATAAATTTTTTCATAGCCTGTTACATAGCTTGGTTTTATCCAGCCTACGTTTTTACTAATAGCAGTAGCATATAAAACGACAGAAATAACGCCAACTAAGAATATTAAAACAGATAATTTAGCTCCTTTTGGAAGCTCTTTTTTCTCTTCGATTTTAACATCTTTGATTAGCCCTTCTTTAAGTCTTCTTTGATACTCTTTATCGCTACTTAGATCAAGATTATAAAATATATTTATAACAAGAGCTGTTAGCATACAACCAATAAAAGTTGTAGGTATCCAGATAGCTAATAGTAATGGATAGCTAATACCAAGTCCACCTAAGGCATGCTCACCAGCCATAAATACAACCGCCGCTGAAACTGGGCTTGCAGTAATAGCTATCTGACTAGCAACAACAGCTATACTAAGAGGCGCGCTAGGCTTAATATTTTGTGTCTTTGCAACTTCGGTAATAACTGGAATCATAGAAAATGCTGTGTGTCCAGTACCAGCAAATACAGTTAGCAAGTAAGTAACGACCGGGGCTAAGAAATTTATATATTTTGGATGTTTTCTTAGTATCCCTTCGGCTATTTGCACCAAATAATCAAGGCCACCAGCTACTTGCATCGCTGTAATAGCAGCTATAACGGACATAATGATTAAAATAACATCCCAAGGTATACTACCTGCTTTTAATCCAAGTCCTAAAGTTAAAACTACGACACCAATGCCACCAGCATAACCAATGGCCATACCGCCTAGTCTAACACCCAAAAATATCGCGCCAAAGAGCACGATCAACTGTAATATCAATGAAATATCCATTGAAAACTCCTCTATTAAATTTTATAACTAAAATTTTTACTTAAGCGTGTCAGAATTTTGACACGCTTTTAATAATACTTTGCTTAAATTTCTACCTAACCATGCTTGGATTTAGCATATTTTTTGGCTCTAAAATTTTATCGATCTCTTCTTTGCTTAGATAGCCTCTCTCTAGGCAGATATCACCAACTGCTTTACCAGTTTGCAAAGCTTCTTTAGCGATACTTGCAGATTTTTCATAGCCAATATATGGGTTAAATGCTGTTACGATACCAACTGAGCCTAGAACTGATTTTAAGCAAGCTTCAGGATTTGCTGTTAGTTTTCTTACAGCTTTTTCAGCTAGTGTTTTCATCGCGTTTTCAAGGATAAATATAGAGTTAAATAACGCATAAGCGATGCCTGGCTCAAATGCATTTAGCTCAAATTCGCCTCTTTCTGAGCAAAGCATGATAGTTACATCATTACCGATTACTTCATAGCACGCTTCGCCTACAACCTCAGCGATAACTGGGTTTACTTTGCCTGGCATGATTGAGCTACCTGGTTGCATTTGTGGTAAATTTATCTCGCCAAGACCGCATCTTGGGCCTGAATTCATCAAACGAAGGTCATTTGCGATTTTTGAAAGTCTAACAGCTGCAGTTTTTAACGCACCACTTACGTGAACGAAATCTGCAGTGTCTTGAGTAGCTGCGATGAAGTCATCAGCCTTTTTAAAATCAACACCAGTGATATCTTTTAACTTTTTAACAACTACATTTTTATAATCAGGGTGGCAGTTAATACCTGTACCAATCGCAGTTGCACCCATATTTAGATATGTCATTGACTCGCGTGCAGCTGTGATCTTTTCGATATCGCTTTTAATGTAGCTTGCAAATGCATTAAATGTATTTCCAAGTGTTGTAGGAACTGCATCTTCAAGCTCTGTTCTACCCATTTTAATAATATCTTTAAATTCTTTTGCTTTTTTATCAAGTTCATCTTTTAGTAGATTCATCGCAGCAAGCAAATCAGTAAGTTTTGCGTAAGTTGCTACTTTTATTGAGCTTGGGTAAGTGTCGTTTGTACTTTGTCCAAGGTTTGTATGATCGTTTGGATGGATGTATTGATACTCACCTTTTTTATGACCCATGCTCTCAAGTGCGATATTTGTAATAACCTCGTTTGCATTCATGTTTGTACTTGTTCCAGCACCACCTTGGACCATATCAACCACAAATTGATCTAAAAACTCACCAGCTATTACTCTATCAGCGGCTTTTGCTAGCGTATCAGCGATCTTAGGATCTAAAACGCCAACCTCTTTATTTGCAAGTGCAGCTGCTTTTTTGATTTGTGCAAATGCTTTTACAAAGTATGGATACTCTTTTAAAGTTCTACCGCTCATGTGAAAATTTTCGGTAGCTCTAAATGTTTGGATACCATAATAAAAATCGTCAGAGATCTCTAACTCACCAATAAAATCGTGTTCTTTTCTGGTTGCCATAACCATTCTCCTTATAAAAAATGTATTAATGAAATTATATAGATATTTAATATTTTAAATATTAATTACTACTTTATTTTTTTAAGCTTTGGCTTTTAACCTAGATAAAACGACTTTTGGAGAAAAATTTATAGTAGCTTTTAAGCTATATTTAATAATATAGCTTAGATAAATTGTTATCTTAATAATAATATCACTTTTTTATTATATAAAAAGCTCATAATTAGCTCGAATTTATTTAAATTTTTAAGTTTAAAAGATAAATATATAGAAAAATAACATAAAATAAATATTAAATCACACTTTTTATATCCAAAAATATAAAAAATAAAGTTAAATTTTATTTCTAATATTACTTTAGAAAGTAAAAACTAAGTAAATATCACCATATTGCAAAGTAAATTTATTAAATTTTTAAATAGAGCCCTTAAACTAAGAATCATAAAAATATTATTTAATAAATTTTATTTTACAAATCTTACTAATGCTTTAGAAAATTCTTATTAATTTTCTTATTTACTTATAAAGTATTTTTATTGGATATTAATAATTTTTATAAGCTATTTTTAATTTATATAGCTAGATTAATACTTGCAAGATTTTGTAGTAAATATAAATTTTAATCTTGCCCCTACAATTAGGAGCAAGAAATAACAAATTTTAGCTCTCAAGCCCCAAATTTGCTCTATACTCTTCATATGTACCTTTAAAATCAACCACTTCGCCATTGCCTTTTAGGTGTAAAATTCTATTTGAAAAAGCGTCTATTAGCTCCCTGTCATGACTCACACAGATAACTGAGCCATTAAAGTTATAAAACGCCTCGCCAAGCGCGATGATAGCCTCGAGATCAAGGTGGTTGTTTGGCTCATCCATTACAAGTAAATTTGGTCTATGAAGCATAAGCTGAGCTAGCCTTACTCGGTGTTTTTCGCCACCACTTAGCGCGCCGACTGCCTTTTCTTGCTCAGCACCGCTAAAGAGCATCCTGCCAAGGCACTTTCTGATCTCGTCGATGTCTTTATTTTTGGCATCTTGCAAATATTCATATAGCTTTAGCTCGCCCTCTATCTTATTTACCGTATCTTGCGCAAAATATCCTAGCTCGATGGTCGCACCTATATGCACCTCGCCCGCATCAGGCTTTAGCTCGCCCATTATGATCTTACAAAGCGTGCTCTTGCCAACGCCGTTGTGGCCGATAATGGCTAGCTTATCGCCCTTTTCGAGCTTAAAGTTAAAGTTTTCAAATATCACTTTATCATCAAATTTCTTACTTACGTTTTTAAGCTCTATTAGCTCATTGCCTATCTCGCGGTTTGCACGAAATAGTATGCTAGGATCGCGTCTGCTTGATACTGCGATCTCTGCTATGTCGAGCTTTTCAAGCTGTTTTGCACGAGATGTCGCCTGCTTTGCCTTGCTCGCATTTGCTGAAAATCTCGCGATAAATTTCTCCAGCTCCTCTTTCTCTTTTAGCTTCTTGTCACGCTCCATCTCATGCTGCTTTGCGATCAAATTTGCAGCCATATACCAGTCGTCGTAGTTGCCTGAAAACTCGCGAATTTTCTTAAAATCCACATCCAAAATGTTTGTGCAAACTCTATTTAAAAAGTGCCTGTCGTGGCTGATAACCACAAGTGTGCCCTCATGGCGGTTTAGCTCGTTTTCTAGCCATGCGATCGCGTCTATGTCAAGGTTGTTTGTCGGCTCGTCTAAAAACAAGATGTCTGGCTTTGGAAATAGCACCTGAGCTAGTAAAACCTTAACTTTATCTGAGTTTTCAACCTCGCTCATTAGTTTATCAAATTCATTTAACCCAAGCGAGCTTAAAATTTTTTCTATCCTAGTCTCGTACTCGTAGCTTGGGTCCTCCTCGGCACTTATCATCTCAAGCTCACTTAAGCGCTCGTTTATCTCATCAGTAAATTCCTCGCTCATATAAAGTTTTTCTTTCTCTTTGACAGCGTCGTATAAGCGTTTGTTGCCATAAAGCACCGCATCTTTTAGAGTGAAATTTTCAAATGCAAACTGATCTTGCCCAAGCACACCAACTTTTAGTCCATTTTCTATGATGATCTCGCCGCTAGTTGGCTCGATAGCTCCGCTTAAAATTTTTAAAAATGTCGATTTGCCAGCGCCATTTGCGCCGATTAGTCCGTATCTGTTGTGACGATTTAGCTTTAAATTTACATCCTCAAATAGCAAACTGCTTGCAAATCTTTGAGTAAGTCCCCTAACTTCTAACATTATTTTTCCTTGAATTTATTTTTTGCGATTTTGCCTAAAATTTGATTAAAAAGCCATTTGCTACTTTAGTCTAAAATGTCCCGTGATCTTGTAGTTATAAAGTATATTTTCTTCTTGCACGCCAGAGCCGATATTGTGGATGACAAGCGGCGTTTGGCCTTCAAATTTATCTGAGATCACGCCGATGTGAGGTAGATTTCTTGGTAGCATCCATGTGACGATATCCCCTGGCAGAAATTTATCATCACTCACCTCGAAACCTTTTCTTTTTAGATAGGTAGCGATGTTTAAAACACGCCTGTGATCGATATTTTTATCAGCCTTTTTAAGTCCCCATTTTTTAGGATAGCTTACGAAATTTATACTCATATCTTCAAAAATGAGTCTTTGCAGATCCATCTCTTGATGACGTAGCGCCCTTACCACAACGTCGGTGCAAACGCCCTTTTTGATATCCACGTCGCCCATAGGATAGGCAAGTCTTTCGTAACTTGGATCGTAACTTAGCGTCACACCGATCTGCGACCTAGCATCATTTACAAATTTACTCGCCGAAAAGGCAAAAATTTGTGTGGCAAAAAGAGCCAAAAGTAGAAATTTCTTCATTTTCTACTTTAAAAGCATAGTTTTTAAGATACGTTTTCCTATCTCAACACCTGGCTGATCGTAGGTGTTGATGCCTAGCATGATGCCAGTGGCTGAGGTTAGCAGCTCATAGTAAAAAATGAGCCAGCCAGCGTGAAACTCATCAAGCCTCTCAAGTGTGATCGTATCGACACTTATGCCCTCTTGCACCAGCGCCATAGCAGTCGCGTCGCACTGCAAATTTATAAGCTCATTTAGGCTTAGACCTGCTACAAAATCGCACTCTTCAAGCCCTTTTAGACTAAAGTTTGGAATAGTCTTGTCGCTTGCGTGATCTTTTATCTTTATAAATGTCACACTCTTATCTTTTACGCCGTCCATGATAAGCTGCAAAAAGCTGTGCTGATCGCGGCTGCCGACAAGTCCAACTGGCGTAAGGCCGACCCTTTTATAGCCTCTTTTTTTACCAAGGCTCTCCGCCCAAAGCTGCACGTACCAGTCGTTAAATTCAAAAAATCTATCGCAATAGCTAAAAATGACATTTATACTGGCATTTCTGCTAGTGGCGTAGTGGTAAGCTTTAGCGACTATGGAGCTATCTTTTTGCTCGATGTATTGCTTCTTGCAAGCAAGTGCGCCCTCCAGTAGTGCCTTTATATCATATCCGCAGATGCCAAGAGGCACAAGGCCGATCGCACTTAGCACACTAAATCTACCGCCAACGTTTTTTGGGATGTTAAAAAATTTAATGCCATTTTCTTTGGCAAAATTTTCTAAATTTGTCCCGGGATCAGTTATGATTAGGAAATTTTTACCTAAATTTTTAGGCTTAAAGTCATCAAGCAAACACTTAAAAATAGTGATCGTCTCAATCGTATTGCCAGATTTTGAGCTTATTATAAAAAGTGTCTCGTCAAAATTTAGCCCATCAAGCGTGCTTTTGTAGCTGCAAGGATCAACGTTATCTAAAAACGAAAGCTCTCTTTTTATCTCCTTTGTACTATCAAGCATTGATTTTAACGCCTTTACGCCAAGACTGCTACCGCCAATGCCAACTAGCACGACATTTTTGATATGAGCAAGACCTTTTTCATACTCCTCGATCTCGCCAAGTAAATTTTGCCCAAGCACTGGCAGATGGTAGTAGCCTATCTCGCCGCTTTCGTACTCGTCGTTTATGCGTTTGGCGTAAGAGTCGATGACATCGCTGCTTGCAAAGTTAAATTTAAATGAAGTTTCTATCATTTACTGCGCTCGTAAAAGAAATTTGTAGCCTCGACGAACCCATCGATACTGCCGCAGTCAAACCTCTTACCCTTAAATTTATAAGCCAGCACCATGCCATCTTTTGCCTGCGTTTTTAGCGCGTCTGTAATCTGAATTTCGCCGTTTTTGCCTGGTTTTGTTCGCTCTAAGATATTAAAAATATCTGGCGTTAGGATGTAGCGCCCGATTATCGCTAAATTTGTCGGAGCCTCGGCAGGATCAGGCTTTTCAACCATATCATCAACCATTATAAGATCATCTTCTATAAACCTACCGCTTACGACGCCGTAAGACTTGGTCTGCTCTTTTGGCACCTCCATCACTGCAACTACGCTGCAGCGATACTTTTCATAAATTTTAACCATCTGTGAAAGCACACCCTCGCCATTTTCATTTATGCATAGATCATCTGCCAAAATGACCCCAAATGCTTCATCTCGAACTAGCGTTTTGCCCGTATAAATGGCATGTCCAAGGCCTTTCATAGCATTTTGCCTAGTAAATGAAAATGTGCATGAGCTCATTAAATTTCTAACTTCGCTTAGCAGCGACTCTTTTGAGCTACCTGCGATCTCTTTTTCTAGCTCGTAGCTGATGTCAAAATAGTCCTCAAGCGCCCTTTTTCCGCGTCCTGTGACAAAGGCCATATTATCCATGCCAGCCTCAAGTGCCTCATCAACGCCGTAGTGAATGAGCGGTTTTGTAAGTATCGGCAACATCTCTTTTGGGAGCGATTTTGTAGCTGGCAAAAACCTCGTTCCGTATCCAGCCGCTGGAAATAGGCAAGTTTGTATCATTTTAGTCCTTCATGAAAAATTGCAAAATTCTACTATCTTTTCCTTAATAATATAAATTTGTCTGAATTTACAAGGCTTTAATTAGCAAATTGATAAGATTTTTAAAATTTTTAAAAAGAGCAAATTTGCAGACGATTGATAGGATTTTTAAAGCACAGCTTGATATAAAAAAGTCAAATTTTTTAGCATTTTTGTGCCCGATAAGCGAATTTAAAAGTTTGCATGAACGCCTAAAAGAGGAGCATTTTAAGGCCGTTCATGTAGTTTGGGCAACAAGGGAGTTAAACAAATACGGACAAATAGTCGAGAATCAAAGCGACGATGGCGAGCCAAAGGGCACTAGCGGTCAGCCAAGCCTAAACGCACTAAGGGGCGCTGATCTTATAAATGTTGGCGTCTTGATAGTCAGGTATTTTGGCGGGATAAAGCTTGGCACTGGAGGGCTTGTTAGAGCCTACTCTGGGGCTGTAAATGAGGTGATAAATGAGGCCATAAAAGATGGTGGCGTGATGAAATTTGAGATAAAAGATGAGATCAAATTTTTTACGCCATTTTCATTAATGAGCCGCTTTGAGCACTATTTTGCCACTAAAAATTTAAGCGAGTTTGAAAGAGAATTTAATGACACTGGAGCGATCTGGAGCATAAATTTAAACGAGGCTGAGTTTGCCGAGCTGTTTAAATTTTGCAAAGAATTTGAAGCAACTGAGTTTAAATTTTTAGCCCTTGCGCTTAGTGGCAAGAGCTTATTCGCTCATCAAAGCTAAATCATTGTAAAATCGCAAAAATTAAACTAAGAGAGAAAAAATGATAACAAAAGAAAATTTAAAAGAGTTTCTGCAAAAACTAAATTTTATACCGGATAAAAGCGGTGAAGTTTTTACTAAAAATTATCAAAACGACAATATTCTAATAAATTTCAAATCTCAAAAAATTATCTATCCAAAAGAGCTTATTTGCGGCGATAAAACTAGCTCAAATTTCGATCATCCCGAAAATTTCGTAGTTTTAGAGTGTATAGATCGCCTTTTAACTAGCGGTTACGCACCCTCAAATTTAGAGATAGAGCGCAAATGGAAACTCGGTAGAGATCAGAAAAGCGGTAAAGCCGACATTATCGTAAAAGATAATCAAGGCTCCACATATATGATAATAGAATGCAAAACTTTTGGCATGGAGTATAAAAAAGAGCTATCCAAAATGATAGAAAACGGCGGTCAACTTTTTAGCTATTATCAGCAAGAAACATCTGCAAAGTTTTTGCTTCTTTATACGGCTGATTTTGATAGTAATATATCTAAAAACGAGTACTTTGCGATAGATTTAAGCGACGATGAAAAGATAAGTAAAAACACTGATAAAACCTATGAAAATGCTACGAATAATATAGAAAAATTTCAAGTTTGGCGAGATACTTATGAGTATGATGGCTTTAGCGTAGGCGTATTTGATAGTAAGCCGTTTAACATAAAACAAAATCAAAAAACATTGCGAAGTTTACAAGAGATTACTTTAAGCGACGTGGGTGGTAAATATAACGAATTTGCGACAATTATGCGAAAGCACAATATTAGTGGACGAGAAAACGCTTTTGACAAACTCTTAAATTTATTTCTTTGTAAGATTATCGATGAGTTAGAAAATCCAAATGAGCTTAAATTTAACTATCGCGGCAAAAGATATGACGATATTTACGCTTTTAGCGATAGGCTCCAGCAACTTTATCAAAAAGGTATGATGAAATTTTTACAAAAAGAGATCGCATACGTCTCGGACGAGCAAATTCAAGATGCTTTTAAATTTCTTCAAAAAGATCCCGACGAGACTAAAAAGACGATAGAAAAATATTTTAGAGAGCTTAAATTTTATACGAATAACGACTTTGCGTTTATAGAAGTTTATAATGAAGAGCTTTTTAAGAAAAATGTCAAAATTTTGACCGAAGTAGTAGAAATGTTTGAAAATATTCGTCTAACAAATAGCGAGCATAATCAATTTTTAGGCGATTTGTTTGAGGGCTTTTTGGATCAAGGCATCAAGCAAAGCGAAGGTCAGTTTTTTACTCCACTTCCTATCGTTAAATTTATTATTCAAAGCCTACCAATAGAGCAAATTTTAAAAGAAAACGAAGATGTTAGAGTGATTGATTATGCTTGCGGGGCGGGGCATTTTATAAACGAATACGCAAGCTTTATTAAGACTCATTATGTAAAAGATGCGGACGAGTTAAAGCGTTATCATAAAAATATTTACGGCGTAGAAAAAGAAAGCCGTTTGGGTAAAGTAAGTAAGGTTGCAAGCTTTATGTACGGGCAAGATTTAAACATTATAGATCAGGACGCGCTAGCCTATCATAAAGATATCGATAAAGGCAGTTTTAATGTCTTAATCGCAAATCCACCCTACTCAGTAAAAGGCTTTTTAACGACACTAAAAGATGATAAAAATTTTGATAAATACGAACTTAGCAAAGTAGTTGAAACTTTAGAAACCAATAATGCAATCGAGTGTTTTTTTGTGGAGAGGGCTGCCCAAATTTTAGATAAAGACGGCGTTTGTGGTATCGTTTTGCCAAGCTCGCTTATAAATAAAACTGGTAAAATTTACGAGAAAACGCGCGAAATTTTGTTAGGAAATTTCGAGATTATCGCCATTAGTGAATTCGGAAATAAAACATTCGGTAAAACTGGCACAAATACGGTTATTTTATTTTTACGACGCCTAGCAAACAAGCCGAACGCCTTAGTCCACGCCAAAAACCGTGCCGTTAGTGTTATAAACGACAGCAGCTTTTTAGCGCAATATAACGACAGGCTAAATTTAGGCGAATACTGCGAATTTATGGGCTACGACAAAAATAAATACAAAAAATTTATAACGCAAAAAGTGCTTTTGGAAAATGAAATTTTTAATGAATACGAAATAGCTTTTAAAAATTCAAGCGAATATAAAAGTATAATTAAAAAGAAAAATTTAAGCGAAAAAGAAAAAGAAGAGCAAATTTCTAATAAGATGATCGAGTTTATCAAAGGTATCGAAATAGATAAATTTAGCATTTTCCAACTTGTAAATTATCAAAATACACTAATAATAAAAGCTCCGAACGATAACGAAGAACAGAAAAAATTTCTGGGATATGATTGGAGTAATGCCAAAGGCAATGAAGGAATAAAGTATATAACGGATGTAGCTGCTAGTGGCGATGACGACGAAACGATAGAAAATATAAAAAAGATAAGTTCTATCAAAACCACTCTTTATGATCCTGCGGTTTTAGATAATCCCGAAAAATTAAATTTTATCATTCGAGAAGCTTTCGACGGAAAATTGAAACAATTTAATGAGAATTTAAAGCCGTATGCGAATTTGGTAAATTTACGTGATTGCATAGATTTTCGCCGTGCTAGTTTCGATAAGGCGATAAATTTAAGCGCAAAAAGTAAAGTTGAGATAACGAGTAAGTATCCGATGGTGAAGCTTGGGACTTTGCTTAATACAATAGAAACTGGCTCACGTCCAAATGGTGGAGTTGGTAATTTAAATGAAGGTGCGTTAAGCCTTGGTGGAGAGCATATCCATAATACAAACGGCATAATAAATTTGGTAAATCCAAAATTTGTAAGCATTGAGTATTATGAAAATAATCAAAAAGGCAGATTAAAACAAAATGATATTTTGCTTTGCAAAGATGGAGCATTAACTGGGAAAATTGCACTTTTAAGAGATGAGCTGAATAACAGAAGAGCTATGGTAAATGAGCATATTTTCATACTTCGAGCAGCCGATATAATTACTCAGAAATATATTTTTTATTTTTTATATTCTCCGTTGGGTCAACAAATTTTAAAACAAAATATTACCGGTGCAGCACAAGGCGGGCTAAATTCTACAAATTTAAAAAACATAAGAATTCCTTTTAGTAATAATAAAGAAAATAAAAAAGTGTTTCAAAAAATCGTAGCCGAATGTGAAAAGGTCGATAAAGAGTTTAAAACGATCCGTATGGAAATTGGCGAGCTAAAAGCTAAAATGAGCGAAATTTTTACAAAATTTGGCATAAGTTTTAACTCAAATGGGGGGGGTATGAGCTAATTTCTAATTTTTGCAATATTTTAATAGGTGGAACGCCCAAAAGGGATAATTCTGCATATTATGGCGGAGAAAATTTATGGCTAAGTATTTCAGAGATGAATTCAAACGTAATAACTGACACTAAAGAAAAAATTACAAATTTAGGGGTAAAGAACTCAAACGTTAAACTTATACCAGAAGGTACAACTCTTGTTAGCTTTAAACTAAGTATAGGAAAAACCGCCATTGCAGGAACTAATTTATATACAAATGAAGCAATAGCCGCCTTTGTTGTCAAGAAAGAGTTTAAGGATAAAATTTTGGATAAATTTATCTTTTGCTTATTTGATACAAAGTTTATAAAATTACAAAAAAATGGATTGAATGCTTTTGGTCAAAGCTTAAATTTAAAAGACTTAAATTTGATAAAAATCCCACTTCTGCCGCTTTCTATACAAAAGCAAATCGTAACAGATTTTGAAGTTTTAGAAAGCGAAATCTCGCAAAGAGAGCAAAAGTTAGCAAATTTGCAAGGCAAATACAATGAAATTTTAAATAGACATTTATAGTTTAAGCCTTTCCATTATAAAATCCATAAAAAAATAAAGTGAGATTCTATGGAAATTTGGAACGACATTTATAACCACTTTAACCCAGTCGCCTTTAGCGTCTTTGGCTTTAGCGTGCACTGGTATGGGCTTATGTATATCTTAGCCCTTGTTTTGGCACTTGCCATGGCAAAGTATCTCGTTAAAAAAGATAAAATCCCAATCTCAAATCAGCTTTTGGATAACTACTTTTTTTGGGTAGAGATAGGTGTCATTTTAGGCGCTAGACTTGGCTGGGTTTTAGTTTATTCAGGCGAAATAAGCTACTACTTGACGCAGCCTTGGCAAATTTTTAATCCATTTCATAACGGCGAGTTTATAGGAATTCGTGGTATGAGTTACCACGGAGCAGTAGTTGGCTTTTTGCTTGCAACCTATCTGTTTTGCAAAAGGTATAAACAAAATTTATGGCAGCTACTTGATCTTTGTGCCGTTTGCATACCTTTTGGCTATACGTTTGGCAGGATCGGAAATTTCTTAAATCAAGAGCTTTTTGGGCGAGTTACGGATGTGTCTTGGGCGATAAATGTTTTTGGGCAACCAAGACATCCTAGTCAGCTTTATGAGGCATTCTTAGAAGGTTTAGTTATTTTTATTATTTTATTTTTATATAGAAAATTTAAGAAATTTAATGGCGAGCTGATCGCGCTTTATGCTATTTTATACACTTTTGCAAGATTTATTTGCGAGTTTTTTAGAGAGCCTGATTCAGGGCTTGGATTTATTATTTTTAATCTTTCAATGGGTCAAATATTATCACTTATCATGTGTGGTTTTGGAATTTTTATTTATGCCATGCTTTATAAAAAATTTTCAAAGCTCTAATATAAGTGTTTAAAAAATATTAAAGTAAAAATCTGCTAGCATTAGCTTTATCAATTAATACTAATATTTAAATTAGTATTAAGAAATGATAATTTATTTCAAATTTCTTAGGAGGGCTCATGACCGGGCTTATAGAAGGTTTTTTGGGAAAACGGTCGGACGACAAAAAAAGTCGCACTCCAGCCGCTTGGGATAGATGGCAAAGTATTACAGGGTTTATTTTGGCCTGTTTTATATTGTGCCATATGGTTTTTACTTCTACCATACTATTTGGTAAAGACGCATTTAACGCTGTCGTAGGGTTTGCGGAGGCTAAATTTTTATTCGGCGAGGCTACATGGTGGATCACTAACGTTATTGCCGCGGTAATATTTGCCATTTTTATCGCTCATGCATTTTTAGCTATGAGAAAATTTCCAGCAAACTACAGACAATATCTAATATTTAGAGGCCACAAAGACCGCATGAAGCACCTTGATACTACGCTTTGGTGGTTTCAGTTTTTAACCGGTTTTGCTCTATTTTTCGCAGCCAGCGCACACTTAGTGGATATAGTCTTTGGTGGACATATTACTGCAGATAAATCAGCGGCTGCATTTCATCAACTAGAAATTTTCTACTTCGCACTACTTGTTTTTATGGTCGTTCACGCTAGTATCGGTATGTACCGCTTGTATGTCAAATGGATAAGCATTGATGGTGCAAATAAGCACGAAATGTTTGCCAAAAGAAATAAGGCAAAAACAATTGTATTTGCCGTTTATGGCATACTTGCTATAATTGCGCTAATCGCCGATTTCGTGTGGATCAGCCATTAAAAAGGAGCTAGAAGATGAATGTAAAATATTATGATGCATTAGTTATCGGAGGTGGTCTAGCTGGTCTTAGAGCTGCTGTGGCTGCTGGAGAAAAGGGCTTAAGCACCGTCGTTTTAAGCCTAATACCTGTAAAACGCTCGCACTCTGCAGCTGCGCAAGGCGGCATGCAAGCCTCTTTGGGAAATTCAAAAATGAGCGAAGGCGACAACGAGGACGTGCACTTTGCCGACACGGTAAAAGGTAGCGACTGGGGCTGCGATCAGCAAGTTGCACGTATGTTTTGTCAAACTGCGCCTAAGGCGATCCGCGAGCTAGCCGCTTGGGGCGTGCCTTGGACTCGTATAACAAAAGGTGAGAGAAGCGCTATCATCAACGCTCAAAAAACGACTATCGTAGAAAAAGAAGAGGTCCACGGACTCATCCACTCTCGCGACTTTGGCGGAACTAAAAAATGGAGAACATGCTTTACGGCCGACGCCACCGGACACACTATGCTTTTTGCTGTTGCAAACGAAGCGCTAAAACACAATGTAGAAATTCACGACCGCAAAGAGGCGATCGCTTTGATACACCAAAATAACCGCTGTTACGGCGCGATCGTTCGTGACCTAGTTAATGGCGAGATCACAGCTTATGTTTCAAAAGGCACACTTATAGCAACTGGCGGTTATGGTAGAGTTTATAAACACACTACAAACGCTGTTGTTTGCGAGGGTATCGGCGCTGCGATCGCACTTGAGACTGGCGTAGCTCAGCTTGGCAATATGGAAGCTGTTCAGTTTCACCCAACTCCGATCGTCCCATCTGGCATTCTTTTAACAGAAGGTTGCCGCGGTGATGGTGGAATTTTACGTGACGTTGATGGATACCGCTTTATGCCTGATTATGAACCAGAGAAAAAAGAGCTAGCTAGCCGTGACGTCGTTAGCCGCCGTATCATGGAGCACATCCGTGCAGGCAAAGGTGTGCCTAGCCCTTATGGCTATCACGTTTGGCTTGATATCTCTATCCTTGGACGCGAGCATATCGAGAAAAATTTACGCGACGTTCAAGAAATTTGCGAGATATTTAACGGTATCGACCCTGCCGACACCGAAGTATATACCGACGAAAACGGTCGCCAACGCGGTAAAGGCTGGGCACCGATCCTACCTATGCAGCACTACTCTATGGGCGGTATAAAAACTAAGCCTACAGGCGAGAGCCCGACGCTAGCGGGTCTATTTAGCGCCGGCGAGGCTGCGTGCTGGGATATGCACGGATTTAACCGCCTAGGCGGCAACTCCGTTTCAGAAACTGTCGTCGCGGGCATGATCGTGGGCGATTATTTTGCCGACTACTGCGGTAAGCACGAGATTGAGATAAATACCGCTGATATCGAAAAATTCGTTAAAAAAGAGGAAGACTACCTAAAGAGCCTAGTCGAAAAAGAGGGCAAATTTAACGTATTTGAGATCAAAAACAAGATGAAAGACATCATGTGGGAGCATGTGGCGATCTTTAGAACTGGCGAAGGTCTAGCCGTAGCGGTAAAAGAGCTAGAAGAGCTTTATAAACAATCTTTGGACGTCAAAGTCGCAAACAAGGCGCTATTTGGCAACCCTGAGCTTGAGGAAGCCTACCGCGTACCAAAGATGCTAAAACTGGCCCTTTGTATCGCGAAAGGCGCGCTTGATCGCACCGAGAGCCGAGGAGCGCACTGCCGCGAAGACTATCCGAAACGCGACGACCTAAACTGGCTAAATAGAACTCTAACTAGCTGGAAAGAGGGCGATACGCTACCGACTATCGTGTATGAGCCGCTTGATATTATGAAAATGGAGATGCCACCAGCATTTAGAGGCTATGGTGCGAAAGGTAATATTATTGAGCATCCAGATAGTGCCATCCGCCAAAAAGAGGTTGATGAAATTCGTGAGAAAATGCAAGCTGAAGGTAAGAGCAGACAAGAAATTCAAGAAGCGCTAATGCACTACGAGCTTCAGCCTAAATATAAAGCACCAAACGAAAGAGCAGGAATAGGATATGAGTAGAAAAATAACCATAAAAGCATTTAAATATAATCCGTTAAGTAAAATTTCAAAGCCGCATTTTGCGACCTACGAGCTAGAAGAGACTGATGGTATGACATTGTTTATCGCGTTAAATATGATTCGCGAGAAATTTGACCCAGATCTTAGCTTTGACTTTGTTTGTCGTGCTGGAATTTGTGGAAGTTGTGGCATGCTTGTAAATGGTAAGCCAAGATTAGCTTGTAGAACTCTTACTAAAGATTTTGAAAGCGGAGTAATTGAGCTTATGCCTTTGCCAGTATTTAAGTTACTAAAAGACTTAAGCGTAGACACCGGCAACTGGATGAATGCGATGAGTAGGCGTGTGGAGAGCTGGATACACACAGATCACGAGACCGATATCTCTAAGCTTGAGGAAAAGGTTGAACCTGAAGTAGCGCAGGAAGTATTTGAGCTTGATCGCTGCATCGAGTGCGGTATCTGCGTGGCTGCATGCGGTACAGCTATCATGAGACCTGATTTCATCGGTGCGGTAGGACTTAACCGCGTAGCTAGATTTAAAATCGATGCGCTAGATAAACGAACCGACGAGGACTTTTACGAGCTTATCGGCGACGATGACGGCGTGTTTGGCTGTATGACTTTGCTAGGTTGTGAAGACAACTGCCCTAAACACTTACCACTTCAAAGTCGCATAGCTTATATGCGTAGAAAAATGGCTGCTATAAAGTAGAAAAGGGGCTGTAAAAGCCCCAAATTTACTTCTAAATTTATTAAAAAAGACTACAAATAGATACCAAAAGGCATAAAAAGATATCAATAGATATAAATAAGAAAAATAAAAATATCAAAAATGGGATTGATAAAAGTGCGCCCATTATATAACCAAGTGGAAATGCGATAAATATAAAGACGATTCCAACACCAGAAACAAAACAAAAAATTAGCGCAAATATCGTAGCAAAGGTATTTACAAATAAGCTACTATTTTCTAAAAGAAAATTTGTTAGGCCAAGACTTCTCATTTTTTGATTATAGCTTTTAAGCCAAAAAATTTATATAATTTCAAAAATTTGCTTCATTTAAGGATATAGAATGTTACCAAGCTATAAAGATATGATGCTACCTATTTTAGAATTTGTTGCGCAAAGGAAAGAGGCAAATAGAGCTGAAATTTCTAAATTTATAATTGAATATTTCAAATTATCAGATGATGAAATTTTACAAAAAATAAAAAGTGGAACTTTTACATATATAAGCAGGACGGGCTGGGCTTTATCCTATCTGGCTACAACAGCTCAAGTAAAATCAAAGCCAGAAAAAGTGCCGCTTCAAAAAGTTGGCAGAAGTCTATTTGCCATAACAAATTTTGGCAAAGAGCTAGTAAGTAGCAAGGATAAAAAGAGCAAATTTCTCTCTTGGTACGATGAAATTTACAAGCAAGAGATAAGTCAAGAGGAAAAAGAGGCTACAGAAAATACCCCAGATGACAATATAGATGAAGCGCTTTGCAAGATAAAAGAAGAGCTAAAGAGTGAAATTTTATCTAGCATTTTAGAAAAAGAGCCAAGATTTTTTGAATACCTTGTAACAAAGCTACTTGAAAAGATGAATTATGGAGCTGGAAATCTCACAAACAAAGGCCCGGACGGCGGGATAGATGGCATCATAGACGAAGATGAACTTGGACTTTCTAAAATTTATATCCAAGCAAAAAGATACAAAGACGGCAGTAATATCCGTAGGCCAGAAATTCAGCAGTTTATCGGCGCCATTTCAAATAAAAATACTAAAAAAGGCGTCTTTATCACTACGGCAAAATTTACCAAAGAAGCTGAAAATTTCGCCAAAGATAATCAAAAATTTTAGTGTGGTTTTGATAGATGGCGACAAGCTTGCAGAGCTAATGATAAAATACAAAGTCGGCGTTCAAACAAGCCAAATATATGAAATTTGCAAAATCGACACCGACTTTTTTGAGGAAAATAATTTTTAAAATTTTAAGCCATAAAGCACTACTGCGTATATTTATTGCAAGTTGCTGCTTGGGATCATTTCAGTCTTGCTTTATTTGTGTATTTAAAAGGCAAATTTAAATCTTTACTAACGCCAAAATAGTCCAAATTTACCAGCTTAAAATGCTTTTTAAATCAAATTTTACTCTTATAAACGCCGTCTAAAATTTAAGTGTTATAATTACAGCGAAATAACGATTTTAAGGAGAGGATATGCAATCTCGCATAATCACTGGCGTTTTGATGTTTGTTGCTATTTTAGTAGTTTTTTTTATTGATAATTATATTTTAAATTTTATCTTGCTCGGCGCTGTGCTTTATTTTGCATTTAATGAGTCGCTCAAGCTTTATAATATCGATCACAAACAGCTAGTTTTTGCCACACTTGCTTTTTACGTGCTTACATATTTTACAAATCCAATATTCATAGCGATCCTTGCTATCATGCTAGTTGCTTCGATCCTGGCTCACATAAAAAGTGAAAATTTAAAGCTAGTCGCACCTTTTGTATATCCGACCACGCCGATCTTTATGATGTGGATGCTTTACTCAGAGTATGGCGTAGGCTATCTTGTATGGCTTATTTTAAGCGTAGTTGCAAGCGATAGTGGTGCATTTTTTATTGGCAAAATGTTTGGCAAACATCCACTTAGCCCAAGCTCACCAAACAAAACAATAGAAGGCGCAGCAGGCGGCGTAGCAATAGGCACTGTGATTGGTTGCATCGTTGGAAATTTTGTCACCGAAGGATTTTTCCAAATTTTATTCTCAAGCTTTTTGGTCTGCGTGTTTGCAGTTTGGGGAGATCTGTTTGAGAGTTACTTAAAAAGACTTTGCGGCGTCAAAGATAGTGGTTCGCTCTTCCCAGGACACGGTGGCATGCTTGATAGGATAGATGGCTATTTATTTGGCGTAGTTGCCCTACTTTGGTCGCTCTCGTGGTAATACTTGGCTCAACTGGTTCAATCGGTAAAAACGCCCTTAATCTTTGCGAAAAATTTGGCGTAGAGGTTGAGGCGTTAAGTTGCGCTAAAAATGTAGATTTGCTAAATGAGCAAATCTTAAAATTTAAACCAAAATTTGTCTGCGTAGGCGATGAAAAGCTAGCTAAAAATGTAAAAAACATAGAAGCTAAAAATATATTTTTTGGTGAGGCTGGACTGCTAGAAATGCTAGAAATTTCAAGCTCAAAAAAGGTGATAAACGCCCTTGTTGGCTTTGCCGGTCTTGCTCCTAGTCTAAAGACACAAGCTCTTGGCAAAAGGCTTGCGCTTGCAAACAAAGAGAGCCTTGTTGTTGGCGGCAAATTTCTAAAGACTAGAGAAATTTTACCAATAGACAGCGAGCATTTTGGGCTTAAATTTCTACTTGAAAATAAAACTGCACCAAAAAGACTCATCATCACAGCAAGTGGCGGCGCATTTTATAAAAAGCCGATCAAATTTCTAAAAGACGCCACACCAAGTGATGCTTTGAAGCATCCAAACTGGGATATGGGCGCAAAGATCACTATTGATAGTGCGACGATGGCAAATAAGCTTTTTGAGGTGATGGAAGCTTACTGGCTTTATGGCATCAAGGAGATCGAGGCTGTGATAGAGCCAACTTCTGCGATACATGCCGTAGTTGAATTTATAGACGGCTCAAGCACGATGCACCTCTCGCGACCTAACATGAAACTAGCTATCGCTCATGCTATGTTTGAAAATATCAATGAAAATATTGTCTCACACGCAAATTTACTTGATCTAAAAAATATAAAATTTCATAAAATCAGCCTTAAAAAATATCCCATTTTTTCGCTAAAAGATGAGGTCCTAGCAAACCCTGATCTAGGTGTAGTGATAAATGCTGCAAATGAGGTTGGAGTGTTTAGCTTTTTAGAGAAAAAATGCTCGTTTTTGGATATCTCAAGGCTCGTTTTAAGCTCTGTTAAAAATTTTAGAAATATTAAAATTTCAAATATTGATGAAATTTTTGAAGCTGATAAAGAAGTTAGAAATTACGCAAAAAGGATGTTAAATGCAAAGGTATGAGGGTTATAAATTTGATCCCAAGCAAAGCTTAATCGGCGTTCAGTTTTTATTTGTCGCCTTTGGTGCACTGGTATTAGTGCCGATACTTACGGGACTAGATGCAAATGTAGCTCTCTTTACAGCCGGTCTTGGCACGCTACTTTTTCAGCTAATCACTAGAAAAAATGTTCCGCCTATTTTTTTAGCAAGCTCCTTTGCTTTTATCGCGCCACTTCAGTACGGTATCGAAAAATGGGGCATAGCCGTGACGATGGGGGGCGTTATATTTGCTGGATTTTTCTACGTTGTTTTAAGCCTCGTGGTCCGATTTGGCGGAGAGAAAATTTTGCATAAAATTTTGCCTCCAGTTGTCGTTGGGCCGGTCATCATGACAATAGGCCTAATCCTTGCTCCAAATGCCGTCAAAATGGCAATATCAGCCACTGAAATTTATACACAAAATGAGGCGATGATCGTCGCTGGCATTTCGCTAGTGGCTACTATTTTAGTGATGATGCTTGGACGTGGCATGTTTAGGCTTATACCTATTTTGCTTGGTATTATCACCGGATACATCGTAGCTTACTGCTTTGGCATGGTTGATTTTACCCCTATCTTTAATGCACCTTGGTTTAGAATGCCAAATTTCACTACACCAAAATTTGAGTTTGAAGCGATAATTTATATGATACCTATTGCTATCGCTCCAGCGATCGAACATATAGGCGATATGCTTGCTATATCAAATGTCACAAAAGAGGATTTTCTAAAAAATCCAGGCCTTAAAAATACGCTCCTTGGAGATGGACTTGCTACTTCGCTTGCTGCTTTTTTTGGTGGCCCGCCAAACACTACATACTCAGAGGTCACAGGCGCAGTTAGCCTTACAAAGGCTTATAATCCAGCGATTATGACCTTTGCAGCGATCACTGCCATCGTGCTAGCTTTTGTTGGCAAGCTAGGAGCTGTACTCTCAACTATCCCAGCCCCAGTCATCGGTGGTATCATGCTGCTACTTTTTGGCATCATCGCAAGCGTTGGTATGGAGACGCTTATAAAAAATAAAGTCGATCTTGCAGACCCTAGAAACATGATAATCGTAGCCCTCATCTTCATCTTTGCCATCGGCGGCATGGTGCTTGACCTTGGTGCGGTGAAATTTTCAGGTATAGGGCTTGGCGCGGTTACTGGCATAGTTTTAAATTTGCTTTTACCAAAGACAAAGCATTACGAAGGATATTAATGCGTAAATTTTTACTTTTTTTACTAACCTTTGCCACTGCTAGTTTAGCTAATACTTTAGACTATGTGCTCATCAAAAAAGGTGAACCAAGCGAAAACACGATGTTGTTAATCGGCGGTATTCAAGGCGATGAGCCGGGTGGATTTTTGGCAGCCTCTATCGTGGCAACTGACTATAACATCACAAAAGGCTCGCTTTGGGTCGTGCCAAATTTAAATTTCCCAAGCATAATCGAGCGAAGTCGTGGCACAAAAGGCGATATGAATAGAAAATTTGCCCATGTTGATAAAAACGATCCTGATTACAACTCAGTAATGAAGATAAAAGATGTCATCACCGATAAAAACGTCACGCTCATCTTAAATTTACACGATGGAAGCGGATATTACAGAGATAAATTTATAAACAAAGATGAAAATCCAGATAAATGGGGCAATACTTGCATCATTGATCAAAGCACACTTCCTGGTTCAAAATACCCAGAGCTTGAAAACATTGCTTCAAGCGTAAAAGACGTGCTAAACAAGCATCTAATAGATCAAAAACACCAGTATCACATCAAAAACACGCACACTGCGATGGGTGATAAAGAGATGCTAAAAAGCCTAACTTACTATGCTATCACGCAAAATAAATCAGCCTTTGCAAACGAAGCTAGTAAAAATTTAAACGCTGAGCAAAGGACTTATTACCATCTAATCGCTATTGAAGAATATATGAAAAAGGCTGGCATTAGCTTTACTAGGCCGTTTAATCTTGATGTTAAAAGCGTAAAAAAGGCGATCGAAAAAGAGATCAGACTCGAGCTTGAAAATTCATACGCGATAAGTCTTAAAAATCTAAAACCTTTAATAAATTTTGTCCCACTTAAAAAAGGTGAGTTAAACTATAGCTCACCAAATCCGCTAATAGCCGTCATAAAAGAAAATGGTAGCTTCAAAGTGCAGTACGGCAACCGCTTTGTTACTAGATTAAAACCACAATATTTTGAGTTTACAAAGCCACTTGAGGAAATTTTACTAATAAGTGACGGCAGCGAGCTTGCATTAAAAAGTGGCGATAAATTTAGCGTGAAAAAGAGCTTTAAAATAAAATCACTCAAAAACGTGCGCGTAAATGTCATAGGATACGGCACAAAAAGCATAGATGAGAGCGAGCAAGAAGTAACTAAAAATAGCCTAAATAAAAGCTATAGCATCGATAAAGACGGCAAAATTTATAGAGTCGAGTTTTATAAAAACGAAGATGGCAAAGAGAAATTTGCTGGCATGATCTTAGCGGAGTTTAAATGATACTTGGTATCGAAAGTAGCTGCGATGATAGCTCGGTCGCACTAATAGATGAACGCACTTTAGAGAAAATTTATTATAAAAAAATTTCTCAAGAGGAGGAGCACGCTATCTTTGGTGGCGTGGTTCCTGAGCTTGCAGCTAGGCTTCATACAAAGGCACTGCCAGCACTTTTAGAGGATATCTTGCCAAATTTTAAAGAAATAAAAGCGATCGCTGTAACAAATGAGCCGGGTCTTAGTGTGAGCCTAATAGGTGGCGTCAGCATGGCAAAAGCATTAAGCGTTGCTCTTAATATCCCGCTAATTGCCGTAAATCATTTAGTTGGTCACATCTACTCACTATTTTTAGATTGCGAAGCCACCTTTCCACTTGGCGTCCTGCTAGTAAGTGGTGGGCATACGATGATCCTAGAGATTGACGAAAATGGTGAAATCACTGAGCTAGCAAGCACTAGCGATGATAGCTTTGGTGAGAGCTTTGACAAGGTTGCTAAAATGCTTGATCTTGGCTATCCAGGCGGTGCCGTAGTTCAGCAAAATGCCCTACTTTGCAAAGACAAAGAGAGGTTTCATTTTACCATTCCACTTCTTCACGATAAACGTCTTGAATATAGTTTTTCAGGGCTTAAAAACCAAGTCAGAGTTGAAATTTCAAAGCTAGAAAATATCACACAAAAGGATATCGCTGACATCTGCTACGCATTTGAAAATACAGCCTGTGAGCACATTTTAAACAAGCTTGAAAAGGTCTTTTGTTTAAGAAATTTCAAGCGTTTTGGCGTAGTTGGCGGCGCAAGTGCAAATCTAAATTTACGAAAAAGACTTGAAACGCTTTGCCAAAAAAATGAGTGCGAGCTTTTACTAGCTCCACTTGAGTTTTGCTCTGATAACGCACTGATGATAGCAAGAGCTGGACGTGAGAAGTACTTAAAAGGCGAGTTTGTAAACCATAGCGAGCTAAATATAAATCCAAGAGTTAGCTTTAAAAAGCTTGAGTTAAATTAAACTTTTTAAAAAATATAAAATTTTGCGCCTAAATCTTGATAGCTTCGTAAGTAAAAACGTAATAAAATCTAAAAAATTTCAAAAAAAGAATCTTTAATGGACAAGTTTTTAAATCACGCTTGGCATTTAAATAAAATTTACGCCAATACCGATGCGAGCGTGCCTTTTTACCCAGATCTACTGGCGCTTCTTTTATCTTGTGATGAGAAAAATTTAGATGAGTTTATGGCTCTTGCCGAGTTTAGAACTATCTTAAAAAAGTTAGGCGTTGGACTTGATATCTTTAGCATACAAAGTGCACAGCTAGCCACACTAAAAGCACTAAATGAGGCAAAAATTTCAAGTGATGAACTCATAACCCGCTTACAAAAGCTACGTGATGAAAAGATAATTAGCCATGAAAAATTTGATTTTTTAATAAAATTTATAAGCAAAAACTCAAATCAAAATAAGGCTGAAAATTCTAATGTAAAGCCAAAAGATCATTTTCACAAGAGCTTGGATTTTCTAAACGAGATAAATGAAAAAGCAAGCATGCTTGATGAAGATAAAGAATTTTTACTAGCTTTGAAAAATGCCAAGAAAAGATCAAATGAAACGCTTTTTAATATCGCAGTAAGCGGTATCATAAACTCTGGCAAATCAACGCTTTTAAATGCGCTTTTAAATAAATTCATCCTTGGCACTTCAAATGTGCCTGAGACCATAAATTTAACCATCTTAAAGCACGCATCAAATAGCCATGCAAAGGTAAATTTTTATAGCCCAGACGAGCTAGAAAAGCTTGGACTTTCAAGCAAAAATTTACTAGCTAATAGCGTAGAGATCAGCCTAGATGAGATAAAAAACTATACATCTTCAAGCTCAAAAACGGCAAATCTCGTAAAAAGCGTTGAGCTTTATGATGACTTGGAGCTTTTAAGAGATAATGTCTGCATTATAGACACTCCGGGCATAGATGATGCGATCGTTTTAAGAGAGCAAATAACTACAAATTTTATGAAAGAGTGCGACCTTTTAGCACATCTCATGAATGCTTCGCAAAGTGCAACGCAAAAAGACGCACTATTTTTGAAAAAATGCCTTGAAAACTCGCACATCGTAAGAGTTGCTATCGTGCTAACTCACGCTGACGAGTTAGACGCAAAGGGTATTAATGAAACTCTTAACTACGTAAAAAAGGCGATCGGCGAGCAGATAAATGATATCAAGATAGATTATTTTGCCCTTAGTGCAAAGGCTTATCTTGATGGCGCTTTAAATAGTGGCGTGCCGGAGTTTAAAGAGTATCTTTATGATGTGCTTTTTGGTAAAGACTCTAAAAAATCAGCTCTAATTTTAAACTCATATCAAAAAGAATTGCAAAATATTTTAAAAACAAAACTAGAAGCCACAAAGGCTGAAATTTTAGAGCTTAAAGCATTTGGTTTAGAGCTAGAAGCTTTGCAAAACGAGCAAGCAAATATCAAAAATTCTCTTAATGAAAATTTCACAAAACTTGAAAGGCTTTTAGAAAGCGAGCTAAAAAAACTCGATGATAAAAATGCAAAAGATATCTATAAAATGGGTCTTGAAGCATTACTTCAAAATCTAAATGAAAAGATTAAGAGCGAGATCACTTACTGCAAAAATAAAAGAGAAAATTTAAATCTAAAACGTCTTACACAAATAGCAAAAACTACACTTTGTGACGGAGTTGCGGCACTCATGAGAGAGGCTAGAAATGAAACTTTGGTGCAGATAAAGTCATGCGAGCAAAATATCGCTTTAAGTTTTGATGGCTTTAAGGTGAGTGAAAATAAAATTTTTAGTATAAATGACTTTTTAAAGCAAATGGGCGTAGAGCTTGATTTTAGCGAGCTTTTAGATGAGCTTGAAGCTAAAATTTTAAGCAAAAATGAGCCAGATGAGGCGCTTTTAAGTTTAAGACAAAATTTACTTAACAATAAAAGCATATCGCAGTTTTGTGAGATGCTAGCAGAACATGAAAAAAAGCTGTTAAAAGAGCGAGTAAAGGTTTATGAAATGAGTCAAAAAGAGGCTTTGAACCAAAGACTTTTAGTTCTCAATAAAAAACTTAATGAACTAAATTTACAAAATCAAAGCTCAATTTCAAAGCTTAAACAAAAAACTTCCTTGCAAGATGAATTTTACTCACTTTTAGAGGATATAAAAAATGTTTAATGAGTTTATAAATGCCTACAAAGCGAGATACTTTAAGGTTTTTACAAATGATTTTAGGGGCGAACTAGCTAGGTTTGTAAATGATCTAAACGATCCTAGCTTGCATATAAGCGATCAGATAAAAGAGAGCTTAAATTTACTAATAGACACTCTAAATGAACCACCGCTAATAGCTGTTATCGGTCAATTTTCAAGTGGAAAATCAACATTTTTAAACGCACTGCTTGGCCAAGATGTCTTGCCATCAGGACTAACCCCAGTCACCGCAAAGGCTGTGAGGCTAAAATTTGCAAAGATGCCACTTCTAAGCGTGAAATTTATAAACGGTAGCGAAAGCCTGCTAGCAAGTAGCGATCTAGCCGAGCTAAATAAGTTAGGCGAGCAAGTTTCTAGTATGACGCTTTATGCGCCAAGTGAAATTTTAAAAGAGATAAATTTCATCGATACTCCTGGCCTAAACTCGCTAAGAGATGCTGACACAAAAGAGACAAAAAATACGCTAAAAAAGGTTAGTGGTGCAATATGGCTAAGCCTTGCAAATAATGCCGCAAAGGCAAGCGAGCTTGAAAGTATCAAAGAAATTTTAAAAGCCAATGATCTAAAAGCGATCTGCCTAATCAACCAAAAAGACAAGCTAAGTGAGGAAGAGCTTGAAAGTTTGCTAAAGCACGCTGGGCAAACTTATGGCGAGCTTTTTGAGGATATCATCGCTATCTCATCAAAGCAAGCACTCCTTGGCATCACAAATAATGACAAAAGCCTACTTGAAGCTTCAAATTTTAACGAAGCTCTAAAGGCTATTAAAGAGTGCTTTTTAGACAAGAGCTTTAAAGAAAATTTCATAAAAGCAAGGGCAAAAAAGATCGTAAAACTCCTAACTAACGAGCAAGAAAAACATCTAGAAATTTATGATAATGCGCGGTTTATTTTAGATGAATTTAGTGGCTCATTAGATGGGAGGCTGGAGGCGATAAAAGAGGAGTTTAAACCAAAGATCGCTTTAAGATATAGTCAAATGAGTGAAGTCATAAAACTTGCTGCCAATGAAGTATTTAAGCTACTTAAGCCTTTTTCAAAGACGAAATTTAACGCTTCAAAGACGCTTTTAAATAAAGAAATTTACAAGCGTGAAAATTTTGAGGTAATAAGTCTTGATAGCGACGAAGTCTTTTCAAAACTTATCTACGAAGATGTGGTTTTTAATAAATTTTTTAAACGCTACAAAAAAGATCTAAAAGAGCTAGAAAATGCAATAACTTCAGCATTTAATGAGCTTTATAAAAATTTAGAGGATAAATTTTTAATATACAAATCTCGCTATGAAAATTACGCTAGCTTTGATGATCAAGCCTTGGCTTACGAAACAAAATCCATAAATACCTATGCCGGACGGACATATGAAGATTTTTTAAGAGAGTATGAAACGGCTAAATTTAAGGCTATACAAAAGGTCTCTTTGTTTTTTGAAAAGCTTGATATAAAGCTAGCCTCAAACTATGAAAACGCGCTCAAACTCGCGGTTTATTTTATAAAACAAAAGATAGAAAAGACGCTAGAGTCGCATCTGCAGATGAATACGCCACTTTATATTCCAAGTGCAAAAGACGTCTATGAGCGTATGCTTGATGCGTTTAGCCTTTATGAGTTTGAAGCTTTAATGTGCTCAAATAGCTCGTTTTTAAATAAAATTTTGCTTGATATAAAAAGCGATTTTAATGAAATTTATACTTTAAAAATAGCAATGCTTGATGGCTTAAAAGCAAGAGTTAAAGAGCAAATTTCAAAGATTGAAGAGCTTTGTGAAAATTCATTGTTATTAAGATAAATAAAATTTTTAAAGCTTAGAAGCTATCCATTTAAGGATAGCTTTTATTTTATGCGTGCATTACACCGATCTTTGGTATGTCAAATGCAGTCACGCGTTTTGGTACGCCTTTAAATTTTTCAATCTCGACAAGACTTGTATGAGCAGTGTTGCTCTGGCTCATCTTGCTTGATGGCACGTCTTTTGTGAGTACATTTAAATTTCCGTGCAAGCAAAGGCTCTTTTCACCCGGTTTTTCAGGGTCATACCACGCACCTTCGCTTACTATCACGACGTTTTGTGGCACGTCCTCGGTCACAAAGGCACCGCACAAGATTTCGCCCCTATCGTTAAACACACGCACCACATCGCCCATCTTTATCCCTCTAGCCTCGGCTGTTTTTGGATTTATAAGCACTGGCTCGCGCTCTGCGATCTCGTTAAAGTTGCGAAGCACGGAGTTATTTAGCTGTGAGTGAAGCCTAAATTTAGAGTGCGCACCGCTAATTGCGATAGGGTATTTTTTATTTTTTGCACCCAGCCACTCAAATGGCTCAAGCCAAGCTGCATGCGGTGGGCAGTCATCATAGCCAAAGCCAGCGACCGTTTCAGAGTAAATTTCTATCTTGCCAGATGGCGTTTTTAACGGATTTGCCACTGGATCGTCGCGGAATTTCTTGTAGTTTGTAAAGTAGCGTTTTTTCTCATCGATCTTGTCAAATCTAAAATATCCCTTCTCCCAAAATTCCTCAAAGCTAGGCATGCTCTCATACCCAAGCTCAGCAGCCTTTTTAACGGCATCTTCATATATTGTATTGACCCACTCTAGCTCACTTTTACCCTCGCTAAATGCCTCTTCCCTGCCCCACTCTTTGGCGATCAGCCTTGCGATCTCGAAGTCACTTTTACTCTCGCCAAATGGCTTAACTAGTGGCTTTATCGCAAATAGATACTCGCTTGTAGAGTTTGCCATCTCGATGTCTGTTCGCTCGTACTCAAGCGCAGCTGGCAAGACGATGTCGCTAAATTTAGCTGTACTTGTCCAAAACGGCTCGCAAGTGATGATAGCATTAACGTTTCGCATAGCTTTTATCGCTCTATTTGCGTCAGGATGCCTTGTGAAAGTCGAGCCATTTGCGTTAAACATCACTCTAATCTTTGGCAGTTTATAGCTCTTGCCATTTCTTGTTATCTCCTTGCCTGGCTTAAGGAGTGCGTCTATTAGCCTTGAGTTTGGCATGTCATAGCCCTTTGTTTTTGGTACCAGCCCACTATCAATAAATTTTTGAGGTACCTTCGTCTCAAACGCCACTAGTTTAGGCGCTATGAAGCTCTCATCAGCATTTTTGTGCATGCCGTCATTTGTGACAAAGCCACAACCCTCTTTGCCGATGTGTCCAAGCATCGCATTTAGTGTCACAAGCGCCCAGTATGCCATCTCACCGTTATCTTGTCTTTGAATGGCATAGCCACTAATTATCACTGAGTCATTTTTGGCTAGATCCTCGCTAAATTTCGCAAGATCTTGCTCGCTAACGCCACAAATTTTGCTTGCCCAAGCTAGGTTTTTATTGACCCCGTCTTTTGTGCCAAGCATGTACTCTTTAAATTTATCAAAGCCAACTGTGTATTTTTCTATAAATTCTTTGCTGTAAAGATCTTTTTCAAAAAGGTAGTTACACATACCTATCATCATCGCCGTATCGGTGCAAGGCACGACTTCAAGGTATTTTGAGTCAAAGTATTTTGCGCTATCGTTGTGATAAACATCGACGCTATAAATTTTCATCTCGCCACTCTCGCCTTTTTTTCTGATCTCATCGTAGTATTTATATGAGTTGTGAAGCGGCACGCCAATGGCGATCTTGTTTGAAACGACTGGGTTTGTGCCCCAAAATACGATCGTTTTGGCGTTTTTTAAGATAGCCTCCCACTTTGTTGGCGCTAGCGCAGGATCGACGAAGCCAGTGACGTGAGGCATGATGACAGTCGCTGCGCCGTATGAGTAACCACCTAGCTCATTTACGTAGCCACCAAGCACGTTAAGTAGCCTTTTTGCGGTCTTTTGGCTATGTCCTACTTTGCCAAGGCTACCCCACTGATAAACCTGTCCGTAGATCGCTTCAGCACCGTATTTATCAAAATTTTCTTTTAAAATTTTTGCGCTTAGCTTTATAGCCTCGTCCCAGCTCACACGCACAAATTCTTCTTTACCACGAAGCTCTGGCTTTGGGTTGTTTGGATTGGCTAAAAAGCTCTTTCTAACAAATGGATATTTTACTCTGCTCTCGTTTTGGATGTAGTCAATAACTGCGTTATTTAGCTCGTTTGGATAAGCATCGCCCTCAAATGGCACGGTCTCAACCACGCGTCCTGCGATAGTTCTTACGTAAAATGGGCCAAATTTATTTGCACTTAGTCCGCTTTGTTTGTCAAATAACGCTTGCTCTGCGCTTCCAAGCTCTTTTGCTTGAAGGCTAGCCGCGCCTAATGCACTCAATCTTAAAAAGTCTCGTCTTTTCATTTTCTCTCCGATTTTGGTTAAATTTATTGTTTTTGGTTGGTTTTAGAAATTATAAATTTAGGGTTTTGTATCATTTCATCGTTTAAAGGCCTTGTAATGTAATGCGCAAACTTGCGTCTAAATTGCGCTATTTTAGCCAAAAATTTTTAAAGGATGGGCAGATGATTGGATTTTATGTAAATGTAAAGTTAAAAGCTGGATGTGAGGCGAAATTTGAAGAAATTTTAAAAGAGATCGTGCCAGCTTCAAGAAAAGACAAAGGCTGCATAAGCTACGAGTGCGGCATGGTTGTGGGCGGTAAAAACGAATACTGTTTTATGGAAATTTGGGAAGATCTTGCAAGCCAAAAAGAGCATATGAAAAGCGCTCATATGGTGAAAAACGCAGCCGCACTGGAGGCTTGCAAAGAGAGCCAAGAGGTAAAAATAGTAAATTTTGTGAGCGTAAAGGAATAATATTTGCTTTAAAAAGGGCAAAATCCACAAAAATGAGCGAAGAAAAAATGCTTGAGATGATAAATGCGACTGCTGATATTATATTTATGGCCGTACTTAGGGGACGAGTGAGCTTTGAGGCTTGCAAAAAAGATAGGGAATTTATCGACTCTTTAAGAGAAGAGCTACTTGGCAAAAATCCAAATAAATTTAAAATCGCACAAAACTCATACCAAATGATCGCCATTTTTGAAAAATACCGCAATAAAAAATAATTCCACTTAAAATTTAAATCCATTTGCCGATATAGTGTTAAAGGATTTGACATGATAAACGCACTAAATGGATTTAACCAAAGCTTTAGCTATCAAGACGCTTTTAGTAAGCGTCAAGCCACAAGCACAAATTTAAATAAAGTAGAAATTCCCACCAAAACTGCGGACATCAAGCATCTACCGCTCTCTGGCTACTCATCAAATGACAAAATTTCTATCTGGGGCAAGATAAATGGCCTTGATAGCGGAGCGAGCAAAGATGAAATCTCTAGCCTTAAAAATTTCGTTGATAGCACGAAGCTTTGGCGAGCAAGCTACATTCTAACTAGCGAGAAAAACGGCTTTAGCGTAGATGAGTTCATCAAAAATCACAAAATGAGCATAAACAATAAAATAATCAATAATGCTTTTGGTGCTCTTTATCTAAGCCGTGAGGCTACAAATTTACTAGACTCTGATCTAAGTATCGATGAGTTTAAAGATAAATGGCTGGAATTTACCGCCGAAAGGATACTTGGCGAGCACGCAAATGTGAAAATTTCTTTTAAAGACGGGGCTTTACATTACGAACAAAGCTCGGATAAAAAACGTATAGAATTCTTAGGTCAGCCTATGTTACACCGTGTAAGCTACGCTGATAAAAACAGCAAAGATGAGTTTTTGAAATTTCTAAAAACAAGCTATGAAAAGGGCGAGAGCATCGCTGATGTGCTTCAAAATATCGCTCTTACGCCAGTTAGAGAAAATGGCGATGAAGAGATAGAAGAAGAGAAATTTAAGCCTATGCAAGTTACCAAAAAGAGCGTAACTTACACGGATAAAGATATAAAACGTGAGTTTTTTGAGGAATTTATTAGGAGCGAGGTCGAAAATGGAGCGAGCTTTGATGATCTAGTGCAAAAGCTAAACAAGCTAAAGCCAAAGGACATTCTCGCTTAGCTTTGGCTTAGGGTTTAAATTTTAAGGCTGGCTTAGTTCGTAAATTTTATACTCAGGATTAAATTTCTGGAGGCTATTAGCTCTCTAAATTTCTGCTTATGTTTAAATTTAAAAAGCTAGCTTGACCTCTCAAATTTCTACTTAGTCTTAAATTTTAAAAAGCCAGCTGCCCTCAAAATTTTACTTCGGATTATTTATGCTTATCACCATATTTTTATCATCAAGATATAGCTTAGCTGCCTCTTTGATGTCCTCATTTGTGATGGCTTTTACCGCACTTATGTACTCATCAGCCGTATAAAGTGGCGTGTTAAAAATTTTATTTGAGATGATGAGCTTTTGCCAAAACTCAGGCTTTTCATAATCTTTTTTTATAGAAATTTCACTCTGTGCTTTAAAATCCTCCAAATGCTTTGGCAAAATCGCGCCACTACGCTTGATACTAGCTATTATCTCCTTTATCTCAGCGATGATCTTGTCCGTGTTTGCAGGATCGCAAGTAAAGCTAATTAGCATATCTAAATGCTCAAAAGGATAGCGTGAGAGCTTGGCATTTAGGCTAAAGCCGTATGTTTGGCCCTTATCTTCTCTGATCTTTTCTCGAAGCGCCGTTTTTAAAATTTCACTTAATGCCCTTAGTTTAATCGCTCCTTCAAAGCTATATTTAGCGTCAGAATTTATGATATTTATGCCAACATCGCTTCTTTTTGTGCTTTGATACTCCCTTTTAAAGGTGTGCTGACCATTGATACTTCGCACGCCATCGTCTTTAAACTCTTCAGCCTCGCCAAGCTTTGGCAGAGTGGCGATATACTTTTTAACAAGCGGAAAAAGCCTCTCTTCGTCGGTGTCGCCGATGATTACAAAAGTATATGAGGCTACATTTGTAAATTTATTTTTGATGATCTCTTTTAGCTCATTTAGTTTTAGCGCATCGATCTGAGCCATCTCAAGCGGCGCGACACGTTTATTGTTTTCATAAAAAAACTTGCTAAATTCGGTGCTAAATTTATATTCAGGTAAATTTTGCTCTTTAGCTAGTTCATCTTTTGCTCTTTGCTTTATCCTCTCAAGCACGTGTGAGTCGGCTCTTGGAGCGTTAAATTCTAAATTTATAATAGCTAGCAGCGAGCTAAGATCGCTTGTGCTTGATGAGCCATAAAATCCTTGTGTAAGACCCTCGATATTCTTTTCATAGCTTACGATCTTTCCATTTAGTGTCTTTGAGAGCTCATAGTTATTAAATTTGCCAACGCCGCTTTCATTTGTGAGCGCTACTGCAAAGCTACCAAGCTTTGGATCAGCCAAATTTGATGTGCCTCCTTTGCTGACGGCTGCAAACAAAACGCTATCTTTTTTAGTAGCTAGTGGCTTAAAGATAACTTGCGAGCCATTTTGCATTTTGTAGGTATAAATTCCATTTTTTTCATCAAAGCTTCTTGAGCTTATCTCTTTTGGCTCTAAATTTTCATTGCCTAGGCTCTTATCGTTGTTATTAGCAGATAGGCTTGTGTTATAAGCAGGTGCCTTGGCAAAAAGCTTTAAAAACTCATCTTTGCTAAGCTTATAACCATCTTTGCTAAAAATTCTTACACGCTCATCAGAAATGGCCAAAATTTGCCTAAATCTAGCATTCACGTCAGCTAGCGTAATCTCGTTTAATAGCTTTAAACTGAGCTCTTTGTCGTCTTCATCGCTTAACACAAAGCCACCATTTTCTATCATATTTAAAATTTGTCCTGCGTAAGCACTTGATTTTTTAGTCTTTGAGCGTTTAAATTTTGCATCTACATTTGCCACAAACGCCTTTTTTACATCTTCAAAATCATCTTTATTAAAGCCAAACTCTTTAATGCCTTTTATAACGCCAAGCATATCTTTAAGGCTTGCGTTAAAATCGCCTCCAAGTACATTTGTTTCAAAACTATAAATTTTCTGCTTTGCTTGAAGTGTTTGAGCTATAAAATCAGTGCTTAAATTTGATGAATTATTTGCATTTTTTTGCTCATAAAGCATATTTATCAGGCTTGCGATAAGTGCGTCTTCTAGATTTCTCTTTGCGTCAGCCTCATTTAAAACTGGGCTAAATTTATCAAAATAGCTAAGTCTAATTAGCTCCATTCCAGTTTCATTCGAGTCATAGTTAAAAATATTTAAACCACTTTTAAAGCTGATATTTTTTTCTGGATGAATGTAAGAATTTGTATTTTTTGCTTGGCTAAAGCTTTTTTCGATTAAGCTTTTTATCTCATTTTTATCAAAGTCGCCAACGACTACAAAGCTCATAAATCTTGGCTGATAAAGCCTCTCGTAAAATTCTTGCATATGCTTAGCATCTACGCTTTTGATGACGTTCATATCGCCTATTGGCACTCTTTTTAGATAGATGCTGCCCTCAAAAATATCCTTTGTTTGAGCCAAATAAAGCCTATATCCTGGCGTATTTCTCTGACGCTCCTCTTCTATTATGACTCCACGCTCTTTATCAAGCTCCTTAGGATCAATTTTAACGCCATCTATCCAATTCGAAAAGACCTTAAATGTATCTTGTAAATTTTTCTCATTTACATTAATCGTTAAGACATAGCTCGTCTGATCGTAGCTCGTCTGCGCGTTTAGATCGGCTCCAAATTTTACACCAAGACTCTCAAGCTGTTTAATGAGCTCATTTTTGCTAAAGTCGCGGCTGCCATTAAATGCCATGTGCTCCAAAAAGTGAGCAAGACCTTGCTCGCCATCTTTTTCATCAGTTGAACCAGAATTTATAACAAGATAAAAAATAGCTGTTTTTTGTGGAAATTTATTCTCTTTGATATAGTATTTTAGCCCGTTTTTTAGCTCTCCATTTAACATATCTTTATCGTTTTGAAGCGCAAAAAGACCCATTGCTAGACAAAAAAGCAACAAAATTTTTCTCATTATTTTCCTTTTTAATTTTAATCGATAGACAAAGCAGAATTTAGCATAAGCCTGCAAAATTGCAGGCTAGAAGATTATTTTAGATCGTATTTTTTAAGTAAAGCTTCGTAGCTTCCGTCTTTTTTCATTTCATCTAAAATTTGATTTATTTTCTCTATTAATGCGCTCTCTTTTCCTTTATCAAAAGCTATTGAAAAGCCCTCGCTACCATCAACTTCTTTGAAAAATGCTTCAAGTTCTGGATTTTTCTTGATAAAGCCATATCCAATAGAGCTATCAAGGATAACTGCGTCAAATTTACCAACTTTTAGCCCCATAACAAGTGGCACAGTATCTTCTGAAGGCACTACTTTTACGCCATTTATAGCATTTGCTGCTAGCTCTTGGACGGTGCCTTGTTGCACGCCAACTCTTTTGCCAGCTAGCTCTTCTTTAGCCTTTAGTGCGTCATTGCCTTTTTTCTTTAGATAAAGATTTTCAGTTAGATAGTATGGCTTTGTAAAATCAATCGATTTTAATCTATCTGAAGTCGCACTCATCGCACTTATAATGCCATTTATTTTGCCAGCTTTAAGTGCTGGGATAAGGCCGTCAAAACTCATATTTATGATCTTATATGAAAAGCCTGCACGCTTTGAAATTTCATCAATTAGCTCGATATCAAAGCCTGTTATTTTGTTGTTCTCATCGATATATTCAAATGGCGGATAATTCGCCGCTGTGCCAAATTTTAGCTCATTTGCACAAAGAGCAACAAAAGCTGTGAGTAAAAGAGCAAAGATCTTTTTCATAATAGTGTCCTTTAAGGTGATTTAGTGGCTTAATTATCAGTATTTCTCTATTAAAAATTGTTTAAATCCGCAATAAAAGAAAAATGCTATGAATAATCGTATAGCAAAGTAGCATATAAATTTTTATAGATAAGTTCTATCCCTTAATTATTTTAAGGGATAGAATAATAGGAGTTCTAGGAGTAAGTCAAAGATTAAAATTTACTTTTTCTAACTTCGTTTACTATTGCCTTAGCCATGTCGTCAACATCAGATGTTACTTCATTTGCTTTATTGACAATTACTACATTTTCTTTTGTAAGTGTGTCTATTTGCGCAACTGATTGGTTTATCATATTGATTCCTTCACTTTGCTCTTTTATAGATTCACTCATTTCATTGATTGATTGAGCTAGTACGTTTGTATTTGCTTCGATCTCTGTTAGAGATTTTTGAGTTCTCTCTGCTAGTTTTCTAACCTCATCTGCAACAACTGCAAAGCCTCTACCATGCTCTCCTGCGCGTGCTGCTTCTATTGCGGCATTAAGAGCTAGTAAATTTGTTTGATCAGCTATATCTCTAATAATAGTTATGATATTTTTGATCTCGTCACTTTGTCTAATAACATCAGATGTTTTTTGAGATATTGCATTCATTGAGCTTGACATTTGCTCTACTGCGGCAGCAGACTCTTGAAGTGAGCTTGCTTGTACATTTGCGCCTTGAGTTAGTTCTTTCATTGACTGGCTTAAAGACTCAGCCTTTTCTTCTAACACATGAGCTTGATCTAAATTTGCCCTTAACATCTTGGCTATCTCTTCACCAAGAGCGTTTATACCAACCGCCATTTTGCCATCATCTTCAAGCCTTTTAGTAAAGTCTTGTTTTTTAAAGCTTTCTAATAGATTTAACACATCATCGCCATTTTCCGCAATAGCATGTTTAAGAGCGATTTGTAAGTCTTTGAAAGTTTGTTTTAGCTGGCTAAGCGCAGGATTTGAAGTATCTGCGTTAAGCTGAGCTACGTAGTTACCTTTTCCGATTTGATTTACAAAAGTATTTGCTTCTTTAATGAAATTATTTTGCTCAGATAAATTTGCCTCGATTTGTTTGATATTCTCATTTATCAGTGCACTCATCTGTCCAATCTCGTCACTACCACTACGATCTAAAAATTCAGCCTTATTAGATTTATAATTTAAGAAGTCAAAAAATCTAACTAAGCCATTTTTAGTCTGATCTATACCAGAGATCAGGTTTTTACCTATTAATGTAGATACTAGCAACATAAGTAAAATACAAATCGCAATCACAATAGAACTTATAATAAGTTCGGTATTTGCATCATCCTTAATACGTCTTGCATCTTTTTGCATATTATCAAGTAATTTAAGCTCAAGCTCTCTCATCGCATCTATCGTAACACTTATCTTTGAAAACCAGCTTGATGCATCATAAGATGCATCTTCTGTTGCAACTACATTTTTAATAATATTCATAGCATCTATAAAATCTGCCTTTTTTCTAGCGATAGCGTCAAATTCATCGCTAAATTCTTTTGGGTTGTAATCGTCAAAATCCTGCATAAATTTATTTATAACGCTATTTAGTGCAACTACTTTATTGTAGTCCTCTTTGTTTATGCTCTTTTTAGTAAAAACCCCATTTAAAGTAGCACGCAAAATACCAAAAGACTCTTTTATCTCACCAACAATAATGATACGCTTTAGATCATCTACCAAGCTAGGCTCAAGCTTATCACTATATCCATTTATAGCAATGACCTCTTTTCTTAAAATTTTTGTTATACGGCTAATTAGATCATTGCCACTTTTTTGATCTACATTTGAGCGGATACTATTTATCTCTGAAACTATTTCATTTTTCTCTTCAAGCTTATCAAGCGCAGCATCTACTTTTTTACGCTGCTCTAATAAATTTTTATTATCCCCTCCTGCTAGCACACCTGAGCTAAATCCACGTTCTTTTTGCATCTCATGGATAAAATTATTTTGATTTATGATTGTATCCACGATTTTCTCACTAAACTCTGCTTTTGAGCGAGTTTTTAAGATACCATTTAGCATGTATGCACTCATGATACCAAGGCCAATAAGACTGACGATAACTATCGCCATAATCTTAGATTTAATACCTAGATTATTCATTTTCTCTCCTTTTAGTTTTTCTTAATATCTGCTTCAAAAATAAAGTCGTATGACTTTAATACTTAAAATTTATCAACCAAAAAATACTTTTGGTTATTTTTATAAAAAATATTGATTAGCGTATTCATGTAAAATTTTAATTTATATTTAGCTCTATTAAATAGTAGGAATTTTTTAACAAAATTGTGATACATGCAAATAGAAAATAGCACATTTAAAATAAATGCCGTTCTCATCCTGAGAAGCTTCATTTTTTCTCCTTGAAAATAGTTAAGTCATTTTATTAATTTTACTTTTAAAAGATGTTAAATTTTAAAAATTAGAAAAAAGTGAGTTTTTGCAGAGAATTCCTGCTTCTCTGCAAATTTTGTATTTAGATTTATTTCTTTAATCCATATTTATCTAGCATTTTGTCAAATTCGCCAGATTTTTGCAGCTCATCGATCGCTGCGTCTATCTTTTTGATAAGCTCAGTGTGTTTGCCTTTATCAAACGCCATCGCAAATCCTTCCGTACCATCAGGAACTCTTAAAAATTCTTCCAAATCTGGATTTTGTTTTAAATATTCAGCCCCTATCGGACTATCAGTTAGCACAACATCGATTTTACCAGCGTTTAGTGACATGATGGCAGCTGCTACATTTTCAGCAGGTATCGACTTAGTAGTTATGCTTTTGGCTGCTTCTTCTTGAAGTGTGCCAACTTGAGCTGAAATTTTCTTATCCTTAAGATTGTCTTTATTTACATCTGAGCCTTTTTTGCGGATAAATAAATTTTCTGAAAAATAATATGGCTTGGTGAAATCAACCGATTTTCTTCTCTCATCAGTTGCACTCATTCCGCTTATGGCAATATCGATTTTACCGGTTTTTAATGCTGATATCAGTCCATCAAAGCTCATATTTGCAACATCAAATTTTATTCCAGTTTTTTTGGTGATCTCATTTAATAAATCTATCTCAAAGCCAACAATTTTATTGTTTTCATCAAGATATTCAAAAGGTGGATAATCAGCGCTCGAGCCAACTTTATAAACTACATTTTTACTAGCTTCTTCGGCATTATTTACTGCATTTTTTTTATTAGCATCATCGCCACAACCTAGTAAAAATAAAACCAAGCTTGCCATCAAAAATTTTAAAATTTTACTCATTTTCTACTCCTTTAATGATTTAAAATTTTGCCTAAAAACTCTTTTAAACGCTCATGTTGCGGATTTGTAAAGACATTTTTTGGTGTGTCATCAACTGCTATCTTGCCTTTATCCATAAAGAAAATTCTATTTGCCACATTTCTTGCAAAGCCCATTTCATGGGTCACAACAAGCATCGTTATACCCCTTGCAGCAACATCTTTCATGATATCAAGCACCTCTCCGATCATCTCAGGATCAAGCGCACTTGTCGGCTCATCAAAAAGTATCACTTCTGGCTCCATTGCTAGGCTTCTAGCGATCGCAATACGTTGCTTCTGTCCGCCTGAAAGCTTGTGCGGATAGGCAAATTTCTTATCACTTAGCCCAACACTTCTTAGCAACTCATCAGCTCTTTTTTCTGCACTTACTTTATCTAAAATTCCCGCTTTTATCGGAGCTAGAGTTAAATTTTGCAAGACGTTTTTATTTGCAAAAAGATTAAAGTGCTGAAAAACCATGCTCACTTTTTGGCGAATTTTATTTATATCTGATTTTTTATCTAAAATATCTTCGCCATTTATCTTGATGTGCCCGCTATCTGGCTCCTCAAGGCGGTTTATACAACGTAAAAATGTACTTTTGCCACCACCGCTTGGACCAATTATCGCTATAACTTCACCTTTTTTTATATCTACACTAATATCATTTAAAACTCGCAAATCGCCATAACTTTTGTTTAAATTTTTAATCTCAATCATGGCGGTTTAATCTCCTCTCAAGTAGTTTTGTCAAAAGTGTAAAAAATTTAACACTCACATAATAGACAATGCCTGTAAAAATGACTGGCTCTGGACTATAAAAGACCGCTTGCAAGCTCTTACTTTGCATCGTGATATCAACTACACTTATATAGCCCACGACCGATGTCTCTTTAAATAGCGATATAAACTCATTTGCAAGAGCTGGCAAGATATTTTTTGTAGCTTGTGGAAAAACTATCTCGCGCATCGAAACATAGTAGTTTAGGCCCATCGCACGAGCCGCTTCCATTTGTCCTTTATCCACGCTATTTATGCCACTTCGCACGATCTCCGCCACATAAGCAGAGCTATTTAGCCCAAGTGCGATGAGAGCTACATAAAAATTATCACTCCATGTTGCAAAAATGACAACTGAAAATATTAAAAGTTGAAGTATTACAGGTGTTCCACGTAAGATATCGATATATTCATCAATTATAAAATTTAAGACTTTAATGTTTAAAAATTTAATAAACGCCAAGGTAAATCCAAGCGTTATGCCTATGGCAATACCGCCTATTGTGAGTCCTAAAGTCACTCCGTAACTTTTGATATAAGCGATCTCTTGAGCCTCACTAAGATCTCTTGGATAGAAAAAATATGCTCCAAGTGAGACGATTATTATAAAAAATAGAAATTTAGCTAAATTTTGAGCCTTCAACTTCGTCCTTCTCTTTAAAATATGGCTTTAAATAATACGAAAAAATTTATATCATTTTGCTTAAAAGCGTTTAAGGATCGGTACTGAATGTTGTAATTTAAAAAAATTTATATTAACATAAGCCATTTATCTTAATTTGAAAGGAAATTTATGAGCTTTGGGTCTTATTTAGCCATCGCCATCTATTTTGGCTTTTTGCTCTTTATCGGACGATATTTCTACGATAAAAACGCAAGTATGAACGAGTATCTGCTAGATAACCGTCGAATGGGTCCAGTAGTTACTGCACTTAGTGCTGGTGCTTCTGATATGAGTGGTTGGATGCTACTTGGCGTGCCCGGAGCCTTATACGCAACTGGCATAGCAAATGTGTGGATGATAATCGGTCTTATCATTGGAGCTTACTGCAACTATTTATTTTTAGCAAAGAGGCTTAGAATTTACACTGAAGTTGCGAGTGATAGCATCACGATACCAGACTTTTTAGAAAATCGCTTTAAAGATAGGACTAAAATTTTAAGAATCATCTCTGGTCTTATCATTTTGATCTTTTTCACACTTTATGTAAGTAGCGGCATCATCGCTGGCGGAAAGACATTTGAGAGCTTTTTTGGTTTAAAATTTGCCTACGGAGCGGTCTTTACACTTGTTATCGTGGTCTTTTACACATTTTTTGGTGGATTTAAAGCAGTTAGTATAACTGACGCATTTCAGGGGCTTTTGATGTTTTGTGTCCTAGTCTCGATCCCAGTCGTGGCATATCTAAATTTAGACTTGCCAAGCGATACAAATTTACTAAAAGAGATAAGCAAGCTTGATGCAAATCACCTAAATCCATTTAGAGATCAAACTTTTTGGGGAATTTTAGGACTTATGGCTTGGGGGTTTGGCTATTTTGGCCAGCCACATATCATTGTTAGATTTATGGCGATACGTGATTCAAAAGAGCTTGCCAAAGCAAGAAGAATAGGCATTGGTTGGATGAGCATTGGGTTACTTGGTGCGATTATGAGCGGACTTATCGGCTTTGTCTACTTTAGTCAAAGAGGCGGACTTAGCGATCCTGAGACTGTATTTTTAAAGCTTGGCGAGTTACTTTTCCCACCATTTTTTATAGGCATTATCATCTCAGCTGTGCTTTCAGCGATAATGAGTACCATCTCAAGTCAGCTTTTAGTTACATCTAGCTCGGTAACAAAGGATTTTATCTTTGCATTCTATAAAAAAGAGATTAGTCAAAATACACAAACGGCGATCAGTCGCTATGCTGTTGTAGTAGTGGCTATAGTTGCTACTATACTTGCCTTTATCTCAACAGATAATGTTCTAAACGTCGTTGGCAACGCTTGGGCTGGATTTGGTGCGAGCTTTGGGCCAGTGTTACTTTTTAGCCTTTACTGGAAGCGTATGAGTGCACTTGGAGCACTCACTGGCATGATAGCTGGAGGCGCGACCGTAATATTTTGGATCACTTCGGGGCTAAACGTTTATGTTTATGAAATTTTGCCTGGCATCATAGCTTCTTGTATAGCGATCATTAGCGTAAGTATCTGGGGAGATGCGATAAATAAAATGACGAGCGAACCTCACGAGCAAGTCATAAAAGATGAATTTGAAAAGATGAAAACAAGGCTTTAAGCCTAAACTTACAAGAAATTCCTAGTATCTTGTGCTAGGAATTTCTGCTAATTGCCTCTTAAAGTTTTAATCCCTTTTTTAGTTTTCTTATCAAAAATCTAGCTGGATGAAGCTCGTGAAATAGCGATCTTTCTATGCAAAGTGGGCGTTCAAGCACAAGATCAACTATCAAATTTGCTCCAAGTATCGCTGTGCCAAGACCTCGTGAGCCGTGAGCAAAATTTACAAAGACATTTTTTTCGTAGCTTGCTTTTGGATTGTTATCTTTATTTTTGCTCCAAAATAGCCCTTTGTAGTTTTGCTTGTAAAATTCTTCGTCATGCAAGGCGCCAATTATCGGAAACCTATCTCCACTATAACTTCGGTAGCCTACTTTTGCACCGATAATAGTTGCTTTTTTGATATCAAAAAACTCGCTTACGTCGTTTAAATTTTTAGTATTATCTTCAACTTTAGGCGTGTCACAAATTTCATTTCTGGCATAAGTTGCTCCTATAACTTGCACGCCTTTAATGACTGGGCAAATATAGCCTTTTGCACTTAGCGGTAAAGTATTTTTAAGTATTGGTTTTAAGTGGGTTACTTGACCCCTGACACTGCTTATTTGCATGTCGTAGTCATTAAAAATTTCACTACTCTTGCTGCCAGTGCAAAAAACCAAAATATCAGTCTCTAAATTTTTACCGTTTTTAAATTTAACGCTGATTTTGCCGTTTTGCAGATGTGTTCTGCTCTCATACTCGTGATTTAATAAAATTTCAAAATTTTTTGATAAAAATTTACAAATTTCTCTTGGTCTAGTGTATGCGCCATCTTTTATAAAAATGCCAGGATACGGCTTTAGGCTACTGTCAAATTTAAAAATTTCCTCCGCACCTTGATCCTGCCACGAGCCATATCTCTTAACTAACTCATCATCAAATGCGTAATCGATGCAGCCATTAAATTTGATAAGACTTTTTGGCAAAGTTGCCTTATAAAATCTCACTGCTTGCAAAAATGCGTTTAAGTGCATGTGGCCTAAATTTACACCAGGCTTGGTAACTAGCGGCATCAAAGCACCACAGTGATTGCCTGAGCCATTTGTAGCCACCTCGCTCTTTGCCTCAGTGATCACAACCTTAAAGCCATTTTTGGCTAGCTCGCCAGCTGTTGCAAGTCCGGCCACGCCAGCTCCTATGATAAGTGCTGTTTTGCCTTTTGGCTTAGCCAGTGGCTCACATCTTGCAAACCAAGCATCCTTTAAATTTTCATCCTTTTTTTCTAGCACGGCACTACTCATCTGACGTTTTCTAGCATAGCCCTCTTTTAGACTCAGCAAAAAGCCAGCACCCTTTAGACCGTCCTTTACCATTTTTGCGCATGAGTAGGTTCTAGCAATAGTACCAACTCTGCTTAGTCTTGCGATCTCTCTAAAAATTTCTTTGCTCCAGATTGAGCCATTTTTACTTGGAGCAAAGCCGTCTAGAAACCAGATGTCGGCAATAAAATCAAGCTCAGGTAAAATTTCTTTAGCCTCACCGTAGCAAAGATCAAGTGTAATATTTGGGGCAAAATTTATACGGTGTATACCCTCAATAAGCGGCGGGTAGAGCGAAACCAGCTTTTTGGCATAAGCTTTAAAAATGCCTAAATTTTCATAAATTTTTAAAAGATCATCTTTTTTAATAGGGGTTTTTTCGATACTAACAAAGTGAAGTTTTTTATTACTACCTTTAAATTTCTTACAAAGTATGAAGAAATTTAGCCCAGCACCAAATCCTGTCTCAGCGATGACGAAGCTATCTTTCCTCTGCCAAATTTCATCAAGTGCGCTTGCAAATACAAATTCACTCTCAAGCCAAGGTTTGTCGGTATTAAAGTAGATGTCACCAAACTCTTCGTTAAATGGAATTTGTCCTTTAAAGCTTAAATTTGCATTTTTCATCTATTTTTTGCAAAATATCCATCTATACCGTTTGCGATGCCGTTTGCAAGGGCATTTTGATAGGCATCATTAAAGAGCTTTTCGCCCTCGACTGGATGCGTGATATAGCCGATCTCAACAAGAACTGCTGGCATAAGAGCGCCTACGAGTACCCAAAACGGCGCCTCTCTCACACTGCCATCACTTGCAGAATAGACCTTTCTAGCACTTGCTAAAATTTCTTTTTGGATATCAATGCCAAGCTTATTTGACGCAATGATCTTCTCGCGGTTTAGCACGTTTAGAAACGTTTGCTGCGAAAAGTAGTTCATCTCTTCGATATCTGATTTGTTCTCAAGCGCAGCCGCGTTTTTGCTACGTTCGCTTCTTGCAGGTGATAAGAAAAATGTCTCAATGCCGTGCATGCTCTTTGCCTTTGTGGCATTTGGAGCGGCATTTGCGTGAATGGAAACAAAAAGATCAGCCATCTTATCATTTGCAAATTTTGTTCTTGTTCTTAAATTTATAAAAACATCGGTTGACCTGGTAAAATAGACCTTGTAACCACGCGCTTTTAATATGTCGCCAAGTTTTTTGGCTACACCTAAAACCGCGGTTTTTTCCTGAAGCTTGCCATTTACTGCACCTGGATCAGTGCCGCCATGTCCTGGGTCGATGACGATGGTTTTATTGCGTGAAAATTTACCAGTCGCAACTGGTGGCAAAGGTGCTGCCACTGGCTCGCTTTGTGCAGGCTGCGGCTTTAAATTTGGCTCAGGCTCTTTGTGTGGCACTTCTTCATTTTTGTTTTTAGTTTTATGAAGTGGTGCTTTTACATTTTCGTTTGAGATAAAATTTTGTGTACTTATTATGAGTAGATCACCTGTTGCATTTGCTTTTATAGTCTTTTGAACCTTATCAGAAAAAATAACTCTAACAGTGTTTTTATCATACTGCGAGATGTGAATGTAATCAGATATGAAATTTTTATAAGTTAGAGGATTGCCATTTAGTCTACCGTCAATATCCATAATGTTTTTATATGTATTTTGCTGCTTTAAAAAGGATGTTTTTAGTTTTGCAGTATCAATTTTTGTATTAAACTTAAGCACTAAAGTATCATTTACCTTGGTTGCACTAAGCAGCGTCAAAGCAGCATTACTAGGCATGCTAGCGCTCTTTACGCCATTTAGTGCATTTAGATCTTTTATATACCCACTTGAATCAAAACCAAGCGATTTCGAGCTGGTTATGAGTCTTGTGAGCGCTTGTTTTTTTATATTTTTGTCATTTTTGATGATCGCGTCGACATAGATGTCTTTTATATCGTTGTGAAATTTAATCTTTGCACTTCTGCTTGAGCTGGCAAAATTTTTATCAAATTTTGCAAATATCTCAGAATTTGTTGCAGCAAAAAGAAAATTACAAACAATAAAAAAGAGGATTATCGCTCGTTTCATTCACCATGTACCAGCTTGTGCATTAGCTCTTTTACGCTTATTAGCTCTTTTAGTTTATATCCATTTGCTCCCGTGAAAAATAACCCGGTCTCTTTTTTGCCACTAAATGAGTCAAACAGCCTATCAGCGATGCAATATCCAACCTCTTTAGCCCCTTTGCCCCTTTGACAAGGGCTCACACAGTTGCTTATACACTGGATCTTTGGTCCCATCCTTTTTTCTACCAAATTTATCAAATTTGTTCTAATCCCACGAGCCGGATAGCCAACTGGACTTTTTATAAGCTCTATGTCCTTTTCCTCGGCTGCTAGTATCACCTCTTTAAAGCCAATATCCGCGTCACACTCATGAGTACCGATGAAACGTGTACCCATCTGAACGCCGTCTGCGCCTAGCGATATTGCTTTTTCTATATCATTTTTATCCCAAATTCCACCGGCTGCGATGAGCGGAAAGTCGCCCCACTCTTTTATCTCAGCTTTTACTTGTGGGATTAGATTAAATAGCGAAAACTCAGGATCAAGGCACTGCTCGTAAGTAAAGCCCTGGTGTCCGCCGCTTAGTGGTCCTTCAAGCACAACCGCGTCTGGCAAGCGATCATATCTTTGTAACCAGCGTTTGCAGATGATCTTTAGTGCTTTTGCACTTGAGATAATGGGAACTAGCGCGACTTCTTTAAAATTTTGTGTAAATTCTGGCAAATTCGTAGGTAGCCCAGCACCTGATACGATGATATTTATACCGGCTTCACAAGCATCTTTTACCACTCTTGCGTAGTCATTTGCAGCATACATTATATTTACGCCAAGTGGCAAATCTCCACAAATTTTTCGTGCATTCTCAATAATTGCTCTAAGGCCTCTTGTTGAGTAGAAATTTTCACTTCCAAATGGCTTTGCATTTAGCTCTTTGTTTATAAATTTACGATTTTCATAATATCCTGTGCCAACTGAGCTGATTATTCCAAGGCCGCCTTCTAAGCTGACATTGCCAGCTAGTTTGTCCCAGCTGATACCAAGTCCCATACCGCCTTGAAATATCGGATACTTTATCTCATATTTTCCTATTTTTAATGGCTTTAACTCCATCTATTCAACCTTTACTTTTGCAAATTTACGCTTTCCTACTTGCAAGATATATTCACCTGCCTCTAATTTTAACTGCTCATCGCTAATCTTTTCTTGATTAATGCTAACCGCATTTGCCTTTATGTCGCGCCTTGCTTGAGAATTTGACTCACTTAGCTCACACTGTGATAAAGCTTCCACGATCCAAACTGGTGCTTTTAGACTAAATTCTTTTATATCAGTTGGGAGCTGATTTTGAGAGTGCACGCTGTTAAATTCAGCCATAGCAGCCTTTGCAGCCTCCTCGCCGTGATACCTCGCTGTTATCTCATAAGCAAGATCCTCTTTTGCCTTTTTTGGATGATATTTGCCACTATTTACGTCATTCATTAGCTCTTCTATCTCGCCAAGTGTTTTTGTGCTTAGTAGCTCGTACCAGCGCCACATAAGCTCGTCGCTTATGCTAAGCGTTTTTGCAAACATATCATTTGCATTTTCAGTAACGCCGATGTAGTTTCCAAGGCTCTTACTCATCTTATTTACGCCATCAAGTCCCTCAAGAAGTGGCATCATGATAACAGCTTGCTCTTTGCCGATATTATATGTTCGCTGTAAGGTTCTGCCCATTAGAAGATTAAATTTTTGATCTGTGCCACCCATCTCGATATCGCACTTCATAGCAACGCTATCATAGCCTTGAAGAAGCGGATACATAAACTCAGAGATTGATATAGGATTACCAGCTTTTATCCTTTTTTCAAAGTCGTCGCGCTCTAGCATTCTAGCGACTGAAAATGTGCTAGTTAGCTCTATCATTCCAGCAGCTCCAAGCTCATTTGACCATTTTGAGTTAAACATTATCACGGTCTTTTTTGGATCTAAAATTTTAAAAACTTGCTCTTCGTAGGTTTTAGCGTTTTTTAAAACTGTCTCTTGATCTAGCTTTTTTCTAGTGGCTGATTTGCCAGTTGGATCGCCTATTTGAGCGGTAAAATCGCCTATCAAAAACTGCACGATCGCGCCATGTTTTTGAAGTAGTGCCATCTTGCTTAAAACGACTGTGTGACCTAAGTGAAGGTCTGGAGCAGTTGGATCAAAGCCAGCCTTTACATAGAAATTTTCACCTTTTTCATAATAGTTTTTTATTAAATTCTCAACTCTTTCAAAGTCAATAATCTCGGCAACACCGCGTTTTATCTCTTGTAAAATTTCAGCTATATCTTGCATTATCTTTCTCCTAGTTATGGTATGGATCGCTTTGCGAAACAAAATCTATAATCTTATATCTATCTTTGATCTTCTCTCTTAGCTCGTTTGCATCGATATTTTCGGCTATCTCAACACTTATCTCAAATGTATCACCGCTAAGGTCATTTGCTTCGTTTAGCGAGATTGTAGCCAAATTTACATCTAGTCTAGCAAGATATGTTAAAAATTCAGCCAACGCGCCTTTTCTGTTCTCAAGATTTAATAAAATTTTATATCTATGTGGGGCATTTCTAGTCCATTTGACAAATATGATCTCATTGCCCTTATCCATAAGCTTTCCAGCACGCTCACAAAGCTTGTGATGCACTGTCACATTGTGCCCATTTTTAAAGCCAACTATACTATCGCCTCTTTTTGGGTTACAACAATAGTCAAACTCGACATTTGAAATTTTATGATTTGAATAGATTACGATATTTTCAAATTTTTGCTTTTTAACCTGATATTTATCGCCCAAAGAGATCATAAAAGGACGCTCTTTTTTTATATACTTTTTAAGCATATTTACGACCTCTTGCAAAAAATCACTTTCAGTTGCAGCACGAAAAACTTTTTTGCCTAAATTTTCATGCTCTATCCAGTCTAAAATTCTATCTTTAGAAACGCCAAAAACTGACTTTAAAATATCAACTGCAATTTTATAATTTATATCTTTTATCTTTTGCTTGCAGTATGTTCTTATCGTAGCCCTTGCTTTACCAGTTCGAACGCTATTTATCCATGAACAGCGAAATTTTGCCTCTTCGCCAGTTACAATCCTTACAATATCGCCGTTTTTTAGCTCTGTTAAAAGTGGCATTCTGACGCGATTTATATAAGCTTCTTTTGCGTAAAGTCCGATCTCTGTGTGAATCTCATAAGCATAATCAAGTGCGGTAGCCCCGCGTGGAAGCGTAAAAACCTCACCTTTTGGCGAATAGACCGCAATATCTTCTATGTAAAGACTATCTTTTGCATATTCATAAAGCTCTTCGACATTACTTTCAGCTTCATTATTTTGCATACCAATGTCGTTTAGCCAGTCAAGCTTTGGATTTAAAAGACTACCCTCGCCGTTTTTGTATTTCCAGTGAGCTGCGACACCATATTCAGCGGTTTTGTGCATATCGTAAGTACGAACTTGTGCCTCAAAAATACTCTTATTATCAAAAATAGTTGTATGTATCGTTTGATAGCCATTTTGCTTTGGAAGTGCAATATAATCCTTAAATCTCGAAATAAGAGGGTTAAAATTTATATGCAAATTTCCAAGCGCAAGGTAGCAATCAAGTGGCTTTTGCACAAGAATTCTAATAGCGAGCAAATCAAGTACCTCTTCAATCGAAATACCTTTTCTTTGCATTTTTAAATAAATCGAATAGTAATGTTTTATACGTTTTTGAATCTCGAAAGTGCCCTCAATAAAGCCATTTTCAAGCAAAATTTGACTTACTTTCTCGTAAAAAGCATTTAGTTTAAGGCTAAGCTGCTGCTTATTTTTATTTAAAAAGCTATCAATCTTGGCGTATTCTTCTGGCATCGCATATTTAAAGCTTAGATCTTCAAGTATGTTTTTAATCGATGAAATTCCAAGTCTATGAGCAATCGGAGCATAGACCATAAGCGTCTCTTCAGCAATTCGTTTTTGTTTTTCTACCTTTAACGCATCAAGGGTTAGCATATTATGAAGTCTGTCACAAAGCTTAACCACAAGAACTCTAACATCCTCAATGGAGATTAAAAGCATTTTTCTAAAGGTTAGTGCCGAGCTTGCTAGTTTTTCATTACTACTTGAGCTTGCAAGTTTGTTTTCTCTTATAGCAACTATCTTTGTAAGTCCTTCAACCAGCTTCGCCACTTCATCACCAAATTCAGCCTGGACTTCGCTAAGCGTAACTTCAGTATCTTCAACTACATCGTGAAGTAGTGCAGCTATAACCATACTCTCATCTCCGCCCATATTTGCTACTATTGATGCTACTAAGATAGGATGGATTGCGTATGGCTCGCCACTTTTGCGATATTGACCAGCATGAGATGTGACACAGCTATCTATAGCTTTGTCTAATTTATCGCTTCGTTCGCAAAGAGAAAAGAGCAGCGTTATAGCTTCTGAAACATTTTTACAAGGTAAAATTTGTTCTATTAGCTGCTCTAAAAAAAGACTATTTTCCTTCAACTATTGCCTCTAAGCCTATTTTGCCCTCAGCTACTTCAAGTAGCGCAATGTCAGCAAATTTCATCTTTGAAGTATCGGTTTCTACAAGCACTACTGCTCCATTTGCTAGTGCTTCTGCACGCTTTGCTACGATAAGTGAAAGTTTATATCTATCATCACCAACTTGTTTTAACGCTCTTGCTGTTATTTGTTCTGTTCTCATATTTATCCTTTTTAAAATTTATTTTACTACTGAGTATAGGGCCGCTTCTTCTTCATTTATTATTTTTAATAAATTTCCAGCCTTAAACATATTACAAACCAAAATAGGCAGTGAGTTATCTTTTGCTAAAGCTATGGCAGTATCGTCCATAACCTTGATATCATCGCTCATTGCCTTTTCATAGTTTAGTGATTTTAAAAGTTTTGCATCTTTGAATTTTTTCGGGTCTTTATCATAAACGCCATCAACCTTTGTAGCTTTTATGATCATATCTGAGCCGATCTCAATAGCTCTTAAAGTTGCTGCTGTATCAGTTGTAAAGAAAGGATTGCCAGTACCTGCAGCAAATATAACAACTCTGCCTTTTTCTAAATGGCGCTGCGCACGTCCCACGATGAAGGTCTCACAGATCGCTTCCATTTTGATTGCACTTTGCACTCTTACCTCTAGCCCACTTCGTTCTAAAGCTTCACGCATCGCGATCGAATTTATAACAGTTGCTAGCATGCCCATGTGATCACCACTTGTTCGTTTGATGATGCCATCTTTTGCAGCACTCACACCACGTATAATGTTGCCACCACCTATCACGATGCCAACCTCGATACCATTTTCGACAAGCTCTTTTATCTCATTTGCTATAAATTTAAGCACCGCCGTATCTATGCCAAAACCATTTTCTCCCGCTAAAGCTTCGCCTGAAAATTTAACCAATACGCGTTTTCTTTTACTCATTGTCATGCTCCTTGAAATTCACGCATTCTAGCCAAAAAGGCTTTAAATTTAGCTAATAACGCTTACAAATTAGCTATTTTGAGATCATTTCAAGTGGATCGATGTGGTAGTTTCTTTGCGTCACTTCAAAGGTTAGATCGTTTCTAACTCGGCCTATAACGTAGCCTTTTTGCACGACTGAGCCGACTTTTACAGTCGGTGCGATCTGGCTTAGGTGAGCGTAGATCGTATGGATGCCATTTTCGTTTTCTATAATGACTACATTTTCAAGCATCGGAGTTACTTTTGCAAAGACTACTTTACCATTTAGCACGCTTTTGACCTTGGCATCTGGTGTGGTTGAGCGAAGCGTGACTGACTCGTTAAAAATTTTGATGTTATATATTGGATCTACGTAGTTTCCAAATTTTTGCTTTACAGTGTAGCTATCAAGAGGAGCAATTGTCTTTACACCTGAATATTTTTTGACCGAGCTTGTTTGATAGCCTCCACTCATTGGCTGGCTTTTTTCGCCTTTTTTGCCACCCTTACTGGCTACTTTTTCTTGTTTTTCTCTAGCAGCACGTGCGGCTTCATCTTCTTGTTTTTGCATGATAGCAAGCTGCTCTAGCGTCTTTCTTAGCTCATCTTGCTGGGCTTGAAGCTTGGCTAGCTTTTTGCTGTAAATTTCTTTATCACGCTTTAGTCCGTTTATAGTATTTTTTTGCGTACTTTCTAAATTTTGCAAGTCACTTTGCTTGCGTCTATAGTTTTTGATGCTTGAGTTTATCTCGCTTATTTTGTTTGATTTATTTTTTATCTTCTCAATCGTATCTTCATAGTTCTGGCTAAGCCTTTTAAAATCCTCTTTTGTGATGGCATTTAGCTTGGTTAAAATTTGAGACGAGATGATGCTCTCCTCGCTTTGCTTGCCCTCAGTTGCAGACATCAAAAGATCAAAAGACAAATCTTCTGCGATGATCCTTATCATGTTTTGCTCAAGCTCCTTTTGAGTGCGTTCTAGCTCTTTGTTTTGCTTAGTTAGATCATCAAGCTCAATAAGTGCTTTTGAAGCATTTGTCTCAAGAACTGAAATTTGACCTTTTAAATTTGTGATATCACCACTTATACCTCGAAGTTTTTTCTCGCCACTTACGATATCACCGGCTAAGTCATCAAGCTTTTTACTGAGCTGTTCACTCATCGCCTGACTTGATCTTAGAGAATTTTTGGAGTCTTTGATCTTCTCTTTAGTATTTGACGCAAAAACTATACTAAAAGCTAGCAAAAATATAAAAATTCCTTTTCTCATATCGTGCTTTTTCTAGCCTTACTCATCACTAAACTAACAGCAAAAATACTTAAAAACATAGCCACGCCAAATAAAATAAAAATATCCCTTGAAGGATCAAGACTAGGCAATACCACATCAATACTTGCGGCATTTTCTCTAAAAATTTCAATACTAGGCAAGAAAAAGAAAAATGCACTGACGGCAACGGTAGCGACTAGGCTATCAACCATGGCTGATTTGTAAAGCATGGCTGATTTTAGCCAAAATGGTGCTCCAAAAAGCGTCATAATCTCAATACGCTCTCTATGCTCAAATAGCCAAATTTTAGCCTGCTTTAGCATAAGCATAAGCCCTATTACACAAAGTATCGCCATAAAAGCATACGATATACTTTTGGCTAAATTTAGCATTTTAAAGACCTTATCGTGTGTCTTTGAAAATGTCTCGACCTTTGTGATCCCATCAAATTTTAAAAGCTTTTGCTTTAGCTCATCCATGTACTGCGGTGTCGGAAATTCGCTAAGTTTTAGTGAGTAAAATTTAGGTAGTGCATTTTGCAGTATGGACAAATTTTTAGCAGAGATGTCATTTGAGAGGCGGTCGATGATCTTTTGCGGACTTAGTGGCTCGAGGCTAGCTAGATTACTCACAATCGGCTTTAGAACGGGCTCGCTTAACTCTTTGCTTGAAACTATGACGATATTGTAGTCATTTCCCATGAGCCTTTCATAATCTCTTACAACCTTATCAGCAGTTAGACTAAACTGTACGGAAAACAAAAGCGCGATTAGCGGCAAGATGAATCCAAGATGGTTTTTAAGCGATCTCATGCACGCCTCCATTTTCTATAACGAAGTGACGGTATGGGATACGAAGTGTCGATGGGATATGGTGCGTAACAACCACTACGCTCGTGCCTAAAAATTCCCTAGCTGATTTTAAAAGTGACCAGATGACATCGCTTGAGTATTCGTCTAAATTTCCAGTTGGCTCGTCGCATAAAAGCAAATTTGGATTGTGCGCTAGAGCCCTTGCCATCGCCACTCTTTGCTGCTCGCCACCGCTTAGCTCACGAGGGTATTTATCTGCCTTGTGAAGCATATTTACATGTTTTAAAAGTTTAGCCACTTGCTTTTTGCTCACATTTTGATTGATGCCTTTGATGATGAGGGGCAACATGACGTTTCTTTCCACATTCCATTCATTTATCAAGCGATAATTTTGAAATATAATGCCAACTCGCTGCCTAAGCTCACAAAGTCTTTTATCATCGATGTCGTCCATTTGTGTCATGCAGACATTTAGCTCTCCAGCAAGAGGTGAAATTTCTCCATAAAATGATTTTAAAAGCGTGCTTTTTCCACTTCCGCTCTTGCCTGTAATAAAGACAAAATCATTTGCATAAATATCTAAATTGACGCTATTAATTACGATTTCATCGCGTTCATAAGCTAGGCTCAAATTCCTTGCACTAATTATCTCTTGCATCAGCCAAATACTCCTTCAAAAGCTCGTGTGCAGCTAAATTCTCACGAATTAAGATCGGTTTTCTTATAAAATATTCGCTTTTTTCATCGCTTATTTTGATAAAACATTGCTCAGGTTTATTAAATGCTCCAAAAGCAACTTTTAGTAAAATTTCATCTTCATTTATGATATAAATTTCTTCAAAATGTAAAAAATAATCTTCTTTTTTGATGATAAAATTTTTAAAATTTTTAATGATATTTTTTACGCTTGTCTTTTCTTTAAAGCTAAAATCCCCAGCCAAAAGGCTCTCGTCGCTTTTGACCTCACAAGTATAAATGACATCATAAATATCCTTATCTTGGCGTCTCCAGCGGTCTTCATACTTGCTAGTTACTTCTAAATTTCTATTTTTAAAAGCTTCGATTTTTGAGTTTGCAGGCTCTAAAAATTTACTCAAACTAAAGTCGCAATACTCCTTGCTATCACTCCTTAGCTCAAATTTACCGCCCACTTTTAATATCCTCTCGCACTCAAGTGCAAACGCCGTTGAGACCACGCGTCTATGCTCGGCCTTATCCCAAGGCACCGGAAAATGCAAAAAGACTCTATCAACCAAATTTGATCCTACAAGCGAGAGTAAGAGCCTTGCGTCAGTGTTTATAAGACGCACGTTTTCTAGGCCATTTGCCTTGGCTAGCTTTGCTACTTGCTCGATGCTTGGTTTATAGACTTCTATGCCGATAACTAGGGCTTTTGGATTGTTTTTGGCTTGATAGAGCAAGTGCCTGCCAGAGCCAAAGCCTATCTCGATAAATATCTCTTTAAATTTATCTTTTAGCTCGCTAAAGGCTGGCGCAAACTCTTCAAGGCTTAAAATTTCGCTCACTTTTTTGGTTAAATTTGTCTTTTTTACGGCAAATGCTTGGCTGATGATACCGTTGCAACTTTGCTCTTTAAAAAGCTCCAACGCTTCTTGCAAAAGGCCCACTTTAGCTGGCTTTGTAAGCTTTTCACCCTTTACGACTATACCGTTTTTACCATCTTTTACGACTAGAAAAAAACCCTCTTCTTCATTTTTTGTATAGATGAGCTTCTCGTTTCGTCCATTTGCCTGCCAAAGAAATTTGACCTTGTCATTTCCAAAAGGAAATGAGATATCTTTTAAAGATGAAGTTATAAAATTTGGCATTATTTTATGCTAACTTCTGCTTTTGATGACTTATCAGAAGCGATGCCGTACTCATCGATAGCTACGACGCTGTAAGAATAGCTAGCTCCTTTTTGCACGCTATCATCTCTAAGTCCAGTACCATCTATGCCACTAAAAATTTTCTCACTTGCACCACTTCTATAAACAGTGTACGAACTAGCTCTATCAACTGCATTCCAGTTTACATTTACGCCGTTACCATCGTAGTTAGCGCTAATATTTGGAGTCTTTGGTGCGCCAAGTGTTATCCCTACGATTGGCTCTTCTTGTTTTAAGCTCTCAAGGCCGTCTTTATCAACAGCTGTAACTCTATAATACCTTGTTGCCGCATTTGTATTTATGAGATCTTCATAGGTATTGCTAGTAGTTTTTGCTAGATACGTATAAGGTAAAAATTTACTTGTCGTTCTATAAACTTTATAGTACGAAAAATCCTCAGCCGGCATATAATCCCACGTTAGGATTATCTTTTTTGGTGCATTCTTTGTTGCCTGAAGATTCGTTACTGATTTAGGGTAACTCCTTTGTTGTTGCACTGATATTTTGACTTGGTTTTGAGACAACGCCTGAAGATGTTTTTACTAAAATTCTATACTCATAAGAACTTCCAGCTTTTACGTCAGTATCAATATACTCTGCATTTAGCCTACCATTTATCTCTGCTATTTGGCTAAATTTATTACGTCCTGCATCGCTTCTTTGGATGATGTAGCTAGCTACTGTGCTATCAGGATGTGGTCTCCAGATCACTTTTACGCGACCTGGAAGCCCTGTGATAGCTTGCGCAAATGGTACAGAGTCAAGTAGTGGCTTAGTAGTCGCAGTTGCGATTGTGCCTGGTTGAGAGATGGCGTTGCTTGAGTAGGTTCTCATCTGGTATGAGTATGTGGTCTCCGGTACTAAGTTGCGGTCTACATAGTGCGTTGCAAAGCGGTCTTTTATGTCCGCAACTAGCTGCATTTTTGAGTTGGCATCATTTGGATTTGAGCGGTAGAGATAGTATCCAACAACGCTTTCATCGGTTACTGGGTTCCATTCAAAACCAACTTCTGTCATGTCTGAAATAGTTTTTAAACTTGTAATCGTAGGTAGCGACATGCTTTGCTGAGTCGGTACGCTAGAGCCGCATCCCGCTAAGAAAGCTGCTAAAAATGGTGTCAATATGCGTAGGGCAAATTTTTTCATCAAAAATCTCCTTGGGAATTTTTTTGTAAATTATTTGGTTAAAGTCATCATACGTTTTTGCAATAAATTCCACCCTTTTGCCAGTTCGCGGATGGATAAAATAAAGCATATAAGCGTGAAGCATAACTCTGCTTATTTTATCGCCTTGGCTCTTAAATCCGTATAAATCATCGCCTAAAATATGGCGGTTTATGCTAGCAAGATGCACTCTTATCTGATGAGTCCTGCCTGTAAAAAGTTTTGCTGCTATTAAATTTATGCCATTTTCGCTTAGTAAATTTACAAAGGCACTTTTTGCAAATTTAGCGTCAGCGACGATCGCTTTTTTTAGATGATTGTTTGGGTTTCTGCCAATTGGCTTATCAATGATGACATCCTCTTTTAGGGGCAAGTCGGTGAGCGCTAGATAAATTCGCCCCATGCTCTTATCGCTTAGCTGCTCGCTTAGTTTTGCGTGAGCGAAGTTATTTTTAGCGACGACGATAGCGCCGCTCGTGCCCTTGTCTAGGCGGTGGACGATGCCAGCTCTTACGTCGCCGTTTAAATTTGAAAGCATAAATCCTTTTTTATTTAGCCACTCAACTAACGTCGCCTCTTTGACGCTTGGGGCTTGGTGGACGACGATTTGCGGGGGCTTGTTTAGCACCATGAGATCGTCGTCTTCATATATAATCGGGATATCGAAATTTACTTCGTACTCGTTTTGTACCTCTTTTTTTGGGGCAAAATTTACGCAAATTTTATCATTTTCATTTAACAAAAAGCTTGGTTTTGAGACTGGTTTTAAATTTACGCTTACAAGGGAGTCTTTTATCAAATTTAAAGCTTGATTACGTGAAATTTGAAGCTCTTTGGCCACTGCAACGTCGAGTCTTGAGCTATTTAAAACATTAAATTTAATCAAAATCAAAGCCTTGTTTGTGATATAATCTAGCCCAAAAATTAAGGTTTGCTTCTTGATAAAACTAGATCGGCGTATTTTAACACATTTTGATTTTATTCAGCCGTTTTTAATCATCCCAATCATAGCCATCTCATACATCCTAGTCTCCGAAGCAAACGACATTTTGGCAAACAAACAGCTTGTATATTTTGGCATAGGATTTGTCTCATTTTGTGTCGCATTTTTGTTGCCCATTAGGCGTATAGACTGGATTATTCCGATGTTTTACTGGGTCTGCATCGTGCTGCTTTTAAGCGTCGATCTCTTTGGCGTTAGCAAGCTAGGAGCCAAACGCTGGCTAGAAATTCCTTTCGTTCACTTCACACTTCAGCCATCAGAACTGATGAAGCCAGCCTTTTTACTGATGCTAGCCTATCTCATTAAACAGCGTCCTCCAGAGACTAATGGATACGGACTAAAAGATTTTTTAAAGCTTAGTTTTTACATACTTTTGCCATTTGCGCTCATTATGAAAGAGCCTGATCTTGGCACTGCACTCATACTTTTGATAGTTGGCTACACCATCCTTTTTGTTATCGGTGTAAATAAAAAAATTTGGATCACCATCATCCTTGCGATAGGCTTTTTGGCGCCGGTTTTGTATGAAAATTTACATGACTATCAAAAGAAAAGGATCCACGACTTTATCGCTGAAGAGCCAAGCTATCACGTCAAACAAAGTATCATCGCCATAGGTAGCGGTGGACTCAAAGGCAAGCCAAAAGATGAGGCAACTCAGACGCACTTTAAATTTTTGCCAATCGCCACTAGTGACTTCATCTTTGCCTACAATATTGAGCGTTTTGGCTTTTATGGTGGATTATTTCTGCTTGGGCTTTATGGGGCACTTATAACACATCTTTTAAGTTTAAATTACGGTCTAAAAAACGACTACTTTACACAAGTTACCACCACGGGGATTGCTGCGCTAATCTTCGTTTACGTCGGCGTAAATGTCTCGATGACTATCGGTTTTGCACCAGTTGTAGGTGTGCCACTACCATTTTTTAGTTATGGCGGAAGTAGCTTTGTTACATTTATGGTGCTTTTTGGAATTTTACAAAATTTGTTAACTTTTAGATTTGATAGAACTTATAGCTTTATAAAAATTCACTTCTAAAATTTTTCCCGCAAGTATCAAGCATATAGTTTTTGCTCTATCCTTCTTTGTGCTTTTTGATGCAAGATTTTATGGCATTTATAAGATATTTTATATCCTCTTTTGTATGCGTGTAGTGAATGCTAACACGTACCCAGCCAGGTTTTGCTTCAAAAATTGTATTATCTTTTAAATTAAGCAAATCATGTCCATACGGCCCAGCGCAATCACAGCCTGCACGTGTTTGGATGCCAAATTCGCTACTTAAACTAGCAGCAAAATCATAAGGCGAAATGCCTTTTACATTAAATGCAAAAATAGGCAATCTGTCTAAATTTTCAGGACAATAATTTATCACCTCATCTATCTTTTCTAGTTCTTTACAAAACATCTCGCCTAGCTCACATTCAGCCACTTTTATATTATTAAGTCCGATCTCATTTCTTAATTTATAGGCTAAATTTGCACGCATTAGTTGCATTATCGGCGGTGTACCGCCCTCTTCTAAATTTTCAACTTCATTAGTAAAAATATGTGATGTCCTGCTTACATACTTGACTGTGCCTCCAGCTGCAAATGTAGGCAAATTTTTACAAAGCTCTTTTTTGATAGCCAAAAGCCCACAACTCCCAACTCCTCCAAGTAGTTTGTGAGGTGAGAGAAACAGTGCGTCAAAATATCTGCAATCAACATTTTCATAAGCACTAAGAGTGGCTGCATCAAGTGCCAAAATGCCATTATATTTTTTAATCAGCGAGTAAATTTTTTTATAATTAGTTTTAACGCCAGTAACGTTTGAGGCGGCACTAAAGCTAGCTATTATCTTTCTTTTTGCATTTTGCTTTAATGTATTCTCAAGCATCGCATAGTCTATCTCATTATTTTCATCAAGCTCTATACGTTTTATATCACAAAGCCCTTCTCTTAAGCTAACTTCAACAGAGTGATGCTCATAAGGTCCAATGATCGCTAATGGCAAGTTTAATTTTCTTAAATTTGCTTCACCGATCAAAGCCCTTGTAGCTGGTGAGATATAAATTCCCATTATTTCCTGAAATTTCTTTATCGCAGCCGTTGCCCCTTGACCAGTCGCAATAAGATAAAAACTATCATCAAGACCTAATAAGCTTTTTAACTCAGCCCTTGCATTTTCATAGCATTTTTGCGTTAGCACCGCACTTGAACTACTATCTGAGTGAGTATTTGCGTAGGTTTTTAAAAATTTTAAAATTTCATCTTCAATGGGCTTATAAGCAAGACCTGAAGCCGTGTAGTCAAAATAGTAAAGGCCCTCTTTTAAAATGATATTTTTTCTTACTTCATCGATATTTAGCAATGTTTTCCTTTTTTTTAAAGCAGGGATTATAATTAAATTTTCATAAAAAAGCTTGCAAAATAAGCATCTTTTAAAACAATAAATTTCTTTGTAAATTTTCTATATTTTTCTTTATCGTGCCATCTTTATAGATAGCGGATATTAAGGCGATCATGTCTGGCTTTGCCTTAGCAACACTTGCAATATTGCTAGCATTTATGCCTCCTATAACACATACATTCATTCCCATTTCTTTTGCTTGTGATATGGTTTGGGCCTTGCAAAGTGGCGCATTTGGTTTTGTTGGGCTTTTAAACATCGCTCCAAAAGCCGCATAGCTAGCACCATTTTGTTTTGCCCTAAGGGCAAGCTCCAAGCTATCATAGCAGCTAACTCCCACGTAAGCATCATCCCCTAAGATTTCAAACGCTTCTTTTATGCTCGCATCATCTTTTCCCAAATGCACAGACTTTGCACCTATATGAGCAGCAAACAAAATATCATCATTTACGATAAATCTGGCTCCAAATTTCTCACATAGATTTAAAATTTCACTAGCCAGTCTATCATTTTTAGGTATTTTTTTAGAGCGAAATTGAAAAAATTTCACCCCACACTCTAAAATTTCTTTAGTATATTGCAAGGCTAAATTTTCAGGCATCAACACATCGTCGCTAATCGCATAAATTTCAATCACTTATGCCAACTTTATGATTTAGTAGACGTTTGCCAAATTTTGTCGTAATTGCATTTTTAATAGCATTTAAAATGTATTTTTTGGCTAGTTTTATGGCCTCTTCTTTTGTGTGTCCATTTGCCAGCAAGCAGGCCAGCGCACTTGCAAAGCTACATCCAGCCCCGTGCATGATTTCTGGTTTTATTAGTGGCTCTTTAATTTTAAGTATGTCACCATTTTTTTTAAAAAGAGTATCTTCACAAATTTCTGCAACCATGCTTCGCTTTAAGATCATATCGCAAGGTAAATTTTTGCTATCAAGCTCCAAAACTTTGGCTTCATCGATATTTGGCGTAATAATGTCTGCAAATTTAAAAAGCTCTTTTAAGCTTGCTATCGCGTCATCTTCTAACAGCTTTGAGCCTGATTTTGCTACGCAAACTGGGTCTATTACTATTTTAATGCCTTGCTTATGAAATTTTTCAAGCCAAGCACCAACGCAAGATATAAGCTCTTTATTAAAAAGCATACCAACCTTTATGGCATCTATGTTTAGCTCTTCGTCTACCATTTTGATTTGTTCATTTAGATTTGTAACATTTGTAGCAAAGATATTGCTAACGCCATTTGTATTTTGTGCCGTAAAAGCCGTGATAGCCGTCGCTGCATAGCAAGAAAAAGCCTCACATGTCTTTATATCAGCCTGCACGCCAGCACCGCCAACGCTGTCACTTCCTGCAATGATTAATATATTTTTCATCTATCTCCCATACAACCTGAAATTTTATCAACACTAAAAGGATCATCGACCTTCCAACTACTTGAATACTTTTTAATGCTATTTTTTAATGCATCTACTAAATAATCCACGTCTTGTAGTGTATGCGTATAGTGGAGTCCAGCCCTTACCCAGCCTGGCTTATGGGTAAATAGTGCATCTTCTTTTAAATGAAGCAAATCATGTCCATATGGCCCAGCACAAGAACATCCTGCACGCGTTTGAATGCCGTACTCTTTGCTTAAAACTTTGGCTAGCTCATAAGGCGAAACACCGGCCACATTAAAAGCAAATATCGGCAAACGCTTTGCATTATTTGGATGATAGCAAGTAAGCTCAGGAATTTCTGCTAGTCTTTTCTCAAAATACTCTCCAAGCTCGCTCTCGTTTTCATATATTGTCCCAAATCCTATCTCATTTCTCAGCCTATAAGCCAAATTTGCCCTTATAAGTCCTAAAATAGGCGGCGTACCAGCCTCTTCTAGCTGTTCACTATCTTTTACAAATATAGCATAGTTTTTGTTAACATAACTTACCGTTCCACCACCAGCAAATGTCGGCTCATCTGAGTTTGCAAGTATCTTTTTTATAGCAAGAAGCCCACAACTTCCAACTCCACCAAGCAATTTATGTGGCGATAAAAAAAGAGCATCAAAATAGTCACAATCAATATTTCCATATGCGCTAAAACTTGCAGCATCAAATGCTACAACGCCACCATAAGATTTTATAAGAGTGTAAATTTTTCTGTAATCGCTCAAAACCCCAGTCACATTTGAAGCCACACTAAAAGTTGCGATGATCTCACGACCGACATTTATCCTTAAAATTTGCTCCAAATGATTAAAGTCGATCCCTCCATTTTTATCAAGCCTGATACGCTCAACCTCACAAAGTGCCTGTCTAAAGCTTATCTCATTTGAATGGTGCTCATAAGGGCCAAGTACTACGAGCGGAGAATTTTCATCTGGCTTTAATGCATATCTTTTTTTGAGTGCTGGTGGTGCATAAATTCCTAAAATTTCTTGAAATTTCTTTATCGCACCGGTAGCTCCATTGCCACAAGTAAAAAGATAAAAGCTCTCATCAAGTCCTAGTAAGCTTTTTAATTCACGTCTTGAATCTTCATAAGTTTGAGCAGTTTTGTAGGCGTTTGATGAGCTGATAGAATGCGTATTTGCGTATGTTTGGAGTATTTTTGCCATCTCATCTTCGATAGGTTTATAAGCTAGTCCTGAAGCTGTAAAGTCAAAATAATAAATGCCATTTTTTAAAATTATATTTTCTCTAATATGCTCTAAATTTACCAAATCACAACCCTTGTTTTTTGCGTAGCATTATAGATTAATTTAGCTAAAATATACTACAATGCCCAAATAAAGGAGCCGATATAAAAGCTTTAAAATCAACATTTGAGCGAATGAAACACCTTGACATAAATGAACTTATTAAATTTCATCTCGTCTTTGATGAGTTTGATTTAAAGCACTCATATTATGATGTTTTTGAAGCAATCGAGGCTGAAATTTTAAACAACTTCTTAGCCTTGATGCCAAAATTTTACTTCAAACCCGATACAAACGATGCTATAAAATCTGCCCTCATAAAACTCGCACGAAGCGATAGAAAAAAATTCAATGTAAATAAAATTTTACCTCAAAGCCTAGCTAGCAAAGTCTATGCAAAGCTTTTTGAAAAGAATTTTTTATTGCTAGAAAAAAGCAGAGAAGTACTTCCAAAAAGGTCAAAAAACCAAATGCTAAAAAAAGAAGAAAGGGGCTATAAAATTGAGGATAAAATACATTTTAATAGCCATTTCTCAAGGTTTTGGTTTAGATTTATAGAGCCAAATTTAAGCTTGCTAAAAGCTGGTAAAAATGATGAAATTTTAGCCATTATAAAAAAGGAATTTGACGAATATGCAAGCCTTGGATTTGAAATTTTATGCGGTGAGCTAATGGCAAAAAAATTTCTGATTAATGGCATATTTTTAAGTAGCTTTTGGAGCAGGAATATAGAGCTTGATATGCTCTTAAATATAGGCGGTAAGATCATAGTCGGCGAGGCAAAATACAAAGAGAGAAAGGTTTGTAAAAACGTGCTAAATTTACTATTAAAAAAATGCGAAAAACTAAATATCAGGCCAGATATTATCGCTCTTTTTTCAAAGAGTGGATTTAGTAGCGAGCTAAGAAATTTAAAGGATGAAAGGCTAAGGCTTTATGAAATTAGCGATTTTGAGGAACTTTTAAAATGAACGAACACGATATCCAAGCTGGCTTAAAAAGTCTGATAGAGCAGACTTATCTGATAGAAAACGAATATAAAAATTTAACATCATCTTATGCAAACTTGCAAAATTTCATTAAAGATATTGTGGAAATTCTGCCAAATGCTATCTGGGTGTTAGATGAAAATGATGAGATCTTTTTACAAAACTCAGAAGCAGTAAGACTTGGTAAAATTTTTAAAGAGATACCAAAAAAAGAGGGTGAGATAAATGTAAATGGGCAAATTTATCTTTTTAAAACAAGCTCTAAAGACAATAAACTAATAATCTCTGCAACAAACATAACAGTAGAAAAACGCACCGAGCGTCTTGCCTCTATGGGCCAAGTAGCAGCTCACCTAGCCCACGAGATCAGAAATCCAGTAGGCTCTATCTCGCTTTTAGCTTCAACTCTACTTAAAAGAGCTGATGAACGCACAAAGCCTATCGTAAATCAAATACAAAAAGCTACATGGCGAGTCGAACGCATAATCAAAGCCACTCTGCTTTTCACAAAGGGCCTTAACATAAATGCACAAATTTTTGACTTTTCACAGCTTAAAAAAGAGTGTGAAGAGGCTATAAATTTTTACGACTATTCAAAGGATATTAAATTTAGCCTAGAATTTCCAGATGGCAAATATATGGGCGACCTTGATCTACTAGCCATTGTCTTTCAAAATATTTTATTTAACGCCATTGATGCCATCGAAGAGAGTGATGATGATGAGGGAGAGATCATTTTAAGCTATGAAAAAACACCAAGTGAGCATAAATTTATCATTTACGATAGTGGCGAGCCTATCAAAGACAAAGCCATAGTCTTTGAGCCATTTAAAAGTAGCAAGCTAAAAGGAAACGGCCTTGGACTACACCTTTGCTTGCAGATCATAGAGGCTCACAAAGGCAGTATCGAGATCACACTAAATCCAAAAACATTTTGCATAAATTTACCAATAAAGGAGAAAGAATGAACATACAAAACGAACTTGAGGCTTTTAAAAAATCTCTTCAAACGCTTGATTTGAGAGAAATTTCAAACGATGGAGCAAAAAACGTTGCATTTATTTGCATCGATATGATAGAAGCATTTGCTGGCAGTGGCGCGCTCGCTAGTCAAAGAGTAGCCGCCTTATCAAAAGGGATCGCGACACTTTTTGATAGAGCGTGGAAAGATTTTGGCTTTAGAAATTTTATCCTTATAGAAGATAGACACACTAGTGATTCAAAAGAATTTGAGAATTTTCCACCACATGCCATACTTGATACAAATGAGATAAAAACCGTAAAAGAGATAGAAAATCTAAGCTTTTTTAAAGAGATCAAAGCATTTTATAAAAACTCTTTAAGCATTGCATTTAATCAAGAATTTGAGAAATTTTTAGAAGAGCATCCAGAACTAGACACCTTTATAGTCACTGGAGATTGCACTGATATGTGCGTTTATCAGTGTGTTAGCTATCTTAAACTACGAGCCAATGAATACAATAAAAAAGCAAGAGTTATTGTGCCGTTTGATCTTACGCAAACATATGACATACCAGGACACAATGGCGACTTTTACCATGAGATGTTTTCTCTTCATATGAAGCTAGCACTTGGTGCTGATGTGGTAAAGGGTATTAAATTTTAAAGCTTACTTGAAATATTTATGAGCCTATTTAGCTCGTCAAATTTAAAGCTAAGCTCGTATTTATTCGATACGATTTCATTAGGACTTTCGCTAAATTTCATATCACAGCTTAGCAAAAGTCCTTTGACAAAGATTTTGTGATCTAGTTCGTAAGTGCTTAAACACTCATTTACTACGCTCAAAAGCTCATTTGCTAGCACTGGCTCTTCAAAGACCACATCTGATCTAAAAGCCACATACGCAGCTCCGCCCTCGTACTCTATCCTATAATAATTTTGTTCATCAAAAGCGGTGCAAAGAATCATACTAATCGTGTGACCATTAAAATTTTCATCTAGCTCAAATTGTGGCATACCAAATGCGCTAAGCCCAAATTTTTCGCCAAACTCACGTGCTTTATTTGCAAGCTCGAGCAACCGCTCATCAAAGCCATTTATATTTTCATAACCCCAAAGCCACGTATTTGACGAGAAGCTTTCAGAGCCAATAAACTGCATGTCAAACTCACGCCCATCAAAGTAAATTTTGCCACTATCAAAATCAACCTGCCAGTTGCTACCTTCAACAAGTAGCTTAAATGCACGTTTTTGAAGTAATGTCGCTTTGCCAACACATGCGCTAAAAAGCTCGCTCCAGTTACTTTTATCTACGCCAAGCTTATCTAAAAACATCGCTTCTCCAGGCATTAGCAAGCTATTGCTTGAAGTGCTTTTTCTTTAAAGCTGTCATTTACAACAAATTTTGTCTTATAGACAAAAATTTGAGCCGTACTTTCATTTTTTATCTTAATAACAAGACGTTTATCATTGTTTGTGCCACTTTTTATATGTTCGTTATAGCCAAGATTATAAAGGCTAGTTATCTTATCTTTGCTAAGCTCACTAAGGCATAAAAGCACCTCTAGCTCAGCATATTCTCTTGCTTTTTGAGGCGTGCTAGATTCTTCATTTTTAGAAAATTTAGAGTTTTGTTTTAGCTTTCTTGTCTTAAAGTCTAAATTTTGCGCATCTTCTAGGCTATAAACCTCGTTTAAATTTGTCCTTACAAATTGATCATCTTTTGTGATATTTATCCTAAAAGCATAAGGCAGGTCACGTTTTGCTTCATCTTTTACTATATCTTCGATATTACCAAGCTCTCTTTCAAAGACTGCGATCTCGATATTTCCGTGAAAATCAAGCACGTTTATAGTGCCCATTTTCTTGCCACTTTTGGTTATCCTTGTGCTAAAGTCCTCGATCTTACCAACGACTAAAATTTCAGCGCTTTGTGGCAAGCTCTCAAATTCTGAGCTTAGAGTGTATTTTATCTTGTTGATCTCGTCTTTATAATCATCAAGCGGGTGGCCTGAGAGGTAGATACCAACGCTCTCTTGCTCAAATTTTAAAATTTGTTTGATGTCAAATTCATCATTTATCGTGACAAAATTTATCTTCACATCATTCATGCTCTCATCTTCGCCAAACAAGCTCTCAACTGCATTTTTACGGATCTGAGCAGCACTTTTGCAAGCTTCTATGATATTTTCTACATTTTGCATAAGCATCTTACGACTAAAGCCAAACTCATCAAAACATCCAGCTTTTATGAGGCTTTCAAAGACCTTCTTATTTACTTTAAATGGATCGATCCTTGAGACAAAGTCGTCCATACTCTTAAATTCGCCATTTGCTTCACGCTCAGTGATAATGTTTTCAATAGCCGCTCCACCAACACCTTTAATCGCACCAAGCCCAAAGATAATGCCGTCATGATCGCCATTTTTAACGACGCTAAATTCTTTAGTTGATTTATTGATAGATGGTGGCAAAGTATCTATATTTATGCGTTTTATCTCATCGATATAGCGAACGATCTTATCGACGTTGCTCTCTTCGCTCGTAAGAAGTGCTGCCATAAATTCAGCCGGGTAATAAGCCTTAAGATAAGCCGTTTGAAATGTGACGTAGGCGTAAGCTGCGGAGTGAGATTTATTAAAGCCATATCCTGCAAATTTTACAATTAGCTCGAAAAGATCGTCTGCTTTTTGTCCATTTAACCCTTTTGCCTCAGCACCTTTTACAAACTCTCCCTTTAGCCTGTCCATCTCTTCTTTAATCTTTTTACCCATCGCACGGCGCACAAGATCCGCCCCGCCAAGACTAAAGCCACCTATGGCTTGAACGATTTGCATAACTTGCTCTTGATAAACGATTACGCCGTATGTTGGCGCAAGGATTGGCTCAAGCTCTTTAAATGAGTAGGTTATCTCCGCCTCACCATGTTTTCTTTTGACAAAGTCATCAAGCATGCCACTTTCCATCGGTCCTGGGCGGTAGAGTGCTAGCATCGCGACGATATCCTCAAAGCAGTCTGGACGCAAGCTAGTTCCTAGCTTTCTCATGCCTTCGCCCTCGATTTGGAAAATTCCTATCGCTTGGCCGCTTTGTATCATTTTATAAACATTAGAATCGTTTTTATCGATCTGCTCCCAAATAATATCCTTGCTAGTTCGTTGTTTTACTAGCTTTATGGCATTATCGATAACCGTTAGTGTTTTTAGTCCAAGAAAGTCGAATTTAATTAAATCCACATCCTCAAGATATTTAAGACTATACTGCGTAACATAGCGATCTTCTGGGCTGTTTGGCTGACGAAATAGCGGAGTTTTGTTCCACAGCTCCTCATTTGAAATAACAACACCTGCTGCGTGCTGGCCAGCGTTTCTGTTTAGTCCCTCAAGGTCAAGTGCAAATTTCCAAATTTTAGCTGCCTTTGAATTTTGACTTATTAACTCAGCTATCTTTGGCTCTTTTTCATAAGCATCTTTTAGCGTAATACCAAGTTCATCAGGTATTAGCTTTGCCATCGCATCGGCTTCGGCGTAAGGCATATCACAAACCCTAGCAACATCTCTAATAACACCTTTTGCGAGCAATTTACCAAATGTAATAACGCCAGCAACGTTAAATTTTCCATATTTTTGCGTAACATAGTCAATTATCTCACCACGCCTACTTTGACAAAAGTCCACGTCGATATCTGGCATGCTAACACGTTCTGGGTTTAGAAACCTCTCAAAAAGTAGGTTGTATGGGATAGGATCAAGGTCAGTGATCTTTAGCGAGTAAGCGACCAAGCTACCAGCCGCAGAACCACGTCCTGGACCAACTGGCACGCCTCTACTTTTAGCCTCATTTATGAAGTCCCAAACGATCATCATATAGCCTGGGAAATTCATTTTATTAATTATGCCAATCTCTATCTCAAGGCGCTTTTTGTATTCGTCATGTAAATTTTCAGGGACAAATTTTAGCCTCTCATCAAGTCCCTTTCTGCATTCATATTCAAAAAATACAGCATCATTTTTAAAGCTATATCTATTTTCAGGCTCTGGAAGTGTTAAATTTCTCTCTTTAGCATACTCAAGTGTAAATTTAAAATTTGGCGGAGTTGGGTTGCCAAGCTTGATCTCAAGGTTGCACTTATCCACGATCTCTTGGGTATTTTCTATCACTTCAGGGATATCTAAAAATAGCTCACTCATCTGCTCTTTGCTTTTTACGAAAAACTCATGAACGCTGTGGCGAAGTCGGTTTGGATCATCTAAAGTTTTGTTCATCGCGATACACATAAAAACCTCATGTGCGTCAGCTCGCTCTTTAAAAGTGTAGTGAGTGTCATTTGTAGCTATAACTTTTATGCCAGTCTCTTTGGCGATGCGTAAAATATCATCATCAATGCGTTTTTGATCGCCGATGCCGTGACGCATGATCTCAAGATAAAAGTCATCTCCAAAAATTTCTTTATATTCAAGTGCGACCTCTTTTGCTCTCTCATAGCCCTTTGCGCCAAATTTGACGTTACGATCGCTTAAATTTAGATGCCAACTCACCTCGCCCTGCAAGCAAGCAGAGCTACAAACCAAGCCCTCGCTGTGCTCTTTTAAGATTTTCTTATTTATACGAGGATAGTAGTAAAAGCCCTCGATGTAGCTCATGGAGCTAAGATACATTAAATTTTTATAGCCAGTCTCGTTTTTAGCGATTAGTATAAGGTGAAAGCGCTGTTTGGTGCTCTTATCATCAAGCTGCTCGCCGTTATGCACGTAAGCTTCGATGCCAATTAGCGGTTTTATCCCCTCTTTTTTCATCGCCTTGTAAAAATCTATCGCTCCAAACATATTGCCGTGATCAGTAATTGCCGCTGCTGTGTCACCTCTATCATGAAGCACATGAGCTAGCTCTTTTATCTTGTTTGCTCCGTCAAGTAGGGAGTATTCGGTGTGTAAATGCAGGTGTGTAAAGCTAGAATTTTCACTCATTTTTTATCCTTTTTTAATGAGTGGATTTTACAAAATTTTGGCTAATAAGGTGCTTGATGAAAACTTAATGGAAGCTTTAAAATTTATAGAATTTGTAGTTTGTGGCTAAGAACAAAGCGCGCCGTCATCTAACGCACTATGCTATTAAGGTCTTGTAAATTTTAAAATTTCATGAACGAGTAATTTCGGCTCTAAAATTTGAGCTAAGCGGTCAGTGAAGCCAAAATTTAGTAGTCATTTCTTGCGAGTGAATGGAATTTTAAAATCTATAAAGCGAAAAAGAATTAGATCGCGGACCAAGCCGCAATCCATTATAGATAAACTGGGATATTTGTGTGTTCTAAGAAAAATCTTGATGTTCCGCCAAGCACCATTTCCATAAGACCATTTTCACCATATCTGCTAGCAACGATTAGATCAGCATTTCTATCAATAGCTGCTTTCAAAAGTGCTTCACCAGGTATCATCGTAGTAGCGATTACTTCAAAAGTGGCTGATATGCCATGAATTTTGAAGTACTCTTCAAGCTTTTTAAGATTTAGTTCAGCATTATCGCCAAGGCTTGCTTTTGAGGTAATGCACTGAACCTTTTTTGCCTTTTTTAAAAGATCGATCGAGCCTGTTAATGCCCTTGAGCTTTGTGTCGTACCAGTCCAGCTAACAAGGATATTATCAGCTTTAAACTCACGCATTTTTCTAGGGATTACAATCGCATTTTTACCGCTTTTTAGAACAGCTGACTCAAATGTGCCAGTGATCTTTCCATCAAGTGGCACAGCAGCCACTACAAGATCACAAAATTTACTTTCTTGCTCAACTATGGCGCTTCTTTTGCCACTGTGAATCGTAAAATTTGCAGTGCAAACATCTTCAATGATTTCACTAGTTACTTTTATGCCAAGCTCAGCACAAATTTTATTGAAAATTTTCTCATTCTCTTCATGCTCGACAGCTAGTTCAGATTTAGCTGATTTTAGAAATTCTTCAAAAAGCACTCCTCCACGAAGCGTCATTTTCATATTATAAACTACGCTTGGATCAAGCTGGCAAGTCATAATTTCCATATGTGTGTTAAACCACTGAGCAACCTTTAGGGCACCATAAATTCTTGGCTCGATATCGTCTCCAGCTCCTATTGGAAAAAGCAACTTTTTGTATTTCATCATCTGTCCTTTAAAATTTATTCAACCAAAGAGAGCGAAATTTTATTTCCTTTTTGCTCGCTCACACATACTTTGACCTGATCACCTACGTTTAATGGGCTTTTTATCTTTGAGATATGAAGCAAGCCATCAATGCCATCTTTTAGCTCAATAAACACGCCAAAATCAACAACACTTTTTACAGTTCCTACAAACTCATCTCCGATATTAAAATTTGGCTTTGCTCGCTCCTTATCATGTTTAAATGGCTTTTTACCAAATGAACGTCCACTATCTCTTGAGGTTATAGAGATGATGTAATCTTTTGCGGCATCAACATTTTTCTTTGCACCACCTGCGATTTTAACTTCACCTTTTTCTCTATCAAGATCGATTGAAACTTCAAATTTCTCAATGATCTCTTTTATGGTTTTTCCAGCTTGTCCGATGATGTCTACGATCTTGCTTGGATCAACACTAAATAGTTCAAGCTTTGGAAGCACATCTTCATTTATTTTTATATTTTTATCCGCTTCTGCCATCAAAGATAAGATATGCTCTCTACCACGTTTTGCTTGATAAAGTGCCTCTTTTAGCACCTCAAGACTAATGCCACCAAGTTTTATATCCATCTGAAGTGCTGTGATACCATCACTTGTACCTGCTACTTTAAAGTCCATGTCGCCGTCATGATCTTCAAGTCCCATGATATCTGTTAGCACTGCATGCTTATCGCCTTCAAATATAAGACCCATAGCGACACCTGCGACAAGTTTTAAAGTATTTACGCCAGCTGCTCTAAGTGCGAGCGAGCCACCGCAAACGCTAGCCATCGAGCTTGAGCCGTTACTCTCTAAAATTTCTGAAACGACTCTTATTGTGTATGGCGAAGCTAGATCGATACTTGGTGCAAGGGCACGTTTGGCCAAATTTCCATGTCCAAGCTCACGTCTACCAGGAGCTTTTAGTGGGCTTGCCTCACCTACGCTAAAGCCTGGGAAATTGTAGTTAAACATAAATTTTTCTACAAAAGGTACTTTTTCAGTGAGGATGTCATACATTTGAGCGTCACTGTCAGTGCCAAGAGTAGTGACAACTAGGGCTTGTGTCTGTCCTCTTGTAAAGAGGCATGAGCCATGTGCATTTGGAAGCACATTTGTTTCGATACTAATAGGCCTAACCTCTTCAAGACCACGTCCATCAGCTCTTACGCCCTCGTTTATGATCTGCTCTCTAACGATTTTCTTTTTATATTTACCAAGGACATTTGTGATGACAGCCTCATCCCAGCCCTCTTTTTGAGCTACCTCATCGCTTGAAATTTGTTTTGCAATCTTGCTAAGTTCGCTCGCACGCTCGCTTTTTGCCATTTGGTTGATCGCATTTTTGACTTCAGCTTTATAAAATTTATCGATATAAATAGCGATATTTTCATTTTCTATTTCAGGTTTTAACTCAAGCGCAGCATCCTCTTTTTTATGCTCTTTGAAAGCTTCTTCGTAAGCACTGCTAGCTCTTAGTATCGCCTTACCAGCAAAATCAATCGCCTCAACCATCATATCTTCGCTAAATTCATTCATCAGCTGTTTTTGAGCCATGCTATCACTTAAGCTCGGATCTATCATCGGCTCGATCGCGACCATTGGGATAAGCTGCGTAGTTTGCTGAGGTAAGCTTCTCATCTCGATCATCAAAAGCTCATCTTTTGTGCCAGCCACGTATAGATCTATCGCACTTTGTTTTAGTTCAGAGTTGCTTGGGTTGATCACAAATTTTTCATCTATGTAGCCAACCCTAACGCCACAAACTGGGCGATTTACTGGGATATCACTAAGATAGAGTGCAACTGACGCCGCATTTAGTCCAACAACTTGCAAATCAACCTCAGGATCAGCTGAAAGCACCATTACCACTATTTGAGTAGGATATGCGTAACCTTTTGGAAAGAGCGGTCTAAGAGATCTATCGATGATGCGAGCTGTTAGCGTTTCAAAGTCGCCTGGCTTTGTCTCGCGCTTAACGTAACCGCCAGGAATTTTACCAGCGGCGTAAGCTTTTTCGATGTACTGCACCGTTAGAGGTAAAAAATCCTCCTCAACTTGCGTATCCTCTCTTGCAACAGTTGCTAAAACTACGGTATTTTTCACCCTTAAAAGTACCGCTCCGCTAGCTTGTTTTGCTACTTTATTAAGGTCAAAAATTTCAACCTGATTATTGACTTCTATACTATATTGCATTATTTTTATCTCCTTGTTGTTTTTGTAACGGCAAATAATAAGGGCTCTCTTCTAATATTGACATGATACGCTCACTCGTAGCTTCGATCTTTTTCTCGTAATACGAATCTACATCGATAAAATCAACGATCTTGTTTATCGTGTAAATTTCATCAACCATATCATTTAAATTTGCAAAGACATCAGTAGCAATCACTGGCGTTGCGTATGAGATGGATTTTACCTTCACATCAAGCAACGTCTTTATGCAAATGAGTGCCGTCATACCAGTCTCGCACCCCTCATCGATTAGTAAAATATTTTTATCTTTTAGCTCTCCTATCAAATTTCCTTTTCGGTATTTATAAACGTTTTTTAAAATTTTCTCTTCATATTTTCTATGTGCTTCGCCGTAAATATAGTCATAGCTTATATTAAAAGCTTTTATAAGTTTATCATTTAATACTATATCTTCTGTCTCGCTAACTATTGCAACGTCGCATTCGCTATTATTTGGCGCAGGTATTGGCTCGCTAAAGAGCATCTCGTAGCTTAAATTTAAACTTCTACAAACTGCATCTGCGAGTATAACTGACTCAAGCGACATACAAACAACTATCGTCTTTTTATCTACAAGCTCTTTTTTTGGCAAAATTTCAATTAGCTTGCTAGCTGCTTCTAATTGATCCTTAAATTTAGCCGTTATCATTTAGTTGGCACTCGATTTTGTACTACTTTGTGAAAAGTCATAGTGCAAACCGCCCATTGGATAGAAATTTATCGTGAAATAGATACCATTTTTTCTAGTTGATGCTGAGCCGTTTATTGTTGTTGTTGGCTCGACATCTTGTTGATAAATTATCCCGTAATTCCAGCATTTTCTTTGATGAAGCACACCAACTCTCCAGCTTTTTGTGTAGCTTCGCTCAATATCATATTGCCAGCCGCCAATAAGGCTGTATTGATGAGGTAATTTTACTCCAAGACCACTTGTAAAATAGCTATCTTTTGTCGCACTATTTTTTATTTTGCTATCATTTTTCTTCATGGTGTGAAGCATATTTAGCCAAAATAGATCATTTGTGTATGAAAGTCCGCTTTGTATCTTTTTAAGCTCTTTGCTCTTGTGTGAATACTCAAGCTTATTATAAAGGCTTAAATTTTCAAATGGATATAGATAGATAGCATTTTTTAAATTCGAATATTCATCTTCTTTTGTGTAATATCCTTGAGAAATACTATGTTTTATAATCTTTCTACCATTAGAGTTAAAGAAATACTGCGTCAAATAACCAGAAATTTCTTCTTTGCTCTGCCCTTGAGCCAAGAAATTTTCATACTCATTTAAATTTTTATCATAGATAAACTCATCATCTAAATTTCCTTTTCTATAGCCTGGCAGTAGGTATTCAGCTCCAAAATTTAGAGTGTGATAAAAGCTTTCATACGCTTTTGCAAGGTCAGTGTGAAGGGCAAATTTATGGTAATTATTTACAAAATTTGTATGCTTATCTTCTCTTTTATCATCAAATGAATTTATCTTATTCTCGTAATTTATTCTTGATGCGTATAGATACTCGTAAAATGAAAATGTTAAGCTATCATCAAGCAGTGGCACATGCACTGAAGCTGGGAGCGTAAATTCATACTGAGTCGCTCTAACGCCTATCTTTCTATCATATCTATGTGACTGAAGATCGAGCGAGTATAAGATATTTGGCAAGACAATATCATCTGTAAATTTATGATACTGAAGTGATGGAAGCTCTTGAAGCGTGTCTTTGTTCTCATTTTTTGAGCCAATCTTTTCAGTGTCTATGTAGTATTTTGCATAAGCACCAAAATAATGATCGTCATTTGCGATGAAGTAGTTAAATTTAGAAGTTACAAGCGAATCATAATCATCATCCCTGCCCTTTAAATTTAAATAATCTATATCATTTAGCTTCGTTGCGTCTATCCAAATTCCCTCTTGTAAATCCGCTTCACTAAGGTATCTTATAAGCTTATCTCTTTCGTATTTTAGTCCAATGCCTTTATGTGTTTTATTTTTTAGTTCGGCCTTATTTGAAGTCTCTCCTTTTTGCTTGGCTTGGTAGCTGTTTTTATCAGTAAATGAGCCAAAGCTGATTTCGCCCCTTGAATCAGGCGACTCAGTAAATCTAAACGCACCATAAATTCCAGCACCTCTGTTTGTTCTTATCTGCGGATCAAGCTCGAAGTCCCACTCATTATAAGGCGCAAAATAAATCGGCTGCTTGTAATAAAAGCCTTCAGATTTTCCGTATCCAAGATCAGGCGGTAAAAGACCTGTTCTTCTTGTGGTATCTGTTGAAAAACCAAAATATGGCAAATAAAAAACTGGCACATTAGCTATACGAAAGACTGGGTTAAAAAGATGTAAAAATTTGCTTTGTTTATTTAGCATAGCTGAGCTTGAGGTGATGCTCCAGTCAGGATCTTGGACATTACAGCTTGAAACCATCGCTTTTTTTACTCTATAATACTCACTATCAGAGCTGCTCTCATCGCTTCTCATCCACACTTCCATGTCTTTATTCATCATAAAAAGCGATTCAAAAGCAGCGTCATTATTTTTTAAATTTAGCTTTGCATAGTTTGAGCGAGAGACTTCACTCTTGCCCTTCATCATGTTGACGTTACCAAAAAGCTCTATAATCGAATTATTTTGATCATAAACTGCACAATCAGCTGTCACAAGGTAATCTTGTGAATATACAACGACGTTTTTGTTTGCTGTTACGATGCCTTTATCTTGCTTTACATCATCAGCCAGAAGCTGCACATCTTGCACAGCTGCACTTAGATTTAAAATACAAATCGGAACTAAAAATAAAATTTTACGCATTTATCACCACTGTTTTTGCTATTTTGTCTTGCCAAGTTTGCCTAGCTGGATTTGCAAAAGCCCATGCAAAACCAAGATAAAAACAAGCTTCACTAACTAACCTAAAAATCGCTCTTACTAGGCTTGAAATAAAATTTGGTCTATCTAAAATTTCTACATTAATGCACATCGTCTTTGTTAGCATTTGCCCAAGACTCGCGCCATAATACCAAACAAAAAATGTATGATAAATAATCTTTAGTGCGACTATTTGCCAAAAGAAATTTAAAGTCAAATTTCTGGCTTCATCATAGCTCATAACCGACAAAAAGGCATCCCAGTAAATGATCAAAAACAAAAAAGAAACAATACATTCATCAATTGAGTAAGCTAGCACTCTTTTTGAAAATGGCGCTAGCGAAATTTCTTCTTTTTCAAGTTTTTCAACTATCTGCATACTCATTTTAATGCCTGCCAGGCAATATCTTTTCTATAATGTGCTCCGTCAAATTTTACATTTTCGCAAAGCTCATAAGCTCTATCACGTGCCTCTTTTATGCTCTTCGCAGTGGCCACGCAGACTAATACTCTGCCACCATCTGCATAAATTTCTCCATCTTGCTCACTAACACCAGCATAAGCGATGTGAGCATTTTTTACATCATTTAAAACTGAAATTTTAGCTTTTGGGCTGCTTTTATACGGATAGTCCTTACTAGCCATCACAACGCCAACTGCAAATTCATCTTTTAAGCTAATAGGCTTTAGCTCGCCCTTTGCAGCATTTAGTAAAATTTCGCTTAATTTTCCGTCAATTAACGGCATCAAGACCTCGCACTCAGGATCGCCAAATCTGACGTTAAACTCAAGTACATAAGGCTCATTTTTCACGATCATCAGTCCCACAAAAAGTACTCCACAAAATGGACTGCCCTCGTTTTTCATCCCTTTTAAAGTTGGCTTTACAACCTCTTCTTCGACCCTTTTTATCAGCTCTTTTGAAGCAAGCGGACTTGGAGCATAAGCACCCATGCCGCCAGTATTTGGACCTTCGTCGTTATCTAGCAAGCGTTTGTGGTCTTGTGCCACTGGCAAACTTACAAAATTTTCGCCGTCACAAATAGCAAAAAAGCTAAGCTCAAAGCCGTCCAAAAACTCTTCAACAACAACAAATTTACCAGCCTCGCCAAAGCTAGCTCCACTTAGCATGTCATTAACTGCCTCTTTGGCCTCCTCTTTAGAGTTTGCGATTATAACGCCTTTTCCAGCACAAAGACCATCTGCCTTTACGACCATCGGCGCGCTTAAGGTATCAATAAATTTAAATGCTTTTTCTTTATCATCTGTGTTTAAATATCTTGCGGTTTTTATGTTATTTCTAGCTAAAAAGTCTTTCATATAGGCCTTGCTGGCTTCAAGTCTAGCAGCTGCCTTGTTTGGTCCAAAGATGAGCAAACCCTCTTTTTTAAAGATATCCGCCACGCCTTCGCTAAGAGGTGCTTCAGGTCCCACGATAGTTAGCTCGATACTATTTTTTTTAGCAAATTCAGCTAGTTTATGAAAGTCTTTTATGTTTAAATTCTCGCCAAGGCGTGAGGTCGCACCATTTCCAGGCGCAAAGTATAAATTTATATTTTTTTCTTTTTTTAGTTTTAGAGCAATGGCGTATTCGCGGCCGCCACTTCCTATTATGAGAATATTCATTTCATCTCCGTAAATTTAAAAACCCGAGTGGGCGTCGCATAGAAGAGTGGCCCATAAACAAAGCCAATCTTGCAAATAGATGGATACCAAACGGTTGCAACTTCTCGCCTTTTCAGACTCAAACGAAGCCACATCACAAGGCATCCATACCTTTTCGCTAACAAAAAAGTGTTGGACCCCGTAAAATGCTGACTCGCTTCACTCAGGCAATAAAATTATATAAATTCTTTGCTTAAAGTAATGTTTTGGCAAGCGCGATACAGGCGTTTATATCTTGACTTTGGCTCACTATTGGCTCGGTAAATTTTAGCTCTTTTGCAGTGACCTTTCCAATGCTTATTGCTTGATAGCTCTCATCCCAGTCAAAATTATTAAGAAAATTTTTGACATTTAGTGGAGAAGCAAAGATCAAGATACTATTTTTTGGCGGTTTTAGCCCCATTTTGCAAGGATTTAAGACATTTTCATAGGCGATGATCGCTTTTATATTTACGCCGCCATTTTGCAAAATTTCTAAGAAATTTGAAGCACTATCTTTACCTTTTAGATAAAGAACTTTTTTGCCCTTTAAAAGTGGTAAAATTTCTCTTGCAAAGTCGTCTCCGTGAGCGTTCTTTCCGGTGTAAATTTCACTAAATCCAAACTCTCTTGCGGCTGCCGTACAACTATTTGCGATGGCAAAGACTGGCAAATTTATAGCTTTTATATTGTTAAATTTTAATGCATTAAAAGCATTTTTAGAAGTAGCTACCAGCACATCATATTCACTTAAATTTAGTTCAAATTTCAAAAACTCGATCTTGCTAACGCTTAAATTTACAACGCTCTCATCAGCCGTTTTTGTATTTGAAATAAGATAAATTTTACGCAACTCTTTTTAACCTTAAAAAAGATATCAAAGCAAGTAATGTGCAGGCTAAAATAACAATAGAAGTCGAGTAAAATATATTACCAAGCCCAACTAACGGAGAGACGACGCCGCCTAAGAAAAATGGGCAAAATCCAAGTATCGCTGAGGCCGAACCAGCGTACTCTCTGCCCTCATTCATCGCAAGTGATGAGGCCGTTGGTAAGATAAAGCCAGTAAAGAGCAAAAGCAAGAAAAATGCGATGATAACGCCGATCACTTCAAATTTGAAACAAAGCATGAAAGCAATAAAAACACTAGCAAACAAGGTGCCAAAAAGCCCAGCTTTGAGCGCTTTTCTCTCATTTAAAAGACTAGCAAGCCTTGCTCCTATAACAAGCCCTAAACCATTTGAAGCAAAACAAAAGCTATAGCTTACTGGGCTTAGAGAATAAAATTCTTGAAAGATAAACGAAGATGACGCTATATAAGCAAACATCGCACCCATCGCAAATGTCTGAATGCTTACAAAAAGCATAAATTTTTTCTTTCTTAAAATTTTGCCAAAAACACTATAAGTCACTAGCAAAGGCATTTTTAAGCGATTTGACTGACTTAAGCTCTCTTTGAAATAAAAATTTGCGATAAAAAGCAAAATGCCAATGATAGTAAGCGCCATAAAGATGCCACGCCAGTCGGTAAATTTAAGCAGCAAACTACCGCCAATTGGTGAAAGTATCGGGGCTAGACCATTTACGACCATCATAAGGCTAAAAAATTTAGTCATCTCGTGACCCTTATAAAGGTCGCTCACAACGGCTCTTGAGATGACTAAGCTACCAGCACTCGCAAGCCCTTGAATAATTCTCATAAAGATAAAAAACTGGATATTTTGTGCAAAAAATATAAAAATAGTGCTTATCGTATAGACGATGAGCGAGATGGTAAGGGGCAGTTTTCGGCCAAATTTATCACTTATTGGGCCAACTATTAGCTGGCCTATGGCTAAGCCTGCCATTGATGTCGTGATCGTTAATTGCGTAGCTGTAACACTTGTTTTAAACCACTCGGTAATAGCCGGAAGTGCTGGCAAATAAAGATCTGTAACAAATGGTCCAAAGGCAGAGAGAGCGCCTAAAAATAGCAATAAAAATAACTCGGAATTTTCTTTTTTCATAGTTTTTCTTTTTTTGGAGCGATTATATTATGGTTTTACTTTTTGCTTTATTAAGTATAATTTACTATTGTTATTATAAAGGAAAAGCCCTAAAAATAGGGCTTAGTATTACATTTTGTCTTTAGTGACGATTAAGAGCATTTTAAATTTATCTTTTATCTTTAATCCGTGTGGTATTTTGCCTGGTAACACGATGGTATCGCCTTTTTTGATATCAAAATGTTCATCACCAATAGTTAGCTTCATCTCGCCATCAAGTGCGATAAGTAGTGCATCGCCTGGAGCTGCGTGAGTTGAGAGCTCTTGGTCTGTGTCAAAACTAAGTAATGACATTGAGCCGTTTTCGTTCTTTACAAGCGTTTTGCTCACGATTTTGCCTTTTTCGTATTCGACTGCATCAACTAAGCTAAAAATAGCTGCCTTAGGTAAATGATCTATCATTAAATCCTCCTTAAAATCAATTGAGACGTATTTCGTCGGTTCGTTGAAAACTAGTTTTCGCCACACTTTTTTCTCTATCAGGCAGGCTTGTTCACCGCCTAAGCGCATCTGCTTTTCGCCGTAGTGCAAGCTCGCGCCACCCTCTACGACCCACGCGAGGCTGTCGCAAAATAGCATCTCATGATCTAGCTCCTCGCCCGCGTCAAAGGCAAACACGTCGACGTGAGCATTCTTGCAATCAAAAATTCTCTTGCTAACGACGCTTTTAGCGATCACTTTCGTGTCGGCGTTTAGGTTGTAAATTTTACTCATTTTTCGCCCTTTCATAAAATTTACAAGGCATTGTAGCGAAAATGGTTTTAGGTTTTGTTGATAGAGGTTATCTTTTTGCGCCAAAGCTGCGCAAATTTGACTTAGTAAAAATTAAATTTAATTATAGACATATTTTACCTCATACTACTATGTTGTAAATTTAAAATTATCCATAAACATTGCTAAATTTGATGATACTTCGCTCAAAGCTAATGTTCCAGTCTTGCCCCTTTACGACGATGTCTGAGTGGGGCAGACTGCACTGCGATACCTCGCGCAAGAGTAGCTATAGATTTAGACTTATCAAGCTCATATCCGCTTTGGAGGATGGGCAAATTTTAAATATTTGCCAATTTATTATTTACTCAATTAAAATACCCTTATCGTATTTTAGATTATTGTATTGCTTAAAATCATAGTTAACATCTAGTTTTTTAAAAGTTAAAGATGCTGAAATTAATTTATTATTATCCCCATAAGACTTTCTTCTATCATAAATTTGGCTATTCTTATTTGAGCCATTTAAGATATTCTTAAACTGTGTAGAATCAAATTTTTCCAGATATGGCGATATACATATATCAAAATTCTTATCTGCAGAGTCAAAACTACTGCTTTCTAAAAATATATTGATTAGGATATCCAGAAACTCTTTTTTGAGGCCTTCGTTTGCATATTCTTCAAATGCAAGTTTAATAACACCGTTTGTTACATTACCATATCTTTTATAAGCTGCTATTTCTTCTAAATGTTTTCTCTTATTTGACTTAAACCATGAAATAAAAAATGCATTATCATTGTCATTAATTTCCTTATCAATTTTTATCTTCACATCTTCGCCTATCAAAGCATAAAGATTTTGATGCTTGCAAAGAATCTTGCAAAGAGCAAAAGCTCTATCTTTTTCAATATCTTTAAAAACTTTATCTTTAGTTATAAAGTTTTTAAGATCATAAAAATAATTTTTCAATAAAAAGTTGAATACTTTTAAATTGATTGATAAATTTTCTTTACAATCATCATTATTCAATTTAAAACAAAATTTCCAATAAGCTTTTAAAACACTTTGCACCATAGAAATGTGCATCTTTTCAAAATATTTTCTCTTTAAAAATGGCTCTAACTCATCTGGAGCAAATTTGTATATATCCTTGTTGTTTTTCATATCTTCACTCAACATCTCGATAATATTATTGATAAATATAGGAGGTTTTATAAATATATTCAAGAAAATATTTCTTATGAGACTTATTGTTGTATCTTTATCAGGCTCATACAAAAAGTAATTATCATTTAATGCTGGATGCGATGATAAATTTCTCAAATTTTTCAAATGTCTCAAAGTTTCTTCTGTAGATTTATCAATTAATTTTGTCTCCTTGGTAATCTTCTCCAATAAAGTATTCTCCCACTCAGAAATTGTCTTGCCATTATTTTTGCTATTCTCAATAGTTTCCAATATTCCTTTTGCTTTTTTATCATTATATATATCATATAACTCTTGAAGTTTATAAATTAAATCACATATCACTACTGAATATAACATAACTATAGATGAGCGATAATTTCCATTTGAATAGGTGTTTAAAACTTCACCAAAATATTTACCTGTTCTTGAATCATAAATTTGTTCACTTTCTGAAAAATAAAACAAAATAAGCTCCCTTAAATCTATTTATATAACAAAGATATTTTGATATGTCCCATCTTGTATTATTTTACCTTCTCACTCCCACTCTATCGTTGCGGGCGGTTTGCTCGAGATGTCGTAAACTACGCGGTTTATGCCATTTACCTCGTTTATGATGCGGCGGCTTACGTTTTCAAGTAGATCATAAGGCAGCCTTGAAAAGCTTGCGGTCATACCATCACTCGCATCTACTACGCGCACGCAAACAGCGTTTTCATAGGTGCGATTATCGCCCATTACGCCGACTGAATTTACGTTTAAAAGTACGCAGAATGCCTGCCAAGTTTTGTTGTACCAGCCAGTGCTCTTTAGCTCATCTCGCAAGATCACGTCAGCTTTGCGAAGTAGTTCTAGACTTGGTTTATTCACCTCGCCCATTATGCGGATAGCAAGGCCCGGCCCTGGGAAAGGATGGCGAAAAACTAGATCGCGACTTAGTCCAAGCTCAAGGCCTAGTTTTCTAACCTCATCTTTAAAAATTTCTCTTAGTGGCTCTATTAGCTCAAATGTCATCCAATCAGGCAAACCGCCAACATTATGGTGGCTCTTTATTGTCTTGCTTGAGCCAACGACTGAGCTTTCGATGATGTCAGTATAAAGAGTGCCTTGAGCTAGAAATTTCACATCGCCATGCTTTTTAGCCTCTTTTTCAAAAATTTCTATAAAGGTCTCACCTATGATCTTACGTTTTTTCTCAGGATCAATCACACCAGCTAAGCGGCTAAGAAAGGTCTCGCTCGCGTCTATGCTAACTAGCTCAACGCCAAGCTTTGTTCTAAATGTAGCTTCAACTTGCTCTCTTTCGTTTGTTCTAAGAAGTCCGTTATCAACAAAAACAAGGATCAAATTTTCAGGCACAGCAGCCGCTAAAAGTGCCGCAGTCACAGAGCTGTCCACACCACCGCTAACTGCACAAAGTACCTTGTGGGTGCCTACTATTTTTCTTATCTCTTCTATCTTATTTTTAGCGAAGCTTCCCATATTCCATGTACTCTCGCAGCCGCAGATATATTTAGCGAAATTCTTTAGAATTTGCGTGCCGTATTCGCTATGTTGCACCTCTGCGTGGAACTGTATCGCATAAAATTTACGTTTATCATCGCCAAAAGCACAATAAGGTGAATTCTCACTAACAGCGATCACTTCAAAGCCCTCTGGCAAGTCCTTTACATAGTCACTATGACTCATCCATACGATTTGTTTTGAAGGTGTATCTTTAAATAGCTCATGCTCTTTAATAACGCTAAGCTCAGCCTTGCCATACTCTTTTTGATCAGCTGCTAAAACCTCAGCCCCATGCGTGTGAGCAAGTAGTTGCATGCCGTAGCAAACGCCAAGTATAGGGATGTTTAACTCAAAGACACCGCTATCACAAAAATAAGCATCTTTAGCATAAACACTAGCTGGACCGCCACTTAAAATGATACCCTTTGGCTCTTTCGCTTTTATCTCACTAAGCTTTGCATTAAATGGCAAAATTTCAGTGTAGACGCCCTCTTCTCTTAGCCTTCTAGCTATTAGCTGAGTGTATTGCGAACCAAAATCCAAAACTATAATCGTATTGTTCATTTATAACCTTTTAAAAATAGATATGAAAAATTTCAAACTGCACATACCAAACAATGATCGATACGATATATCCTAGAACCACCATCCAAGCGTATTTCATATGTGCACCAAAGGTATAAATTCCTTTTAATTTACCCATTACTCCAACACCAGCTGCTGAACCAAAGCTGATCATCGAACCGCCGATACCAGCAGTTAGTGTCACTAGTAGCCACTGACTCATTGCCTCGCCTGCATCAGCTCCCATTGCTGGATTTGCTTTTAAAACAGCTGACATAACAGGGACGTTATCAACGATCGCTGAAAGGAAGCCAACGCCAATATTTACAGCAGTTGAGCCAAATTTATCATAAAGCGATACAGCGTAATTTAAAAATCCAGCAAAATGAAGAGCGCCAACTGCAGCTAAAATTCCAAAGAAGAAAAATAGTGTGTTGTTTTCGATCTTTGACATATAGTGAAATACATGCATTGGCTCTTCGCTTTTGTGAGCTTTTTTGAAATAGTAAGTATAAAGACTAAGTAGTGAGAAACCAAACATCATGCCCCACATCGCTGGTAAGTGAAAAAGCTGGTGCATCATAACTGCACAAAAGATAGTAAATGCGCCTATAAAAATAACCGCTTTACCGCCTTTTTTCATAACCACTTTTGGCTCGTTTGCCACATCAAAATGTGGTGCAGTACTTGGCACCACGCGAGAAAGTAAAAATGCCGTTACAAACCAACCTACGATAGATGCTGGGAAAAGTGCGAAAAAATCGACAAACGGCGCTTTTCCAGCAGCCCAAGCCATAAGCGTAGTGATATCGCCAAATGGACTCCATGCTCCACCTGCATTTGCTGCAACGACGATGTTTATCGCACCAGCCACTAGGAAATTTGTATTATTTCTATCTATCGTTAGAAGAACGGTTGAAAGAATAAGCGCTGTTGTTAGGTTATCAGCTACTGGGCTTATAAAAAATGCCAAAATACCAGTTAGCCAAAACAGCTTTCTATAAGTATAGCCTTTTGATACGAGATTATATTTAAGTGCGTTAAATACGTCTCTTTCTATAAGTGCTTCGATAAATGTCATCGCCACCATCAAGAAAAATACTATCTGAGCGATCTCTAAAATCAGGTGATTTACCTCATGTTCAAGCGAATGCACATCCATGCCATTTATAAGCATATAAACACCGATAAGTAGGAACATAAACGTACCGATAAAAATAGCAGGTTTTGCTTTGTCGATATGGAAATTTTCTTCTGCTGCTATAAAAAAATATCCAACAACAAAAATTATAAGCGATAAAATTCCTGCCCATGTAGTAGTTAAGTCAATAGCTGCGGTTTCTCCATCAGCACCAAAAGCCATCGCGAAAAACAAGCCTAGAAGTCCAAAAAACCTCATTATACTCTCCTTGTAGAATAAAAAATCTTGGTATATTACTTAAATGAGCCTAAAAATTAGGTTAGTTAAAATTATTAAGCTTACATTACATTTTTATTTAAATACGAAAATTTTACTAGATTTTGTTTATCTTGTCAGTTTTCTTTTCTTTTACTGGAGCATTTCCATAAAATGGATCATCTTTATAGCCACAACCGCTAAATGCAAAAAGAGTAAAAATTAAAATAAAAGATGATAAGATAAGCCCATGAAAAACGCTAAATTTTTGATAAATACTATTCACGAAAATCCTTTGTATAAAGAAAAATTAAGCATGGCAAATGAGTGCCAACAGCTTTTAGAGCTTATGGGGAAAGCAAAACGATTTTATATAGCTTTTTGCTACGTTAGAGAAGGTGTTTTGACCTTTGTTCTTACTCATCCCACTGGGCTTTTAGAGCTTAGGCGTGATAGTAGTATAAATGATATAAAAAGGTTATTAAAAACCTTTTGCAATTTTAATAAAAATAGCGTTTTTAACAGCATTCTTACTCCAAAACCTATTAACGAAATCAACTATACAAAGAACAAAAAAGAAGAAAATATAAGATTTGTCGTGAGCAAATTTTTAAAATTTTTTAATCAAAAAGAGCAAAGTGCCATCTTTTATGCGCCAGCTAGTAAAGGCGAGTTTAAAAATTTAGCAAAAGACGAGCAAATACACCAAAAATTTGAAGAGCTAAGAGAAATTTTGCTCAAGAAAAATAAGCAGGCAAGATGCTAATAGACGAGATAAGAACGCTTCCAAACGAGCCTGGCGTATACCAGTATTTTGACGCGCAAAATAGACTCTTATACGTTGGCAAGGCCAAAATTTTAAAAAATAGGGTCAAAAGCTACTTTAAATTTACCCCAAGCCTAGCTCCGGCTGAAAAACTAAGCCCTAGAATTTCAAAGATGATAAGCGAGGCGGTGCATCTTGAATACATCGTCACACCAAGCGAAGCAGACGCTCTAATACTTGAAAATTCTTTCATCAAGCAGCTTAAGCCAAAATACAACATCTTGCTTCGTGACGACAAGACCTACCCTTATATTTTTATAAATTTAAATGATGATTTTCCAAGATTTGAGATCACTAGAAAGGTGGTAAAAGGCTCGAATATCCGCTATTTTGGGCCATATTTTAGTGGAGCTAGCGAGCTACTTGAGGCACTTTATCTAAATTTCAACCTCGTTCAGAAAAAATCCTGCATCAAAGGCAAAAAAGCCTGCCTTTTTTATCAGCTAAAACGCTGCTATGCCCCGTGTGAAGGCAAAATTTCAAAAGAAAACTACGCTAAGATCGTAAACGAAGCTATCGCGGCCTTACAAAATCCAAATTTGCTCATCGCTCGCCTTGAAGAGCTCATGCTAAACTACGCCAAGGCCGAAGACTACGAGCAAGCAGCCGCGACTAGAGATAAGATGCAAACGCTTAAAAATATGCAAACAAAGGTCGAGGTCGATCTTGCCAAGCTTGAGGACTTTGAGGCATACTCGGTCGCTTGCGTGCACGATATGATCTGTGCGGTGAGATTTAGCGTGCAAAGTGGCAAGATAACAGGCGTAAAAACCGATATCACGCAGGCTAAAAACGCCCAAAATGACGAGAAAAACGAGGCTTATAAACAGGCTATTTTAAAAAGCTTCATAGCCGGTCAGCCGATAATCACGACCAAAATTTACGTACACGAGGACTTTGAAGATAGCAAGCTGGTGGAGGAGATTTTAAACGAGAGGTTTGGGCGTAAATTTAGCATCACTTGCCCAAAAATAGGCGACAAACGTAAAATTTGTGAGATCGCCACCAAAAACGCCGAAGTTAGCATCGAAAAATATCTAAAAATGCACGATAATGAGCTACTAAATGAGATAAAAGAGTACTTTAATCTAGCTCACACGCCTTATGTGGTCGAAGCATATGACAACTCACACCTTTTTGGCGAGGCAAGTGTCGGAGCGATGGTGCGCTATGAACACGGCGAGTGGGCGAAGCAAAACTACCGCCACATGCATCTAAACTCTAAAAACGACTACGATCAGATGAAAGAGAGCCTAACAGCTAGGGCGCTTAGGTTTGACAAGCTTAGCCCACCTGATCTTTGGGTCATTGACGGCGGCGAGGTGCTTTTAAATTTAGCCTGTGAAATTTTAGCAAGCAGTGGCGCAAACGTCGATATCATCGCTATCTCAAAAGAAAAAATAGATGCCAAAGCTCACCGTGCAAAGGGCGAGGCAAAGGATAAAATTTATACAAAAAATGGCAGTTTTAGCCTAAGCACGAGCGATAAAAAGCTGCAGTTTTTCCAAAAAATGCGTGATGAGAGCCATAGATTTGTCATCAGTTTTCACAGAAAAACAAGGCAGAAAAACGATATGCAAAGATCAATTCTAAAGCAAGCTGGTGTATCTGAGGGCAGTATCGCGAAATTAATAAGCTTTTACGGAAGTTTTGATAAAATCAGCGAAGCAAATTTAGACGAAGTGGCAAAAATAACAAATAAAAGCGTAGCAGAAAAGCTTGCAGTACTCAAAGAAGGAAATTTGAAGTGATAATATATGATGAAAATTTAAAAATATCTGCGATAACGCAAGATTCACTTGAGCTATTGGGTTTTGATAGTTTAGATGATTTTTTGTTGCAATACAAAGATATAAGCGAGCTAGTCATAACAAGCCAAGAAAGTACAAACTACAGCTTCTTAGAATTTTTACAAAATACGAAAGATAATAGTGCTAGAGTAAATTTAAAAAGAAAAGATGGTGGTGCGATCTTACTAGAAGCGAGACTGCAAAATGCTATTTTAAAAAATGGTGAAAAATTTTTTATCGTTCTTTTAGAGAAGCAAGACATAATAAACAACCAAAATCTAATAGCAGCAGTAAAAGTAAAACCTACATTAAGACTGCCTGTTTTTAAACTAAACGCATGGTATCTTTTTGACACACAGACACAATCACTTATCGATGATTCCTGGTTTGAAACATCGCTTAAAATACTAAATTTAAATAAAAAAGATTTTGCATCCTATTTAAATATATTTTTGCATAACGCAAGAGAAATTCTTATCCAGATCCAATCAGCCATAATTGCAAAAGATGAGATAATGCTCAAAAAATACGTAGATGAGATAAGAGAAGCTGCATTAAATTTAAAGCTTAATAATCTAGCAAATGAGCTTAATGCTCTTTTAGATAACAATCAAAATGGAAAGATGAAAGAGATGTCTCTTTTTACCAAAAGACTAATTGAGATAGAAAATATCGTCAAAAAATATAGCAAAAAGAGTATCAATGAAAAATAATAAATTTTATATATTGCTAGCGCCAATAATAATTTCAGCGATCTTTTGCGCATATAGCGGAAATGAAAGCTATAAAAATTTTACAGATCTAAAAGATCTAAATGAAAAACTATATAAACAATCCTTAGTATTTCAAACTATAAGATCTGTAATACAAGAGCACGATACGCTAATAGGCAAAAGCCAAGAAGATATAAAAAAGTTGCGAGATAGCACCTTAAAAAATACACAAAAATTTATAAATTCTATAAGAAAAGACGATCGCACTGAGATACGAAATGTAAATAAATTAAAAGAATTGCTAGCAAATCTAAACCAAAATGATAAATTTGATGAACTATTTTACGAATTTTTCCAAAATATAAATGGAGAAATAGATAGCGATTTTAAACAAGACTTAGACCGAGACTTTCCGCTTATAATAAAAGCTTATGCCGCAACTTTAAGTAAAATTTACAATCAACTCTCTTTAGCAAACAATACTAAATACTACGTAAAAAATATCTTTATAAATGGCCTTTTATTTTCAATAAACAATGATGTGAGAGAAAATATATATTCCGTAAAGGACAACACGCCAAATCTTGATATGCTTCCAAAAAGTGAGCTAAAAGAGAATATTTACAAAGACTTTAATCAGTTTGAAGCCAACTATCAAGCTAAAAAAATAAGAGAAGCTAAAGCCAAGATCGCATTTTCTGAAAAGCTAAATATCGAAGATATCATCTTAATAAAACAGTATGAAGATGATAAATTTATACTTTTATTAGATAGTGCCATAAACATAAAAAATGAGCTACTAGAACTTACCGAGAGCGAGAAAATAAACTTTGGCATAAAGACCTTTTTCGAGTTTTTACTTTGTGGCTTGCTCATTTTATCTTTGCTTGGTATTTCTGCTAGGTTGAAATTTTTAAAGGTACTTATCGATAAGTCAAAATACATATCAAACTATATCCTATCATCAAAAGAGACAAGTGCGGATAATGCGATATCAAAGCTTATAAAAGCTTATGAAGATCTAAAAGAAACCTATATAAAAGATAGCAGCTTTTTTCAGATAAAAGATAGATATATTTTATCAGTTAGCAAGAAGCTAGAGTCTATCAATAAGGAAATTTTTACATCGACCGCGGCTTTAAAAATAGAAACAAATAATAGCAAAAAGCAAGTATTTATAGACACGATAGAAAAAAATGCAAATATCATGACCTCGCTTTATAACAATGCTAAAAATATCTCAAATGTTAAAAAATATAGCGAATGCAATAAAACCGAGATATTTGATCCTCAAAAAAGCTTTGAAGAAATTTTGCAAGCAAATATCGTCTATTCGCAAAGCAAAAAGATAAATTTTATAAGCTACCTTGATCCAAGCCTTACAAATGAACTAGAAGGAAATCTAAATTCATTAAAAACCGCATTTAACTCTATCTTTTTGGCATCTTTATCAATGTCTTTAAGACATCAAAATATTATCATCGCTATCAAAAAAGTTCAAAAAGAGTTTGATAGAAGCGGACTTTGTTCTGTAAGCTTTAGCATAAAAAATAGCTCAGCTGCCATGAGTGAAAAGCAAATTTCAGATATATTTTCAGATGATGAGAATAGCTTAAATAATGATGAGAGCGAGTTTTATCTAAAAATCGCTCAAATTTATTTAAAAAATTTAGAAAGTAAGCTGGAGATTAACTCGTTTCCAAGTATTGGCAATGAGTTTAAATTTGTAGTCATTTTTAAAACAACATCGAATTATAAAGACTTTGATATAAAATGCAATCATAAATTAGCATTCTTACAAGACGTAAATGTCGCTTACAACGAAGCTTTTGAGCAGACTACAAAAGACCTTGGGCTCAAAGTGGATATGTTAACAAGTGCTAATCCATCTATTACAAAAAATTATGATGCTATATTTTTAAGAAACACCAATAAGCAAGGTCAAGATATTAAAAATCCGCTCATTTTAAAAGATCCGCTAACTCCATTAAGCATCACAAGGCTACTTTGCTTAGGCGAAGCTGATATCATGAATAAAAATTTAAACGATAAACCAAAAATTTTAATCTGCGATACTAATGAAATTTACATAGGTATAACAGCAAGTGGTTTTAGTAAATTTAACTGTGAAGTTGTGGGAGTTTGTAATAAAAAAGATCTAAAACAAGCCATAAAGCAGGGCGATTTTGACCTTATATTTGTTGGCTCAAAATTTTTCGAAGCTGAAAAAAATAGCCTTCAAAAAAATCTTGATCTTATAAAAGCAGCCATACAAAATGCGAAAATTCCAATTATACTAATGCTTTCAAATACTTCAAATATAGATGGAGAGAGTGTCAAAGAATACTTTAATGCTTATATAAAAACGCCAATAAATAGCGACGAACTGGCTCAAATTTTTAGAAAATTTTTGCCAAATTTTGGCGAGATTGCAATAGACGAAAGCTATCTAGCAAAAAGCGAAAATATTATTTTATTTAAGAAATCGCCAATGGAAAATAAAATATTTAGCTCAGCTTTAGGAGAATTTTACAACACACTTGAAACCACAAATAGCTTTGATGAGCTATTAACAAAGATAAAAACCAAAACTTACGGTATCGTTCTTATAGATGAAAACGTAAAAGGCTTCAACTACGAAGAGCTAACAAGAGTTGTTGATAAGATAAGACAAAGCCAAAAGGTTGATACAAGAGTGCTGATATTTGGCGCACAAGAAAGAAGTGAATTTCCTTTTGTAAAAGTGCTAGCTAAAAATATCACAAAAGCAGAGCTTTCAGCTACAGTAAGAGAGCAAATCGATTCTATGGGCACTAGCTATGCCAAAAGCTCTTATGAATTTATTAAGTTTAACGCCTAAAACTCTTTTGCGTTATTTTTAAATACATTTAGCACGCTTGCTCGTTTATGGCAAATTTCGGCGTATTCTCTTTCGCTCTTTGAGTCATAAACTATACCAGCTCCAGCCCCCACAAATACATCACTAAAGCCATTTTCACTTGGCACAAATATGGCTGATCGAATAAGAATAGCAACCTGAGCATCGCCATTAAAATGTAAAAATCCAATGCCGCCGCCATAGATATTTCGCTCAGAAATTTCAAGCTCATTGATTATCTGCATAGCTCTTATTTTTGGGGCACCACTTAGCGTGCCAGCTGGAAAAATACTAGCTAAGACGTCAAAAAGATCAAGCCCTTTGGCGCACTTGCCATAGACATCGCTTACGATATGAATTACTTTTTCATATTTTTGGATATGCATAGCATTTTTTACAGCTACGCTTTTTGGTTCCGAAACCCTGCCGATGTCATTTCTAGCAAGATCAATTAGCATTTTGTGCTCAGCCAGTTCCTTTTCGTCACTTAAAAGCTCACTTTCAAGTGCTGCATCTGCATTTGCATCGCTTCCTCTAGGCCTTGTGCCTGCAATTGGTGCCACAAAAATTTGCTCACTTTTCATCTCAAAAACAAGCTCTGGCGAAGAGCCAACCACATCGCCATAAGGTGTAGGAAAATGAAACATATATGGGCTTGGATTTGTAAGTGAGAGCTTTTTATAAAATTCCAAACTGCTCATATTCGTTGAAATTTCAAGCAACTCACCAAGCACCACCTGAAAGACATCGCCACTTCTTATATACTCTTTTGCTAATTCAACCATATCCTCAAAGTGTTTCTTTTCTTTACTAAGATCAGCTCTTATACTAAATTTACTCTGCTCTTTACTTTTGCATTCAACTTTCGCATCAAGCAAAAAGTCGTAATATTTTTTCTTATCTCCATAGAATGTATAAATTTTACTCATCTTATCAAAGTGTAGATAGGCCTTTGCATCGGCATAGATAAATTTTGGAAATTCATACTTTTTAGCTTTCTCTTCTCCGATATATTCAAAATATCTCACACCATCATAAGCAAAAACACCAAAGAGTCCCGCAAAAGGAGCTAGTGATTTGTTGCTATTTGTATCAAAGTAGCTTCTAAGTCCATAAAAATCCATATCCTTTTCATCTATATAATCGCAATCAATGCCAATTATCGTCTGTGTCTTATCTTCAGCTAAATAGCTATTTTTAAATTTTTCTCTAATCGCTTCATAATAAAAAAGCGGCTGTTCTAAAAGCATTTTTTCCCTTTTTGATTTTTGGGTGATTATAAAGAAAAATCGCTTTTAGTTTTTAAAATTTTTACTAAATTTTTAAATTTATGCCCAAATTTCACCTTTTTACTATTTTTTTAACACCGCTTGGCTAAAATTTGGCACTCGTAAAAGGAAATTTATGCTTTTTGTTGAACTTTTTATAATTGGTATCGGCGTTGGATACATCGCTGGCTTTTTTGGCATCGGTGGTGGCACAGTCGTTGTTCCTATAATGGTCGCCTTTGGATATGACATAAAAACTGCTATTGGCATAAGCGTTATGCAAATGATATTTAGTGCGACATTTGGCTCATACCTAAACTACAAAGCTGGACTTTTAAAACTAAACCGCGGTGTATTTTTAGGTCTTGGAGGATTGGTCGGAGCTAGCTTTAGTGGCATAATCGTATCTCATACACCTGAGCTCTTACTCGAACTGCTCTTGCTTGCAACTTTTATCTTTTCACTCATAAAACTATACTTCACGCCAAATAGTGATGGTACAAATGCGAACAACTCAGTGTTTTTGCTATTTCTAGTTGGTTTTTTCATAGGTGCATTTGCCATTAGTATAGGCATAGGTGGTGGGGTTTTTATAGCTCCTATTTTAGTTGGCTTTTTGCGCTATGATATAAAAAAAGCCGTTTCAATGGGTGTATTTTTCGTGATGTTTGCAGCCATTTCAGGCTTTATCTCACTATCTTTAAACGGACACATCTCTTATTTAGAGGGTACATTCCTAGGACTTGGCTCACTAATAGGAGCCTACTTTGGCACCAAGAAAACACAAGCCATGGACAAAAAAGCACTTAAAAAGTGGTTTTTACTCTTTTACATAGCGATGATAATTCTAATCTTAAAAGATATGATATTTGGCTAAATCAAAAATTTAAGGCTAGGCTAGCTAGTCTTAAATTTCCTCAAAAAAGTAGGCTTCGCTTAATTTAAAAGCAAGCTTATCTAGTTCGTCTTTACTTAAATTTACGCTCTTTGCGATATCTTTTAAACTAGCTTTGCCATCAAATTTTAAGGCGATTTTGATCTCTTCATGGCTTAAGCTTAGCTTGCCATTTAGCTCATTTGCCAAAGAGATAACTGGTGAGCTAGCATTTAAAAAATACTTAAGATACGCAGCAGCTCTAGGCTTTAGTTTGGTTTTACTAGGCTCATAAGCGAGTGCTACAAGCTTTGATGAAGAGATTTTTGTATTTGCGTCATTTAAAATTTCAAGCAGTCCCACAAAAGCTTCATTTGCATTCTCGCCAAGTGCCGCCTTTACTTCACTTAAATTTAAGCTTTGTGGATAGCTTTTGCTTAAAATTTCTTGCGTTTTTGTCCTTGGCTGCTCGCTAAAATATGAAAAATAAATTCTATCGAGCTCACTCTCTCCAAGCACTGCATCAAAGTCCTCAGCACCGCCAAGCCTCTCCTTGTGAGCGATGAGACTTTTTCTAAATGATCTATTAAACAAAAAATCGTTTAGTTGCTCTTTTTTGATACGAGAGTCGTAATTTTGCTCGATATGTGCGTCAAAGCGATAAATTCCAGTTGAGCTTGCAAAGATGTCATTTAGCGAAGCATCTATAACGTAGCAAAGTCCGTGTTTGTCGATATGCTTAGCAAATTTATGAAAGTAGATTGGCTCGTTGCTTGCCTCTAAAAAGTCATGCAATATATAGTAATCATTGCCCTTTGCGATGATGCCTTGTAAGAAATTCAGCTGCGTTAGAAGAAGCTTCATGCTATCTTTGTATACGACATCGCTTTGGCTTTGCAGACTAAATTTTAAATAATCCTGTAAGAAATTTAACTCACCTTTTACATGAGCAAGTGCTTCTTTGCTATCGTTACCTGAGCTAACAAAAAGCATAAAATCTCTTAAAATATCAAGGCTCTTCCAGCCAGGATAGGTATTATACGAAACATAAGCGATGCCATCCTCGCTAAGTAGCGCCTTTATCGTGGCAAGCAGCGCATCTCTTACATTTGGGCTCACCCAGCTATAAACGCCATGAGCGATAATATAGTCAAATTTCCCAAGCTCTTTTATATCGCTTTCGTTCATGTGCAAAAAATTTCGCTCAAACAGAGTAAAATTTTCTAAACCTATCTGCTTTGCTACCTTGTTACCTTCAGCCACTTGATGGCTTGAGATGTCGACACCAACGACTTTTGCGTTTTTATGCGAAATAGCAAATGGCAAGATATTACCGCCATATGACGAGCCAAGCTCAAGCACCCTAGCCTCTTTTAAGCCAGCTGCTTTAAGCCCCAGAAATTTAGCAACCGCTTCTATCCTAACTGGCGAGCAGTCGCTAAATGCGGCCGAGAAATAAGGAATTTCGTCGTAAGCTTTTTTTGCCTTGTTCATCAGCCGTGCTTTCTAGCAAATTCTCTCATGAACTCGCCAAGTTTCTCAACGTCGCTTTGGCTAACGGCGTTATAGATAGAGGCTCTTATGCCACCAAGATGTCTGTGACCTTTTAGCCCTAGCATGCCCTCTTTTAGTGCTTCTTCTACAAAAACTGGCTCAAGCGCATGATCTTTTGGTATCGTAAAGCTCACGTTCATATCTGATCTGCTTGATTTTTTAGCGTGGCCTAGGTAAAAGCCATTTGAGCTGTCTATGATGCTATAAAGCGTGCTTGCTTTTTTGGCATTTATCTTCTCAACCTCGGCAAGTCCGCCAAGATCTAGCAGGTGCTGCATGGTTAAATTTAAAAGATAAATTCCAAAGGTTGGCGGTGTGTTGTAAAGTGAATTTGCCTCTACGTGCGTTTTGTAGCGCAAAAACATAGGGATATTTTGACTGCTCACACGATCAACTAAGTCTTTTCTTAAAATAACGATAGTCACGCCACTTGGGCCTGCATTTTTCTGAGCGCCGCCGTAAAGTAAACCAATGCTGCTAAAATCAAGCGGTCTAGCGAAAAAATCGCTCGAAGCATCGACAACTAGGGGCGATTTAGTCTTTGGCATAGCCTTATACTGCGTGCCATAAATCGTATTATTTGAGCAGATGTAGGCATAGTCGGCATCATCGCTAAATTTTACCTCTGGGATGTAAGAGAAATTTTCATCCTCGCTGCTTGCGACGACATCTACATTTACGCCAAGCACTTTTGCCTCTTTGATCGCTTTGTTTGTCCAAACGCCGGTGTTTGCGTACTGCGCCTTGCCGCCTTGATATAAATTCATCGGTATCATCGCAAACTGCAAGTGTGCGCCACCTTGCAAAAATAAAATTTCATACTCATCGCCAATGCCGTAAAGCTTTCTTATCTTATCCATCGCGCCAAAGTGTATCTCCTCAAAGGTCTTGCTTCTGTGGCTGATCTCCATGATCGAGTAACCCTCGCCTCTGTAGTCGGTAAATTCGGCCTTTGCGTGCTCTAAAACGTCTAATGGTATCGCACTTGGGCCTGCGCTAAAGTTGATTTTTCTACTCATTTTTACTCCTTGATGATTGCTTTTTTATGTGTATTTTGCGAGATGAGCTCGATCTCATCATTAAAATTTAAATCCCTAAGATCGGCTCTCTTGCCATCTTTTCTAACCTCGATAAGCCCTTTCGTGCTCTCAAAAAAGAGCTCCCTCATCTCGTAAGCCTTTTCTAGCGAGCTAAGAGCCGAGCTAAGAACTAAAATTTTCCTTGAAACGGCGTTTGTTAGGGCATTTTGCTTGTTTGTCACCTCGCTAAATTTTAGCTCGATCCTAGCTTTTAGAGCGTTTGACGAAAATTTAGAGAGGAGCAAATTTAATAAATTTTGCTTCTTTGTGATCTTTAAATTTAAAGCGCTATCAAGATCGTCGCTGAGCCTATCAAGATACTGCAAAAACGCCTCTTCATCAGGCAGTAGATCAAGCATAGCTGCACTTGGCGTGAGCGACCTGCGATCAGCCACAAAGTCGCTTATAACGTAGTCGATCTCATGTCCGATAGCACTTATGACAGGCGTTTTGGTAGCGTAAATTTCACGTGCCAAACCCTCGTCATTAAAGCACCAAAGATCCTCTTTGCTACCGCCTCCGCGCGCCAATACGATCACATCAACACCGTATTTATCGGCCCTACGCAAAGCTTTTATGAGTGAGCTTGGAGCATTTTCGCCCTGAGTTAATGCGTCAAATATATAAATTTCACTTAGCCTCCAGCGGCTCGTAACGACTTTTAGCATATCCTGAAGTGCAGCTGAAGTAGCGCTTGTGACAAGGGCTATTTTTTTAGGTAAATTTGGTATCTCTTTTTTTGCGCCGATGTCAAAAAGCCCCTCATTTTCGAGCTTTTCTTTAAGCTGTCTAAACGCGAGCTCAAGCTCGCCCTCACCATCAGGCAGCATGGCACTTGCCACTAGCTGATACGACCCACTTGGCGAATAGATGGTCACTTTGCCATAAATTTTGACCTTCAAGCCCTCTTTTGGCAGGAATTTGACCTTTTGGTTATTCATACGATACATCACAGCTGAGATGCTTGACTTTTCGTCCTTTAGCGTGAAGTACCAGTGCCCAGAGGCGTGCTTAGTAAGGCGCGAAATTTCTCCACTTACCTCGACATAGTCAAGTGTGGCTTCAAGTAGTGCCTTTGCTTTTTCGTTTAGCTCAGAAACACTAAGCATTGATTTCTCTTACCTTTTTAGCAATAAATAGTGTCGAGATATCCATGCTAAAGCCCTTGCAAAGATCTATCTCAAAGCCAGCTTCGGCTAGCTCGTCGCAAAAGCTCTTTGCGTCCAAGAAATTTTCGATCGAGCTTGGCAGATATTCGTATGCCTCTTTGTTTTTGGAGATAAAGCCGCCGATACTTGGCAAAATTTTACTTAGATAAAAATCTCTTAGCGAGGTCATAAGCCCCTTTTTCTGGCGTTTTGTAAATTCAAGTACGACTACGTAGCCATTTAGAGCAAGCACTCTGTTAAACTCTCTAAGCGCAGCCTTTCGCTCGACCACGTTTCTGATGCCATAGCTTATGCTTAGAATTTGAGCCTCTCCACTTGCAAGCGTCGTGTTGTCAGCGTAGGCCTCTATAAATTTAAAATTTGGAAATTTTGCCTTCGCCTCTTTTAGCATACCGCTTGATGGATCGATACCAGTAAGGCTTTTCACCTCAACGCCAAATTCCTTTGAGATTTCACTCCAAAGCCCCATCATATCGCCAGTGCCACAAGCCACATCCACGATATTTATGCTTTTATTTTTAAAAATTTCTAGCATATATCTGCAGGCAAATTTCCTCCAGCTCACGTCCACGCCAAGGCTTAGTACCCTGTTTGCGACGTCGTAAGTCGGAGCGATCTGGTTAAACATATCAACTATTTTTTCTTGTTTTTGCATAAATTTGCCCTTTTATATGTAGTAAATTTTTAAATTTCTTGAAATTTTGCGAGTTGCTTTTATAAATTTAAGACGCTTTTTTAGTATCTCTTCTCTACTTTTATAAATTTGTTTGTAAATTTTACTCTCGAGCCTCTCTTTATCTGGCATTTCTGGAAGTCTTTTAAGGATACCGAGCCAGACGTCATAGTCTTGAAGATTACCAAAAATTTCTTGCATCTGCTTTAGCTTATCTTCATACTTTTTAAGCCCTTCAAAATAGAAAATTTCACATAAAAACTCATATGTGTATCTTATCTTTTTAAGCTCGATCCTAAGCTTGTGAAATGTCTCGTTTGGGCAGTCTTGATTAAGGCCTTTTAGCCTTTTTTGAGCTAAAACTAAAAGCATTCTAAGCTTAAACGAACCAAGGCGCGAAAGGCTTACATCAAAGAGTTTTGACTTATAAAATTCACCCTCGTTTAAAAATATCTCCCACTCTTTTAAAAATGCGTAGTTTTCTTCATCGCCAAGGTAGCTTTTTACATTTTCATACTCTAAATCTAGAGCCTTTCGCACAAAATAGATAGGCTCATTTGCGTGCTTTTGCTCGTTTAAAAAGTTCAAAAATACATCCAAATCTCGCTTTTTGTTTGTCGAGTTTGCAAGCATTTTAAAATTCTCACCAAAAAAAAGTGTCACTTTCTCATCAAAAACGCCACTAAAAATTTTAAGTAACGATCTAACTTTTCTTAAATTTACGCGAAGCTCATGCAAAACTTCTTCATCTTTGTCTACCAAATACTGGCTTTTTAGCCTTTTTATTACTTTAAAAATACTAACAAAAAGGACTCTTAACGCCTCTCCACTTTTTAGATTTGCAGCAAAATTTGGCAGAATTTCTTTTTCTTTTATGATCTTATAGGCTCTTTTGTAGTCGATTTGTTCATTTTCATTAGCATGGATGGCGAGAAATTTGTTTTTATATCTTTTATCGCAAGTTACGTCACTTAGGCAAAAATTTTCTAAAAACGGTGGCAGCTTGAAAAAGACGGCCTCATTTTCATCGCTAAATTCGATCTCAAATGTACAAAGCCCGTTTAGTTCATTTTTAAAAATATCGATATTGCAAGGATTGTTATTTAGTTTAAAAATATATCTATCTTTTAAGATGACGGTACCGATGCGGTTTTTAAGAGCCTTTTTAAACTCCGCTTTTTCACAAAATTCTTCATTTTCTTCTCTGATTAGATCTTTGCCAATCTTTACAGTTTTTATAAATTTATCCTCTTCACTTCGGAAGCGGGTCTCTTCATTTTGCGTTATCTTGGTATAAAATTGAGAAATTTCAAGATGCTTAAAGACTACTCCAGCTTCTTTTAAAAAATCTAGAATTTGAGAATTTTTGAGTAAAAATTTACGCTCTATCTCCAAACTCACATTTTTCTCCAAAATTTTTTGTTCATTTTAGCAAGTTAGTGCTTAAAACAATGAGAAAAATGCTAAATTTAGGCTTATTTTAAAAGTATTTTTACAAGAAAAAGATGGAATTTATGCTGCTAAATAGCAACATAAATTTTATTTACAGTGTTTACAGCTTTTTACGCTAGCTACGATATTTAGACGCTCTATTATATTTCCGATCTTCTTTTCTAGCGCCTCTTGATATTTGCCAAGCTCAGCATCATCGTAACTCACGTCCTCGACGCTTCCACAGCTTTCACAGACAACATGGATATGTGGATATTCGTATATGTCGTATCTAGCTTTTTGATTGACGATATTTACTTCAACTACGAGACCTTCGTCTTTTAAAGTATTTAAATTTTTATAAACCGTTGCTAGAGAAACCGATGGGCTCTCTTTTAAAATTTCATCATAAAGCTCATCAATCGTTGGATGCGTGTGGCGATCAAGAATTCTTAAAACGCTAAGGCGCTGTGGCGTGACTTTTAGCCCAGATTGCTTTAATAATGATACGTATTGCATAATGCTTTTCCTTGTTTTTATTTTGGCTTATGCTAGCAAAAATAATATTAAACGTTACTTTATTAAATGATATTAATTATTCTCTAGTAAATTTTTGGTAATCTGCTCGGCACTTATACCAAGGTACTTTTCAACCTCGGCGGTTGAACCATGCGGGATAAATTTATCTTCATACTCAAAGCTAATGACGCTTATATTTGATATGCCATTTTCTTGTAAAAATGCACTTACTATCTCACCAATACCGCCTTTTTTGGCACTATCGCTAAAGATGTACCACTTTTTAGTACGTTTTGCAAGATCCAGTAAAAGCTCACTATCAAGCGGCTTTGCAAAGACAAGATCAACCAATATCACATCAAGCTTGTCAGCTAGTAAATTTCTAACCAAATTTGCCCTACCAACGCCGTTGCCATAGCCTAAAAATACAATATCACTATTTGCATCAGCTAAAATTTCACCCTTGCCAAACTCAAGTGACTTAGCTTCAAACTCATCTCTTAAGATAAATGCCCCACGCGGATATCTAAATGCGCTAACACCCTTGTAAGAGTAGGCAAATTCCATAACATTTTTCATACTCTCTTCACACCTTGGGGCAAAAAGAACCATATTTGGCACAGCATTTAAAAAGCTAATATCAAACGCACCTTGATGCGTTTCGCCGTCCTCACCTACGATACCAGCCCTATCCATCGCAAAAGTGATGTTTAAATTTAAAATAGAAGCATCGTGAATGACCTGATCGTAGGCTCTTTGCATAAATGTCGAGTATATCGCAACAAATGGCTTAAAGCCCTCTTTTGCCATGGCTGACATAGACGTGACTGCGTGTTGCTCGGCTATCGCCACGTCCCAAAAACGATCTGGAAATTCTTGTATCAAAGCGTCCATGCCAGTGCCTGTTGGCATCGCGGCCGTTACGCCAACGATGTCGCTATACTCTCTTGCCATCTTTAAAAGCTGCTCGCTAAAGATCGCCGTGGCTGACTTGTTTGACTGTCTTTTGATAAATTCGCCACTTTTTAGATCAAATGGTCCAACTCCGTGCCAATTTTCGTAGCACCCCTCAGCAAATTCATACCCTTTGCCCTTTAGTGTCTGCACGTGCACAATGACTGGCTTTTTCATATTTTTAGCAGTTTCAAATGTACTAAGAAGCGCGCCTAAGTCGTGTCCATCAACTGGCCCAATGTACTCAAGCCCAAGCTCTTCAAAAAACATGCCAGGAGTGATGAGCCTGATGCCCTCTTCGATACGCCTAGCCATATATGCAGCTGAATCTGGCATATAGCTTAGAAATTTCTCAACCCTGCCCTTAAATTTTTGATAAAACTGTCCTGCCATCATCTGGCTTAGGTACTTGCTAAGCGCGCCTATAGGCTTACTAATACTCATCTCGTTGTCGTTTAGGATGATAACGCAAGGGTATTTTCTATCGCCCAGCTCATTTAGCGCCTCGTACGCCATTCCGCCACTTAGTGAGCCATCCCCTATGACAGTCACTGGGATACGATCTTCATTTTTAAGTTTTATCGCCTTTGCAGCACCAACTGCTAGAGATATAGATGTTGAGCTATGTCCTGCCACAAAGTAGTCAAATTTACTCTCACTTGGCTTTGTGTAGCCGCTAATGCCATTAAATTTCCTAAGAGTATCAAAACTCTCCCAGCGCCCAGTTAGCAGCTTATGCGCATAGCTTTGATGGCTTACGTCAAAGATAAATGGATCTTTTGTCACATCAAAAATTTTATGCATCGCAACGATGATCTCAACAGCACCGATATTTGAGCTAAGATGACCGCCATTTTTGCTAACAGTAGCTAAAATTTTATCCCTGATGTCATGACAAAGTGCGTTTAGTTCATCAACATCTAAACTTTTAACGTCTTTATTCATTATTTACCAGCATTTTTAGTTTTTCTAGCCTTGTTTGCATAGTCGCATCGATATTGCCGCCATCACTTATAATAACCACACCACCTTTACTTATAGCATCATCAGCGCTTATTTTGACGTGTTCATTCTTGCTAAATTGCTCTTTTATATATTCGCTATCTTCTGGGTTTACGCGAATTTCTATATTTTTAACATTACTTAGCTCTTTTATAAGAGAGCTTGCTAGATGATGAGCGATCTGATTTGAAGAGGTTGAAATTTCTTTATCGATTACTTCTTTTGCGATTTTTATAGCAGTTTGTCCAAGCTCTTCTTCGATCTTCTTTAAAAACTCATCGAATTTAACGTACTGCTCATCTAGCTTTGCAGCTGAAGCACTAAATCTAGCCTCAAGCTCATTTATCCTTGCTTCATTTGCCGCATTTGCCTGGGCGATACCCTCATTTTTGCCATCCTCTTTTGCACGAGAAATTTCAGCCTCAAGGCGCTTAGCAAATTCGCTCTCTTGGTTTTCTATTTGCATTTGAAGTTTGATGATATTGCTACTTAGCTCATCTGTTTTTTTAAGCAATTCTTCGACAAAGCTTGACTCGCCTGCTTGCTGTATTTGTGGACTTTGAGCCTGAGAAGCAAAGTGATTTTGTGAGTTTGTCTGCGTTTGGTGGCTAGCTTGAGGAACAAAATTTTCACCCTTTTGCCCAAAATTTTGCTCGCTTAGCTCTTCACTAAGATTATTTTCCTCTATCAATACAGGAGCACTATCTGTGGCTCGCTCTCCAACTCCAAGCACCTTAAATCTGTAATTTTCTATAAAGTGAGCTGGAGAAGTTTCACTGGTTATTACGCTGCTTTTCATTCTATCATCTCATCTGCTTCGCCGACTTGGAATACACCTTGATCAGCTAGAGTTTGCACTGTCTCTACTATGCGCCTTTGGGCCTCTTCAACATCTTTTACACGCACGGCACCAAGGTATTGCATCTCCTCTTTAAAGGCTTCTGCTGCACGCTGAGACATATTTGATAAAAATTTATCCTTGATGCCATCGCTTGAGCCCTTAAACGCGACCATGAGGTCTTTTTTATCGACATTTTTAAGAATTTCTCTAATCGCAGTTGCGTTAAGGTTGATAATATCTTCAAAGGTAAACATAAGCTCTTTAATCGTTGTCGCAAGCTTATCATCACTTTGCTCTATGCGTTCGATCGTGCTTTTACTAGCTTTTTGCCCAAGTCTATTAAGCACTTCTGCCACAGCTCTTGGACCGCCAACTTCGACTTTATAAGAAGTAAGACTTTCAAGCTTGCCTTCAAGTACAGTTGAAACACGCTTAATCACCGATGGGCTAATATCACCAAGATTTGCCATTCTAATGACAACTTCGCTTCTTAGCTCATCTGAGAAAAAGCTAAGCGTTTCAGCAGCGCTCGTTGAGTCCATGTGAGCTAGTATTAGCGCAATAGTTTGAGGATGCTCTTTTATGATAAAGTCTGCGAGTTGCTGTGGTTTTATCTTATCAAGATAGCCAAAGCTTTTTGAGTTTTCCATGCTTTTTGCAAGCTTGTCTAAAATTTTCTGAGCAGCCTCTGGACCAAATGTGCGGTATAAAATTTCTTTTGCATACTCTAAACCACCACTTCTCATATATTGATTTGACTGCATTAGCGCGTAAAATTCTTCTAGCACAGCACTTGCGACTTGTTTGTCTATGTTTTTTGCGGTTGCGATATAGCCTGAAATTTCAGTGATGACATCAACATCCATGTGAGAAAATATAAGAGCAGTTGCCTCTTCGCCAAGCTGAATCAGCAAAATAGCAATCTTTTCAGGCATCGATAGATCATCATAAATCATTTTTTGCTTGTCATTTAGCTTTATTGACATCAAATTTCCTTACGCATATTAAAGTCGCTGTCATTTTTTACCATATCTTGAAGTAGCATTGCTATCTCTTCATTTCTCTCTGTGATGACCGCTCTCATTTTCTCAAGTAAAACATCGTATTTTAATTCATCTTCATTAAACTCGCCACTAAGTCCTAGTTGCTCTTCGACCTTTTTGCGAGCAGCTTTGAATTTCTCAAGTGTATCTTCGGCATCTACCTCAATATCTTCAAGGCCATCTTGAACTTGCTCCTCTTCTTCTTTTGTCTCTTCAAGCATCTTTTGCATAAATGGCACAATGACTTTTTTGTAGAAGATGTAGAGCAACAATGCTGCAAAAATATATTTTAACAGCGGCATAAATGGCACTACATAGTTATTCACAAAGCCATCCATCTTCTCACTAGTGCTTATATCTTTGCCAGTTTTAAACTCAAAGTTATCCAAGCTTACTTCATCGCCCCTATTTTGGTTATAGCCGATTGATTGTTTGATTAAATTTGTGATTGACTCTCTTTGCTCTTTAGAAAGTGGCGTAAATTCCACCTCGCCAGTTGGCTTGCCATCACTATCTTTTTTACTCTGATAAAGTCCGTCTATAACGACAGCCGCACTCACTCTATTTATGCTAGCAAACTGTCCTTTGACGTTTGTCACTTTCTTTGAAATTTCATAGTTTGTCTGCTGCGAGCTTTTGTTGTACTGCTCTTTTAAAGTGCTATCATCTAGCCCTTGAACAGGGCCAATGTTGCTAACCGCGCCTGGGACGCCGCCTACTTCATTTGGAGCTGAGCCTTGGCGCTTTTCCTCGATATTGCTTTCGCTTCTTACGACGTTATTTGGGTCATAAACTTCGCTTTTTGTATCTTTTTTGTCAAAGTCAAAGTCGATATTTACCTTTGCTACGACCTTATCTGCCCCGCCCACGATAGGAGCTAGCACATTTACGATCTTTTGCTCGTAATTATTTTCAAACTCACGTTTATAGCGTATCTGCTGAGCTATAGCATCACTATCAAACTCACCGTCTTCATCGCCAAGTGCGACGCCATCTTGATTGACGATCTTTACATTTTCTGTGCTTAAATTTGTAACAGAGGCAGCGACTAGGTTTTTAATGCCAAAAATTTGCTTCGCATTTAAACTAACGCCTGGCTTTAGCTCAACGACGATAGAAGCTGTTGGAAGTGCTTGTCTTTCAGTGAAAACACTCTCTTTTGGTATGGCTATTCTTACGGTTGCTTTTTGGATAGATGAGAGGCTCTCGATCGTTCTAGCTAGCTCGCCCTCAAGCGCTCTTTGAAATTTTACTCTCTGCTCGGCATCAGTCGCACCAAATTCTTGCTTATCAAAAATTTCAAAGCCAATTTTGCTCTCTTTTGGTATGCCAAGCGTTGCAACAGCGATACGCTCTTTATAGACATCACTCGTTGGCACAAGGATAGTGCCTTCGTTTGCCAATTTATATTTAATTCCATCTTTGTTTAACTGATCAAGTATTAAGGCTGAATCATTTGGGCTAATGTTTTCAAAAAGGACGCTGTAGCCTGCAAAATTTTCATTTTTGCTTTTATAAAGTGTTAAAAATACCAAAAATGCCACGACCAAGACGATCGAGCTAGCTGCGACGATCTTTTGTTTTAGTGAAAGCTTTTGATAAATTTGACTTATTTGATGAAGTAATGCCTTAAAATCCATATCCCTACTTTAAAATTTGCTTTAACTCTTCAAAAACTCTATCGTTTTGCCATGCCTGACCGATGGTGATTCTCACCGCATTTAAGGCGTAGCTTTTTAGATCTCGCAAAATTATACCCTTTTTTAGCATCTTTTCGCATATCTGGCTTGATTTTGGCTCGTTAAATTTAAAAGTTATGAAATTCGTATAGCTTGGGATAAACCCTATGCCATTTTGCTTTGCAAATTCTTCATATCTCCTCATTTGCTCGAAGTTGTTTTGCATAGTTTTTTGCACAAACTCATCATCTCCAAGTGCTACTATCGCAGCTCTTAAGCTTGGAGTTGTGATGTTAAATGGGGCTCTTAGTTTTGAGAGAGCGCCTATGATCTCTTCATTTGCCACGCCGTATCCAACGCGCATGCCACCAAGTGCGTAGGCTTTTGAGAAAGTGCCAAGATAGATGGCATTTTTAAATTTTACCACCTCGCTTGGCTTTATCTCTTTTTTACTATCTTTAAATTTAGCAAATTCGTTGTAGGCACAATCAAGCACAATAAGCGTGTTTTCATCAATGCTTTTTATAAATTTAAAGACCTCATCTGCGTCCAAACACTCACCTAATGGGTTATTCGGCAAGCAAAGAAAGATGACAGAAATTTCATCTTTATACGCATTATAAATTTCTAAAAACTCACTCAAATTATGCTCCACACTCTTTGTGCGGTAAATTTTAGCCCCAGTTTGTTTTGCATAAATTTCATACATCGCAAATGTCACGCCAGCCATCAAAACGCTGCTTTGCTTGTTCGCTTTTGCATGAAGCGCATACTCTATGATCTGATCGCTTCCAGAGCCGATGATTAGATTTTTGCTAGTTACACCAAATTTCTTAGCTAGCCCCTCTTTTAGCTCAAAGTAGCTGTCGTCTGGATAAAGATGTGCGTTTTTAGCGACCTCTTTTAGCGCCTCTTCTACGCGTTTGCTCGTGCCAAAAGGATTTTCATTGCTCGCTAGCTTTATCACATCTTTTGCATCGATGCCAAACTCTCTAACTACAAGCTCGATTGGCTTTCCAGCCTCGTAATTTACTAGATCATCTAAAAAGTCATTAAATTTCATCACTCATCTCCGTTTAAATAGCTTCCAAGCCACGTTATCTCAGCGCCGCTCTCTTTTGCGAGTTCAAAGGCGTTTTGCACCTTCTCATCGTCGATATGCCCTTCAAAGTCAAGATAAAAAATTGACTTAAATTCGCGCTGCTTGATAGGGCGTGACTCAAGTTTTGTGATATTGATATTTTCATTTTTAAAGATAGAAAGCAGATCAGCAAGGCGTCCTGGACTGTGGTCAGTCTTTGCAAGGATCGAAGTTTTCGAGTTTTCAACTCTTGCGTTTTTAAAATCGCTTAAAATCAAAAATCTCGTTCTATTTGCCATATTATCTTCAATCGTCTCATAAACGATTGGCACGTTGTAAATTTTAGCTGCGATTTTTGAGCAAATAGCGGCTGATTCTCTATCTATAGATGCCATATATGCAGCTGCGGCGGTTGATTTGGCTGGGATAAATTCGACCTCATTTAGCAGGTGATCTTCTAAAAATTTACGGCACTGGTTGTAGCCTTGCGGATGCGAGTAAATTCGCTTTATCTCTTTTAAATTTTCATTTATGCTAACAAAGCTGTGATGGATATCCACATAAAGCTCAGCAACTATTTTTATATCACTGAATTTACTCAAACAATCAAGCGTAGCGCCAACAGCGCCTTCGGTGTTGTTTTCAATAGGCACAACGCCGTATTTTGCCTCTTTTTGAGCTAGCTTTGTAAAAACCGCCTCGATGGTCGCAAGTGGCAAATATGAACTCATCGCACCAAATCTACTCTGAGCCGCTTGATGCGTATAGGTGCCCTCAGGTCCTAGATAGACGATCTTTTGAGGCATTTCTAAATTTCTACTCACAGCAAAAATTTCAAGATAAATGGCTTCAATAGCAGCTTTATTTAAAGCTTTGTCTTTGCTAAGGCTAGTTAAGCGGTTTATGATAGCTCGCTCTCGCTCAGGACGATATATAGGCGTTCCGCTAGTTTGTTTTAGCTTGCCGATCTGCTCGACAAGCTTCATCCTCTCATTTAGTTTATTTAAAATGAGATCATCGATACTATCGATCTCTTTTCTAAGCTCATTTAGCTCTTGCATCAGCGCTCTCCAAAAATTCTATCTCAGGTGCCACGACGTCCTCGAAACTCTCGCGTCTTCTTACAAGCCTATCTTTGCCATCAAGCACGCAAACTTCAGCGGCTCTGTTTCTTGTATTGTAGTTTGAGCTCATGCTAAAACCATAAGCTCCAGCTCCTTTAACCACGATGATATCGCCACTTTCGCACTCTGGCAGCTCTATATTTTTCGCCAAAAAGTCGCCGCTTTCGCAAACTGGACCGACCACGTCACAAGTGCCTAAATTTTCGTCTTTACCATCGACAAAAATTTTGTGATGAGCGCCGTAAAGACTTGGTCTTATAAGATCATTCATCGCGCCATCAGTAATGACAAATCTCTTTTTGCCATTAAATTTCTCATATAAAACGCTTGCGACAAAGTAGCCAGCATTGCCCACGATAAAGCGACCTGGCTCGCAAACGATGGTCACATCTTGACCTTTTAGTGCGCCTAAAATTCCTTGTGCGTAGTCGTATAAATTTATCTCTTTTTCGTCGTTATAGATGATGCCAAGTCCGCCACCAACATCGAAAAATTTGATATCTATCTCAAGCGCTCTTAGCTCTCTTAAAAGCTCGCTAACGATATTTGCAGCGTCTATTATCGGGCTTAGTGAAGTTAGTTGCGAGCCGATGTGAAAGTGTATGCCAGTTGGCTCAAGAAACTCTGAAGCTTTAGCGTGAATGTACATTCTTTTAGCTGTTTCGGCATCAACGCCAAATTTATTTTCATTTAGTCCTGTCGAGATATATGGGTGAGTTTTTGCATCGACACCTGGATTTACCCTGATGCTAATTCTTGCCTTTAAGTTTAGCCCTTTTGCGATCTTTTCAAGTCTTAAAAGCTCAGCGAAACTCTCGACATTTATGAGCAAAATTTCATTTTTTAAAGCCTCTTTTAGCTCATCATCGCTCTTGCCAACACCACTAAAAATGATCTGATATCTCTTCGCGCCTGCTAAAAGCGCTCTTTTTACTTCGCCAATACTAACACAGTCAAATCCAGCTCCAAGATCAGCTAGAAATTTTAAAACACTTAAATTTGAGTTTGCTTTCACCGCATAACAAATGAGAGATTTTCTAGCAAAAAATGCATTTTTTAGTGCTTCATAGCGGTTTTTTATGTGGTTAAAATCATAAATGTAAAGTGGGGTTTTGTATCTATTTGCAAGCTCTTTAAAATCCATAAAATAGCCTTTATTAAAATGGCTTGATTTTACAAAAAGCTTGCCAAAATTTGGCTTAACGATGCGATTTTATGAGATAAATAGCGTATGCAAAAAGTAAAATAACTGGCAAAACTATGCCAATCTCTGGCAAGATTACGGAAGTTTGTGCAAATTTTGTAAGAATAAAGAGCAGCCCCCAAACGACAAGGGTTATCACAACAAAGATAAAAGTCGAAAGCGCAAGATTAAAAAATCTACCGGTCACAGGCAAATGATAGTAAAAAATGAGCAATAAAAATGGTGCAAAAAATGGTGCAATAGCAAGGTTGTAAAAAGCTGTTTTTGCACTATCAAGGCCGATGCCTTCATTCTTAAATGTCTTTATAAAATTTATCGCATCTGGGATATTAAATTTTGAGTTTTCAACACTAACAGCGCTTTCAATACTCTTTGGCTTAAAGCCCTTTAATGCATCTAAGCTCTCGCTTTGTATTTTATTAAAACCAGCTTCACCAAGCTCTAAAATTTGAGGCAAAAGAGTTTGATTAACATCTTTTAAAATCCACTCATTGTCTTTAAAATTAGCATGATTTGCAAATGTAGTTGAGAGTAAATTTGTGCCATTTATCTCAAAAATTCTAACATCATTTGCTATTTGATTAACAGAATTTAGCTCCTTTATGTAGATAAATTTGCCTTCAAATTTTAAAAATGAATCATTTGTACTTTTTGAGAAAGCCGTATTTTTAGCGATACTTTTTTGATAGTCGTGCGCATAGGCAAATGGAGTAAAATTTAAGCCAACATAAAAGATAGTTACAAAAAGTGCAATAAAAAATGGTGGAAAAATTAGACTATTTTTACTAATACCAAGTGCATAAAAACTGATTAGCTCGTTTGAACGAACCATATTTACATGTAAAATAATGAGTGCAAAAATAAGCGAAAGTGGCAAAACGTAGCCAATAGCGCTAAGCGATGTAAGCCCAACATAAAGGAGCTGAAGGTTAGCAGATGGTGGCAGATCTTTTAAATTTGTAAGCAGATCAATGCCTACATAAAATAGTTCAAGCGCTAAAAATACGATAAAAAAAGATTTTATATAGACCCAGCCAACGTATCTGGCGTATAGTTTCATTTTATAAGACCTTTTTTTATCGTAAATTTTTGCGAGATTTCGTTGATGTCACTCTTTAGTAGCTCGCAAACTGCATTTTTTGTGTAGGCCAAAATTTCATCTAAAGCCTTTTTCTCCTCATCACTAAACTCACCAAGGACAAAATTTTTAGCATCACCAAGGTGCCCAATGCCAACACGCACCCTTTCGTAGTCGTTGCCAATTAATCCATCGATTGATTTTATACCATTATGCCCGCCACTACTGCCGCCTTTTTTAAATTTAACTGCACCAAAACTAAGATCAAGATCATCATGTATTACGATTATTCTATCTGGTTTATAAAAATCTTTGACTGCTTTTACACTTTGTCCTGAGAGGTTCATAAAGGTTGTTGGTTTTAGCAAGATAATGTCATTGAATTTAAAAACTTCGCCTTGGAATTTGGCTGAGCTAACATCTTTGTAATTTGAGTCTTTTAGGAGATCTATAAGCATAAAGCCTATATTGTGTCTAGTGTTTTCGTATTTGGGGCCAGGATTTCCCAGCCCCGCTATTAGTGTCACAAAAGCCCTTTTTATTTAGCTTTAATAACTCCAAGTACCGCAACACGGTCAGCGTCTACAATAGTAACGCCTTTAGGAGCTGTGATATCACGAACCAAAATAGTATCGTCGATGTCAAGTTTGCTTACATCAACGTCAAATGAATTTGGTAAATTTTCAGCCGTACATTTTACGCAAAGACGTCTTTTTGACTGGATCAAAACACCCTTATTTTTAAGACCAATAGGTGTTCCAACTGGCTTAACTGGGATCATATATTTTGATAAAACGCCAGGAAGTGCTACTTTTAGATCTACGTGTTTAAGATCGCTTGTAACAACATCTCTTTGGTAATCAACAATAACGACATTATAAACTTTTCCGCCTACTTTTACATCAAAAGCAAGGCTCTCTTTTTTGCGCGCTTCTTTAATAAAGTCATTTACTTTAAAAGCAGCTGCAATATTCTCTAATCCCTTGCCATAAATGTTGGCGATTAGATAACCATCTCTTCTCAAAGCCTTTGCAGACTTCTTACCGATACTCTCTCTAACGATTCCTTCTAACATCGTTTTCCTTTCGTAAAAAATAGGTGCTGATTCTATCCAATACTTTATAAATTTCAAATAAAGCTTACTTTGGAATGATCGCTTTTTCTATTTGTATTATTAGCTTATTTCTTTGTTTAAAGTGATTTCATAATATCATCAAATGCTGATACAAACTGTTTTAATCCATCATTTAGCAATTCTTTATAAATAATATTTATGTCTATATCATTATTTTTTATAATTTGAAAAAAGCTTAAAATATTTTCTTTACTAGGCACATTTTTTATCTCCGCTTTTGCTTTGATAAATTCTTTTATAGTTTCGATTGGTGCTGTATTGATGGAGTTTTTATACATTAGCTCTCTAACGTAGTAATCCCCTCTTAAGCTACCACCTTTTACACCTGTACTTGCAAAAAGCGTTCTTACATTTTCTAGCCCAAAATCTTCAATCATGTGATATATATTTGCAGCGTTCATTATACCAACTTGTCCAGTTGGTAGACTCTTTGCAGCCATTGTATCATCAAGTTTTCTATCAAATCTACTAACAAAAACACTTACTACACCTTTTGGCATAGTTGTATTTACAAAGCGACTCGTGTAAATTTTAGAACCTTCACTAAAAGCCTCAAGACATTGTTTTGCTTGATCTGGAGAAAAAATGAGTGTTGCATTTACACTAATACCCTTTGCCATAAGTGCGCTCATTGCCTCATAGCCATCTTTTGTAGCTGGAATTTTTATCATAACATTTGGCATTGATATTAGATTATGAAGTCTGATACCTTCCTCTATCGTTGCGGCTGTATCGTCACTTAAATTTGGATCAACCTCAATGCTTACAAAGCCATCATCGCCGTTTGCATAATTTCTTAACATTTTACATGCTGCAATTTTTATATCTTGAGTAGCCAAAATTTCATAAAGATCTTTTGGGTGGCGTTTATTGCTAGTTTCTATTATCTTTTTATAAGCAGGTGAAGCAAATGCTGTTTTAAAAATAGCTGGGTTGCTTGTAGCACCGTTTATAACATTATTTTCCAATAAAGAGTTAAATTCGCTTTGTAAAAAATTTCTCTCTATAAAATCACACCAAAGAGAGAATTTAGCTTTGTTGTCATACATTAATTTCTACCTTATAAATTTTAAAATTTCACGCAAATCTTTAACATCAACACAATGTGTCGCTTCTTTTTTTAAGATATCTTTTGCACAAAATGCAATGCTAAGGTCGCACTTTCTAAACATCGATATGTCATTGGCCCCGTCCCCAACACACATTATCTCGTCCTTGCCTAGATTTAATAGTCCACACAAGCGGTCAATCATATCTCCCTTTGAACTACCAAACATCATTTCTCCACCAACTTTACCAGTCAAAACTCCATCTTTATGATGCAAGATATTTGCAAAATTTGCATCAAATTTAAGTTTCTCTTGCATGACGTCAGTTGCTATGTGAAATCCACCACTAAAAACCACAACCTTGATACCTTTTTGCTTTAAAGCCTCTATTAGCTCGCCAGCTCCAGGCATTATGGGTAAATTTTTGCAAATTTCATTTACCTTTAAAAGTGGTAATCCTTTTAAAAATTTTACTCTTTTTGTAAGACTTTCAAAAAAATCAAGCTCACCGTTCATCGAACGCTTAGTTATGTTAGCTACTTCTTCACTAGCATTATTAGCGGCGGCGAGAATATCTATTGTCTCGCCGTCCATTATTGTAGAGTCAAAATCAAAAACACAAAGTTTTATCAAGCTATACCCTAAAAATCACGTTTTAAAAGGCTTTCGACCTTTAAGATCGTAAGGATATTTTGGTCGCGCTTACCGATACCATAAATCATGCCTTTGTCTTTTACTAAAGTCTCTGGTGGCGGATCGATCCTGTTGCGGTCTATTCTGATAGCCTCCGTCAAGCGGTCTATCACAAAGCCAGCGATATTATCTGCATCTTTCATAACGATATATCTTGTGCTTGCGCTTTGTTTTGTAACATTTAACGAAAAACGTTTTCTTAAATCAATAAGAGGAATAACGTTGCCACGTAAGTTAAATACACCAAGAACATAATCAGGCACGCTAGGAACACGTGTGTATTCAATAGGCTTGATTATCTCTTGAATATTTAAAATAGGTATTGCGTACTCTTCCTCACCGACAACAAATCCTACTAGCTGAACTATATCCTCATTATTTTTTAGCTCGGTTCCATTTATTTGCTGTTTTTGTTTATTTAAAACTTGATTTAGTTTATTGTCCATCCCTTACCCCTAAGCTAATTTTATATTCTTTCTAACGACATTTTCTAAGTACTCGGCTGAATATGGTTTTGTAATATACTCAGTCATTCCAACTTCTACGCCACGTAATCTATCTGTTTTTGATGTCCTTGATGTAACAGCAATAAGTGGTAAATTTCTATACTTAGAGTATTTTCTAATTTCGCCAGCTAGTGTATATCCATCCATTCTTGGCATCTCAATATCTATCAAAATCGCATCAAAGGAGTGTTCTCCAGATTTTACGATATTTAATGCCTCAACACCGTTTGTGGCTTCTATTATCGTTACCCCAGTTGGTTCAAGCGCTTTTTGCATGATAGTTCTATCCATTTTTGAGTCATCAACTATCAAAACTTTATAATCGCTTGGTTTTTCCTTTGCTTTTGTACTATCTTCTATTTCGGCTCTAATGTCTACCTTGATATCTTTTGCCATCTCCATCATAGCACCAACGTCAATAATCAATGTCACACGGCCATCACCTCTAATAGTCGCTCCAGCAATACCTGGGATATTTTGTAAATAATCACCCATTGATTTAATAACAATCTCTTCTTGTCCAACCAAAGTATCGACGATAATACCTAGTTTTGCTTCAGCAACACCGATTATTACGACATAAGTTTGATCTCCACCATCAAATGCTTTTTCTACACCAAATACATCAGAGAGTCTAACAAGAGATAAGACTTCATCTCTTAGCCTTAGTACATTTTTGCCATCGATCGTGTAGATATCATCAATCGGCACGCGAACAGTTTCAAGAACGCTAGCAAGTGGAATAGCATAAAATTCTTCTTGCGTTCCAACAAGTAGCGACTGAATAATCGCAAGCGTGAGTGGAATTTTAAGCTTCATAACCGTGCCTTTTCCAACTTCACTTTCAATATCAATGATACCATTTAGCTTTTCAATATTTGTCTTAACAACGTCCATACCAACACCACGACCAGATACGTTTGTAACCTTTGCTGCAGTTGAAAATCCTGGTCTAAAGATAAGGCCAAATGCCTCTTTTTCGCTCATCGCATCAGCTTCGCGCTCAGTGATGATGCCTTTTTCTATCGATTTAGATTTAAGCATGTCAGCATCTAAGCCTTTACCATCATCAACTATCTCAACAACGATGTGGTTGCCTTCATTGTAAGCTTTTAGCTGAACAAGGCCTTTTTCTGGCTTACCTGCTGCCTTTCTTGTCTCAGGATCCTCGATGCCGTGATCGCATGAATTTCTGATGATGTGAACTAGTGGATCGCCGATCTCTTCTACGATTGACTTATCAAGTTCAGTCTCTTCACCTGAAATTTCAAGATCGATTTGCTTACCAAGATCGCGGCTAAGATCGCGTATCATACGTGGGAATTTATTAAAGACTTTTGCTATTGGAAGCATTCTTGTCTTCATAACTGCAAGCTGAATATCAGTCGTTACCAAGCTTAGACTTGAGACTACTTGATTTAACTCTTCAAGGAATTTCTCACCCTCATATCTCTCTTCCACGTCATCATAAATTTTTAATAATCGGTTTTTACCAAGAACAAGCTCACCAATTAGGTTCATTAAGTGGTCAAGTCTTTTTACCTCAACACGTATAGTTTGTTCCTGAGCTACTGCACCGCTACTTGCCGCTGGGACCTTCTTATCTCCGTCTTTTTCTTTGCTCTCTGCTTTTGCAGCTGGAACTGAAGTGCTACTTGCAGCTGGGGCTATCTCGCTAGGAGATTTTGGAGCTATACCTTTTGAAGCACGCCTTGCTTGATCCTCAGCCTTTCTAACCTTTAAGAGTCTTTCTATCTCAGCTTCAACTTCTGAATCACTTAGCTTTGAAAGCTCAGCATCACTTATCTCTGGTGCCTCTTCGGCAGGCGCGGCTGGCTCTGGCTCTTTTGCCGGTTCTGATGCTGGCTCAGCTACTGGCGTGGAAGGAGCTTCAGGAGCTGCTGCTGGAGCCTCACCTTCAGAAATTTGAGTAAGTCTTGCGCAAATGTTTTTAATATCAATGCCAGCAGCTGTATCATTTCCATGATCTCTAATGCTGCTTAACAAACCTTTCATCATATCAACAGACTCAAGAACTACGTCCATAATGTCTGGAGTGATCTTTAGCTCGCCTTTTCTGGCTTTATTTAAAACATCCTCCATATGGTGAGTAAGCTCTGTTAAAACATCAAAATTTAAAAAGCTTGAACTACCTTTTACTGTGTGAGCAACACGGAAAATTCTATTTAATAATTCCAAATCTTCAGGGTTTGACTCAAGCTCAACAAGGTCGTGATCTATCTGCTCAATAAGTTCGAAAGCCTCTATTAAAAAGTCTTCCATTATTTCTTTCATATCATCCATGTTTCACCTCATTTTGCAGATTTAGAATGTGCTTCAATAACTTTTAGCACTTCTTGATAAAATATGCTTGCGTCAAATTTCGTAAGATACGCCGCACCACCAGCTTCTTTGCTCTTGATTTCACTAAAATCATTACTCAATGAGGAGTTAAATACTATTGGAACTTCTTTAAATCTTTCATCGTTTTTAAGAGTTGAAGCAAAGCGGTATCCATCCATCTGTGGCATTTCGATATCACTTAAGATAACTCTAAGCTCTCTTGATAAGTTATCTCCATATCTTTGATAAAGCTCTTCCATTCTCTCCAAGCCCTCAACGCCGTTTTTAGCCTCAACTACGCTAAGTCCCATCTTCTCAAGTGCATCTTTTACTAGTTTTCTAGCAGTCGAGCTATCATCTAAAACTAAAGCAGCACCTTTTAATTTTTGATCATCTGTTACATCAAAATCGATCTTTGGTGAGTAAATTCCAAGTTCTTCAACAATACTTTCAAGATCAAGGATAAGTAAAACTTCATCATTTTCTATTCTTGTCACGCCTGTTATTTTACCTTTGTCTAAAGCACCAGAACCTGAAGCAAAATTTGCAGGCTCGATATCTTTCCAGCTTATACGTCTGATCCTTTTTGCCTCATGGACGATAAAACCGATCAAAATACCACTAAACTCAGCAATAATAACACGTGGCTTTATAACTACGCCTTCAGTTGGCTCGATAATATTCATCCATCTTGCCAAATTTATGACAGGGATCACCACGCCCCTTAAATCAAAAATTCCCTCGATATACTCAGGAACGCCTGGAAGCTCTGTAAGATTTGGCATCTTAATGATCTCCCGCACCTTTGCGACATTGACTCCGTATATTCCTTCATATACTTTGTTTTCGGTCTTTTTAAAGATACGAAAATCAACAAGTTCCATCTCGTTTGAGTCCGTTTTTAGTACGTTATCTCCAAACATCAATGTCCTTTCAAACTCATTTTGAGCAAATTTAATTTTTGCTGGGCGTATTCTACAACAAAATAACTTTGCTCACATGCAAAACAAGATAAATTTATATAAAATCTATCATAAATGTTAAATTGCCTACCTTGATGATAATGCCCTTCTATTATTATATTAGCGTTGTAACCGCGTAAATGCCTGCTCATCAACTCTTCAAAATTAGGAATTTTATAGTCTAAATTTTTCTTAGTAAGTCTAGCTAGTATTGCTTTTGATATTTTAAAATATAAAAATTTATCCAAAGCATTCATAAATTTTAAAAACCATCTTACACGTAAAAATCTAAGCGCGTATTTATCTATAAAAGGTAAAAATATATCACCATGTGCGATCTGGACGTGCTCTTCATTGATCGTCTTAAAATTTGCAGGCTGTGCAGAAATGTCATATATTTTGACATTTCTGTAGCTTTGCACCTCGTGTCCATCCCAAAAATTTCTTGTTTTATTAAATAAATTTGAAAGTCTAAAGTCGTGATTGCCCTCAAAATAAAAGATCTCTATCTTTTCTGAAATTTTATTTATAAGTCTCAGATGCTCAGCGTAGAAATTTATAGTGTATTCGCTCTCGCCACTTAGAAAATCAAACATATCGCCTAGCAAAAAAATTTGTGGTGGCTCTGGGATTTTTCCGTTATCAATGGAGTGCAAAAATTTTAAAAAACCATCTCGATTTACATTTTCATGTGCGTCGCCTATAAAAATCGCACCATCTTTAATAATGGGTGTGTATAAATATTCACTCAAATTTGGCCTTAACTAAAAGATATAAATTTAATCCATTTATGAGCCAAAAGCTTGCATGCCGGCTATTATCAAGCATAACTTTTGGCTCTAGCGATATCACTTTTAAGATTTTTAATTAAATTTTATAGGCTTGTAGCAGATCTTTATGATCTCAACGTCGCTTCTGCCTTTTGGTAAATTTAGCACCACTTCATCGCCCTCAGCCTTACCCAAAAGCTGCTTTGCAAGAGGTGAGTTTATCGAGATATAGCCTTTATCGATGTCGCTTTCACTAATGCCAACTATCGTATATGTGTGCTCTATTTCGGTTTCCTCGTCCATTATCGTAACGCTTGAGCCAAACCTAACTCTATCGTGCTCATAGCTACTTGGATCGATCACTTCTGCGTTTGCTAGAAGCGCGCTAAGCTCAGCGATCCTAGCGTCTATAAAGGCTTGCTTTTCTTTTGCTGCGTGATACTCGGCATTTTCTTTTAGATCGCCGTGGCTTCTTGCGATGTCGATCTCAGTTACGATTTGAGGGCGTTGCACCAGCCTTAAATCTTTTAACTCAGCTTCTATCTTCTCGTATCCGTGCATTGTCATTGGTTCACTCATTTTTTACTCCATATTCTTTAAAATTTTTACTACATTTTTACTGCTGCCATGCCCTAAATAAGCCCTTAGTTCATCACAGCCTTTTAAGAATTTCTGCCTGTCGCAGCTCTCATAAGCTCTTAGCAAATTTTCAGCCGTTGCAAACTCTTGGATAAACTCCTCATGAAGCGGCTCTTTGCCCATGAAGTCAAACATTATATTTGCAAGTCCTGCGTGCTTGATCTTTACAAATTTTCTAGCGATGAAAACATCTATGGCTTTTGCCTTGTAAGCTAGCAAAAATGGCGTACCAATGAGTGCTGCTTCAAGTGTAGCCGTACCTGAGCAAATAAACGCAAAATCGCTCTCATACAAAGCCTCAGGTGTGTTTGTGATGGTCTCAAAATCGCTTGTATCACCATAAATTTCATCCACTTTATCAAGCAAAAATGGTGGCACGACAAGTAGCCTCCTAGCCTCTATCTTTTTAGCAAGCTCCCTATAAACTGGCATGAGTCTTGAAATTTCAGACCTTCTTGACCCCGGCAAAAACGCTACTTTGCCACTGCTACTTAGGCTAGTTTTTTTAAGCTTTATCTCATCCATCAAAGGATGTCCAACATATGTTGAACGGCTATAAAATTTAGAGTCAAATGGCAGGATCGAAGCAAGGTTGTCACAATACTTCTCAACCGCACTCACACGCTTTGGCTTCCACGCCCAAACTTGAGGCAAGATGTAATATGTCACGGCTGCCTTTACCCCAGCCTCTTTTATCGCCTTTGCAAGAGGCAAGTTAAAAGCTGGACTATCGATAAGTAGCACTGCGTCGGCCTCTTTTGCCATCTGACTCATTTTTTTCATCGCCTTTTTTGCTTTTAAAATGAGCGGCAAAACCTCAACAAAGCCCATCGCAGAAAACTCGCTGCTTTTCATATATGGCGTGCCAAATTCTTCGCTAAAAATTCCCATTAGTTCAAATTCGCCCTCGAAATTTTTCAAAATTTCTTTTAAGTGCAAATTTGCCGATGGCTCAAGAGCGGAGACTAAAATTTTCATTTTCACACTTTCGGTTGGTCTTTTTTTAGGGGCATTATACGCAAAAATTCTTTAAAATTTTAAGAAAGCTGTGATAAAATCCAAGCCTCTAAAGGATAAAATTTGAAAGAAATTTTGATAACAAATGACGATGGATTTGAGGCGGCTGGACTACTTGCTCTAAAAGAAGCTTTGAGCGAGTTAGATGGCGTAAATGTCACAATCGTAGCCCCAAGCTCAGAAAAGTCAGCCTGCGCTCACTCGCTAACTCTCACAAGACCGCTTAGATTTATTAAGCTTGATGATAACTTTTTTAAACTCGATGATGCTACACCAAGCGACTGCGTCTATCTCGCACTTCACGCACTTTATAACAAAAAGCCAGATCTAGTGATAAGTGGCATAAATCATGGAGCAAATTTGGGCGAAGATATAACCTATTCTGGTACGTGTGGAGCTGCCATGGAGGGTGTTTTACAAGGCATTAGAAGTATCGCTTTTTCGCAGTTCTATGCAAATAACTCGCTAAATGAACTTGGCTTTGAGCTAGCAAAAGAGGTGGTGAAATTTATCGTACCAAAGGTGTTAAATGACGAAATTTCGCTAAATCAAAGAGAATTTCTAAATATAAATATCCCAGCCGTAACAAGCAAAAATTTCAAAGGCTACACCGTCGTGCCAGCTGGCAGACGCACCTACGCCACGCATGCCACGCTTAATCGCAACCCAAGAGGCATCGAGTACTACTGGCTTGGAAATGCTGCGCTTGAGTACGAAAAAGGCGAGCCAAGCGACATCAGTAAGGTAAATGAAGGCTTTGCGACGATAACGCCCATAAAACTAAATATGACTTCATACGAGAGCTTGGAGAGCTTAAAAGGGAAATTTGATGCAAAATGATAGATTTACAAGGATAAGATGGCTCTTTGGCGAGGATGGTTTTAGCAGGCTTCAAAGCGCAAAAGTGCTAGTTTGTGGAGCTGGTGGTGTGGGTGGAATGTGTGTGGATGCGCTTGCTAGAAGTGGGGTTGGGCACATCACTTTAATCGATAAAGATATCTTTGACATAACAAATCAAAATCGCCAAATTTACAGCGAAAACGTTGGCGGCATAAAGGTGGACGAGTTTGCCAAAATTTATCCTTGTATCACGCCTATTCAAGCACTGATCACGCCAGAATTTATTACTAGTTTTGACTTTAGTAAATTTGATGTGGTGATCGATGCGATCGATGACATCACTGCCAAGATCGCCCTTGCAAATGCGGTAGATCCTAGCAAATTTATAGCCTCGATGGGTGGCGCAAAAAGGATCGATCCAACTAAGATAAAGGCGGCTAGCGTGTGGAAAACCTCGGTCGATCCGCTAGCTAGAAAATATAGATATGAGCTCAAAAAATCAGGCTTTAGCAGTAAATTTGACGTGGTCTTTTCAACAGAAGAGCCACGTTGCAAGCCACTTGGAAGTTTCATGGGCGTGACTGCTTGCTTTGGACTAAATTTAGCTTCACTAGCTGTTAAAAAGATAGTTGGGCAGTAAGTCAAAAATTTGTTTTACAAGCAAAATTTCAAATTAGAGCTGGCATTTTGTGTCTATAAATTTAGTAGTCTGCTAAGGCGAGTGTAATATTTTAAAATTTACAAAATGGCTTGATTAAATTTGCAATTTTTTATTCAAAAGGTAGGCAATGGGACTTAATTTTTACTTCTCAGGCTCGCAACTGCGTTGCAGACACGAAGTCCATCCCCTTATCCCCCTCCTTTTTTTAAAAAAATCTCCCAAACCCTTCGCACATTCAAAGGGTATACGCTAGTGCTTCACACTGCATGCGGTCTAAGCTCTATCAAATTTTAAAAATTTACGAGCGAGCATATCACGCTTCTAAATTTAGTGGTGAATGTTTATGAGCCCTAAAATTAGTAAGTTGCTAAGGCGAGTGAGTAAGATTTTAAAATTTGTAAAGATAGTAAAATTCTATTTTTTTAAATAAAGACTTTGAATTTTAAAAATTTATATAGTTTTTGGAATAAATTTAAAATAGCCAGCTGCAAATTTAGCAGCTGGCTAAAATTTTAGTTTTTATGTATGCGAAGGTAGCTATTTAGTGCGCCAACATAGGCTTTTGCGCTTGCCATCATAGTATCTATGTCAAGTCCATGGCCTATTACAGCCGTTTTGCCCTCAAACTCGACCTTTACATCAACCTTAGCAAGTGCGTCTTTACCTTGAGAAACAGATGCCACTTTATAGTCTTTTAGCGTGCCGCTAATGCCACTAATACGATCAACTACCTTAAATATCGCATCAGCGGTACCATTTCCTAGAGCTGAGTCACTGATGATCTCATCGTTGTGTTTTATGCTAATTGAAGCACTCGCAAGGCTTCCGCCACTACTTTGAAGAAGAGCCGTGATCTCATAAGCTTGTGGAATTTTTGTAATCTCTTCAGCCACAAGAGCCCTAATATCGTCATCAAATATCTCTTTTTTCTTATCAGCTAGCTCTTTAAATTTTTCAAATGCCTTATTAAGAGCATCGCTATCAAGGTCAAATCCAAGGCTAGCAAGCTTATCTTTAAACGCGTGGCGACCACTATGTTTACCTAAAACAAGAGAATTTTTCTCAAGGCCTATACTCTCAGCGCTAATTATCTCATAGGTCTCTTTGTGCTTTAACACGCCGTCTTGATGTATGCCACTTTCATGAGCAAACGCGTTTTTACCAACGATAGCTTTATTTGGTTGAGGCTCAATGCCTATAATACTAGCAATCAGTCTTGAAGTTGGATAAATTTCTTTTGAGATGATGTCCGTATAAAGTGGAGCAAAGACGTCTTTGCGGGTTTTGATAGCCATCACGATCTCTTCAAGCGCAGCATTTCCAGCACGCTCACCTATGCCATTTATCGTACCTTCAACCTGCCTTGCACCAGCTTTTATGGCCGCTAACGAGTTTGCTGTAGCCATGCCTAAGTCATTGTGATTATGCACAGAGATTATCGCTCTATCGCCTACAAATTTTACTATTTCACTAATGCGAGCAGTTATCTCTTCAGGATATAAATAACCAACCGTATCAGGGATATTTAAAGTTTTTGCACCCGCATTTATGGCAGCATCACAAATTTCTTTTAAAAAGCTCATTTCACTTCTACAAGCGTCCTCGCAGCTAAACTCCACATCATCGCAAAAGGTTTTTGCGTATTTTATAGACTCTATTGCACGTTTTATTACTTCATCTGGGCTCATTTTTAGCTTGTACTCCATATGAATTGGGCTTGTTGCTATAAATGTATGAATTCTCTTATTTTTAGCTGGAGCTAATGCCTCGCCAGCTGCCTTGATATCACGCTCAACTGCACGTGCAAGAGAGCAAACCGTGATATTTGAGGCTTGCTTTGCTATTTGATTTACCGCATCAAAATCCCCTGGGCTTGCTGCTGCAAATCCAGCCTCCATAACATCCACGCCAAGCCTTTCAAGCTGAAGTGCGATCTGTAATTTTTCAGCTGTATTCATCGATGCACCAGGGCTTTGCTCACCATCTCTTAAAGTCGTATCAAAGATTATAATTTTATTCTTATCCATTTTTGTCCTTTTTTATTTTTTATATTTAAATTTTAAATTTAATGAGTTAAGTAAAGAGAAATTTGCTACCTAAGTAGCAGCAGTAGAGAGTTTTTGATTTCGATTTTTGGTAAAAATTTACGTGATTTCATGACGCCATTTTCGCTCATTCGCTCTCCTTTTTTTTGGAATTTTTACTAAACATTATAGTGGCTCTTACTATGCCATAAAGCATATAGACGCTCATAACCAAAGTCGCACTTTCAAATGGATATAGATAAAGTATCGAAAACGCAACTACAAGAGCTACTAAAATTCTTATCACATGGGTTTGTTTTAAATTTATTTTTTTAAAACTTGGATAGCGGATGTTGCTAACCATTAAAGCTGCCAAAGTAGCTTCAAGTAGCATCAAGCACCACTCAAATCCCTCTAAAAAAGTATAGTCGATATAAATTCCAACCCAAAGTACGCTCACAATAGCTGCTGATGGTATAGGAAGTCCGATAAAAACATTTGGCTCATATGTACCAGTAGTGACATTGAAGCGAGCAAGCCTAATAGCTCCAAAAACTACAAACATAGCAGCTATAAGTGCTCCAAATCTGCCAAAATTTTTACCAATAGTCAAATAAAATAAAATCGCTGGTGCTACACCAAAAGCAACAAGATCTGCAAGGCTATCAAACTCTACTCCAAATTTACTAGTTGTCTTTGTAAGTCTAGCCACACGCCCATCAAGTCCATCTAGAATAAGCGATAAGATTATATAAATAATGGCTTTAAAATAGTTACCTTGAATAGATGAAATAATGCTAATAACACCCAAAAAAGCACTAGCTGCTGTAAATAAATTTGGCAAGATATACATTAGTTGCATTTTTTGTATGTTATTCATCTCTTTTTCCCTCTTCAAAATATCCCAAAAGTGAAGCAGCCTTTACGCTTTCTCCGACACTTACACATATCTTAGTATCTCTTGGTAGGTATAAAATCACCTCACCACTTCCTAAAAAACCAAATTTCCTAGATGCTTTTAGGCTAGTAACATTTGAAATTTCTAAACTTCTACTGAAAGCTCCAGCTATAATTTTCATAACAAATTTTATATTTTCTTTTTCAAAGCGAATAATCGCTCTTTCATTTAAAAATTCTGAAATTTTCATAGCCTGGCATAAGAATAAGCCATGTCTTTTGCGTATTTCAGCTACTTTTACATCACTTACAGCCCTTAATGTACCAACATCAAAAAAAGATTTTTTTATGACTATCTTAGCTACTTCATTATTGTCAAAATTTGAAGCACTGATCTCTTTTATCTTGCCATCAATCGGCGATAGTAAAGCCAATTTATCATCAGAAAATGGCTCTCTCTCAGGATCTCTGAAAAAATAAAGTCCCAAAAAAAGTAAAATAGCAAAAAGTAGTGGCAAGATCCCAAATAGCAAAGATAAAACAAATAAAATTAGAAAAAATAATATAAATTTATATCCTGCTTTCGCGATATAGCCACTCATTTTTATTCCTCTTTTTTACTCTTTTCGTCTTCTTCGGTCTCTACAAGTCTGCTCTCTAGACTATTTTCGATCTCATAGTTTTTAATGATCTCTCTAACTCTTTTTCCTTCGATTGTTTCTTCTTCATAAAGTGCTGATACCATATTTTCAATAGCGCCTTTATAAATTTCAAGCAAACCAAGCACAGCTGTGTATCTTTCATGAAGAAGCGTTTTTACAAACTCATCAACCTTCTCAGCCATCTTATCACTGTAATCTTTGATACTTTGACCACCATTTAAAAATGTCGCACGTTGCTTTTCAAGCACCATAAGACCGGCAACATCGCTCATACCATACATACTAACCATAGCTTTTATGATATCAGTCGCACGCTCTAGGTCGTTGCTAGCTCCGGTTGAAATTTCTTTAATAAACACCTCTTCAGCTGCTCTACCAGCCAAAAGTACATCTACTTCTGCTATCAACTCATGCTTTTGCATCATAAATTTATTCTCTTCAGGCGTGTTTAGAGTATAGCCAAGTGCCGCAAGACCACGTGGTACGACTGAGACTTTTGTTACCCTTTTTGCACCTTTTGTTAGCTCAGCTATCAAGGCATGACCACACTCATGATAAGTGACGATTCTTTTTTCTTTTGGATTTACGCGGCGAGACTTTTTCTCAAGTCCAGCGATCGATCTCTCAACAGCCTCCACAAGATCAGCCTGCTCAACAAAGGTCTTTGACTTACGTCCTGCAAGAAGAGCGGCCTCATTTATGATGTTTTCAAGATCAGCGCCAGCTAAGCCGGTTGTAAGCCTTGCGATATCTTCGATATTTACATCCTTACCGATCTTTACATCTTTCATGTGAACTTTTAAAATGTCGCAGCGTCCTTTAAAATCAGGCTTATCAACAAGCACTTGCCTATCAAATCTACCTGGCCTTAAAAGCGCAGCATCCAAAACTTCAGGTCTATTTGTAGCAGCTATAACAATGACTGGCGACTTGTCCGCATCAAAACCATCCATCTCAGAAAGAAGCTGATTTAGCGTCTGCTCTCTCTCGTCATTGCCGCCCATCGGACCAGAATTTCTACTTTTACCGATCGCATCGATCTCATCTATAAAAACGATCGCTGGAGCCTCTTTTTTAGCATTTTCAAAAAGATCTCTAACCCTACTTGCGCCAACACCGACAAACATCTCTATAAAGCTTGATGCTGACATAGAGAAAAATGGCACACTAGCCTCGCCTGCAACTGCTCTTGCAAGAAGCGTTTTGCCTGTGCCCGGAGGGCCAACTAGCAAAATTCCTTTTGGAATTTTTGCCCCAAGTCTTAGATATTTATCAGGACTTTTTAGATAATCAACTATCTCTTGAACCTCTTCTTTTGCCTCTTCGACACCTGCAACATCATCAAATTTTACTTTTGGCTTTTCAGAATTTATAAGCTTTTTTGCACTTCCTATACCAAGTATGCCACCGCCAATATTCTTTTGCATACGACTAGCAATAAACATCCAAATAGCAAAAAATATAAATACTGGGATTATCCATGAAAATATAAGATCTCCAAACCAGTTATTTTCGCTATAAACGCTGTAAGTTATACCATTTTGCTCAAGTATGCCAATGAGCGTTGGATCATTTATGCGCTTTGCAAGATAGATAGTTTTGTCACTGCCTATGCCTTTTATGGTAGTCTCCGAGATAGCAACCTCATTTAGCTGCTTATTTTTTAACATATCTTTAAACTCAGAATAAGCTACCATTTTACTCTGGGCATTACTATTTAGCCCAAAAGAGCCACCAAGTCCGTCTCCACTAAAGCTTCTAAAAGCTAAAACTATAACTATTGCAAAAATGGCAAAAATGAAAATAGGATTTTTATTAAAAAAACCGTTATTGTTGCCATTATTTTGGTTATTATTTTGGTTATTCATCTATTTCCTTATAAACAAAGCTACTCCAATCGTTACTTTGTTTTATCTCAATTAGCTCCAAATCCTTAAACGTATCTTTAATCCTATCTTCGTATTTGTTTAAAATTCCTGACAATACCAAGTAGCCGCCTTTTTTAAGCGATTTTTTTAAGTCATTTGAGAGCATAAAAATGACATCAGCAATGATATTTGCTACGACAATATCATATTTTTGCTCTAAATTTGCGATAGAACCTGTCCAAATTTTATTAAATTTAACCTCATTCAACTCGGCGTTGCTAAGTGAGCTTTGTGTGGCTTGCTCGTCTGTATCACAAGCATCAATCTTGCAGCCAAGCTTTGCCAAGACAATACTTAAAATTCCACTTCCACAGCCCACGTCTAAAGTAGTATTGCCACTTTTTGCATATTTTTGTAAAAGCTGCAAGCAAGAATTTGTGCTTTCATGGTGCCCTGAGCCAAAGGCTAGAGCTGGGTCGATTATGATATTTGTTACGCCATTAAGTGGCTCTTCCCAGCTAGGTCTAACATAAATTTTATCAACCAAAATAGGCTTAACTGCCTTTTTATATTCACCTAGCCAGTCTTTATTTTCTTTTAAATTAAGAGAAATTTTTAAATCATTTGAAATTTTACGAACACTAGAGAGCCCTTTTGCATACTCTTCGATACCCCAAGCTATATCTTTTAGATCATACTCTTCCCTGACAATGATCTCGTGATCTAGCTCTTCAACACAGGTAACTCCAAAAGAGAAAACTAGCTCTAAAATTTCATCATAAAAATTTGATGTTTTTATGCTTAATTCGTAAAATTTATCTTTCATTAACCAAGAACGTCTTCAAGCTTCTCTTTTAAAACTTGTGGTGTAAAAGGTTTAACGATGTAGTTATTAACACCTGCTTTTAAAGCCGTTATAACTTCGGCTTTTCCGCCCTCTGTTGTTACCATTATGATAGGCATATCAACATACTTTTGCTCAGCTCTTACCTTTTTAACAAGCTCAAGACCGTTCATCTCAGGCATATTCCAGTCAGTGATAAGAACTTCGATACCCTCATTTTGAGTTAAGATATTCCAGGCCTCAAGACCGTGCTCAGCCTCAAGAATTTCTTGATGTCCTAACCTTTGCAAAGTATTTTTTATGATTCTTCTCATTGTTGAACTGTCATCTACAACCAAAATCTTCACATAATATCCTTTTAGTAAAAATTGCCCTATTCTAGCTAATTTAAATTTATAAAAGCTTTAACGATATCTAAGTAGTTTAAAGGCCTCTTTTAGGTCAAGCAACCCTTCATAGTAGGCTTTCCCAACTATTACGCCACTAATCTCATTTGTAGCTTTTAGCATCAAAATATCATTTATATCACTCACGCCACCACTTGCTATTGTCTCAAGCTTGCTATTTCTAGCTATTTGCAAGCTAAACTCAACATTGACTCCGCCAAGCATTCCATCTTTGTTAATATCGGTGCAAATCACAGCTTCTACACCCACATCTGCAAATTTTTTCGCAAGATCGACTGCTTTTATGTTTGAAACCTCGCCCCAGCCTTGCACTGCCACATAGCCATCTTTGGCATCTATGCCAACTACGACTCTGTAAATTCCAGCCATTTTTGCTGTAAATTCTGGATCACGAAGGGCAACTGAGCCAAGGATCACCCTGCTAACTCCAAGGTCCAAATAGCGCTTTATTCGCTCTTCATCTCTTATGCCGCCACCCACTTGGACGCTTAAATTTGTAGCCTTTGTAATTTTTTCAATTGTTTTAAAATTTATCGTCTCTCCAGCAAATGCACCGTCTAAATCAACCACATGAAGCCATTTTGCGCCATAATCTTCAAATTTCTTAGCAAGTTCACTTGGCTCGTTGCTATAAATTTTTGCACTTTGCATAAGACCTTTGCTAAGTCTAACTGCTTGTCCCTCTTTTAAATCAATAGCTGGAAAAATTTCCATCATAACCTCGCAAAATTCTCTAAAATTTTAAGTCCAGCTTCATGACTTTTTTCTGGATGAGGCTGAAAGCCAAATATATTTTCATGCCAAACCGCACTTGTAAATTCATATCCATAAGTCGTCTTTGCCAGTGCAAATTTATCATCACAAACCACATGATAGCTATGTACAAAATATAAATACTCAAGCTCTTTTAGTCCTAAATTTAATGGGCTATTTTGCTTAAATTCCAAAGCGTTCCAGCCAATGTGAGGTATCTTTAATGGTTTATCGAAATTAGCTTCATTAAATTTTACGACCTCGCCAGGCAAAAGAGAGAGTCCCTCATGCTCGCCAAACTCGAAGCTTCGCTCAAATAAAAGCTGCATACCAAGACAAATGCCAATAAAAGCTTTGCCACTTTTTACAGCCTCTTTTATTGCTTCATCCATGCCGTTATTTTTTAGCTTTGTCATCGCCTCACCAAAAGCTCCAACGCCTGGCAAAACAATGTGCGAATACTCCTTTAAATTTTCAGGCTTACTTACTAAGGCACATTTTTTGTCAAGAAAATCAAAAGCATTTATCACGCTTTTGATGTTTCCAGCTCCATAGTCAATTATCGCTATCATTGTTCTTTGCCTCTAATTAGCCTTTTAGATTTAGTGCATGATTAAACTCAGGTACGATCACCTTAAGAGCAGGTGCTACCTCGTCATCTTCAAGCTGCAAAAGCCCATTTATCTGTGAATTTAAAAGAGTTAGGTCGTATGGCTGTGAGTGCGTCACAAAGATCGATTCATACTTAGTTTGAACGTCATCTTTGTTGATAAGCAGCTCCTCATAAAGCTTCTCGCCAGGTCTAAGCCCTACAAATTCGATACCCAGATGCTCTTTGTTTGAAAGCAGAAGCATCTTTTTAGCAAGATCAACGATCTTGATTGGCTCGCCCATATCAAGCACAAAAAGCTCGCCACCTTCTGCAATAGAGGCAGCTTGAAGTACCAGCTGACACGCCTCAGATGTGAGCATAAAATATCTTGTAATCTCTGGGTGAGTAACACTTAGTGGCTTGTTTACAGCGATTTGTGCTTTAAATTTCGGTATAACAGAACCACTTGAACCAAGGACATTTCCAAAGCGCACGCAAACTATCTCACACACGCCAGCTTCATTTGAATTTAAAGCATAAAGCTCACAAACACGCTTAGTTGTTCCCATTATATTTGTTGGGCGTACGGCCTTGTCTGATGAGATCATAACAAATTTTTTAACGCCATATTTTTTTGAAAGATCGACAGCATTTTTTGTGCCAAGGATATTATTTTCGACAGCCGAGCGAGGGTTTAGCTCACAAAGTGGCACGTGCTTATATGCTGCAGCATGGATAACAATCTCAGGTTTAAAGTCAGCAAAAACTTCTTCAAAATCCTTTAAATTTGTGATGTTTACAAGCTTACTGATAGTCCTTTTATCTTTTGTATCTTCGCCTATTTTATAAAGGTTAAACTCACTGTGCTCAACCATTACAAGCTCGCTCACTCCAAATTTTAAGCACTGCTTACAAATTTCGCTTCCTATGCTACCACCAGCTCCAGTAACAAGCACTTTTTTGTCTTTTAAAAAATTTGAGATAGCCTCTGGATTTAGGTCTTTTGGCTTTCTGGCTAGTAAGTCTTCGATCGAGATATCCTTGATCGGCTCGTTTTCGATAAGCGAAAATAGTTTCATATCTCTTATGCCGTATCCCGTTAGTTCATCGACTAAGGCTTGAAGCCCATCTTGATCAAGTGCAAGTGCGATAATAGCGGTCTTTACATCGTAATCTTTTATCAAATTTGGTATCTCTTTTTTATCTTGCACCAAAAATCCATCACAATAAGTGCCCACAAGATCACTCCTGCCATCTACCACGCCAACTGCATAATAATCAAGATAACCCTGTTTTAAGCCACGCAAAACGTGAAGTGCCTTTGAGGTAGCGCCGATGACCACGCATGGCTCGCCTTTGTGAGGTTTGTTTGAAAAGTCAAGCACCATGCGCTTTGAAATTCTCAAAAGTCCAATAAGCAGGCATGAAATTAGAAGATCAATGAAAATAACGCTTCTTGGGTATGGATTAAAGAAGTCTTGTATTATGAAAAATATGATCGTAAACAAAACCGCTGAGCAAACGTGAGCTAAGAAAATTTTGCGAGCTTCATTTAGCCCAAAAAATCTCCATGGCACCTTGTAAATTTTAAACATCCATAGAAAAAATAGCTTAAAAATAATCAAAAATCCAGCCGTTACAAAAAGGCCCTGAACGTAGATATCTGGGATATTTGCGTTAAATCTCAAAAGATAAGCCGCATATATCGAAAACGCAGATATAAAAACATCGCCAGTAAGGAAAAATATAAGCCTTTTTAACTTTGTTGCATGAAACATTTAGGCGTTTTCCTTGACTAGTTTGATCACTCTTACTTGCGTTTCCTCGCTCATATCACTACCGCTTGGCAAGCAAATTCCTCTTGAAAATAGATCTTCGCTACAACCATCAACAAAGCTTAGCGCGCCCTTAAATACAGGCTGTATATGCATAGGCTTCCAAAGTGGACGGCTCTCGATATTCTCATCAGCTAGAGCTTTTATCACCTTTAAATGTGCGTCTTTTTTAGCAAAAACGCCAGTTGTGAGCCATCTGTTGCCACGAGAATTTGCTAGCTCTGGCATAAATTCTAAAATACTGCCAAGCTCTTTTTCATAAATTTCAAATACTTTTCTCTTTTGCTCGACTCTTTTTTCTAAAACTTCCATCTGTGCCACGCCAATAGCGCCTAGAACGTTGCTTAAACGGTAGTTGTAGCCATACTCTTTGTGCTCGTAGTGAAGTAGCGGCTCTCTTGCTTGCGTGCTGTAAAATCTAGCTTTTTCGACAAATTCGCTATCTCCAACTAGCATACCGCCACCTGAAGTGGTGATGATCTTGTTGCCATTAAAACTATATGCACCCATCACACCAAACGTTCCAAGTGCCTTGCCAGCGTAAAACCCACCAAGTGCCTCAGCTGCGTCCTCGACCAAAGCGATACCCTCGTTTTGGCAAATTTCGCAAATTTCTTTCATCTTTGAAGCTTGGCCGTAAAGATGAGTAACGACTAACGCCTTTGGCTTTTTAGGTAAATTTGATATCGCTTTTTTAAGTAGCTCTGGGCTTAAATTCCAGCTCTCATCGCTATCTATAAAGACTGGTGTCGCTTTTTCGTAAAGTATAGGCGAGACCGAAGCCATAAATGTAAAGCTAGAAGCCAGTACAAAGTCGCCCTCTTTCACGCCAAGGACACGAAGTGCTAGGTGAAGCGCCGCCGTTCCAGCGCTTAGTGCTAGCGCATCTTTTGCTCCAGTGTAGTTTTTTATACTTTCTTCAAATTTATTTACATACTCACCAAGTGGCGCTATATAGTTGCTTTCAAAAACTTTTTTTATATATTCCTGCTCTTTTCCACTCATGTTTGGCGGAGATAAAAAAACCCTATCCATGTTCATACCTTTCGTGATTTTTTAGCGATTTTAGCACTTATTTTTAAATTTTATATCTTAGCGCGCTCGCATGCTGGCACTCCGTACGCCTTTGTGCCATCTTTTATATCTCTAACAACGACGCTTCCAGCGCCGATGATACAGCTGCTGCCGATACTTATACCTTGAATGACGCTTGAGCCTATGCCAACATGCGTAAATTCGCCCACTCTAACGTTTCCAGCAAGGGCTGCATTTGGGCTGATGTGAGCAAATTTACCTATCACACACTCATGCTCTATTACCACACCAGAGTTTATGATAGCGCCCTCTTTTATGCAAGCTTTTGCGTTTATCACAGCATTTGGCATGACAACTACGCCTTTTTCTATCACAGCACTTTCGCTCACAACCGCGCTTTTATGGATCAAATTTACTATCTCAAAGCCAGCAGCCTCTACTTTTTGGCTGATCTTTTGCCTTATTTTGTTTTCGCCAATAGCTATTATGATATCGGCTTTTTCGAGCTCTGGGCTAAATTTGAACTCACTAGCATCATCTAAAAAAACTATCTCATCATAGCCGTTGCTTCTAGCGATATCAGCGACCACAAGGCCATGCCCACTCGCTCCGTAGATGTAAATTTTCTTAGTTTTTGCCATTAAATTTCTCCGTCGTCGCCTGCCCCTCTTTGCTGACGTCACTTCGTTTTAGTACCTTTTCGATAGTCTGTAAGGCAATCTTTACGTCAAGTATAAAGCTTAAATTTTTAGCGTAATAGACGTCGTATTCAAATTTTTTCTCCCAGCTTATGGCGTTTCTGCCATTTACCTGCGCTAGGCCCGTGATACCAGGACGCACGTCGTGGCGGTGCTTTTGCGTTTCGTTATAGATGGGTAGATATTCAACCAAAAGCGGCCTTGGTCCAATAAAGCTCATGTCGCCTTTTAGTACATTAAAGAGCTGTGGTAGCTCATCAAGGCTAAGAGAGCGGATCAGTTTGCCAAATCTACCAAGCCTTTGCTCATCTGGCAAAAGCTCGCCATTTGCGTCACGCTCATCGCTCATCGTCTTAAATTTATAAATTTTAAAAATTTTCTCATTAAAACCTGGTCTTTCCTGCGTAAAAATGACATCACGGCTTACCTTAAAATAGATAAAGATCGCCGTTGCTATGATGATAGGCGATGTTAAAACGAGTAAAAATAGTGCCCCCAAAATATCAATCACCCTTTTTAAAAAATTTCTATACATCTATAAATTTCCTATAAATTTCTATATATCTTTTTGCGATTTGCTTCTCGTCAAACTCGCTCACCACCCAGCTCCTGCCATTTGCTCCAAGCCTAGCGCAAAGCTCCTCATCATCAAGCAAAATTTTTATCTTACCAGCAAGGTCGTTTGCGTCTTTTACCTTACATAAAAGTCCGTTGTAGCCATCCTTTACAGCCTCGTTACAGCCTGTAACATCACTTGCGACAACTGCTTTTGCCATACTCATCGCCTCTAAAACCGTTCTTGGAAAGCCCTCTTTGTAGCTAGGAAGTGCCAGCAGATAAGAGGCCTTTAAAAGCTGTGGGATGTCATTTCTAGCTCCAAGATATCGCACTTTGCCACCTTTTAAAAAGCTCTCGTCTGCAGTTGATTTATTGCCAGCAAAGCCCTCGCCAACAAAGACAAATTCGCAGTTTTTGTAGCCATTTAAAATTTCTGCTGCCTCATAAAATTCACGAACACCCTTGTGCCACATCGCCCTTGCGATCATGAGAATGACCTTTTTCTCGCCAAGGTCAACCGCCTGCGTGATAGCTGGGTCAAATTTAGCAGTATCCACGCCGACACTTTTTATGCGGTACACCTTGCTTTTATCTATCAAATTTTTTGAAATCATATAATCAGCATCCGAGTTGTTTACAAACACGCAAGCATCGGCTTTTGCAAAGGAAATTTTATAAAGGCTCTCCATAACAAAACGCACGGCCTTTGTCTTAATATCATCGTCTATATAAAAACTGCCAAGGCCTTCAACCAAATTTATCACGTACTTTATGCCAGCGTTTTTGGCAGCAAACGTGCCAAAGACATTTGACTTGTGAGCACCAGTTTGCAGCAGATCTAAATTTAGCTCACCTAAAATTTGAGATAGTTTTTTTGAGTTATTTATAACGGTTAGTGGATTTAGGCTCGCCTTGTCAAGCTCGTAGGTAACAGCGTGAAAGCTTTTAGCAAGCTCGTCAGTAAAATTTCCTTTTGGAGCGATAGCAAAAACTTCATGCCCCATATCTTTTAAAGCCTGCATAATGGGCCGTCTAAAAAAGTGTATGCTCATATCAGCGTGGCTTAAAAACCCTATCCTTGCCATTTTTACCTCTTTAACTTGTAAACTTTTGCCGCCCCATCAAGTATGACTGGCTCAAAAATTTTTGGATCATATCTTTCTAGCACGAAAAGCTGTATATAAGTGCTACTTAAAATACTCTCATCAAGGATGATAAACCTACCGTAATCCCTCATAAAAATAACAGAAATGTTTGAGAGTTCGTTATTTTTATACTCTTTGACATTTAGTTTGCCAGACTCGTCGTAGTCAGTCTCTATGAAAGATCTTAGCGGCAAGACATTGTTTTCGTAGATCAAATTTGTGACATCGCTTGATAGTGTAAATCCGCCGCTTAGCCTGATGCCTTGTTCATTTTGTGAGATCGCTCTTGTGACGATAAAAAGTCCGTTGTTTAAATTTTTACCGCTTTTTAGATCGATCTTACTAAACTGCAAAATGGTCGGGAAAATACTAAGCATCCTATCTGGCAGGTAATAATATATCTCTCTGCTCTTTGCTGGTAGGCTAAAATTTGCCTCTTTTATATCACTAAAAAACTGATCAATGCTTGCGTTTCTCTCTTTTAAAATTTGAGCCAAATTGCCGTTAAATCTCTCCTTGAAATTTCGCTCCGTATACTCGACATCAAGCCTTGCAATATTTGCCGAGCTCATCTCATCACTTCCAAGTGCAAAACTCACGGCAAAATTTTCACGCCCAAGGTGCTTTCCACCATCAATGAGTGTCTTAACATCGCTGTAATATCTAATCGGATATCCATAGTCCCACCACGCAACCACGTAGTCCTCGCGTCCTGCGATGCCTTTTAGCTTGTTTAAAATTTCAACCTCTTTGTGTACAAAAACCGGCTCAGCTTTGTAACCATAGATATGAATGAGAGCTGGAGTAAGAGCAAGCACGGTTATAAAAGCTCTCGCGAGATTTAGCACCGCTCCTTTTAGCTTTAAATTTGAAAGTATAAACTCCACTAAGTAGCCAAAGCCAAGTGCCATGATAGGCACAGCATAAATGGTAAATCTAAGTCCACTTTTAAATGCTAAAAAGCCAAGTGCAAGCATGCCAAGCGAGACGGCAAATGAGCGGTATTGAAAGCAAAAAAGAGCAACGCCAGCAAGCGAGATCAAAAATGTGATGACATTTGCGCTGATCCTCTCGCAAAATAGCGTAAAATCAACGATGCTTGACTCTTGGATGGTTTGATTGACATTAAAAAAGTGAAAACTCATGCCTCCAACTTCAGGAGCGTCTCTAAAGACGTAAAATTTAAGTTGAAAGATTATCGGATTTAGCCCACCACGGATGACAAAAACGACAAAGATAATTGCCAAAATGCCAAGAGCAATTTTTAAATTTATCACCTCTTTTTTAAATAGGCAAAGTGCGTAAATAGCGATAACAGCGATAAATTTAAGCGTTAGATCAAGGTTTGAGATGGCGAGTAAAAGCAGAGAAATTTCAAGGTAAAAAAGTGGGTTTTTTCTATCAAAAACGAGCGTGTAAAGTAAAAATAGCCCAGTTAAAATGCTAATAAGCGAAAAGGCACTCGCATACCACCACATATAAATAAGTGCGCTTAAAGGTGCGATGATTAGGCTCTTTGCGTCCTTTTTTTCAAGCACTCTAACAAGCCCCCAAACGATAAAGACGCTAAGTGGGATGATGAGCATGTCAGTGTCGTAGTATCCTGCCATCGTGCGGTTGTAGTAGCTATTTGCGATCACTGCAAGAAGTGCGGCGATGAAGCCAGCAAATTTTAGCTTATACTCATTTGCGATCAAAATGACTGGCACAGCGACAAGAGATGAGAAAAATACACTCATATAAATCATCGCCGTCTCAAGCTTGACACCCAGAAATTTCACGATCCAATAAGTCAGTGTCGAGAGTGGATAGCCGTAGTAGCTAAGGTCGTTTTCTTGGTGAAAACCAGCCATCATATCCCTTGCACCCTCGGCAAATGCGTAGCCGTCGTTTGTGCTGATCATCAGCTCGTTGTTCCAGAAAAATACCGGATATTCACTCGCCCAAAAGACCCAGTAGAGCCTACAAACCATGCCAAAAAGGACTGCGACAAATATCATCAAGTATAAAGAGTAATTTTTAAAAAATAAATTTCTATTCATTAGGATTTTCCAAAAATTTTATAAGCTCCCTCGCTATATTTTCACTATCAAAAAATTTAGCCCGATTATACGCAACATTTTCAAAATTTTGCCTTATCTCAGGCGCGTTAAGCACCTTTATCATCGCCTCTTTCATCGCATTTTCGTCATCGACTGGCACCAAAATGCCAAACTCGCTCTCGCCCAAAAGCTCCTTTGCGCCGCTTTTATGCTCGGTTGAGATGATTGTTTTTTCGCATGCTAGTGCTTCAAGCAGGACATTTGAAAAGCCTTCGAACCTAGAAGCACAAAGCAAGCAAGAGGCGTTTTTTATATGTTTAAATGGATTTTTATCAGTACCAAGAAGCTTTACGCGCTCGCCGACATTGAGCTTGTCTATCAAATTTTGCAGCTCATCCTTTAAAGGCCCTTTCCCTAAAATGCCAAGCGTTGCACGAGAGTCGTTAATGGAGGCAATTATTTTTATTAGCATGGCTTGATTTTTACCGCTATCAAGGCGGCCGATATTTATGAAAAATGGCTTAAAGTCACCCTCTAGTGGCTCATTTTTTAATAAATTTATAGTTTTTAGATCAAGGGCGTTATAAAGCACCTTTGTTTTGACCTCGCTCATGCCAAAATTTCTCACCAGATCCTCTTTATTCCCAGCTGCATTTGCTAGGATGAGATCGGCTTTTTTATAAAGATGAGTGAGTAAAAATTTATTAACTCGACCGCTTGGATCATCTTTATATAAGATAGACGGGCAGCTTCGCTCGCTGATAACTAGCCTTTTTTTAAAGCCCAAAATTCTGGCTATTGCAGCAATATAACATGGGCGATTCATCAGCACAAACTGCATGTCGACGCCTAAGTTTTGACAAAGCTTTTTATACTTAAACGCTAGCATTGGCATCGCCAAAAAGAGCCTTGCAAGCTTCTTTAGCCCGCTTTCATAAGGATCGCTATTTTCTATAAAGTGAATTTGCACCTCGCTTGGGATCTCATAGGCGATAACCTTACTCATTAATATGAGATGAACTTCATAACTTTTAACCAAAAATGGCAGTAAATTTGCAACATTTCGCTCAGCCCCGCCAGGGCCCATCGAGTATAAAAAAACGGCTAATTTTTTCACTTACTAACAACCTTTTTTACAAATTCTCGCCACTGTTTGATGATGTTTTCTTTGCTAAATAAATTTGCACTTTCGCTGGCGTTTTTTGCTAGTTTTTGCCTTAAATTTTCATCTTTTAAAAACATCTCAAGCTTCTCTTTTAGATCATCTGCATCGCCATTTTTAAAGATAAGCCCGTCAATGCCGTCATTTATAAGCTCTCTTGCTCCCACAGTGTCGCTACTTAGCCTGGCGCAGTTAAAAGCGCCTGATTCAATTAGCACGTTTGAAAGCCCCTCGCTTCTTGAGCAAAGAGTAAAAATTTTTGCCTCACTATAAAGCTTTGTGACATCACTCATGTGGCCTAAAAATTTGATGTTAAGCCCTAAATTTGACGCCATCTGCTTTAGCTCGGCTTCCTGCCTGCCACTGCCTGCGATCTTTATCTCCCAGCCATCAAGCAAGCTCTTATCCACCTTGCTAAGCGCCTCAAAATAGATATCATAGCCCTTTACCGCCTCCAGCCTTGCCACGCTTAAGATGACGTTTTGCTTCTCGCAAATTTCAGGTACGTCGATAAAAAGTGGGTTGTGGATGACCTCGCGGTTTTTGGCAAATTTATAGTAGTCGTAGTCGCTTTTGCTTAGCACGCTTAGGCCATCTACAAAGCGGTAGCTAATATCACGCATAGCGCTAGCAATTTTGCTTTTTAAGTAGCTATGCTCGTGATGCTCGGTTGCTATTAGTTTGCTCTTTAGCCCAGCATTTGCCAGCACGCAAGCGACGTTTGTCCAGTCGATAAAGCTAATTATTAGATCAGCCCTTTGCTCCTTAAAAAGCGCTCTAAGGGCGAGGATTTTCTTAAATTTTAAAGCCAGTCCTGAGCCAGTGACGCTAAGGTTTATGATATTTATTTTCTCACTAAATTTATAAAGCCCAAGATCCTCTTCAAGCACGGCGATAGTGATCTCATTATCTTTGCAAAGCTCGTTTGCAAGCACATTTAGCACTCGCTCGGCTCCACCATTTCTAAGTGCGGCTATGACAAAAAGAATTTTCACTTTACACCTCCAAGCTTTAAAAGCTCCAGCCATTTTTTATAAATTTGCTCCACGCTAAACTCATCAAGTCTAGTTCTTGCGTTTTTGACAAATTCGCCCATTTTTGCCTCATTTTGGATCAAATTTGCAAGCTTTTCGCTCATCTGATCAGCGTCATTTATCTCGCAAAGCAAGCCATCAAAACTATCTTTTATAAGCTCTTTTGCCCCGCTAGTTCTTGTAGCAACACGCACGCAGTCATAGTTTATAGCCTCTATCAAGGTATTTCCAAGACCCTCGTAATTTGAGCAAGAGAGCAACACCTTTGCTCTTTTATAAAGCGAGGCGATGTCGCTAACATTGCCTAAAAACTCTACATCAGCGCCCAAACTTTTAGCTAAATTTTCTAAATTTCCCCTCTCGCCGCCATCTCCAGCGACAGCAAATTTATAGCCACTTTGCTTTAAGCTTGCAGCCACTCTTACAAACATTTCGCAGTTTTTTATCTTATTTAGCCTGCCAACAAAGATGACTAAATTTTCTTTATCAAAGCTCTCACTTGGCACCTCTTCAAAGAGTGGGTTGTAAATTTTCATCACATTTTTGCAAAATTTCGAGTAGTAGCCTAGGTCCTCGTCGCTTAAGACACTAAGTGCGTTTGCAAATGGGTAGCTAAGGCGTCTTAGCACCTTAAAAATGGCTCTTTTTGGCGCAAGATAGTTTGTGTGTTCGCTTATGATAATAGGCGTTTTTAGCCCAGCTGAGCTAAAGAGCACCAAGGTATTTACGGCGTCTAAAAAGGATATCACAGCGTCAAATTTGCCCTCTCTTATGAGCGCTCTTAAGGCAAGCACCTTTAAAACTCTCTTTTTTAAATTTCCAAAAAAACCAAGCTCATCAGCCCCAACGCCTAAATTTATGAGCTTTACGCCACTTGCTAGCTCGTAAAATGGCTCATCCTTGTCGAATTTAACAAGACTTACATCATGATCCACGCTAAATCTTGATGCGATCACCGCACAAACTCGCTCCGCACCGCCACTTCTAAGCGTTGATGTGACAAATAATATCCTCATACACCAAACCTTTGTTTGATTTTTACTCTAAGCTTTGAAAGTGCTGGCAAAATGCCACTTGGAAGTGGGCTAAGTAGTAAAAAGACAAATGCCTCTTTGCTAAATTTAATGCTAAGACTTTTAAAGATACACCTTAGCATCAGGCCGTATTCGCCTGCTATTTTGGCGTAGTAAGCGGCGTTTTTATACTGGATGGCTAGAAATTTTGGCTCATTTTTTATAGCGATGTCATAGTGCATATTTGCTGTTTTGATGTAGGCGTTTGCAACGTTTAACGGGTGTTTGCTGGCATTTAGCGTCGCACTATCGCTTCTTGCGATGCGGTAGATGTAAAGTGGCTTTTTAAGATAAAAGACATTTTTTTCAAAAAAGCGGATATAAAGCTCATTTTCGCCGCCAAAACTGCTCTCATCAAATCTAAAGCCGTCTATAAATTCACGCGAAAAAAGTTTAAAATACTCGCCATTTATCCGCCCACAGTGATAATCAACCTTGCTCATCGCCCCACTCATGTTATACGGGCTTCTACCAGCCATTACTTCGGTCATCACGCCATCTTTTTCGCAGATAGCGTCTGCAAAAACGCACGAATACTCGCCACTTTTTAAAATTTCATAGCACTGGGCAATCGCCTCTGGCAAAAGCTCGTCGTCGTCATCAAGCAAGCAGACAAACTCACCTGTTGCGTTATCAAAGCCGTTATTTTTGTTGCCATTTGGGCTCTTTTTGTGAGCGCTGTTTTTTACAAATTTGATCCTTGCGTCGTTAAAACTATTACAAATTTCACTCGCACTCTCGTCATCGCCGTCGTCTGTTACAACTATCTCTATGTTTTTATAGCTTTGAGCTAAAGCGCTTTTTATGGCCTTTTGTAAAAGCTCCGGACGCTTATAAGTTGCGGTTACGATGCTGATTAATGGCTCACTCATTTAGCCCCTTTTAAAAATTCTCTCATAGCCTTGAAGCTTTTCAAGACGTGAAAAAAGTATAAATTTAATTGTCTTGACATAGGCCTTTAAATTTGCCTTGTATCCTCTCTCAAGGCGTTCTCCTTCGATATTTGAGCCACTTAGATCAGTTGGATGCGAAAAGAGATCGCAAAAATACATCTGCATATCATTAACGCCTAGCAAATAGTCCCAAACATCGGTCGTACAAAGCGCACGTTTATGAATTTCAAGCAAATTTTTAACGCTTTTTTTAGTTAGCACATAAGCCCCTGCTCTATAAATGCTCGAAAATGAGTGCTTTGAGACCTGCCAAAGCGGCCTGCTTAGGCTAGTATCCACCTTTTTACCAAAGGCGCTAAATCTACCTTCCAGCCCATCTTGCATGCCACATATCAGCACGCTGTTTTCAGGTATCTTGCTAGCTGCTAAAAAGGCCTCTTTTATGGCCTCATCATCTCCAATCACGTCATCTTCAAAGATGAGGGCGAATTTGGCGTCACTCGCCAAAAACGCCTCGTAGGCTTTCACATGCGAGAGCGAACAGCCAACCTCAGCTGGGCTTAAAACCTTACCGTAAGCTTTAAATGATGGCGAAATGATCTTGTAGTATTCCCTAGCGTTTAACTCACTGCCATCGACTGCGTCTATTAGATTAAAGCTATCATAAGAGCTAAATTTCTGCTGCAAAAGCTCTCGCCTTTTAGTGTCTTTTGCCAAAGAGATCAGGTAAATTTCATCCATTTAAGACCTTTTAAATTTTTTTAAAATTTTACGCCAGACTATGCCTCTCTCGAAGCCATTAAAAAACAAAAAATATCCCAAAACATAAGCTGTACCAGCGTATATCACAGCAAAGATAGCAAATTTTAGCCAGTTATCTAGGCTCACAAAATCCTTGCAGACAAACATCGCAAGCACGCAGAGTGCAAAAACGGCTAAATTTTTAAAATAAACCCCATAAAACATGGTGAGCTTTACCTCTAAATTTAAGGCGGCATTTATAAGGTCAAAGCCAAGAATTCTTATGCTATAAAAAATGGCTGCGACGATGACGATGCCATAAACGCCGTAGTCACTAAATTTAAGCAGTGCGATCTGCGCTATGATCGTGCTAACGCCAAGAATGGTGTTGGCAATGGCTGGTCGACGAAGCTTGTTTGTCGCACTATCAAGGTTAAAAAGCGAAAAAACAAAGCTGATAAATACAATCGGCACAAGCGTGATCATCGAGACGTTGTAGATAAATTTAACCTCGTCCGCACTTTTAAACGGCAACCAAAGCTTGTAAAAATCAAGTCCAAAAACGACGAAAAATGCGGCTGGAGCGCTCATCACAAAGGCAATCACCTTCATTGAAAATTTAGCCTCTTTTATGAGGTCTGTGATCAAATTTTTAGAGTAAAGCTCGACAAATTTTGGCGCAAAGATACTGCTAAGCTGCGCCACAAAGCTCTCAAGTATGATAGGAGCAGCTTTTGCGACTGAAAGAAGGCCAGTGGCGTTTGCATTTACGAAAACGTTACAGATAAATAGGTCCATGCCCGTTAAAAGTATGCGATTTAGCGCATTAAAGCTGTTCCAAATGCCAGAGCTTAAAAGCTCTTTTATCTTTGAAAAGTCAAATTTACTAAGGCTAAATTTTAGCTCTGGTGTGATGCGAGCTGACATAAAAATGGTGCTAAAAAAGACAAAAAGGCTAGCAACTAGCGCTGAAATGGCGATGTATGAGATAAATGGCTTAAAAAAGTAAAAAAGTGCGACGATAAGGGCTGCTAGGATCGCACTTGAGATGGCATTTCTGATGGAGAGTAGGTAGAGCTTATTTGTCACAAAGGCGCAAACCGTCAAAACGCCGTTAAATAGCCCAACGCAGAAATTGATAAAGTAAAAAACAAGGGTCATTCTCACGTCAAAGAGTAAATTTTCAGGGACGTTTAAAAAGCTTTGCAAATTTAGTATGAAAACAGAGCTAAGCACTACGACAACGGCGCAAAAGAAGATATTTACAACAAGCACTGATGAGTAGTAGGTGTTTGTAAGGCTTAGATCTTTTTTGTGCCACGCATGAGCGACGAAGCGGCCGCTCACTGAGTTTATAGCCACACTCACGACTGCGGCATAGCTAACGATGGCGTTGCTAAGGCCCACAAAGCCAAATGCCTCGTTGCCAAGGCTTTTTAAGATAAATGGCGTAAGAAAGAAATTTATGCCCATTGACACGACAAAAATGACGATCGAGCTTATTAGATTGATTAGCATTAAATTTTTAACCTATAAATTTTTACACCATTTGAAATAATAAATGGCTCAAAGTATCTATCATCGGCTCGCTCAAATATAAAAAGCTGCACAAAAGATGAGTTAAAAACATTTTCATCAAGCAACAATATCCGCGCATAGTCTTCTAAAAAAACCACATAAATTTTGGCGTTTTCATCTATGATTTTTTCATCTATTCGCAAATCTCTTCCAGTACCTTTTACCTTATAAAATGATTTTACGGCTATTTTCTCACCGTTATGTATGATAAATTTTTGATCATTTGTAGGCAAAGTATAGCCGTCTCCAAGGTCGATACTAGCTTCGCTAACGCCATTTAATGTACTAACATGATAAAAATTCTCTTTTTGTCTTTTACCAGTTGTAATGTCGATATAGCTATATCTAAAGATATTTGGTGCGATGTCAATCATATTTGGCATAAGATAGTAAAAAACATCTTTTTTTGCAGCTGGCAGAGTGAAATTTTCGCTTTCAAGCTGACTTAAAAAAGTATTTATATCGCTTGTGTTGTAGTCTTTTAAAATTTTATCTACTGGCCTTATATTTTGCTCAAGCGAGATGTCATTATAGGCAACTGCTACTCTTGCAAGTCTAGCCGAAAATGCCTCATCTTTTCTCAAAGCAAGGCTAACAAAATAATTATTTTCGCCACCTTGTCTACCAGGATCGTTTAAAGTCATAACATCAGCAAAATACCTTATAGCATACCCGTAATCCCACCATGAAAATACATAATCATCGCGCTTTGTGACCTTTTTGAGCCCATCAAGCGCTACTGCTTCATCACGGCTAATTACAGTCTTTGGCCTATATGAATAAGCAAAATCTAAATTTATAGCAAGAGCAGCTACGGCAAAAACTAAAAATGATAAATTTTTAATAGATTTTCTAAGATCAAATAAATTTAAAAAAAAATGCAAGAAATACCCAAAACCAAGCGCAACAAGTGGTGTTACGTACATAACAAATCTAACTCCGCTAAAGAAAGAGAGGAGTCCAAGTCCAAGCATTGGCAAAGTAAGTAAAAATGGACGAAATTTAAAGCATAGTAGCAAGTATCCAACAATGGCTGCCATCAATATAAGGATATTGCCAGACATGAAATAGATAAAATACAAAGGGCTAGAACTTTTTACTTCACTGATGAAATTATGCTCATTTATAAAGTGAAATTTATCGCTAAGAATTTCATTGCTTTTAAAAACATAAATACCTATTTTTGAAGTAATGAAATCAAAACCGCCAAAATAGATAAAAATAGCTAGCATTAAAGTAAGAAAAATGGCTAAATTTCTAGCTGAGAGTAAATATTTACAAAAAAGAGAGAAAAATAAAGCAATAACCACTAAATTAAAAACAAAAATTTTATTTGCTATTAGTGGATCTTTAGTAAAAACATTTGAGCTTACGATGCTTATAAACATAAAAAATATCGCTTGATAATTTTGCAATCTATCTCGCATAAAAACTAGCGTATATAGTAAAAACATAAAGAAAATGCTTAAAATAAGTGCATAAGAGCTTTGATACCACCAAAGATAAAGCGACACAAAGACTCCAGGCAAAACGATAAATTTTTGTTCATTTGTGTTTAAAAGCCTGATCAAAAAATAGATGATAAAAAGCGCAAATGTGACATTTAACATGTCACTATCAAAATATCCAGGCGATGTCCTTGAAAGATAGCTTGGTAAGATAACACTCATAAATGCAGCCACAGCCCCAGCTTTTAGCGCTTTAAGCTCATTTGATATCAAAATAACTGGAAGTGCGATAAGAGGAGCTAAAAGCGCACTCATATAAAACATCACGCTTTCGATCTTAAAAGGAAAAACTTTGCAAATATAAAAAACTATAGTTGAGATTGGGTGATTAAAGGGGCTAAAGTCATTTTGCTGATGAAAGCCAGCCAGCATGTCTCTAGCACCCTCTGCGTAATAGTATGCGTCATTTGTCGTAAGCATAAACTCGCCATTAAAGTAAAACTCTGGCATATCCTTTGCCCACAATACCCAGAGCATCCTAGCCGCAAATCCAAACAGATAAGCAACCAGAAATATAAGTAAAATTTTACAATTTACGCTTACTTTGTGCACTAAATTCCTTACAGCCTAGCGTCAGCCTCTGGGTAGATATTTTTTATATCGTAAACTAAATGGCCTTTTAAATTTAACTTTTTAAACTCATTGTGAGCTACGGCTATCACAATGCAGTCATAGTCATCTAGATTATACTCTTTTACCAGATCAAAGCCGTACTCGTGTTTTACCTCAGCGCTATCAGCCCAAGGATCAGTCACATCGACCTTGCAACCAAAGTCTTTTAGCTCATCAACTACGTCTATAACGCGAGAATTTCTTATATCAGGGCAGTTTTCTTTAAATGTCATGCCAAGAACAAGCACGCGCGCTTTGTTGATAAGCACGCCTTTTCTTATCATTAGTTTTATCACTTGATCGGCTGCGTATCTGCCCATATCGTCGTTGATGCGGCGACCTGCTAGGATCATTTCAGGGTTGTAGCCTACTTCTTGAGCTTTGTGAGTTAGGTAGTATGGATCTACGCCGATGCAGTGACCGCCGACTAGACCTGGGCGGAAATTTAAGAAATTCCACTTAGTACCAGCCGCCTCAAGCACGTCGATAGTGTTGATGTGAAGCTTTTCAAACAGCATCGCAAGCTCGTTTATAAAGGCGATGTTGATGTCGCGCTGAGTATTCTCGATGACCTTTGCAGCCTCTGCTACTTTGATGCTTGAAGCTTTGTGAGTGCCAGCTGTGATGATAGAGCGGTAAATTTCATCGACCTTGTCAGCGATCTCTGGAGTTGAGCCACTTGTGATCTTTTTGATCTTTGTAACAGTATGCTCTTTGTCACCTGGGTTTATGCGCTCTGGAGAGTAGCCGCAGAAGAAGTCTTTGTTAAATTTAAGTCCGCTCTCTTCAAGAAGTGGCACGCAAATTTCTTCTGTAACGCCTGGATAAACGGTGCTCTCATAGACAACGATGTCGCCTTTTTTAAGCACTTTTGCCACGCTCTGGGTCGCTTTTACCACTGGGGTTAGATCAGGGCGCTTGTTTTTGTCTATCGGAGTTGGAACAGTCACGATGAAGAAATTGCAATCCTTTATATCGTCCAAATTTAAGCTAAATTTCATACCATTATCGATCGCTTTTTTCATCTGCTCACTGCTAAGCTCAAGCGTTCTATCATAGCCACTTTTAAGCTCTTCTATACGTTTTGCATTTACATCAAAGCCTACTACTTCGTACTTTTCGCTAAAAGCTGCTGCAAGTGGAAGTCCCACATATCCAAGTCCTACTACTGCTATTTTCATTTACTTTTTCCTTTCTTTTTTGCTTCTATCTTTTTTACGCGTTCGTACATTCTTATTTCCGCACTTACACCTTTTGGAGTTATGATTCTAATAGGGCTAATGCCTGGTAAAATTTTAGTAAATTCGTAATAAACCCGCCTCTTTTTCTTTCTGTCCTTGCATAGCATCATCGTTTGCGCTAGCTCATCCCCGCCGCTAAATTCGTAATAAATTCCGCGCGCGTCCTCTTTTTGTTCAAGCTTTCCGCCGAGCAAAAAGGCGAAGTTGCAGTCGATTTCTATCTCTTTAAAAAATGCGACTTCGTATTTAAAATAATCAGGCGGCATCTTTGAGATAGGTAGCTCAAAAATATTTTCCTCGGTTTTTAGCGTGTTTTCACCTGCTAAAAGCGCAAATGGAAGCACGCAAGCTACGATAAAAAGTAAAATTTTTCTCATGCCTTTACTCCGATTTGGAAATATTTAAATCCGTGTTCGGTTAAAATTTTAGCATTGTATTGATTTCGTCCGTCAAATATGACGGCGTTTTTTAGCCTCTCTTTGATCTCCATAAAATCAGGTGATCTAAACTCGCTCCACTCAGTTACAAGCACCATAGCATCGGCGTTATCAAGAGCATCGTACTTATTTTTAGCATATTTTATATCTAAATTTGGCATATATTTTTTAGCTTCTTCGCTTGATTTTGGATCGTACGCCACCACTTTTGCGCCAGCATCGTCTAAAAGCTTTATCAAAGTTAGTGAGCTGGCCTCTCTCATATCATCAGTGTTTGGCTTAAATGCAAGCCCCCAAAGCGCGATCGTCTTGCCATTTAGATCGCCGTCAAAGAAATTACAAATTTTCTCAAATAGCACTCTTTTTTGAGCCTTATTTCTTGACTCAACCGCGTTTAAAAGCTCTGGCTCAAATCCATTTTGTCTAGCTGTGTAGATGAGTGCCTCAACGTCTTTTGGAAAGCAACTGCCGCCGTATCCGCAACCTGGATAGATGAAGCTATATCCGATCCTTGAGTCACTGCCGATGCCTTTTCTCACTAAATTTACATCAGCACCCACGCGTTCACAGATATTTGCTATCTCATTTATAAAGCTTATTTTGGTTGCTAGCATCGAATTTGCAGCATATTTTGTCATTTCAGCCGACTTTACGTCCATACAAATGAGCCTGTCGTGGTTTTTCATAAATGGCTCATAAAGCTCTCTCATCACGCTAAAGCCCCACTCGCTGCTAGCACCGATAACAACGCGGTCTGGCTTTAAAAAGTCCTCGACTGCCGCACCCTCTTTTAAAAACTCTGGGTTTGAGACGACTTCAAATTTAACCTCTACATTTCTCTTTTTAAGTTCACTCTCGATCACCTCATGCACCTTAGCTCCAGTGCCTACTGGAACGGTTGATTTATCGACTACGATTAGTGGTTTGCTTAAATTTTCTCCGATAGACTTGGCAACTGAGAGAACGTATTTTAAATCCGCCTGCCCATCAGCACCCATAGGCGTGCCAACTGCGATAAATAGCACATCTGCATGCTCTAGCGCCTCGGTTATCTGCGTGCTAAATTTAAGCGAGCCATTTTTGTAGCACTCACTCACGATATCAGCAAGCCCAGGCTCATATATAGGCACGATGCCGTTTTTTAGCGCTTCGATCTTTTTGCTATCGACATCGACGCAGATCACGCTGTTGCCCATCTTAGCAAAGCATGCACCACTTACTAGTCCAACATATCCGGTTCCAATTACTGCTACCCTCATGTTTATCCTTAAATTTTCTTTTCCCACTCAAGGGCAGTTTTTATGATGAGCGCTAGGTCATCTCTTTTTGGCTTCCAGCTTGTTAGCGAGCGCAGTTTGCTTGCGTTTGAGATAAGGATAGCTGGGTCGCCATCCCTTCTTGGTGCGTTTTGTACCTTAAAATTTACCTCACTTACCTTTTTTGCGGTCTCGATGACCTCTTTTACACTAAATCCTCTGCCATATCCCACGTTAAAAGTTTCGCTACCGTTTTGACCGATGTATTCCAGCGCGCTGATATGAGCGTCTGCTAGGTCGCTAACGTGGATGTAGTCCCTCACACATGTGCCATCTTTTGTTGCGTAGTCATCGCCAAAGATACCCATGCTCTCACGCTTGCCAAGTATAGTTTGCACAGCTACCTTAATAAGGTGCGTGGCGTTTGGATAGTTTTGGCCGATAAGCCCCTCTTCGTCTGCGCCTGCGACGTTGAAGTAGCGAAGTATCGCAAATTTAAAATTTTTATTTGAAGCGGCGTAGTCTTTGATGATCTGCTCGCTCATAAGCTTGCTTCTGCCGTATGGATTTATAGGGATAGTAGGCGTTGTTTCACTAACTTCTGCCACGTCTGGCTCGCCGTAAACTGCAGCAGTTGAGCTAAATATAAATTTATTTACATTGTAAGTCTTTGCGTATCTTAGCACCCTTGCAACGTTTGCGGTGTTGTTTAGATAGTATTTTAACGGCTCACTCATACTCTCAAAGACCTCGATAAATGCTGCAAAATGGATGATCGCATCAAATTTACCATTTGCAAAAATTTCACTTAGATCATCTTCTAAATTTGCGTTTATAAATTTAAAATTTCCTATTTTTTGGAGTGCTTCAAGTGCTTTTTGTGAACCCTTGCAAAGATTGTCGATGATGGTTATCTCATCTTTGCCTTGCTTTAAAAGTGCTTTTACTACGTGGCTGCCGATGTATCCAGCACCACCTGTTATTAAAATCTTCAAGTTTAAGCCTTTCATAAAAAGTGGTTAATTTTATCAAAAATAGAGTAAAGCAAAAGTAAAGCAAGACTTTTGAATAAAATTTAATCCTCTCTAACCCTTAAAAATATTGGAAATCTTGGCTTGCCATTAGCAGTTAAATTTTGAAATTTATATGTGATGATGGAGCCTATCTTTGGGGGATTTCGGCGCTTTTCATCGCTTAGTCCTGAGCCTATTTTAAAGACAGTGCCAGATTTTGGCTCGCCAGATTTTTCTTCACCCTGCTTGCCACCAAGCGCTTTACAGGTAAGCGAGCCAGCAAATTTTGCGTATTTGCCGCTACCTTTATTTATAGTGATTACTTCACACTCGGCATCTTTAAATTTTTTAAATTTCAGTGCATTTTTACTTCTTTTTCGCTCGTATGGTGCATTTGGCTCACGCACGACTGCTCCCTCTCCGCCCTTTACAATAATGTCCTCTGTAAATTTTAAAAACTGGGCGTTATCTCGCATTTTTATCTGTTTTATGATGATCAAATTTTGATTTGGCTCATTTTTTAGAAATTTAGCCAAAACTTCAAGTCTGGTAAGCAAACCACCACTTGCCTCAGGTACGTCAAAAATATGAAATTTTAGCCTTCTCCAAGCTTTTTCATCGGGCAACTTATCCATCACTGTTGCTTGAATTTCTTCAAACTTAAGCTCTTTAGCATAAAGCTCGCCATCGAGTGCAAATTTTGGGAAATTTTTAGTAAAACTTAGCGGTGCATTCAGTTTTTTACCCTGCCTTGAGAGTAAATTCTCTCCGTCCCAGTAGGCACGCACGCCATCAAGCTTTTCACTAGCTAGCCAGCCTGAGACGTTTTGCTCTTTATACTCGTTAAGGCGCAGCAAGTCAAGAGAAAATGCAAAATTTAAAAGGAGTAAAACCGCAAAAATTATTCTGATCAAGCCTTGCCCTTACAAAAACAATATTCCAGATGATCGTCTAAAACGCCCACGCTTTGCAAAAAGGCATAGGTGCTAACAGAGCCTAAAAATTTAAACCCTCGCTTTTTTAGCTCCTTTGCCACAAAGTTAGACATCGGCGTAGTGGCTGGCACTTGTTTGATATCTTGATAGTGATTTATGATCTGTTTGCCGTCAAATTTTGGGTCAAATTTTCTTAACAAATATCCCCAAAGATAGTCATAAAAGCTACCAAATTCTTGCGTTACGGATAAAAATGCAAGGGCGTTTGCAGAAAGCGATTTTAGTTTTAATCTGTTGCGGATCAACCTCTCATTTTGCATAAATTTCGCTATCTCAGCCTCGTCGTAAAGCTTGATCTTCTCTGGATCAAAGCCATCAAACGCCTCTCTCATGGCCTCTCTTTTTTGAAGCACTCCATGCCACGAAAGTCCCGCCTGAAAACCCTCCAGAACTATCATTTCAAAAAATTTTCTATCATCTTTTACGACTTTGCCCCACTCGTTATCGTGGTAAGCTATATCAAGCTCGCCTTTTGCCCATTCACATCGCCTCATCTGCTTTCCTTAAATTTTAACTCCGTAAAACTCGCAATACCACTCGACAAATTTAGCCACGCCGTCGTTTACTTTTGTATTTGGCTTGTAGTCAAAATCAGCCACCAAATCGTTCACATCAGCAAATGTTGCTGGCACGTCGCCTGCTTGAAGTGGGAGGAAATTTTTCTTGATCTCGCGGCCGATCTTTATCTCAACCGCCTTGATGTAGTCCATGAGCTCAACTGGGCTGTTATTACCGATGTTATAGACCTTAAACGGCGCTTTTGAAGTGGCAGGGTCTGGGTGCTTTGCGTCCCAAGCTGGATTTGGCTTCGCTGGGTTGTCAATGCATTTAATTATGCCCTTTACGATGTCGTCTACGTAGGTAAAGTCGCGCTTCATCTTGCCGTAGTTAAAGACGTCGATGGTTTTATCTTTAAGTGCCGCATCAACAAATAAAAATAGCGCCATATCAGGACGTCCCCATGGTCCATACACCGTAAAAAAGCGAAGTCCAGTCGTTGGCACGTTAAATAGATGGCTATAAGTGTGCGCCATCATCTCGTTGCTCTTTTTGGTCGCTGCGTAGAGGCTTATAGGGTGATTTACCGCCTCGTGCGTAGAAAATGGCATATTTTCATTTAGTCCATAAACCGAGCTAGAGCTTGCATAGACTAAATTTTTGATCTCATTGTGGCGGCAGCACTCGAGGATATTCACAAAGCCCGTGATGTTGCTGTCTATATAAGCTTTTGGGTTTATGAGCGAGTAGCGAACGCCAGCTTGTGCGGCTAAATTTACCACTACGTCAAATTTTTCTTTAGCAAAAAGCTCTTTCATCGTCTTTTCATCAGCGAGATCTGCTTTTATAAATTTTAAATTCGGATGTGTTTTTGAGGTGATAAGCTTGCCATAGTCTATCTCGCTCGTATCAAAGCCAGCCGTTTTTAGGCGTTCAAGCTTTAAATTTACGTCGTAATAGTCATTTATCACGTCATATCCGACGACCTCATCGCCTCTTTTTACAAGGGCATTTGCAAGGTGAAATCCTATAAATCCAGCTGTTCCAGTTACTAAAATTTTCATATTTTTCCTTTCATTTTTGGCTTATTTTAGTGCAAAAATGTAAATTTACGTATTTAGATCAGGGTAGTCCCAAGCGTTAAATTCAGCTCTTAAGTCGTCATTTTCCCAACCTTTGCAGCATAACCACTCAAGCCCTGCACGTCTTTCCATAACGACCTCTTCGTCAAGTCCAGCAAGCTTTTTGCCATTTATCCTTGCGTCCACACACGCCCAGTGATAACGATAAACTAGGTCAAGCTTGCTTAAAATTTCATCCAAACTGCGCGGTTTTGAGCGCTTTTTTAGCCCGCCCTCTTTAAAGACGTTCATCACAAACTCGCAGTCGCAAATTTTATCCATCTTACCGATATCTTCAGCTATGCCAAGCGCCCAAAGCAAGATCCAAAGCGACTCATACTTCCAGCCCATATTTACGGCCAAATTTATATCAGCTCTGCCCTCTACGACCTCTTTTTCTTTTACACTTAGATCGCCATAAAAATCGCCCAAAAAGTCTTTAGCCCAAGCTATCTCATCTTCACCTAGGTGGCCATTGTCGCGGATAGTGCAAGCACACATAATGGCCGTAAATGAGCAAACCGCACGAGTAATGATCTCATCAACGCTTCTTGGCGTAACTTCACTATTGTCATACCTTAGTGGCAGACTCTCAAGCACAGCCACACCCTCTTTTTTTAAAATTTTTATGCTCTCATCTTTTCTTTGTTGCGCTGTTTTTGGCATATCCGCACCTTTTTTAAAAATATCAAACACTCCCATTTTTATTCAAAAAACTCAGCGTTAAATTTCTCTTCGTTAAAATTTTTACCTAAAAATTTACAGGCTTCGATCATATCAGTTCTTGCTATTTCAAAACAACTCGTAGCCCCAGGACTTGGAGTCATATTAAAACTTATGCCCTCGCCTGTGCTTATCTTGCCCTCGCCAAGCTCAAGGCACTTTTTATTACGGTCGATAACTTGCGGTCTTACGCCGCCAAAATTTATAGCATAGCTTAGGTCATTTTCACTTAGGCTTGGTACGATCTTTCTAGCATCTTTTACAAATTCTTTTTTATTGATAAATGGCACTTCAAATAAGAAATTTCTCAAAATATAAGATCTGATGTCGCTATCTTTTAAGAGATTTGTAAAGACTTCAAAGACATTTTTATCAAATTTTAGGCATTTACAAAAGTCAAAAAAGCTTGAACAGCCGTGGTATCTCTCTAGTTTTGGTATGACTAGAGCCGTTGGTCCAAAGCGAGTGTTGCCATTAGCTAGGATATCTGGATCGCCGTGAAGCGCGGCAAATGGTAGCTTATCGTTTTGCACCATATAAACTTTGCCATTTAGCAGGCGTTTTTTTGCAAAGTAAAAGCTTCCAGCAACGGGCAGTGTGCTAAGATGAAGCCCATAACCCATTTTGTGAGCCAAAAATAGCGAGTGTCCGCCAGCATCTACTACGACGTAGTTTGCAGTGATCACCTCACCATCATTTATCTTTATGTGAAATGTATCGCCAGCCTTTTTTATATCAGTTACTTCTGAGTTTAGGCTGATCTCATAGCCATCTCCGCCTAAATTTATAGCATTTTGTACGAGTGAGTTTGCCAAGCCACCAAAGTCCATCGTCGTAAACTGCCCATTTTGCGTGCCTATGGCGATGATGTTTTCTGGCCTCTCATTACCATTTGCGTCAAAAACGACGTTTGGCTCGATCTGTTTTAACTTCTCTTTGTCATAAATTTCAAGGTAAGAAAAAAGCTCCTTAAAACTCTCATATCTCTCTTTCATGCGCTCTACTTCGGCATCTCCGATAGCTAGTGCCATTTTTTGATGAGCGAACATATATTTGCCATCAAGATTGTATTTTAGAGCATATTTTACTGGCATATTTGCCACACGAGAGACTTTTTTCGCCTTTTCTAGTGTGTAGTTTGTCTCAATATCGCCACAATGAATGGTTTGTGAGTTGCCTTTGCCGTTTGAATTTAGAGTAGCTACGCCGTCATATTTTTCTAAAAGTGCGACTTTTTTTATGTCGCTAAATGCAGCCAACTCATAAAAGAGCGCCGTCCCACTAATGCCTGCTCCGACAATTACCACTTTAAAGTGCTTCTGCCTCATTTTTTCTCCCAAAAAGTTTAGTCGCCAAAATGATACTATATTAATTTTAAAACAAACAGTATGGTGAAAAAAGCTAGAATTTTTATATAAAATAGAAATTTGGCAAGGCTCTCACCTTGCCATAAAGCTAAAATTTATAAGAGAAGTTTACCTTGAAATTTCTACCTGGCTCCCAGTCTACATAGTTTGGATCGCCTGTATAATCAGCCGTTCTTTGGGACTGTGAAGCATAAGTTTTATTAAAGAGGTTATAAATTCCAGCATTTATCTCTAGCCCTTTAAATTTACCACTGCTTGGTGCATAGGTAGCATAGATATCGCTAACTGCATAGCTTGGTATCTTGACATTTTTATCATCGCCGGCTGAGACGGTATTTTTTGAGGCAAAGTAGATTAGATTATAGCCTATTAATGTATCGATCCTTGAAAATGCATACTCTGCATTAAATGTATATTTATCGCCCTGATCGCGGTAGCCAATGACGTTTGAGGTATAATAGCTACCATTTGATTTTGTGACTCTATCTTTATATTTTACATTTTGATGAGTGTAGCTAGTAGCTAGGCTAAGTGCGTCTAAATTTAGCTTTGCAAGTAGCTCGACGCCGCTTATGTCAGCACCACCAGCGCTTATCCTCTTTAAAGCTCCATTTGCTGTGTTGTTATCAACTATTAAATTTTTATATTTTGTCATGAAGTATTTTGCAGAGAGGTTATACGAGCTAGCTTCGTTTATATCGCCGTGGTATTTAAGGCCAGTTTCGTAGCTGTTACCTGTGGTCGCTTTTAGATCTTTATTTGCCTTCCAGTTTAGTGCCCTACCCCTGCTAACTCCGCCTGCCATCATCGACTCCATGACATCAGGCCCTCTAAAGACTCTTGCGTAGCCTGCAAATGCGTGTAATCCTTTAATGATCTCATAATCAAGCGCAAGCGCTGGCGTAAATTCGTTAAATTTATAGGTGTAGCTCTTTACATTTCCTGCTCTTCCGTCATAGCTTTTTAGCTCATGGTGCGTATATCTGATGCCTGGAGTAACAGTTAGCGAGCTAAAATTTAGTGCATCTTCTGCGTAGATAGAGTAGTTATTTACCCTTTCTGGGTAGTGATTGTCTGGTTTGTTGAAATTTTTACTTTGATAAAACTCAGCGCCATATCTAAAAGTCTGCGTCAAAGCGCCGCTCTCGACTACACTTTTAGCCTTTGCATTTATGCCATTTGTCTCTACTCCCCATTTTGAGCTATCAATCCTTTGGTGCCTTGTGTTGTAAGCTGTTATGTCTAAATTTAAAAGATCGCTTGGCTTATACTCGTATTTTAGTGTTGTTGTATCACGCTCGTATTTTCGGTAGTCGTCATTTGTATGCCAGCTGCCAAATTCTGCTCTTAAAGGATAAAGACCCTTAAATTCATTATGCTCTCTTGAGATAGAAATTCTATGCGCATCAAGGAAGCTATAACCAAGCTTTAGAAGATAGCTAAGGTCGTTGCCGTCGCCGCCTATCTTTCTTTTGTTGCCACTTTTGCCGTAGTCGTAGCCTTTGTGATTAATAGCTGCTATAAAATCGAGCCCTTCAACTGGGGCAGTAAAGAGCATAAGACCTTGAGAAAATTCGCTGTTATTTGAGGCGTATCCGGTCTTTATCTTTGCGCCGATCTTTTCACCGCTTTCTAGCAAATCCCTTGCATCGACTGTTTTAAAAGCGACCGAACCGCCAAGCGCTCCAGAGCCATTTACGACTGATCTTGAGCCAACCTCGATGTCTATTGCCTTTATGAGATCAGGATCGATCAACAAGTCGGCGTTGTGGTGAAAGGTGTTTCCATTTTGTTTTGCGCCATCTATCGTGATATTTAGGCCGCAATCGCTCACACCACGCATATAATTTTTTTGGTTCATGCCGTTTGTGCCACCCACATAAACGCCAGGAATGTCTCTTATCACGTCTTTTGCCAGACCAGCGTTTCTAGTTGAAATTTTGATGTCATCAACGCCGTATCCACCACTGCTACTTCACCTCAACACCGCTTAGCACGCTCTCGCCTGCTGCGTTTGCACAAACTACCACGCTAGCTGCAAGAGAGAGTTTAAATAAGCTTTTAAATCTCATATTTCCTCCTAATTTGGTTATTAAAGTTACTATTTTAATTTTATAGCGTAATTTTGAGATTGAATATTATAATTTTAAGTATAAATTTTGGATAAATTTTTGAGTTTTTAGATAAAAATATAAACTATTTTTAAATTTTAATTATCTAATAAATTAATTAAATATCGAAATAAAGGACGAAATTATATGATTTTATCAAGGTAGTAAATAAGGTTAATTTTTAATAGAAAATTATTAAAAGTATAAAAATTCTTAAATTTTATAGATAATTTTTATCAAGAAAGGCTTAAGAAACATAAAATAAATTTTACTTTTTTAGCATTCAGAATTATTTTTATAAACACTCTTAAGTAGATTATGAAAAAATTTTATAATTTTTAAATAAGATAGAGCAAAACTCTTGGATCTGCTGGAAGTATCATATAAATTTACTAGACGCCCTTGAAGGCAAAATTGAAATATTCATTCATGCAAATACTATCTTTTTTCATATCTTTTAGTCTTAGCTTTATGTCGACGCCTTGCCAAAGTATTGGCAATAGCGCAAATATCGTCCTATCAAGGCTAATTTTTTTCACATCCTCACACTAGCCATACCAGCTGTAAAACTCACAAAAATTTAGATATATCGCCGCAAAGCGCCAAGTAAAAACCGCGAGTAGCTAAGCTAAGTATCTTCCCATTTGCTGCTTATCTGGCACGCAGTAAAAGACATTGCCAGCTTTGCCACCAAAGGCACCGCCGTTTATCACGAACAATTTTATACAAAACATCGTTTGCCACGAACAAATTGCTAGGCATCTACCCTGCCTCGCTAAAGTTTTTGCAAGGTTAAAGCTGTAAATTTTGCACTTCATCTGCTCGCATCCTGAGCCAAGCAAACACAGCCAACCTTCATCCATCACGATGCCACCACACCCATAAACAAGCGCTCCCATCGGCGAGCGAGTGGTGACCTGAAGCACTAAAAGCTCGCTTTGCGCCCTACCCTCATCGCGAGGCAAAATTTCATAATCGTTTTTATCCTCTTTTAGCCACCCTTTTATCAGTGCCCAGCCTGGCCTATTGAGTCTATAAGCTCATCTAAAGCTCATTTTGTATGCCCTTGTGGTAAATTTAGTGAAATTTTAAAGAAGAATTTGGCGAGTCACCCCGCCAAATTTGTATTAGTAGATTATTTTGCGTCCCAAGCTAGGATAGTGTTGCCCTCGGCGTCGGTAGCCACGTCGCCCATGCCCATGATGTTGTAGCCGCAGTCTACGTAGTGAACTTCACCTGTCACGCCGCTAGCTAGGTCGCTAAGCAGGTACATAGCGCTGTTGCCGACATCTTCAGTCGTGACGTTGCGTTTTAGTGGGCTGTTTACTTCGTTGTAGCGCAAGATCATCCTAAAGTCGCCTATTCCGCTTGCAGCAAGCGTTTTGATAGGACCTGCACTGATCGCATTTACGCGGATATTTTTAGCGCCAAGGTCGTGCGCTAGGTAGCGAACCGAGCTTTCAAGCGCTGCTTTTGCGACGCCCATAACGTTGTAGTGTGGCACGAATTTCGGTCCGCCTAGATACGTAAGAGTTAGCACCGAGCCGCCCTCTTTTAGCACTGGCAAAACCGCACGCGTAAGGCTTAATAGCGAGTAAACACTAGTGCCCATCGCTATGTCGAATGCCTCTTTTGTTGTGTTTACAAACTCGCCTTCTAATGCTTCTTTGGGCGCATAGGCCACTGCGTGCACGACAAAATCTATCTCGCCAAGATCTTTTTTGATGCGATCCGCGAGACCGTCAAGGTGAGCTGGGTTGTTTACGTCAAGCTCATAGACGAATTTGCTCCCAAACTCCTCCGCGATCGGCTCTACGCGCTTTTTAAGAGCGTCATTTAGATATGTAAACGCCATTTGCGCACCTTGCGCGTGACAAGCTTCGGCGATGCCGTAAGCTATTGATTTAGCGTTAGCAACGCCGACAATTAGACCTTTTTTACCCTTTAATATCATTATTTTTCCTTTCTACTTTTGCCTGGCTTTTTCTACTTATTCTGCGTTAAAATTTAAAAAATAATACTCACGAACCATATGTTCGCTCCGCTTATTTTTTAAATTTTGCCTTGACTAAGCGAAAAATCCTTCGCAATTTGACTTAAAAATCTATAAATTAAAATTCGCAAAATCTCGCGAAACGCCAAATTTGATAGCAACAGTATCGTGAGATGGATTTTAATGTTGCATAGAAATTTTAAGTCAAGACTAGGCACATAGCCTGTCGCAGACTTAAAATTTCAAACTCATTAAAAGACGCTCACGAGACAACGCGTATAAGATCCAAAAACTTCGACGCATCCCAGCTGGCTGTTCCTACCAACACTCCATCGCAGTTTTTAATACCCGCTATCCCGCCGATATTTGCGACATTTACGCTTCCGCCGTAAAGTAGCGGCGCGCTCGTCTGCTCGCGGATGAAATTTAAAACATTCTCGATTTGCTCCGCACTAGCGCTCTTGCCCGTACCTATCGCCCACACGGGCTCGTAGGCGATCAGTAGCCGCTCGTAGCCAAGGTCGATATTTTTTAGCTGTTCCGCCAAAAACTCCTTCGTGCCGCCAGCTTCGTTCACGCTCAAATTTTCGCCGATGCAGTAGACGATCTGCCAGCCCGCCTTTACGGCGAAGTCGAATTTAGCGCGCAAAAGCTCCTCGCTCTCGCCTAACTCGCGCCTTTCGGAGTGCCCGATCAGCACGCTTTTTACGCCAAACTCGTCCAGCATCGCCCTACCGATCTCTCCCGTGTGAGCGCCGCTTTCGCATGGGTAGAAATTTTGCACACCGAGTTTAAATTTATGAGTCGCGAGATCAAGCGCGCTAAACGGAGGAAAAACCGTCACGTCGTCGTTTGCGCATAAATTTGCGTCTAAAATTTCAGCGTATTTAGCAAAGCTCGCTCTGGTGTGATTGCACTTTAAATTTGCTAAAAACCTCACTCCGCAACCTTTCTAAGCGGTTTTATGCCGGGTAGTTCCTTGCCCTCGATGAGCTCCAGGCTAGCACCTCCGCCCGTGGAGATAAAGGTCATCTCGTCAGCATCTCCCGCGCGCTCGACGACGTCGGCTGTATCGCCGCCGCCAACGACCGTAGTCGCGTGAGTGTCTATGATGGCATGGCTCATTTTGATGCTGCCTTTGCTAAATTTATCCATCTCAAAAACGCCCATCGGCCCGTTCCACCAGATGGTTTGCGCGTCGGCTATGACCTCTTTAAAGAGCCTAATCGACGCCGGTCCGATATCAAGCCCCATCCAGCCGCTAGGTATCTCTTGTGCGGGGACAAACTTCACGGCGCTTTCGGCTGAAAACGTCTGAGCCGCGACGACGTCAACCGGCAGGTAAATTTTAACGCCAAGCTCTTTGCCTTTTTGTAAAATTTGTCTTGCGTCTTCGATGAGGTCTTCTTCGAGCAACGAATTTCCGATATTTTCGCCCAGAGATTTTAGAAACGTAAACGCCATACCGCCGCCGATTATCAGCTTATCCACACGCGGAAGCAGGTTGTGCAGGGCTTGCAGCTTGCCGCTAACCTTACTACCGCCCACGACCGCCACAAACGGACGCGCAGGGTGTTTGATGAGATTTTGAGCGAAATTTATCTCTTTTTGCAGTAAAAATCCCGCCGCTTTGTGCTTCTCGTCGTAAAATTTAGTGATCGCCTCGACCGAGCTGTGAGCTCTGTGGCAGACGCCAAACGCGTCATTGATGTAAAATTCGCCGTATTTAGCTAGCTCAGCGGCTAACGCCTCGTCGTTTTTGGTCTCGCCCTTTTCGAAGCGTAAATTTTCAAGAAGCAAAATTTCGCCAGGTTTTAGCGCGGCGGCTTTAGCTTTGGCGTCCGCGCCGATGACGTCCTCGGCAAAAATCACGTCTCTATCAAGTAGCCTCGAAAGCCTCTTTGCGACGCCTCGCAGCGAAAATTTTTCCTCAAAGCCGTTTTTCGGACGCCCTAGGTGGCTAGCCAAAACCACGCTGCAGCCGTTATCTAGGCAGTAGCGGATAGTAGGGATCGCTGAGCGGATACGGCGGTCATCGGTGATGTTTAAAAACTCGTCCATAGGCACGTTAAAATCGCACCTGACAAATACCTTCGCGCCGCTAAGCTCAAGATCGTTGATCGATAAAATTTCACTCATTTTTCACCCTTTAAATTTACTTCGTAGCCACGATCTTAGCTAGATCGACGAGCCTTGTCGAGTAGCCCCACTCGTTGTCGTACCACGCAAAGACCTTTACCATATCATCGGCGATGACCTGCGTAGTGTCGCTGGCTACGATGCTGCTGTATGCGCTCGTGCAAAAGTCGCTGCTAACTCTATAATCGTCATCGACAAATAAAATTCCCTTTAAATTTGACTCCGCAGCCGCTCTAAACGCCTCGTTTATCTCCTCTTTGCTAGCCGGTCTTTTTAAAACCGCCGTTAGATCAACCATCGAGACGTTAGCGACCGGTACGCGCACTGCCTGACCGTGCAACTTGCCGCTTAGCTCCGGAAGCACTTTAGCGATAGCTTTTGCGGCTCCAGTGGTCGTAGGCCCGATATTTAGGGCTGCAGCGCGCGAACGACGGAAGTCTTTGGCCTTCACATCAACCAAGCTTTGGCCGTTCGTGTAAGCGTGTATCGTAGTCATGAGCCCTTTTACGATGCCAAATTTATCATTTAGCACCTTTGCCACTGGAGCTAGGCCGTTTGTGGTGCAGCTTGCGTTTGAGACGATCGCTTCGCCTGCGTATTTATCGTCGTTTACACCGACTACAAAGGTCGCCGTGTCATCTTTTGCCGGAGCACTCATGACGACTTTTTTGATACCGCGAGCTAGATACGGTTCGCATTTTTCAGTGGTCAAAAACTTGCCTGTGCACTCCAAAACCACGTCTACGCCGTAGTCTGCGTAGCTAAGCTCGTTTAGATCTCTTGTTGAAAAAACTCTTATCTTTTTGCCGTTTACTTCTATAAAATCGTCGCTTATCACCTTAACGTCTTGCTTAAATTCGCCGTGCACGCTGTCGTATTTGAGCAGATAGCGCGTCATGTCGCGCGTCGCCGTGTCGTTGATAGCGACAAGCTCGACGTCGTCTCGCTCTAAAATAATACGAGCAGCACACCTACCGATACGCCCAAAGCCGTTTATTGCTACTTTAACTGACATCTTAGCTCCTTTTGATATAATTACGCCTAATTCTACAAAAAAGAATTTTAAAACAAATATAAACAAGGCACTTTAATAGATGAAGTTAGCACTTTTTGGCGGGAGCTTTGATCCGGTTCATTTAGGACACGATAGCATTGTGAAAATGACACTGAGCAGCCTTGACATCGACAAGCTCATCATTATGCCAACTTTTATAAGTCCTTTTAAGAGCGAATTTTCAGCTCCGCCAGAGCTTCGCCTAAAGTGGATAAGAGAAATTTGGGGCGCTTTAGAGAAGGTCGAGATCTCAGACTATGAGATAAATTTAGCTCGCCCGGTGCCTACCATAGAGACGGTCAAGTATTTGTATGAGAAATTCAAGATAGAAAAATTTTATCTCATAATAGGCGCGGACCACCTAGCTACGCTTGATAAGTGGCACGGCTACGAGGAGCTAAAAAATTTAGTGCAGTTTGTGATCGCTAAGCGCAATCACATAGAAATTCCGCAAAATTTACAAAAAATGGACGTGCACGTCGATATTAGCTCGTCGCAGATCAGGCATCAAAAGGGGCTTGATGAGCTGCCTAGCGAGATAAAAGATGAGATTATAAATTTTTACCAAGGATACAAAATGCAAGAGAGATCGATGCAAGAGCGCACCGAAAGTATAGTTAAGGTTTTAGACGCAAAAAAGGCTGAAGAGATACAAGTGTTTGATATGAGCGGGGATGATTATTTCGTAAAGGCCGTAGTTATCGCTACTACGCTTGGTGAGAGACACGCTTACTCACTGAGCGAGGATCTAAAAGAGGAGCTTAAACCTCTTGGAGAGAAATTTATAGGTACGGAGAGTTCGCCTGATTGGATCGTGATGGACCTTGGCGACATTTTGATACATCTTTTAAGCCCAGCTTACAGGGCAAAATACAACATCGAAGAGTTTTTACAAAAGCTAAAAACTAGCAAAGAGTCTTAACAAAAACAAGCGAAGAGCAAATAAGCCATAAAAATATAAAAAATGCTAACAAAAATGGCTTTTTGCCCGTCGCTTTAAATATACTCCTATCTATCCCAAACCCCAAAGCACACATAGCAACACAAAGGCAGATGCTAGAGGCTAGCTTTAAAATTTGCACCAAATTTTCAGGGAAAAATGGTAGAGATCTAACGCATATCGCCACTAGGAAAAATAGCGCAAACCATGGTATGCTCTTTAGTTTTGAGCCGCCGCTATTTTGGCTTAAATTTAAGAAATTTAGCAAAAACAAAAATGGTACGAGCATGATGACGCGAAGCATTTTTATGATGACGGCGGTGCTACTTGCTGTGCCGTCAAATGCCGCTGAGGCTGCAACTACATGGGCTACTTCGTGAAGCGAGCCGCCGATAAAAAAGCCAGTTTGCTGCGGCGTGAGAGCTAAAAATTTAGCGATAAATGGGTAGATAAACATACCAATCGTCCCAAAAAGTACCACCGTGCAAATGGCGATAGCAAGCTTGTTTGCGTCTGCTTTTATCTCATTTTGTGTAGCCATAACAGCAGCTGCGCCGCATATGCTAGCCCCCGAGCCAATAAGCACGGCGCTATCCTTGCTAAGCCCCAAAGCCTTAGCGGCAAAAAGCGCAAAGCAAAAGGTCGCAAAGACCATAAAAGCTGCGTATATCACACCTAGAGTGCCAACACTTGCGATCTGGTTAAGGCTTATATTGAAGCCAAAAAGTATGATGCCTAGCCTTAAAATTTGCTTCCCAGCGATCGCCACGACGCCACTAGATTTTAAAATTTGAGTTTGTTTGGTGAAAAGATTTGCAAAAATAGCGCCTAAAATGATAGAGATAATGAGCGGGCTTGTATGAAATTTAGCTAAAATCGTGTTTGAGAGCGCAAAAGAAACGGCGCAAATCACTGCCAGAACAAGCATAGCGAAAAATTTATGAGACATATTTTAACCTTAATCTATTTTTTAAAAATGTAATTAGCACGTTTGGGTATAATTAGACGAATTTTATAATGCAAATTTAAAATAAAGATAAAGGGATAGGACTATGATCATCCTTGGCGAAAAATATGCTTTCACCAAACTCGAGCTAGAGAAGCTTAGGAAGAAATTTGGCCAGGTGAATTTTTTATCCCATGAAAATAGCGACGCAAAAGCCTTGCGAAGCGCACTAGAAAATCTCATAAAATCAGGCGATCAAAGGCTAATCGTACTAAATACCGCAAAGCCAGTTGATAGTAAATTGGTTAGATTTCTCACGCTTTTGCAGTTTAAAACAAAGTATAAAAAGATAAAATTTTTAAATGTAGAGAATTTTTTAGAAATTTATCTGCACAAATGTTATATCCCAGAAAATGGCGAAAATCTTAATTTTTTAGATGAGATAAAGCCTTATGGTGCCTTTGATTACGTACTGAAGCGAATGATCGATTATGCTAGCTGTTTGGTACTTTTTATCTTGCTTTTTTGCCTAAAATTTTATGTAAAAAGAAAGATAGACGAGCAATCCCCCGGAAGCCTTTACTTTTTACAAAGTAGAGTTGGGCTGGATGCTAAAATATTTAAGTGCCATAAATTTAGAACGATGCATGAAAACTCACAACACAACCCATATACTCAAAAAAATGATATAAGAGTATTTAAGTTTGGCGAATTTATGCGCAAGACTAGAATAGATGAAATACCTCAATGTATTAATGTATTTCGCGGCGATATGCACCTCATAGGACCGCGTACAGAATGGGATATATTAGTACATGACTATGAAAAAGAGATCCCTTACTACAATGAACGCCACATCGTTCGCCCTGGCATCACAGGCTGGGCGCAGGTAAACTACCCTTATGGCTTAAATACACACGACGCAAAACAAAAACTAATGTATGATCTTTACTACATCAAACACTGGTCACTTTGGCTGGAGATAAAGATTATAGTAAAAACCATTGCGATTGTATTTAAGAAAAAAGGTATTTAAATTCTCAAGAGCATCATGAGTTTGAGATATTTTTAAATAAACCTTTTTTCAAATTTAATTTTGTTGCATTTAGTCAGAATAAATACAAATTCTACATCCTATCTTTAGCTGTAATTCCCATTATATTAAATGCTGTTTTTATCGAGATAGCGACAACTGCAAAGACTTTTAGTAAGCTATCTTCGTTTTCATTTCCAACCACACGGTTTTCGTTATAAAATTTATGAAAACTAGCAGCTAGGGACTTCAGATAGTCTGGGATCTTTTGAAGCTGTCTTGAGATAAAAGCATCCTCTAAAATTTCAGGTAAGATTAGCGCCTCAAAAAGTAAATTTTTCGCATTTTCATCTAGGCATTCAAAGTCCGAATTTATCACGTCACAAACGTTTTTCCCGGCCTTGGCGAAGACTTGATTTATCCTAGCGTGAGCGTAGTTTATATAAAAAATAGGATTTGAGCTGTCCTCTTTTTTAAGCTCATCTACATCAAATTCCAAACTACTCGTATTTGCCTTGCTTATAAAAATAAATCTAAGCGCCTCAGCACCGATCTCACTTACGATATCGCTCATCAGCACGGCATTACCAGCGCGCTTGCTCATCTTGTATGGCTTGCCATCTTTTAGCAGACTAACCATCTGCATAAGTATCACTTCAAGCTTGCTTTCATCGTATCCAAGGAAATTTATCGCAGCCTTAAGCCTTGCGATATATCCGTGATGGTCAGCACCCCAAATGTTTATATAGTGATCAAAATTTTTCTCAAATTTCGCGTTGTGATAGATGATATCGCCAGCTAGATATGTTGGCCTGCCGTCATTTCTAACCACAACCCTATCGTTATCATCGCCAAGTGTAGTCGAAGCGATATAAGTAGCGCCCTCTTTTTCATACATTTGATTTGAGCGTTTTAGCTTGTTTATAGTTGGCTCTAGGCCGTCATAAAGAGCCTTCTCACTAGCCCAGCTCTCTATGAATATCCCAACATCTGCTAAATCTTTTTTAATGATTTCAAGCACGATATCCTTGCCAAACTCGGCAAGCTCAAGGTTTCTGCTCTCGTCATAAAAAATTTCCTTGCCAAATTTCTCATTTGCAAGCCTAGCAATATCCAAAATATAATCGCCTCTGTAGTATTTCTCTGGATAGACGACGCTTTCGTTGAAAAGCTGCTCTTTTGCCGCAAGCGATATCGAAGTGCCAAGTAGGTCGATTTGATTACCAGCATCGTTTATATAGTATTCTGTCGAGATAGCATAGCCAAGTCTTTTACCAAGTCTTGCCAAAGTATCGCCATAAACTGCGCCTCTAACGTGTCCGATGTGAAGTGGTCCAGTTGGATTTGCACTGATATATTCTATTAAATAACTATTTTTTTTCACATCTTCTTTTGCAAAATTTTCGCTATCTAGCAAAATTTGCTTTGAAATTTCATCTAAAAACTCGCTTTTTAGCTTGAAATTTAAGTAGCCATTTACTGCACTAGCTTCAACTATTTTGCTATCACTAAATTTATCGGCAAACTCGCTAGCTATCACGGCTGGCGACTTTCTTAGCTCCTTTGCTAGGCTAAAAAGTGGCGTTGCATAGTGGGCTAAATTTTTATCCTTTGGCTTTTCAAGCACAAATTCACGCTCTAAAACCTTTGAAATTTCAGCTTTTATTTTATTTTTCAACTCTAAAACCTATGCGTTTTTAGTTGTTTCTTCTATTTTTTGACTATTGGCATTCTCTTCTTTATGCTCGACTTTCTCACTTTTTTCAGGTGTTGTATCTTCCATCTCAGCCTTAAAAGTCTTTATGCCTTTGCCTAGTCCTTTTGCAAGTTCTGGGATCTTCTTTGCTCCAAAAAGTAAAACAATAATCGCTAAAACAACTAGCCAGTGACCAATACTAAAAGAACCCATTTTTTCTCCTCAATAAATTTTTCAAAATGTTATCATAAATTCCTGAATTTCTAGCAATCTATCCACTCATCAATAACGCGTCTTAGATCTATTTTCGTGCTTTTTAACCTCATCGCTCTAAGAATTGATTTTAGGCCTTTATAACTCTTTTCAATGTCATCATTTACCAAAAAATAATCATATTCTAAGATGTGCTCCATCTCGCCAACTGCGTTCATTAGGCGATTTTCTATCGTTTCGTCGCTATCAGTTCCGCGGTTTTTCAAGCGTTTTTTAAGCTCTTTTTTATTTGCAGTCGTGATAAAAACTGAAGTTATGTAGCTTCTAAATTTTTCAAGTGCGATGTGAAAGCCTTGTACGTCGATATCAAATATAACTATCTTCCCAGCCTCAAGTGCTGCTAAAACAGGCTTTAGACTCGTTCCATAATAGTTTTTATGCACCTGCGCCCATTCTAAAAATTCGCCCTTTTCTATGCCGCTTTTAAACTCATCTTCTTTTATAAAATAGTAATCCACTCCATCGACTTCGCCTTCTCTTTTTGCTCTAGTCGTGCTTGAAATAGAAAAATAAAGATCCTTCTCTTCCTTTAAAAGACGGCCCAAAAGCGTGCTTTTACCGCTTCCGCTAGGTCCAGAAACTACTAAAATTTGTCCTTGCAACTACTTTTCCTCAAAACTTATATTTATCTTTATGTTCATATCTTTTAGCACATCTCTTAGCGAGCTTTCATTTAACGACTCATGGACGTGTTTTGTGATCTTTTTGGTTAGCTCTTCTTTATAGTCAGCATCGATTTTTGTTTCATCAAATGAGCTAGTTTGTGGTGCAATATTTAATCCAAATGCTGCTTGCATCGTATTTTCATCTATTTCTTCAATAGACGCTACATCAAAATTTAGGCTACCCAACGTCTCTTCTTTAAAATTTTCTTCCTCAAATACCTCATCTACCATACCTAGATCTTCTTGAGCAAGGACTTCTTCAGAAATTTCTTCATGATCTTCTTTAGTTGGCTCTTTTTCAAGGTCTATACCTTCATCCAAAGAAATTTCCTCTGCTTCTTTAGTAGATTCTTTATCTATATCTTCCTCTAAATTTTGACTAGCTTCATCTATCAAATTTGCCTCGCTGCTTTCAGGCTCAAAATTTTCATCATTGCCAAAATCAGTCTCTAGATCATCAAAATTTTCGCTATCTTCGCTAGATTCTTCGTTTAGCTCTTTATCCAAAGATTCGATCTCGCTGAGCTCTTTTTTACTTTGGCTTATATCATCTACAAAATCTTCATTAAGCTCAGCAGTTTCTAAATTTTGAGAATTTTGCTCAACCATTTTATCAAGCTCGTTCTTCGCCTCTTCATCTGCCAAGTCACTCTCTCCCATATCATCTATCTCATCTACAAGCGAACTAAGCTCATCAAAGTCATCACTATGCTCTTCTTTTATCATAGGTGGCTCATTATTTTGCTCTAAGGATTTATCTATATCTTCTGAATCAGCCATATATTTGCTAGCTATGTCATTTATAATATCATCATCTATGAGTTCAGTATCTGTTTCATCAAAACTGATATCTTTATCCTTTAAATCCTCGGTTTCTAGTTCACTTAGCTCCTCTTTTAAAAACTCATCATCTAAAGCCTCATTATCAAATTTATCTGCCTCATCATCTTCTTTTGCTAAATTTTCAAGTCTCATATCAATTTCTGGAAGCTCAAAATTTTCTAAATCATCAAAGTTTTTATTGTTTTCGTCAAAGTCATTAAAATTTGCAGACTCATCTAGTCCAAGCTCAAGTTCTTTATCATTGTCAGTATCTTTGTTTTGTTCAAACAAACTAATAAATTCTGTTGGTAAAAAGGGCTTTTCAAGCATAACATCAGCAAAATCTGGCTTTTCACCGCCTCTAGGTGCTAGATACATTATCTTTTGATTTAAATTAACATCGCTACTATCCATATCACTATCGATGATAATATAATCAAATTGATCGCCAACACTATTAGCATCGTCAAATTCGCTATATTCTATGCCTAGCTTATTTAAACTTAACGTTATAAGGCGAGAAACTGCTGGGTTTTTGTTTACAAGTGCAACTTTCATGATCCCTCCTTGAAGAGCTTGAGGCTGTATTCTATGATAAATTTCATTGCTATTTACTTAAAAAAATAGTGCTGGCATATCGTTTAAAATCTGCACCATCATATCAGTTATGATTTTTATAATGCCGGCTAAAATAGCTATCAAAACCGAAAAGCCAATACTTACCTTAATAGGATAACCAACGACTAATAGGTTAAATTGTGGCATAGTTTTCATAAGCATGCCAAAAATAGCATCCGAAAGTATAGAAAGCGCGATAATAGGAAAAGCTAGAACAAATCCAAACATAAAAAGATTGCCAAAAAGCTTTAGGGCGTAGCTCATCACACCACTTCTTGGATAAAAATCTCCAAGCGGTATAGCAGAAAGTGAAGTGGAATAAAACTGCAATATCAAATGGTGCCCATCAAGCATCAAAAATGCAAGAAGCGCGATAAAATTTAAAATATTTGCGATCACTGGTGAATTTGTACCAGTTTGCGGATCAAGCACTGAAGCCATCGAAAAACCCATAATCATTGAGATTTGCTCGCCAGCCATTTGAAGTATGGCAAAAACTATATTTAGCAAAAGCCCAGCACAAAGTCCGAGCATAGCCTCACTTAAAATTTCCATGATCAAAAAATTTATAGCATGCTCATGAGCATGTGAGAGCGGAAAAAGCACAACACAAAGGGCAAAAACTAGCAAAGTTTTTACGCTAAGCGGGATTTGATTGTGAGAAAAAAATGGAAAAAATACGATAAGCCCACTAAGACGTGCAAAAAGGAGCATAAAGGTTATGACTTTATCCGCTCCAAAAAACTCGACTAGCTCCATTCTTTTATATTAACGCCTCGTCCATCTCAGCTGGGATCTCAAGCCCCATGAGCTTTAAAACACTAGGAGCGATATTGTTTAGACCGCCGTTTTTTACTTTTTTTACGCCATCTGCCATCACAAAACAAAAGACATCATAAGTCGTGTGGTTTGTCAGTAGCTCACCGCTGTTATCACGCATCTCTTCGCAGTTTCCGTGATCGCTCGTGATGATCATCGCATAGTTTTTCTCTTTTGCTTTAGCGTAAATTTCTCCAAGAGCCGTATCTACCGCCTCTACAGCTTTGATTGCAGCCTCGTAATTTCCAGTGTGCCCTACCATATCGCCATTTGCGAAATTTACCACGATAAAGTCTTGCTCATCATCCATGCCCTTTAGCACGGCTTTGCAAACCTCTGCAGCGCTCATCTCTGGCTTTTCGTCATAGGTCTTTACCTTTGGACTAGGAATTAGCACCCTTGTTTCATTGCTAGCTAACTCCTCGACGCCGCCATTAAAGAAAAATGTTACGTGGGCGTATTTTTCAGTTTCAGCCGTGTGAAGTTGCCTTAGTCCAGCTGCTGCTATGACCTCGCTTAGAGTGTTTTTTATCTTTTCATTTTTAAATAGTACTTCAAAATTAAAATTTGCGTCGTACTCGGTCATGGTGATTAGATTTTTGATAGCAAAAGGTCGCTCAAACTCACTAAATTTCTCTTCGCCCAGAGCCTGGCAAATTTCTCTTGCTCTATCATTTCTAAAATTTATAAAGATCACGCCGTCATCTTCGCCTATGCCTTTAAAGCCATTAAAGCTTGCTGGCTTTACAAACTCATCTGTCACGCTCTCATCGTAGCTTTTTTGTAGATACTCACTTGGCGATAAGCTGCTTAAATTTGCCCCATTTACTAGGCTATCATAGGCCTCTTTTACGCGCTCCCAGCGCTTGTCTCTATCCATCGCGTAAAATCTCCCACAAACGGTCGCTACTTTAAATTTAGCCTCCAAGCTTTTCATGAAATTTATACCGCTATTTGGGCTAACGTCGCGTCCGTCGGTGATAGCGTGAGCAAAAACTTCGCAGCCATTTTTACTAGCAAGCTCGCACATACCATCAAAATGCTCCATATGTGAGTGCACGCCGCCATCGCTATAAAGCCCTATGACGTGAATTTTTTTGCACTTTTTAAAAAGAGCTTTTAGGGCTTCATTTTCTGCTATAGAGCCATCAGCGAAGCTGCGTGAAATTTTGACCAAATTTTGATACAAAACTCGTCCGCTTCCTATGCACATATGCCCTACTTCGCTGTTTCCCATCTGCCCTTCAGGTAGTCCCACAGCGTTTCCAGAGGTTTTTATGAGCGAGTTTGGAATTTCTTTAAAAAATTTCTCGTAATTTGGCTTTTTAGCCGCCTCAAATGCGTTAAATTTAACGCTTTTATTAAATCCAATACCATCAGTTATTATTAAAATAGTTTTTTGACTCATTTTGAAAATTTATCCTTAATTTTAGATAATTTTTAAGGCCATTATACTAAAATTGCTTTTTTTAAAAATAAAGGCTCTCATGTTTTACTATATCTATGAAATTTTAAATTTTAATATCTTTCAATACATCACCGTCCGTGCTGGTATCGCTTTTTTCATCGCTTTTACACTCACAGCTTATTTGATGCCCAAATTTATCGCTTGGGCAAAGGCAAAAAACGCCGCCCAGCCTATCTACGAGCTAGCCCCACAAACTCACCAAAAAAAGGCTAAAACGCCAACTATGGGCGGACTTGTCTTTGTCTTTACAGCCGTGATCGCCACGATCATCTGCGCTAGGCTTGATAACGCCTTTGTGCTAGCCTCGCTCTTTTGCCTAGTTTGCTTTACTTTGCTTGGTTATAAGGATGATTACAGCAAAATTTTAGGTGCGAAAAACCACGCCGGCCTAAGCCCAAAGGCAAAGCTCTTTTTTCAGTTTTTAATAGCTTTTGTAATTTCTGTTTTTTTATATGCGAGTCACGAGCTTAGCACCGAGTTTTATCTACCTTTTTTTAAGCAACCTATTTTAGATTTAAAAATTTTTGCCATTCTCTTTTGGACACTGGTCATAGTCGCTGCTTCAAATTCAGTAAATTTAACAGACGGGCTTGATGGGCTAGCTACTGTGCCATCTATATTTTCGCTTCTGACACTTGGCGTTTTTGCTTATATCTGCGGACACGCTGTCTTTAGCTCATATTTACTCTTGCCAAAGATCATAGGCGTTGGCGAAAGCGTTGTTGTCTCTTCAGCCCTAATTGGCTCATTGATGGGCTTTTTATGGTTTAACTGCCATCCAGCCGAAGTCTTTATGGGCGATAGCGGTAGCTTAAGCGTTGGAGCATATATCGGTTTTATGGGCGTTGCGACCAAAAATGAAATCTTACTCATCATCATTGGCCTCATATTTGTCGTTGAAACTCTAAGCGTCATCTTACAAGTGGGAAGCTTTAAAATTTTCAAACGCAGAATTTTTCTCATGGCGCCTATACATCACCATTTTGAGATAAAAGGCTGGGCGGAAAATAAGATCATCGTTCGCTTTTGGATCATCGCACTTTTAGCAAATCTAATCGCACTAACTGCGCTAAAGATCAGATAAGGAAAGCCATGAGAAAATCGCTATTTGGCTATGGTGGCACGATAAAGGCGATCGCAAAGAATTTCACAAAAGACAGCCTTTGGGATATCTATGATGATAAATTTAGTGAAATTTCAAAAGATGAGTTTGGCAACACCATTTTGCCAGTTAGCGAATTTGATCCAGCAAAAAGCAGCCTAGAGATACCAAGCCCGGGCATCCCACCTCATCATGAGCTTATTAAAAAAGCCAAGAATTTAGTTAGCGAGTATGACTATTTTTATGAAATTTATAAAGAAAATCTGCCATTTAATATCTGGATAAGCGGCACAAACGGCAAGACTACAACCACAAAGATGACGCAGCACCTACTGGAGAGCAAGGGCTCGGTAATGGGTGGTAATGTTGGCATTGCGCTGGCAAATTTAGACTCAAACGCTAAAATTTGGATACTTGAGACTAGCTCATTTACCCTGCACTACACAAATCACGCTACACCTGGTATCTACGTGCTTTTGCCGATCACTCCAGATCATCTAAGCTGGCATGGTGACATGAGCGAGTACGAAAAGGCTAAGTTAAAGCCGCTTGCTAACATGAGCGAAAGTAGCGTGGCAATCGTACCTGAAATTTACGCCAACACACCAACAAAGGCAAAAGTGATCGCTTACAAAGACGAGAGCGATCTAGCTAAATTTTGTGGTGTAAGCGTAGATGATATAAATTTTAAAACGCCATTTTTGCTTGATGCACTGCTAGCACTGGCGGTGGAGAAAATTTTATTTGACCGCTGCGATATCGCACTTTTAAATACCTTCGTCATCGAGGCAAACAAGCTTGAAGAATTTAGCGACGCAAATGGCAGAATCTGGGTCAATGACACAAAAGCGACCAACATAGACGCGAGCATACAGGCCGTTAAACGCTACAAAGATCATTTCATACATCTAATACTTGGTGGCGATGATAAGGGTGTTGATATGACGCCACTTTTTGAAGACTTAAAGAGCTTAAGAGTAAAAATTTACGCCATCGGCTCAAATAGTGACAAACTCATGAAATTAGCGACTAAATTTGGTATACCAGCTTTGAAATGCGATTTTTTACAAAATGCTGTCAATGAGATAAATAAAGAGCTAAAGACTAGCGAGATAGCGCTTCTAAGCCCGGCAGCTGCGAGCCTTGATCAATTTAAGAGCTATGCCGAGCGAGGTGATAAATTTAAAGAGTTTATAAAGGCGCTTTAAATTTACAAGCCCTTTTAAATAGCCTTGTCAAAAATAAAAACATACAAATTTATGTTTTTGACATAAATTTTTACTATAAAGTTTTATTGTTGAATACTTTTTAAGTTTGTGCTAATATTTAGCAAAAATTTCCAAGGAAGTTTAATGCCTCTAACGCCCAGAAATGATGTAAATTTTAAAAGAAATTTAATAGATATCATAAAATTTTCATATGGCAATGACATAAGCAGACCATTTATATCTAACAAAAAACTACTCATCGGATATGGCTTTAGCCTAAAAGATGATATAGAACTTATTTGTACTCAAATTTATAAAAATAACAAAGACAAAGTCATAAAAGATATCAAGCAAACTATTGCTAACACCACGAGCACGACTACCATAGAAAAGATAGACACAGATGAACTTTTTAAAAAGATAAATGATGCCGCAAAAGGGGCTTATGCAAAGTCTGGAAGTGCCGATACTTTACCTGAGTTTGAATTTAGCTCGGAAGATCAGCTAAATACCATCTTGGAGCAAAAGCTTACGCCGCTAATCCAAGAGATAAATCAAAAATTAAACAATTCTCCACTTAAAAATTTACAAGCCGTTTCACTTACTTCAGATACACAAAACAGCCAAATTTCAATAGAGCATGTCGCACTTTTAGCACTTCTTTATATCAGCAAGAAAAGTAATATTGATCCATCCCTAGCAAGCTACATCAAAAGCAAAAATCGTTTTAAGGCTTGGTTTTGGCTAGCATATGAAAGCTTTAGTGATGAAGTAAGCAATAAAACATCCCTTTTGCGAGAAAAAATTTCAAATCAGTTTGGGCTTTATGAAAGCGATGAGCAAAATGTTAATTTTGCCGAGTGCATAGATGTTTTTAGCCATTTAAATATATCCAAAGCAAAATATAAATCAAAAAATCAAAACAATAAAGAGATCATCCAAAACGTCACTCATTTAGAATTTATGAAACTTCAAGAAAATGGATCAAATTTAAACGCACCAGATACATCAAAATGTGAGGCATTATTTCAACCATTTGTTAATAAGATAAATTCTTTATTAAGCACTCAAAGTACAAAGACCTTTAGCCTTGAAAACATATACTGCGTAAATTTAATCAGCTCAAATGCTTCAAACACTTCAAGAATAAATAAGCTCCTAAGGCAAAGAGAGGAGGAATTTTACAAACAAGAAAATATACTCTTGCTATGCCCAAGAAAGATGACAACTCCTATTAGAGTCTTTCAGCCCAAAAAGAGCGAATTTACCGTCGTGCTAGCTTGTCAAACTCCATTTGATTGCAGTGAGCTAAACCCAAAAGAACTAAATTCTAGTAGGCCAAACTATGGTAAGGTAAATTTATGCGAGCTAATACTTACTGACTTTAAATTTGACTCTTATGAAGATAGTAAAAATGAAGAGATAAAATTTAAAAATGCAAAGAGCAAAGATACGGTAATACTCTATCAAGAAAACAAAAATGAAGAAGATAAGATAAATGGTGCTACCTTTATTAGCATAAAGCAAAATAGCGATGATATAGAGTATAAACTAGAAGATGGCGCTATAAGTATGAAGTACTTTGAAGACCAAACGTCCAAAAACAAACACCTAAATTTTTCTTTATTAAATTTCGCCAAAGAGAATAACTTTACCCTAAGAGACGATAAAGATTCAGCTATGTTTGATATAAAGCTTCGTCTAGCTCATGGCAACAATGTAGTGCCTACATCAGCATCAAGTTCAGGTCTTACTCTTACAATAAACAATCTCATCATTGAAAACGAAGATGGTAAGGCAAGTGAAGATATAGATAAGATATATCTTCATCACTGCTTTGATAAAAGTATATATGAGAGTATATCTTTAGTAAAAAATGAAGACTCAGATATCAAAAACTCATATACAGCTACATTTAATATCCCAATAGATAAAGAGAATAAAGGAGATACTAAATTTATACTTTATTCAAGTGATCTAAGTAAAGTTTATAGCACTAAAGATATTCATGCTCACTCTGATACAGCTGTAATATCTTTAGGATATCAGGACAAGAGTAGCTCTAACTTTTGCTATAGCAATAAGGTCTCGTTAAGAGATATAACAGATCATATAACAAATGTAATCTCTGATAGTGAGTATCCATTTAAGACAAATGAGCCAATAAGCTTAAAGGCTATATATAAACAAGAAAAAGGTAGTAAGAGATATAAAGAGATACTTTGGGGATATAAGGTCATAAAAAGTAAAGAGTATGATGAACTATCCAAATCAAATCCAAAAGATGTAGTAGCCCTAAAAGAACAAAAAGGTAAAGAGATAACATTTAAAATTTCAGATGTTATACAAAAAGATGATCTAGATAAGCTAAAGCAAGGTGGTCATACTATAGTATTTTTTGCATATCTTGAAGGTGATAAGGATAAATTTAAGTTTTATACAAGATATGGCAAAAATCATATAAGAATAGATATAAAGATACCTTTATATATTAAATTTAAAGATGATAAGCTAGTTATATATGAGTTTGAGCATGCCATAAAAGAGAAAGCATTTGATGCTAAATTAAAGCTTAGTGATGATAAAGACGATGCTTTAATAAAAAATGATAATTACTTATATATAAATAAAAATATCTCAACAAATGAGATAAGTATCTATGAAGATGATAAGCTAAGCAAAGAGTTAAAAAGTGATGAGAAGACAAATAAGAGCTATCAAATTTATGCAAAAGAAGAGAGCTCTAATAATCAGTCTAATGAAGATAAAGATGATAAGCTTGGTATAAATTTATTAAATAAAGAGGATATGGATAAATTTATTAACTCTTTTAATGAATCAAAGAGTTTAACTAGAGCAGATAAAGGTATGTGGGTTGATGGAGATAGAGGGGTTGGGGTTTGCGCCATAAATGATAATATAATTTATATTACTAGAAAGTGGGAATATAAAGCATCCAGTCACTCATCCAGCTCTACAATAAGTGAATTTAAAATTAGCGATAATGATTTAACAGGCTATATATTAGAACCATATGGCGAAAGCACAAAACAGTCTGGTCAAGACAAAAGAATACCTACAGGAAAATATAATCTAGTATGACATATTTCTACAAAATATTCAAAAGACAAATACTCCAAAAATAAGCGTGGAAATTTTTTAGAAAATGGATTTCCAAAATTATATAATAATGATGTTCCTAAAAGTAGAGCCATATTAATACATGTTGGTAGCAAAGGAGAGCACTCTGAAGGATGTTTGCTGCCAGGGAGTGATGTCGTTGTTAGTGAAATAAATGGAAAAAGATACGTTACAGGTATTTCTGGCAGCATAAACAAATTCTATCAGCTTATAGAATATATAGAGAGCAATGGAATAGATAACGTAAAAGTTGTGATTGAGGAAAAGTATGAAGATTATAAATAAAATAATTTTTTTATGGTTAATGGTGTTTGTGTCGCCAGCTCTTTTTGCAGAGCAAACCACCGAGAAGTGTTTTAATGGCTTTTTAGATAATAAAGCACATTTTGCCAAACAAGACAAATTTGACGATTTTGATTTTTCTAACATTTTGGCTGACAAACGTACAAAATTTTTGGGTTATATCGGAGCTGATTATCACAGACTACATATAAATTTTGATAGCATTAAAAAGATATCAAGGTCAAAATATATAGTATCTGGCAACTATAAAATAACCGAAGAAGCTCGCCCATTTAACGGCGAAATTCAAATATCTGAAATAAGAAAATATACAAATTTTAACTACGGTGTTGATGATTTTATGAAAGGCAAAATCAATGCCCAAGGCATAGCTTTAGCGACCTATTTTATAAAAGGCGAAACAGAAAAATTTCAAGCTAAAGGCTGTATGCTAATAAGATGGTACATTGACAACGATGAAAAATTGCTATACGACGATATATCAGAAGATGAGGATTTGTACGCAAATAATTTATTTTGTGGAGAGTGCAAGGTAGGCAAGGTACAAATAAAGCCATGCGCATGGGGTCATTACAGGATACCAAATAGTGGCGATCTTGACATAGGGGCTGGGGAATTTAGTCCGAACCCAAAATATATTGGCAACGGCTGGAGCGACTTTAATAAAGATGAATAAAATTGCAATGAAACACTTTTTAATACTATCTATAATTTTAGGTTTTCTAAATTTAACAGCCAGTGAAAATTTACCACGCACAACAAGCATAGACAAAATCAAAGTAGGTAAAATTTTACCTTCAAGTAATTTAACATCTAAAAAAATCAAATATTTCTTAGACGGCGAAAAGGCAAGCTTCATAAATTTATCAAGAACACAGATAATGACGCTCGATTTTTGTTGTGGTGGTAGCGGTGAGGTCCAAAGGATAAATGTCAAATTTTTTGATAAAAATTTGACTAAAGATTATATGAATTCCAGCAAAATAAAAGATTTCACTACAAATTCTGGTATAAAACTTGGAGACAAACAAGAGCAAATTTTAAAGAAGCTAGGTAAGCCAAACGATCTGCAAGAAGAAAACACCACCTCTATCGTCACCTACATCACTGAGCAAAATGAAAGCAAACTCTTACAAGAATTTGATATGCCACTCTACTACGAGAAATTCATCTTTTCTAATGGAGTTTTAAAAGAGTATGAATTTGGATTTGAGTACCCGTGATATTCCGCGGATCAGGATATTAATTCCATAGAGTAGCAAAAGATATTTTACGGCCTAAAAGCATAGAATTTCTACTCTTCGTCCAAATTTATTTCAGGTAGTTTCTCTTCGGTAAAACCCTTATCTTTTTTTGCAGCTGAGGTAACTTCACTAGCCTTTTTCAAAAGTCCGTCAAGTCCTTGTCTTGCCAAACGCTCGTTTAGCTGCTCTGGTGTATCTTTTGTGCCGTCAAGATCACTAAAATCATCAAATTCATCGTAATCCTCACTCTCTTTTTGTACCTTGATCTCGTAATCAAGCTTTCCACCAAGTCTAGCTAGCTCATCTTTTATGGCTTCGCAAAAGACTTTGGTATACCCTCTATGGGAGCAATTTTTTGCCAGAAATTCACTCATCACGATTAGATGATTTATGTAGTCATCTTGCAAGATATTTGCTTGCAAAAGTTCAAATTTTAAAAAGAGCCAGTAGGTATTAAGCACGTCGCTTTCGCAGTATTCGTTGATCTTATCAAGCTCGCCAGCGTAGTAGAGCTCAAGTACCTGATCGCCGTGCACGTCATACTTGCCAGGCAAATTTAAACTAGCACAAAGAGTGTCGAGCTTTAGCCCTCTAACACTTCCAAAATCGCTTATAAAATCAAGCAGGTCAAGGTGAAATTTAGGCGAATATCTGGCTCTATAATTTTCCCATTTGTTTTTGTTTAGCTCTTTATTTTCGCTCTCGTAATACGCCGCCGCGTTTAGGTTGTAGCGCATCGCACGTACCATTAGCATCGGTAGGTCAAAACCCCTTCCATTAAAGCTAACAAGCCTTGGGTTATAGTCATTTATAAATTTTAAAAATTTAGCGATGATCTCGCGCTCGTCTTTGCCCTCCATCGTGCTAACTTTTAAAAATTTACCGTACTCATCAGCCATTACCGCAGAGATAGCCACGACCCTATGAAACATCACAGGCAAAAACTCACTACCACTGGCCTCTTTTTGCAAGGCCATCGCTTGCACGCTCACATCTTCATCGCTCCCATCAATGCCATAAATTTTTCTTATCAAATTTGCATCAGGTATCGTCTCGCAGTCAAAGACACAGATGTAACTTTTCGCCATTTTAGCCCTTTTTTAAGCATTTTTTTTTAAAATCATACCAAAAATTTATATCTAAAGTGATCAATGCAAAACAAAAATCAACTAAAAATAGCCATCGTCAAACTCTCAGCTCTTGGGGATATCGTGCACGCAGCTATTGTACTTCAGTTTATCAAAAAGCACCACCCAAATGCCCATATCACGTGGCTAGTTGATGCTCGTTTTGCAAGCCTTTTAAAAGATCATCCGCTTATCAACGAGCTAGTCGTTTTACCACTTAAACAAAGTTTTAGACAAAGCTACAAGATACTAAAAACCCTTGGTAAATTTGACAAAGTGATCGATCTGCAAGGGCTTTTTAAATCAGCCGTCGTCGCAAAAATAATAGGCAAGCAAACTTATGGATTTAGCAGAGAAAGTGTCAAAGAAAAGATCGCAGCTAGGCTTTATAGGCATAAATTTAAAATTGATTACAACGAAAATATAATCATTAGAAATTTGGCACTTGTGGCTTTCGCTCTAAATTTTAGCTTTGAAGCAAGTGAAATTTTAGAAAAAGCACCTTGCTTTGAAATAAGTGAAATTTATAAAAATGAAAGTGGTAAAAAACGCGTTTTAATCGCTGCCTTTGCAAGCGAAGAGAGCAAAATTTATAACAAATTTAAAGATGTGATCAGGCTAATTGATGGATGCGAAATTTGCCTTTGCTACGGAAGTGAGAGCGAGAAAGTAAGGGCTGAGGTGATCATTTCAGGCACCTCAGCAAAGCTACTTGAAAAACTAAGCATAAAAGAGATGATAAGCTTCATTGCAAGCTGTGATTTAGTAATTGGCAACGATAGTGGCCTAACACACCTTGCTTGGGCGATGAATAAGCCTTCTATCACGATTTTTGGCAACCGTCCAAGCCACAGAAATGCTTACATCACGGATAAAAATTTAGTTATAGATATGGGCAAGCAAATAGATGCGAGAAGTATCGATAAAAACGACTTTTGCATAAGAGAGATTTTTCCAGAAACGGTTGCAAATTTTGCAAAAAGGCTACTAAATGGATAGGCTCTATTTGGCTGGCTTTTATACTTTAAAATTTTTTATATTTTTACTGCCTAGCTCACTTAGAGATTTACTTGCTAAATTTTTAGCTTTTTCGTATATGAAGCTTAATAAAAAGCGATTTCACGTCGTTATGACAAATTTAAATCTTGCGTTTGGCGAGTCAAAAACTAAAGAAGAGAAACTTGAGATCGCCAAAAAATGCTACTACAACTTTGCAAAATATCTTGGTATAAATTTTATCCTAAATCAAAACACAACAAAGCAAAAAGTGCTTGAAAAAGTTAGCTTTAAAAATGAGCATAATCTACTTGAAGCGCTTAAGCTTGATCGTCCGATTATCGTGACGACTGCGCATTTTGGGCAATGGGAGCTTTTTAGCTTAACAATGGCTGCTCGTTTTGGCGCAGTCTCAGTGCTTGGCAGAAAGCTTGATAGTAAAAGTATGGATAAAATTTTAAGTGCAAATAGATCGCAGTTTGACGTGGAGCTAATAGACAAAGATGGCGGTGCAAAAGATATCTTAAAAGCGCTAAAAGCTAGGCGAATAGTGGGAATTTTAGTCGATCAAAATACCGCTCCAAAAGATGGCATAAAGGTGAAATTCTTTGAAAAAGATGTGCTTCATACGCCAGCTGCAAGCGTGCTAGCTCAAAAAACAAACGCACTAATAATTAATGCATTTATCTATCAAAAAGATGAAAACATAAGCGAAATTTGCTTTTCGCCAGCCATTGATATAAATAAATTTGACAAAGAAGAGGCGGTACAAAAAGTAACGCAAATGCAGTGCAGCGCGTGCGAAGAGATGGTTAGAGCAAGGCCTGAGGAGTACTTTTGGTTTCACAAACGCTTTAAAAGATTTTACGAAAAAGAGTATAAATGCTAAGTGTCGTCATCTTAACTTTTAACAGCCAAAAATATCTGCAAGAAGTGCTAGAAAGTACAAATTTTGCGGATGAGGTCATTGTGGTTGATAGTGGCTCAAGCGATAGTACAAAGCAAATTTGTCAAAATTTTAGTAATGTTAAATTCTACGAGCAAGTATGGCTTGGATTTGGCGCGCAAAAGCAAAAGGGCGTTGATCTATCTAAAAATAAGTGGGTCTTTGTGCTTGATAGTGATGAAGTGATCACAAATGAGCTTCAAGATGAGATCATTGGCACGTTAAAAGAGCCTAAATTTATGGCCTACAATGTAGCTAGACTAAATTTTTTCTTTGGTAAAGCGATCAAAAATATGGGGCTCTATCCAGACTACACAGTGAGGCTTTTTAACAAAAATTTTGCCAAATTTGACGGTAGAGCCGTGCATGAAAAGGTCATTTTAAATGATGGCTCACAAAAGCTTGGAGTGCTTAAAAATCACTTCTTGCACTACGCATATGAGAGCATCGATCAGTTTATCACTAAGCAAAATCGCTACTCAAGCATGGGGGCAAAAAGGAATTTATTTAAAGCTCTAACAAGCCCAGCTTGGACATTTTTTAAGCTTTATGTGCTAAAAGGTGGCTTTAAAGAGGGCTTTGCTGGCTATGTTATAGCCAGACTTTATGCTCAGTACACATTTTGGAAATATATAAAATGAAAATACTTGTAATTAAATTTAGAAACATCGGCGACGTGCTTTTAACAACGCCTCTTATTGAAAATTTGCACCATTATTACCCAGATGCGACCATCGACTTTGCCCTAAACAAAGGCACAGAAGCGATGATCGAGGGAAATCCTTACATAAATAAAATTCACATTTACGATAGACAAAGTGCAAATTCTGGCTTTTTTAAAAGACTGATTACCGAGATAAAATTTATAAAAGCCATTAAAAAAGAAAAATACGATATGGCGGTGCAAACAACCACGGGGGATCGCGGTATAATCATCTCAAAATACGCAAAGATCAAAAAAATAGTAGGCTTTCTTGGCAAAAATCAATCAATAAATAAACTTCTAAACGTCAAAGCAAAATACTATGAAAATTTTTCACATACGATCGATCATAATCTAAACGCTTTAAGGGCTTTAGGATTTGAACCGGTTAGCAAAAAGGTGAGTGTATTTTCGGACGAGAGTGTGGAGCATCTAAATTTATCAAAACGCTTTGTACATATGCATCTTACAAGCCGCTGGATGTTTAAATGCGCAAATAATAAGAGCATGGCACAGCTCATCGACTACTGCGAAAATGAGCTTGACGTAAAGGTTGTGCTAACAAGTGACAATAAAGAAAATGAGCTAGAAAAGCTAACAAGCGTGCTAAAAATTTGCAAAAGTGAGCCTATAAATTTAGGCGGTAAGCTAAATTTGAAACAAACTATCGCCCTATCAAAGCATTCAAGCCTTTTTATCGGTGTTGATACCGCCATCATGCACATTGCCGCTGCAAATGATGTACCAGTCATAGCCTTTTTTGGTCCAAGTAATGCTTTCGAGTGGGGACCTTGGGATAACTCACTCATGAAAAATGGCTACACAGCGCAAAATGGCATCCAAAGTATGGGCAAACATATCGTCTATCAAAAAGACTGGGACTTTGTGCCTTGCGACAAAGAAGGTATAGCAAAGCATGGCATAGAAAAGACCTTGATGGATTTTAGCGACGAAATGCCAAAAATAAAAGCCAAAATAAAAGAAATTTTAGGATAGGTAGATGAATATTCTTCACACGCAGACACTTTTTAACTGGGGTGGCGAGCAAAATAAGACGCTAAATGAGATGCGTTTTATGCGCGAGATGGGTCACAATGTCATACTTTTTTGTAACCCAAACTCTCAGATAGAAAGTATTGCAAAAGAAGAAGGCTTTAGTGTTATAGCACAAGAGATGAATAAGAAAAATTTTCATAAAAGCGTACCAGCACTTTGCGAAGCAATAAGCTCGAACAAGATAGATGTCTTGATCACACACGGCTCTACTGATAGCTGGGTTGGGGCAATTGCTGGGCTATTTTACAGAAGCAAAGGCGTTAAATTTTACAAGGAAAGGCATAATCTTTTTCCTATAAAAGGCTTTCTCTCAAAACTCATGCACAAAAGACTATTTGATAAAATTTTGTACATCTCAACTAGTGTTAAGGAGTATCTGCTAAATATCGGCGTTAATGAAGATAGACTAGTTTTTATGCCAAGCACGGTTGATGTTGAAAAGATTGATAGTATAAAAAGCACTTTTAGAGATGAGTTTAATATATCTCAAGATGAGCTAGTTATCGGTACATTTACTTCGCTTTACCGCAAGAAAGGTGTCTACGACTTCGCAAATGCAGCAAAAGAGATTTTAAAAGAGAAGGACGCTACTATAGTATTTGCAGGAAATATTAGCGAAAGCACAAAAAATGAGATTGCCTCTATTTTTAGCAAAAAAGACAAGATCATCTTTACTGGATTTAGAAATGACGCGGCAAATGTTATAAAAAGTTTTGATATCTACGTATTTGCTTCGCACTCTGAGGGGCTTGGTACTGTATTGCTTGAAGCAATGAGCTCAAAAGTGCCAGTCGTAGTCTATGATAACGCCCCGATGAACGTACTAGTTAAAGACAAAGAGCGTGGGCTTTGTGCTAAAAATTTAGATGAGGTTTCACTAAAAGAGTGTATTTTAGGGCTGATAGATGAGCCTGAAAAAGCTAAAATTTACTCACAAAATGCCTTTAAATTTGTGAATGAAAACTTTAGCCACAAGGCGCTAAAAGAGGCTATTAAAAATTTACTGGAGCAAAAATGAACTACCCAGTTTGCGTGCTAACGATGCATCACTGCAATAATAATGAAAATGACTTTGCCATTAAGCCAGAGCTATTTAGAAAAGCACTTCTTATGGCGCTAGATGAGGGCTATAAATTTATAAACTACAGCCAGTTTAAAGATATAGCTAGTGGCCGAGTAAAAGCCTCAAGAAAGAGCATTTTGTTAACTTTTGATGATGGATATTTTGATAATTATAAATTTGCATTTCCTATCCTAAAAGAGCTAAATATCCCAGCTGTGTGCTTTTTGATAACAGATAAGATCAAAGATTTTAAAAGGCAGGATTACGATTTTTCGTTTAAGATACACAAAGATATCGACTACAACAAAGATATAGAGTATTTTTTAAATTTAGACGAGATCAGACAGATGCAAGAGAGCGGGCTTTTTGAGTTTGATAGCCATACAGCGAACCACTTTTCTTGTAAATGCAATGATGAAGAAAAATTAAGAGAGGAATTTTCTAGCTCGCTAGCTAAGATAAAAGAGCTATTTCCCGAAAAACAAGAATTTGGCTTTTGCTTTCCCAAAGGGCACTTTAACGAGCTTTCACTAAAGGTTGTAAGAGAGTATTATGACTTTGCTTTTAGTGTGATAGATGGTGGATTTTGCGCAGGAGATGATAAATTTAAGATAAGACGTATCGATATCTCAAACAATGCAAAAAGTGAAAAAGACTACATTTTTAGGGTCAAAAAGAAGCTTTTTATCTATTCTACGCCGGTGCTAGGAAATTTATATTCAAATTTTAGAAATAGAGACTATAAATAATGCTTGAGGCATTGAATGAGGCTTGTAAAGAAATTTTAAAAGATAAAAAACAAGCCTTAATCGCTCTTACTGGGCTTCACGGTAGTGGCAAAAGTACACTTGCAAAACAAATTAGAAAAAATGGATTTAAAAACTTTAAACCTTATCAAATCGCTGTAATCGATGATGATGTAATGAGCCTAAATTTATTTATAGCTCGTCCAAAGATAAAAATCAAAAGCGATCATCAAGATGAGTTAAAACCATTTTTTAAATTTATCATGCCATTTGTAAAAGTCGTAATATACGTAAGCGCAAATCCACTTTTACGTATAAGTAAATGTGACATTCTTTGTATTTTAAACGCTGATGAAGAAGCTCGAATCGCTGGAATTTATAAAAGAAATTCTAGTGACGATTTAATCAAAACACAAAAACATATAAATAAAAAAGAGCTTGATCTAGCAGGCCTTACATATAAAGTCAAGTTAGAATTTGACTTAAAAGTTGGAGCAAAAAATGAATAATCCCGTCTATGTAATATCATTAAAAAGAGATGAAGAGCGAAGAGAAAATTTACAAAGACAATTTAACAGATATGATGAATTTAAAATAATAGATGCGGTTGATGCTAAAAATTTTAGTGTCAATGAGTATTACAGCGCCATGATAGATTGCTTGTTAAAATCTTGTGATGAAGATTATAAATTTAAAATACCGCCATTAATTGCGACTCCAGGTGAGCTAGCATGCACAATGTCACACATAAAAGCTTATGAGGATTTTTTACAAGGCGACGCAGAATTCACTTTAATATTAGAGGATGATGTTATTGGAAATGACGAATTAATAAATGAGGCCTTTTTGCTATGCAAAGATATAAGTAGTGATAGCATTTTAATATGTGGTGTACAAGATGGATTAAATAGTAGATTTCGTGCTTTTGGCAAAAAAATAAAAAAAAATTTATATCTTATCTCACCATACTCATACGCTAGTATATATAGAACGGCTGCTTACATTCTAACAAGAAAGAGTGCAAAAGCTCTGCTTGATTTTTACAAAAATGGCCTTTACGGAGCCGATAAATGGGAGGCAATCTTAAAAAACACTGATATAAAAATGTACTTTAGCAACATCTTTTCTCATCCAGAGGAACTAAATAGCTCTAGCTTGGAAATCCAAAGAAAGCAAAAAGAGAAGATAAATTCTCTTTTTAAAAAATATAATAAAAATTTCTCATACAAAATTTCAAGATTTTACGAAAAACATATTGCTAAAAATGAGAGAATTTTTACAAAATAAAAATTTCTCCTAAGATTTTAGTGTTGAATATAGTGAGCCTAAAAAGTCATTTTGATAGATAAATAGTGTCTTTTTTAGCCAACTTGCATCTTTTTTTACCGCTATTCGCCTTATATCATCAAGCACACCATCGGGTTTATTTATCCCACGCTTTGTTGTGAAAAATACCTCATAGCCAACGCTTTTTGCCACATTTTTTAGCTCATCATTAAATTTACCTCTTGGCCAGCAAAGAAGCTTGTCATCAAAGCCAAAATTTTTATACATAAATTCTTTGCATTTTGTAAAATTTTCTTTCATTTCACAAATACCAAAATAATCATCAAAATGCGTATAAGTATGCGAGTGAAAGTCAAAGCACTCTTTCATCTTTACTATTTCCTCGTAGTTTAAAAAGACATCTTCAGGTCTAGTTGGTGCAGCATTTTTGTATTCGTTATGATCTAGCTCTATAAACTCGCCACTTTTTCTACTCGCCTGCTCTATCCAGCCAGCAACTAAAAAAATAGTCGCTTTAAGATTAAATTCCTTGATAATAGGATATGCGTAAACAAAATTATCCTTCCAGCCATCATCAAATGTGATAAAGACACTCTTTTTAGGCACACTAAGCTCACCTTTTTTATATGCCACAAACTCGGCCGAACTTAGCGATTTGTAGCCATTTTGAGCCAAAAATTTCATCTGATCTCTAAACTCATCTACACTACTTGCAATAAACCCACTTTTTTTAAGCACATGATGATACATTAAAACTGTTACGCTCATTTTACAAGTTCCATATATAAATTTTGTGTGTTTTCTATCATTTTTTCGATGCTAAATGTCTCTTTTACATACTCTCTGCCAAACTCGCCCATCTGTTTTCTTAAATTTTCATCCAAAATGAGCCTTTCAAGTACCTTTTTTAGCCCCTCTTTATCGCCATTTTGAAATAAAAATCCACTCTTTCCATCACTCACTGCCTCGCCAAGACCGCCTACATCGCTTCCAATAGTAGCTAGCTTGCACGAAGATGCTTCAAGCAACGCTCCACCTATGGCCTCCATCTCTGAAGGCAACACACAAATATCAAGTGAGCCCAAAAAATCACTCACATCGGTTCTATTGCCGAGCATAAAGATATTTTTTTTATCTTTTATATACTCTTTTAGATTCTCATTTTGAGGACCGTCACCTACGATAAAGAGAGCTGACTTTTCTAAATTTAGCTCATCAAATGCATCGATTAAGAGCTTATGATTTTTAGCTGCCCTTAGCACTGCCACGATACAAACACCCACTACATCGTCACTTAGGCCAAATTCTTTTTTCATATTTATCTTAAATTCTGGTGTGTACTTTTGCGTATCAATGCCAGTGTAAATTTTTAGCACCTTCTCTTTTTTCACGCCTCTTTTGATAAGATCAGCGCAAACTGAGTCACACACGCCGACTACTTTTGTACTTAGATTATAAGGCAAAGGCGATGTTATAGGCAGCTGCAAATGCCTAGTGCGAACCACGCTAACGCCGCAAATTTTGCCCACTATAGCGCCTATTGTGCCGTCTTTGCCTGAGTGAGTTGAGATGATTTTTATATTATTTTGCTTTACAAATTTACAAATTTTTAAAATTTCAAAGATATTGAAAGACTTTTTGAGATTAAACTCAACGAATTCACACTCTATTTGCTTCTCAAAGCTTTTTGAGCCAGGATTTAGCCCATAAAAAACCTTAAATTTGCTCTTATCTAGTCCATTTATCACACGCTGTGTGCGGTGTTCCTGTCCACCAAATCCAAGAGAGCTTTCAAGCTCAAGTATATTTATCATCTTCTACTCTTTAAATTCTTTCATTTTTTTATTTGACAAAAAGCCATTTATTGTATTAAAGATTTTTAAAATTTTTGATACATTTTCGTACGATTTTACATTTTTTAGCACTTTAAGCAAAATTCTCTGCTTTAGTCTAAGCTTTGAAAAACCAGCTGAGTTTATGATGCTATCAATATCTGCATAAAAAAGATCAAGTGCCTTTACATAGCTACTATTTTTTAGATTTGGTCTTGCCAAAATGGCTGGTATATAGACGCTTTTTATCTTTCTAAGCTCTAGATCTGGCACCATTTCAAGAGCTAAATTTTTGTCTTTTAAAATTGAGATTATGTCGTCATAGACAAATTTATGATCCATCACAGCTTTTAATTTTTCAAAGCCAGCAGTGTTGTTGTCTCCTATCTTATAGCAATAAAAAACCTTATTTAGCTTTACAAGGGTTTTTGAAGCGATAACATTTCTCACTACAGTGTGAAAATCTTCAGCTTGCGTGATCCCAACTGGAAATAAATTTTCTTTTAAAATTTTAGTCCTAATCGCCTTGTTTGCCGCATTATGCAAGACTTTGTTATGCCTTGAGGCTAAAAGCCTTTTTAGATACTCGTTTTTATTGATTACGCCATCCTCTTTTGTCTCAAAATCCTTAAAAAGGAGCTTTTTATGACCATAGACCTTACACATATCTGTTATCACTATGTCGGCATCAAATTTTTCTGAGATATCATAAACGCATGAAGCATAATCTTTTTCCACATAGTCATCAGCATCTACGCAGATAGTATATTTGCCACTAGCTAGCAATATACCGTCATTTCTAGCAGCGCTAACACCGGCATTGCTCTTTGTTTTTAATATTATTTTATCTTTATATTCTTCTAATATTTCTAGCGTATTGTCAGTACTTCCATCATTAATAACTATAATCTCAATATCATCCATGTCTTGAGATATAAGCGAATTTAAACAATCCCTAATGTGCTCTTTTTTGTTAAAAACAGGCACTACAAAGCTTATTTTCACATCAGGCACGATACTTCCTTTTAATTTTTGTTTAATTGTATATTATTTTTAGTTCAGCAATGATAAAATGTCCACTTAAAATTTAAAGGATCTGCATGAAAAATGACATCGTGTCTAAGCTCTACAATCTCTTTTTAGTTATTGTCTTATTTACACTACCAGTAACTGAGGGCTTAAAGCAAATTTTACTTACACTTTTTGTATTGGTTGGAATTTATATTTGTGTCAAAGAAAAAAAGCAATTTAAATTTGATCTCATAAATATCTCGCTTTTTATCTTTGTTTTGGCTACTTTTATAAGTTGCCTTATAAATGGAGTTTCTGTATCAAGAGCACTTGATCCGCTAAGGTGTATGCTATTTTTCTTTGTAGCCAGAAGTGTTGGCATAGAAAAAATAAATTTTAAAATTTTATTTTTTGCCTTATTTGCTGGTTTGATTGCTGCATTTATCCCTGCTTGTGTAGAAAAATTCACTTCAAATGATCCTTTAGCACTTTTTGAGCTTAAATCAATAGGACACGTAAATCATAGCGCTATTTTTATGCTGCTAGTTTTTTGTGTAGCATTAGTTTCGATAAATAGCAAAGAAATTTTTGAAAAGTACATAGGCATAAGTGTTGCCGGAATTTGCGTACTTGGAATAATGATAGCTGGCTCTAGAGCTACAATGTATCTTTTACCAATCATTATTTTTACTTACTTGCTTTTTGAAATTTTAAATAAACAGATAAAAATAAAATTTTTATTAAGCTTGATAATTTTATTTAGTGTAATAGCTATTTCTTATATATACATATCAACAAATATCACTCAAGATGAAAGATTGTATAGTCAACTAACAAAAGGAGTAACTGGATCAGAGACTAGATATCCGATCTTTGCTAGCGCGTTTTATACGTGGTTAGAACACCCTTTATTTGGGATAGGTTCTGGTGAGTTTAAGATCATTGATATAACAAAATATTTTCCAGGCAATGTTGAAGTTCATGTTAGTCACGCACACAATACCTTTTTAACATTTTTAACAGAAAAGGGCGTCGTTGCCTTGCTTGCATATTTGGTATTTCAACTATTACTCTTTATAAAATTCATTAAAAATTTTAGACAAAATAGCATAGTTTTTCTTGCACTTTTAATGCTTATGGCTAATAATATAATTTCACTTGCAAATACAACATTTCACCATGAAAATGCACTTTTAATGCTACTATTTTGGGCTCTAGCTTTAAGTGCGATAGATGAAAAATCGACCTTAAAAATTAGCTAACGATCCAACACGCCTCAACCGTTTTAAATTTTATAAAGAAACGGTTGAGGCAAATTTTTTATTTTTTCTTCATCTCCTCAAGCTCTTGCGCTAGAAATTTCCCCGTGTAGCTGCCAGTTTTTTTATAGTTTTTAGCTACTTCTTTTACACTGCCGCACGCTATCACTTTACCGCCCTTTGCGCCGCCTTCTGGTCCCATATCTACGATATAGTCGCAGTTTTTGATAACATCCATATTATGCTCGATCACAAAGACTGAATTTCCAAGATCAACTAAGTGATTTAGCACCTTTACAAGCCTATCAACATCGGCAAAATGAAGTCCAGTCGTTGGCTCATCAAGGATGTAAAGCGTATTTCCGGTATCACTTCTACTAAGCTCTTTTGCTAGCTTCACACGTTGCGCCTCGCCACCACTAAGCGTGACTGCATTTTGTCCAAGCGTGATGTAGCCAAGCCCCACGTCTTGCAGCGTGGTGAGCTTTGAAGCGATCTTTGGCACAGCCTTAAAAAACTCAACCGCCTCATCTATGCTCATATTTAGCACCTCAGCGATGTTTTTGCCTTTGTATAAAATTTCTAAGGTTTGAGCGTTATATCTAGCACCATTACAAACGTCACAAACTACGTTAATATCAGGCAAAAAGTGCATCTCAATCGTAATCTCACCCTCGCCTTGGCACTTCTCGCAGCGTCCACCTTTGACGTTGAAGCTAAAGCGCCCTATTTTATAGCCTCTAAGCTTAGCTTCTTTAGTCTGCGCAAACAAATTTCTGATCTCGTCCATCACGCCAGTGTATGTCGCTGGATTTGAGCGTGGGGTGCGGCCGATCGGGCTTTGATCTAGATATATAACCTTATCTAGATTCTCAAGTCCGCTTAAATTTACTCCAGCTATCTTTTTTACTTTTTTGGCCCTATTTAGCTGCTCCTGCGCCTCTGGAAGCAAGGTCTGAAGCACTAGCGAGCTTTTGCCAGATCCTGAAACGCCAGTGATGCCTACAAGGTTTCTAAGCGGAAATTTTGCGGTTAAATTTGAGATATTATTGATATTTACATTTGAAATTTCGAGCCACTTCTCAGCTTTTCTATTTTTTTGATAGTCAATCTTTTTCTTGCCATTTATATATAGGGCAGTCTGAGTGTCTGATCTTAAAAGCTCTTTTGAGCTACCAGCAAAGACCACATTACCGCCAAATTTACCAGCTCCAGGGCCGATATCTACGATAAAATCAGCCTCCTCTATCGTCTTTTTATCATGCTCGACGACGATTACAGAGTTGCCTTTGGCTTGCAAATTTCTAAGCGTCTTTATGAGTTTTAACGTATCTCGCTCGTGAAGTCCGATACTTGGCTCATCAAGCACGTACATGACGCCACTTAGCCCGCTTCCTATCTGGCTCGCGATCCTGATACGCTGTGCCTCGCCACCGCTGATCGTCCTAGCATCACGTCCAAGAGACAAGTAGCCAAGTCCAACGTCATACAAAAAGAAAAGCCTCTCGTTGATCTCTTTTAAGATAGGCTTTGCGATCGCCTTATCATAGTCGCTGAGATATGCGAAATTTTTCTCATTCGAGAAAAATGCAGTGCAGTTTTCTATGCTCATATCTAAAATTTCACCAAGGCCAAGGCCAGCGACCTTGACCGCTAGACTTTGAGGCTTTAGTCTGTGGCCATTACAAGCATCGCAAATTTTCTCGCTCATGTACTCATCGAAGTCCTTATAATCCTTTAAAAGCCCATGTGAAATTTTAACTACACCATCAAATTTTCTAAGCAGCTTGTTTCGTTTCCAAAAGAACTCAACATCCTTCACATTTCCATATAAAACGAGCCTTTTTTCATCTTCACTAAGCTCATAATAAGACTTTTTAATATCGATACCATTTTGCTCACAAAAAGCAAGTAAAAATTTATAGTAATAGCTCATGTTATAGCCATAAAGCAGTTTGATAGCACCATTTTCTATCGACTTTTCCTCATCGATGATCTTGCTCATATCTAGGCTATACCTTATGCCAAGTCCGTCGCAGTGCTCGCAAGCGCCCTTTGGCGAGTTAAAGCTAAAGCTTAGTGGTTCAAGCGGCGTAAATGAAATTTTGCAGTCAAAACAAGCCATGTGCTCGCTGTAATGTATAAAACTCTCTTTTAAGCCAAGCTCATCGGCATTTGCGATCTCTATCTCGACTTCGCCAAAGCTCTCATTTAGCGCCTTTTCCACGTCGCTCGCAAGGCGTTCGTGATTTTGCTCATCGATAGCAATCCTATCAACAATAACCTTGATCGTGTGTTTTTTCGTTTTTGCAAGCTCGATATCCTCATCAAGCCTCACCACCACGCCATCTATTTGCGCTCTTACAAAGCCTTTTTGGCGTAAATTTTCGATCAAATCCGCCCATGTGCCCTTTTTCTCACGAACTAGCGGCGCATAGATGATCACTTTTGCGCCAAGTGGGAGTTTTGAAATTTCATTTATGATATCGCTTGCACTCATTTTTGAGATAGGTTTGCCACATTTATGGCAGTGCTGAACGCCGACTCTTGCGTATAAGAGCCTTAGATAGTCATAAATTTCAGTGATCGTGCCGACCGTTGAGCGAGGGTTTTTAGAGGTTGTCTTTTGATCGATCGCGATAGCAGGCGTTAAACCCTCGATCTTATCAACATCAGGCTTACCCACTCGGTCCAAAAACTGCCTAGCGTAGCTGCTAAGGCTCTCCATGTATCTTCTTTGCCCCTCAGCATAAAGCGTATCAAAGGCTAACGTGCTCTTGCCGCTTCCGCTAAGACCGGTAAAAACCACTAATTTATTTTTAGGAATTTTAAGATTTATATTTTTTAAGTTATGTTCTCTTGCGCCAGTTATTTCAATAATATCGTTCATTAAATTTATACAACCTTTTTAAAATTTTAATCTGTAAATTTAGTCTAAAAGTGATAAAAGATTTATAAAGTAGTTTTTCTAAAATTTAAGATCGTAGTTAAATTTAAGTGCTTATTTATATCATTTTCAGCTTTTTTTGATATTCTACGCCAAATTTTAATCTAAGGAGAAAAAATGTCTGTAAAAATAACTGATATATGCATAAGCTGTGGTTCATGTATTGATGAATGCCCAGTTTCAGCCATCGTTGATGATAGCGACAACCCAACTGGTGCAGATACATACTATGTTTATTCAAATAAATGCGTTGAGTGCGTAGGCTACAACGATGAGCCAGCCTGTGCATCTGCCTGTCCAACTGACGGTTGTATCGTATGGGACGCTGTTGTAGCAGGACAACCTTCGCGCGATCAGATCGGTGCTGATGCACGCAATGGCTCTATTCCAGTTATTCAATAAATTTATATTTATAAATTTTAGGCTCAATTTGAGCCTATTTTATTTTTAAGCTTTATTTGATATAATTGCCAACTTCAATTTAAATAACCTAGATTTAAGGAAAAATTTATGCAAAGAACACTTTCTATTATTAAGCCTGATGCTGTTAAGAAAAATGTTGTTGGAAAAATTATAGATAGATTTGAAAGTAACGGCCTAAGGATCGCAGCTGCAAAGAAAATCCAACTTAGCAAATGCGACGCAAAAGCATTTTATGCAGTTCATAAAGATAGACCTTTCTTCAACGATCTAGTCGAATTTATGATAAGCGGGCCAGTTGTGGTTATGGTTTTAGAGGGCGACAATGCAGTTGCTAAAAACCGCGAGCTAATGGGTGCAACTAACCCAAAAGAAGCAGCTCCTGGCACTATAAGAGCTGATTTTGCTGATAGCATTGATGCAAATGCAGTTCACGGAAGTGATAGCCTAGAAAATGCCATGAATGAAATAAATTTCTTCTTTGCTTCAAGAGAAATTTACTAATTTTAGGTCAAGAAAATTGATTATATCTTTTTCTAAAATAGCAAACAAAGATATAAGCTTTGAGCTAGTAGGAAATGATAATTTAGTTTTTATTGGATTTTTAAAAAGAAAAGATCCTTTTTTGGTAAAATGCCAAGGCAAAATAAAAGGTAATATAAATTATATTTGCGATCGATGCGGTGAAGTATTTATGCTGCCTATTGATCAAGATGTAGAGCTAAATTTAAGCGATGGTATCTATAAAGATAGCGAAAATAAGCTTAGCGATACGATGGAATTTTTTGATGGCAATATTGATTTAAAAGAAGTCCTTGAGAGCGAGTTAGAAGCTTTTAAGAGTGATTATTTCTATTGTGAAAAATGTAAAAATTTATAAAGGAGAGTAAAAATGGCAGTACCAAAGCGAAGAGTGAGTCATTCTCGTGCAGCAAAACGTAGAACACATTATAAAGTTACACTTCCAGTGCCTGTAAAAGACAAAGATGGTTCTTGGAAAATGCCTCACCGCATAAACAAAACTACAGGTGAATATTAAAATATGATTCGCATTGCTATCGATGCTATGGGTGGTGATTTTGGTGCAGATCCTATAATATCTGGTGTTATTGATGCACTAAAAGAGACAGAATTTAAAGCTGTATTAGTCGGCGATAGCAATGTCATCAAACCACTCATTCCACAGTCTTATTTAAAAAATATCGAATTTTTAGAAGCTAGCGAAGTTGTCTCAATGGCAGATGGCGCAACTGATGCGCTTAAGAGAAAAGACAGTACTATCTACAAAGCAATTGAACTCTTAAAAAATAAGGAAGTTGATGCTGTAGTTTCTGCTGGTCATAGTGGTGCAACTATGAGTTTAGCTACCCTAAGAATTGGTAGACTAAAAAATATTTCTCGTCCAGCAATTGCAACACTTATGCCAAATTCAAAAGAATCTGCGACTTTGGTTTTAGATGTTGGTGCAAATGTTGATTGCAGAAGTGAGCATTTGTTTCAATTTGCCATAATGGGTGAGGCCTATGCAAAAGAAATTTTAGGTAGAAAAGAGCCAAAAGTTGGTCTTTTGTCAAATGGTGAAGAAGAGAGCAAAGGCAATGAAGTTAGCAAAGAAGCATTTAAATTAGTTTCTAGGCTTGATAGCTTTATTGGTAATGCAGAAGGTAATCAAATTTTTGATGGCAGTATTGATGTAATGGTTTGTGATGGTTTTATGGGAAATATTCTTTTAAAAACTAGTGAAGGCGTTGCAGATGCAATAGGCAAAATCATCAAAAAACAAATTAAAAAATCACCTCTTGCTATAGCTGGCTCTGTACTCATGAGAAAAGTTTTTAAGACACTTAAAAAGCAGGTTAGCTATGACGAATATGGCGGTGCACCGCTTCTTGGTGTAAATGGTTGTGTTATCATAAGTCACGGCAAAAGCAATTCAAAAGCTATAAAAAATGCAATTTTTCAAGCAATAAAATTTGCTAATTCAAATATAAATAAAGTTATCGAAGAAGAACTTTCGCACTTTGCAAGGTAAAATATGCCAAAAGCTTCACTGATTTCTATCGCTTCTTACATTCCAGAAAAAATTCTAACAAATTTTGATTTTGAGAAAATGGTTGAAACAAGTGATGAATGGATAGTAAAGCGAACAGGTATCGAACAAAGGTATATTGCAACTAGCGAAACAACAAGTGACCTTGGTACAAAGGCTGGTGAATTAGCCATAAAACGCTCAGGACTTGATAAATCTCAAATCGATGCAATCATCTGTGCTACGATATCTCCAGATCATCTTTGTATGCCATCTACCGCTTGCAAAATAGCTGCAAATTTGGGTTTAAACTATGGAGTTACAGCATTTGATATAAGTGCAGCTTGTACAGGTTTTATTTATCTTTTAGAACTTGCAAATTCTCTCATTATTAGCGGCGCCAAAAAGAATGTCTTAATCATCGGAGCTGAAAAATTAAGCTCTATTGTTGACTATACAGATAGAAGCACTTGTATACTATTTGGTGATGGAGCAGGCGCGGCTGTAATTAGTAGTGGCAATGAAAATGAGATCATCGATATTCATACGGCAAGCGACGGCAAGCAAGCTGAACTTTTAATAACCCCAGGATGCGGGAGTGTATTTCCAGCCAGTGAGGAAACACTAAAAAATAGACTAAATTTTATCCATATGAGTGGAAATGAAGTTTTTAAAATAGCAGTTCAAACACTTAGCAAAAGCGTAATAGAAATTCTGCATGCAAACAAAATGCAAAGCGAAGATATTGATTTTTTTATACCTCATCAAGCGAATATAAGAATAATAGATGCAGTAAAAAATAGATTAAATTTTAAAGATGAGCAATGTGTCTTGACTGTTGCTAAATATGGCAATACAAGCTCCGCTTCAATTCCAATGGCTATAAATTATGCCTATGAAGATGGACGCATCAAAAATGGTTCAGTTTTGCTTCTTGATGCATTTGGTGGCGGCTTTACATGGGGATCAGCGATACTAAAATTTGGCGGAAAAAATTTTAGCGATTTACAATAATTACAGCAAGTAATCTTCTAAATTTTTAGCAACGCTTTTACTAATTTCTTTCAAATACTCTCATCAATAATTTTTTAAAATTCAAATTTTTATCGCTTTTAACAAAATCCATTTTCTGCTTTTACCAATAACACTAAATTTACTACACAAAAATTTCTAAAATATGTTTAAACTAAATTTAATTTTGTATAGATATAATTTCGCAATCAATAAAATTTATTATTAAGGAGAACAAATGTTAGTAACAAAAAAAGCACCTGATTTTACAGCTGCAGCAGTTTTAGGAAACAATCAAATTGTAAATGATTTTAATCTTTATAAAAATATTGGCGAGAAAGGCGCGGTTGTATTTTTCTATCCAATGGATTTTACTTTTGTTTGCCCAAGCGAAATTATCGCATTTGACAAAAGATATGACGAGTTCAAGTCACGTGGTATCGAAGTTATCGCAGTTTCATGCGATAACCAATTCTCACATTTTGCATGGAAAGAGACTCCGGTAAACAAAGGCGGTATTGGTAAAGTTCGCTTCCCTATCGTAGCTGATATGACAAAATCAATCGCTCGCGGATTTGACGTACTTCTAGAAGATGCTGGTGTAGCGCTTCGCGGTAGTTTCTTGCTTGATAAAGACGGCACTGTTCGCCACGCAGTTATAAACGATCTTCCACTTGGCAGAAATATCGATGAGATGATAAGAATGGTTGATACTATGCTATTTACAAATGAGCACGGCGAAGTTTGCCCAGCTGGCTGGAACAAAGGTGATGCTGGTATGAAACCAAGCACTGAAGGTGTTGCCGACTACCTTTCACATAACGAAGGCAAACTATAATCAACAGAAATTTCTAGGTATCCTTTACCTAGAAATTTCTCCTCCAAATAATTTTAAATACTTTTTTAATATAACTTTTTATATCATAGCCTTGGCTTTAATCAACAACATTCCGGAGACTACATGGATTTTAAAGGCAGGCAAGAGCTTGTAATAAATTGCGAAGATAGCATACTTAAATTAAGAGATAAATTTATCGACGATGGTATCAAATTTTGTAGACAGCTAACATTTATCGTACCGCACGATCAGGTAAAAATTTGTCTTGAAAACATTTTTGATACACTGCTTATTCAAAAGCCAAATGCTATGCAACTACAAGATGATTTAAATAATCTAATACCAAAATCAAACGCAAGAGACGAATTAATAAATTTCCTACTTTTAAATTTGACTTTAAATTTTAGTCACTCTTGCGACAATAGCACCTTCGTAGGTTATTTCGTAAATGCCGTTTCAAGAATCAAAGAAATTTTATGTGGTGCCAAAGACCAGCAAGAAACAAATGTAAAAGATATGATTGAAACCGGAACATTTTTTTATGAAGATCCGATCAATACATTCACTCGCATGAAAAGAGCCAAGGTAAGGCCTGAGCTTTTAAATTTATATGATGGATTAAATATAAAATATGAGGCTGAAATTTTAGAAGTTAAGGAAGATAGTGTCGTTTTTCGCGTGGATATGATGCAAATTTTAGCCATGAAGCAAGACGGCAAAGGTTTTATTTTGCCAAATAGCTTTTTCTCAAAGCCTTTGTGTGCAGATATCATAAATTATAATATAACAGATAAAAGTGTTACTTTTTCAAATTTCTTGCTAAATACAACAATGTATGCGTACAAAAGAAAATTCCAACGTATTTTGCCAAATCGTTTTACTAAAACTATTATCAAAGGCAAACAAGACAAGATCGAAGGTAGCCTTTATGATGTTTCCGAAGGCGGCATAAGTGTATTAAGTTCACAATCTGCAAATTTTAAAGATAACGAAGAATTAGAAGTCATTTTTGATCTCTTGATGTCTGAAAAAATGGTAAAAAGAGTTTCTTTAAGGCTAAAATTAGTTACTGAAATAACCTATAAAGGCTACATCAGATACTGTATGAAGCTTATCGATGATGATGAAACGATAAAAGATTTTACGCAAAAGCGCATAAAAGAGACACTTGACGAGCTTCGCTCACGTATAAATTTATACGAATAAGGCAGCTAGTGAAAACAATACAAGAAAATTTAAAACTTTTTTATATCGGACTAAAAGACAAAGAGCCATTTTTTTATAAAAATAAGGATCTAACCACCCACGTAGCTATCATAGGTATGACAGGTAGCGGTAAAACAGGCCTTGGTATCACGCTTTTAGAAGAGGCATGCATAGACAATATCCCTTCTATCATCATCGATCCAAAGGGCGACATCACAAATTTAGCTCTAACCTTTCCGCAGATGAGGCCGGAGGATTTTTTACCATACATAGATGAAGCAGAAGCAACCAACAAAGGTCAAAGCGTAGAGGAATTTGCCACCTCTCAAGCCGAGCTTTGGAGAAACGGCATAGAGTCGAGCTTTCAAGACCTTGAGCGAGTAAAAATTTTAAAAGAAAGCGCTAGCTTTAACATCTACACACCAAAAAGCTCAGCTGGTATAGGCGTGGCGCTACTTAGTGACTTTGCCTGCCCAAATATCAATGACGAAGAAATTTTTAGCAACTATATAAATTCGCTTGCAGCCTCAGTATTATCTCTTGTAGGTATAAATTCCGAGGACACGAACTCAAAAGAACAGCTGCTTATCTCAACTATATTTGAGACTAAATTTAAAGAGCAAAAAGATGTCAGCATCGAAGAGCTTATAAATTTCATCGCAAATCCACCTTTTAAAAAGATAGGTGTCTTTGACGTGGATACCTTCTATCCAAGCAGTGAGCGCCTAAAGCTTGCCATGAAGATAAACGCACTTATCGCAAGCCCAAGTTTTAAAGGCTGGACTCAAGGCGTTAGACTAGAAATTTCAAAGATGCTATTTGACGAAAACGGCAAAGCAAAGTGCAATATCTTTACAATCTCACACCTAAATGACGTTGAGAGGATGTTTTTTGTTGCCCTTTTACTAAACGAGATCATCGCGTGGATGCGCGGCACCGAGGGCACAAGCTCACTTAGAGCGATCCTTTATATGGACGAAATTTTTGGCTTCTTCCCACCAAATGCAAACCCGCCGTCAAAAACGCCTATGCTTACGCTCTTAAAACAAGCTCGTGCATTTGGTCTTGGCTGCGTCTTAAGCACGCAAAACCCAGTAGATCTTGACTACAAAGGTCTTAGCAACATCGGTACTTGGTTCATCGGCCGCCTCCAAACAGCGCAGGATAAAGCCCGCGTGATCGACGGACTAAGCGGCATCGCAGGCTCAAGCTTAGATAAAGCTTCGCTTGAAAATCTCATATCAAATTTGGCAAAAAGAAATTTCTTACTCAAAAATATAAACGAGGACGGCTTAAACGTCATCTCCACGCGCTGGGCGCTTAGCTATCTAAAAGGACCGCTCAGCCGCGAGCAAATTTCAAATTTGATGAAAGATAAAAAAGAAAATTTAAGCACTCAAAGCGTGGATAAAAGCGAGATGAAATTTAGCATAAAGCCCATAATCTCAAATGAGATTACGCAACTTTATGCTAACTCAAAAAGCCTCACGCCAAATTTATTTGCAAGTGCGAAGGTGAGAATTTATGACACCAAAAAAGGCATCGATAGCGTTTATGAAGTAAGCTATCTTTATGAACTAAACGAAAATGACAATGAGCCAAACTGGGATGAGGCTAGCGAAGGCATGCACGTTGAAGCAAGCGAAAATGAGCCAAGCGGTGCAAGCTTTGCAGCTGTGCCAAATTTTATTTTAAAAGCTAAAAATTTTGACAATATCCAAAAAGATTTTAAAGAGTATCTGTATAGAAATTTTAAATTTAATACCTTCGAAGCATTGGGAATTTATTCAAAAAACAATGAAGCAAAGGAGCAGTTTTATATCAGGCTTCAAGATAAGTGCAATGAAATTTTAGAAGAACAAACCGCAAAACTCACAGCAAAATTTGAAAAAGAGCAAAAAAACTTGCAAGATAAACTAAACAAAGCCTTGGCAAAGCTTGATAAAGAGCAAAAAGATATGACTGGAAGTGGCCTTGATGCTGCTATAAATATCGGAGCAAGCATACTTGGGGCACTATTTGGCAACAAGCTCTTATCTCGTCAAAATGCCGGCAAGATTGCATCAAGTGCCAGAAGTGCAAATAAAGTCTTAAAAGAAAGAAGTGATGTCAAACTTAGCGAGCAAAATGTAAATGATATAAATTTAGCCCTAAGTGAGCTAGAAGAGAAATTTTTAAGAGAAAGCGAAGAGTTAAAAGAAGCAAATGATGTCAAAAATATTACGATAAATGAGACACAAATTTCACCTAAGAAAGGTGATATCTATGACGAAAAAGTCGTGCTTTTATGGAGATAATTTATAAAAGAATTAGTATTTTTTTACTATCATTCGCTCTTTAATTATAAAAGGTAATATATGCAAAACTTAATACTTTATGCTATTAGCTATTTACTTGGTAGTATCCCATCAGGCTTGATACTCGCAAGAATTTTTGGACACGTTGATATAAAAAACGAAGGTAGTAAAAGCATTGGGGCAACAAATGTCCTAAGAGTTTTAAAACAAACCAATCCAAAACTAGCCAAAAAGCTTGCTATTTTGACTGTGGTTTGTGATGTACTAAAGGGTGTTTTGCCGCTTATAGTCGCTTTATCTTTAGGTGCTAGTCAAAGCGTACTTTGGACGATGGCAGTTTTAAGTGTAGCAGGACACTGTTTCTCAGTATTTTTAGGATTTCAGGGTGGCAAAGGTGTTGCTACTGGAGCTGGCGTGATAGCATTTTTCTTGCCAGTTGAGATTATTATCGCTTTAGTAGTTTGGTTTTTTGTTGGTAAATTTTTAAAGATTAGCTCGCTTGCCTCACTTTGTGCTTTGATAGCACTCATTGTCTCAAGCTTTGTGATCCATCCGGAGTTAGATGAAATTTACACGCATGCACCGCTTCTAATCATTGCATTTTTGGTAGTTTATAAACATATACCAAATATCGTTCGCCTAATATCTGGCAAGGAGCAAAAAGTCGTATGAAAAGTGAAATAACAACTATTATAAAAGATTATAAATTTAAAACAGTTATTGGAATGCTTGACTTTGAGCGAGTAGGAAAGCAAGAAGTACAAGTAAATCTAGAAATTTGTTCAACTAGTTTTGTTGATTATATTTTAGTTATGGATTTTATAAATAGTTTTTACAATGAAAAAAAATTTCAGAGCGTTGAAGAGTCACTTGAAGTAACCTGCAAAGCATTAAAAGAAAAGTTTGACTCACTTACTAGCTTGAAAATGGAAATTTTAAAAACTGAAATTTTACCAAATGCGGTCGTCGGAGCAAAAATAAGCACTGTTTTTTAAAAATTTATTAAAGTATCTTGAAATGTTGCTTAATTTATGATACAATCCCCAATAAATTTTAGTTTAAGGAAATAAAATGCGTATTTTAATAGTAGAAGATGAAGTAACGCTAAACAAGACGATTGCTGAGGGCCTACAAGAGTTTGGCTACCAGACAGATAGCTCTGAAAATTTTAAAGATGCTGAGTACTACATCGGCATCAGAAACTATGACTTGGTTTTAACTGATTGGATGCTTCAAGATGGCGATGGAGTAGATCTTATAAATATCATCAAACACAAATCTCCACGCACCTCAGTTGTTGTACTTTCTGCAAAAGATGATAAAGAGAGCGAAATAAAAGCACTTAGAGCTGGTGCTGATGACTATATCAAAAAGCCATTTGATTTTGACATCTTAGTAGCTAGACTTGAAGCTAGACTACGCTTTGGTGGTACAAATATCATCAAAATAGACGAGCTCATCATCAATCCAGATGAAGAGAAAATCACATATTTAGGTCGTGATATTGAGTTAAAAGGTAAACCGTTTGAGGTACTAACTCACCTTGCAAGACACTCAGATCAGATCGTATCTAAAGAGCAACTACTTGATGCTATTTGGGAGGAGCCAGAGCTTGTAACTCCAAACGTTATCGAGGTTGTTATCAATCAAATTCGCCAAAAAATGGATAAGCCGCTAAATATTTCAACGATTGAAACCGTTAGAAGACGCGGATATAGATTTTGTTTTCCCAAAAAAGCTTAAGAAATAGATTTATATTACAATTAGCATCTGGTGCTATGATGCTAATTGTAGTTATTTCGGTAATGCTTTATCACTATATAAGGGTTACTGTTTTTCAAAGTGTAGTTAATGAGCTAAACTATCAAGCAGAAGCTTATAAAAAAAATCCTCAGAATTTCAATCCTTTAAATTCAAAAACATTTACGATAGAAAATCCAAACAAAACCCTAGCAACGATAAAAACAGACGAGCCACAAGATAAAGAAACATATATCGTAACACAAAAATCAAAGGATCAAAGTAAAACTATTTTAATAACAAAACTTGATGAAAGCAGTTATTTAAGCCTAGAAAAAGATACTACACTTCAAGCTCATATAGTAGAAGAAATTTTTATAGATATTATAATCGTAAATGTGTCAGCGATACTTTTGGTGCTTTTTTATGCACTATTTTTATCAAGAATGCTTTTAATACCTATAAAAATTTTAAGTCACAAGCTTACAAATTTAGACGAAAAATTTCTTCATGAGATAGATATAAAAAGTCTACCAGATGAGTTTTTACCACTTGGACAGAGCATAAATAGGCTAATCTCTCGAATCCAAACATTTGTCTTATACCAAAAAGAACTTTTTGTAGGCGTAGCGCATGAGTTAAAAACACCGCTGGCTGTAATGAAAACAAAAAATGAAGTTACACTTTTAAAGCCACGCGAGAGTGAAAAATATATCGAAGCTCTAAAATCAAACAATGAAGCTATAAACGGCATGAACGCGATGATAAGTTCTATACTTGAGATCGGCCGTCAAGAAGGAGCTCAGTTTGAAGAGCCAGTAAATACCGATGTCATAGGATTTTTAAAAAAACTTGCGAAAAACTATGAGATACTTGCAAAAAATGATGAAAAAAATATAAAACTGGACCTAAAACCAGAAATTTTAAATCTAAAAATCCAAACTAGCCTATTAACTCACATCGTGCAAAATTTTGTTCAAAATGCCATTAAATTTTCACCAAAAAATAGCACCATTACGATTAGTTCTAAGCTTATAAAAAATAAATTTATCATCGAAGTAATAGATGAAGGAATAGGCATAGATGAGAGTAAAGATTTATTTGCTCCATTTAAAAGATATGGCGACAAAGGTGGTGCTGGGCTTGGGTTGTTTCTAGTTAAAGGTGCAGCACAGGCTCTTGGTGGCGAAGTAGACATTAAAAATAGAAACGATAGAAGCGGTGCAGTCGCAAGCCTAGTTTTAAATATAAAAGGATAAAAATGGCAAAGAGAACCGCAGTAATCGACCTTGGCTCAAATTCCATGCGAATGGCGATATTTGAGAGAACGTCACGCTTAGCATTTTTTATACTAGCTGAATATAAAACAAAGGTTCGCCTAGGTGAAGGCGGATATGGCTCAAACAATGAAATATCCGAAAGCTCGATGGAAAAAGCGCTAAAGGCTTTTAGAGAATTTTCAAATATCATAAAAAGCTACAAATGCAATAAAGTCTTATGTGTTGGTACTTCAGCGCTTAGGGACGCTCCAAACGCAAATGTTTTGATCTCTCTTTTAAGAAAAAAACTTGGCATAAATTTAAAAGTCATAGACGGCAAAGAAGAGGCTACTTTTGGTGCAATCGCGGCCAAGAATTTACTCCATAACATCGCTGAATGCGTCACTATTGATATCGGTGGCGGATCAACTGAGCTTGCCAGAATAAGCAAAGGCAAAATAATAGATACGCTCTCACTTGACATTGGTACAGTTAGGTTAAAAGAGCTTTTTTTTGATAAGAAAAACTTAAATAAGTTGCCAAAATTTTTAGAACAAGTTACAAAACAGATATATGAGCGATTTAAATGCCAAAATATAATCGCTATTGGTGGCTCTCTTAGAGCGATATCATCTGCTATAATGAGCAAAAATTTATATCCACTCTCATCACTGCATGGCTTTTGCTATAAGCTTAGCGACGAGCAAGCCTACATCGAGAGCATTGCAAATGTTAGCGTGCTTGAGCTAAATAAATTTCCTATTAAAAAAGATAGATACGACACCATTAGAGAAGGCGCACATATCTTTTTAGCCCTTGCCGAAGCTCTAAATGCCAAAAATATTATAACAAGTGGGGTTGGCGTAAGAGAGGGAGTGTTCTTAAAAGATTTTTTACGCCCTAGCATTAAATTTCCGCAAAATTTTAATCCAAGTATCAAAAGTTTGCAAGATCGTTTTATATTATCATGTAATAAATCGGTCACAAGATATGCAAAAGATATATTTATGGTATTAAAAAAGCTTCACGGTTTAAGCGATAACTATCTTGAAGTGCTTTTAGTTGCTACAAAACTTCACAATGTCGGTCAAGAGATTGGCTTTTATGGCGATCATAAAAACTCAGCCTATATAGTCCTAAATGCCTTAAATTATGGCTTTTCGCATGAACAAAAAGCATTGATTGCAGTAGTAATTGGCACAAACGGAAAGAAAAACATCTATGAATTTGAGCGATATAAAAATTTACTTCCAAAAGCCGAGTGTATAAGATGGCTAAGTTTTATACTCTCACTAGCAAAGGCACTTGATCTAACCTGTGAAAGGCCAAATCTAAACTTCGAATTTAGTGGGCATACGCTGAAAATAGAAGGCGCAAAAGAATTTGCTATGGCAAAAGAAGAGATAAAAAAGATCACAAAGCCTGAAATTTTTGCTATTTCGTTTGTATAAATTTTGAAACTAGCTTTAACGCATAAAAATTTAAATTGGATGAGAATTTTAGCTAAAACTACTAAAATTCTCCGCTCATTTTATCTTTATAGTTACTTAAACTATTTTTTCGCTCTTCTAAAAATGAGCTTAGTTTTTTCTTGTTCTCTTCGAAAAATATAGCAAAATCTTGCTCATTTTGTATCTTGTCTTCACCAAAGCTATCAAGCATTACATTTGAGCTACCAACTATCACTAAATAACGCCTATTTTCATAGCTTAATAGCATTAGTTTATTCGTGCGATCAAGATATTTTTCATATATTATATTGACGTTACTATTTTGATTTTTAAGTAGCCAGTTCATTGATTTTGTATCATTTTGAGACTGATTTCTAGGTGCTTTAAATCCGCTAAAATCATTACTCTTTGAAGTAATATATCTTTTAAATACATATAAAAATACAAGAAGCGCAATAAGCACACTTAAGACTATAAAATACCTTGAGTCTATATTCAGCATAGGCTCTTCATCCATCTTTGGAGTGCTAGGGGTCTCTATTTTTGCACTAGCTTGAGGCATATTTTGTATTTGAGGTTTTGCATTTTTTAGAGTTACACGAATGCGGAGTCCAAAACTATCAGTCGTCTTTGAAGCATTTACGATAATAGCATCATTTGAGCGCAAATTTAAGACAAGCGAGTTTTGCTTTGGCTCTATCTCAAGCTCTTGAATAATCTTTGAGTTTATGTCTTTACTAGCACTTTGATCGTAATTTAGCGAATTTAATATCAAAGATGTTGTGTCTTTTTCGCGCTTTTGAAAGATATTTCCTTCATAAGGTGCATCAAAGCTAAGCATAATATCGACTCTATCAGCACGTTCATAGATATTGTAAGTTAATAGATTTGAAGCTAAAATTTGAGTTACAAAAAGTAAGAAAAATAGTATAAATTTCATAAAAGTTCTTTTTTGAAGTACTGAATAACTGACTTTGAATCCAAAATTTCATTTATCCTGATGGCTAAATTTTTCTCATAAACCATTACTTCGCCTTTTCCAAAAATTCTATTATTTATATATAGCTCCACGCTCTCACCAGCCGGCTTTTCAAGGTCTATGACCGAGCCAGCTTCAAATTTCAAAAGCTCATTTATACTAACCGTGGTAGTTCCTAGCTCAGCTATAAAATCAACGCTTATATCCATAAGCTCATCATAGCTCTTAAAAAGCCCTAGCTGCTCTAGCGTCTCTATCGCACTCTCATCGTTCATTGTATGTCGTAGCCTATTTGAAATGTTCTATTTTTTATTTTATATATAAATTTTTCTTTTAGCTTTATACCAAAATTTTCAACTTCGCCTAAAAATTCAGGCGTTCCAAGCTTATAAGCATTTGGCTCTTTTTCATTTAGTAAATTTTTAGCTTTGCCGATGATTTGATTAGCTATCTCTTTGCAAAGATCGTCCAGATCGCCACCATCAACATCTTCGTGACCAAAAAAGGCATTCATGAAAATTTTCAAAGTATCTTTTTTAAAAAATAGGTAAAAATGATACTCGCTTTTACCCTTATAGACTGGTATGCTAGCTCCGTAAAATCCTTTGCCCAGACTCTTGCCAAACTCTAAATCTAGCCCTAAAGTATCCTTGCAAAGATAGCTTGTAGCTTCATCTATAACTTTTCTCATATCTCTTCCTTAAGACTTGAAATGCATTTTCAATTATACTTTGGCTTTACTAAATTAGCTATAAATTTATTAAGCATTTTAAAAGAGTTTATCTATCTCTTTTACTAGCTTTTCACCGCTAAATTCGGCACAAAGCTTAACTATTTGCGTACCTATTATCGCTCCGTCAGCATATTTTTTTACTTCATTAACATCATCTTTGTTTTTTATACCAAAGCCAACAGCTACTGGCAAATCGCTCTTTTTCTTAAGCTCTAGGACCAATTTTTTTATCCTATCTTCATTAGCCCTTTTTGAACCGCTAACGCCGATCGCGCCAAGAGCGTAGATAAATCCTGAGCCAAATTTTAAAATTCCATCCGCTCTACTACCAGATGTGACGCTGATAAGTGGTATCAGGCTTAAATTTAGCTCCTTGCACTTTAGAGCAAATTCCTCGCACTCCTCGCAAGGCAGATCCGGAACGATAAAGCCGCTAACTCCAGCCTCAACTGATCTTTTTAGAAATTTATCAACACCATAAGCAAAGATGATGTTGTAATAAACCAAAAAAACAAGTGGCTTTGTCACTTTTGCCTTGCAACTCTCAAGCATATCAAAGACAACGTCTGTATTTACGCCATTTTGCACCGTCTCAAAGCTAGCTTGCGCGATGAGTTTGCCATCAGCTAGCGGGTCAGAGTAAGGGATGCCGATCTCAACTAGATCTAGCGTGCTCTCATCTAAATTTTCTAAAAATTCCTTCGTTTTTTCTAAGCTTGGATATCCAGCCACGATGTAGCCGATGTTTGCCTTTTTGCCGTTAAATGCGCTTCTAACCTTATCCATAAATTTTTCCTTTTTCGTAGCCGATAACTGTGTTTATGTCCTTATCGCCCCTGCCTGAGACGTTTACGACGATGACGCTTTTTTTATCAAGTTTTGGGCAAAGCTTTTCTAGATACGCCAGCGCATGCGCGCTCTCGATAGCTGGGATGATACCCTCCATCTTGCTTAGAAAATACAAGGCATTTATGCACTCATCGTCGGTTACAGCTTCGTATTTTACCCTTTTGATGTCGTTTAGGTGAGCGTGCTCTGGGCCGATGCCTGGGTAGTCTAGGCCTGCTGAAATGCTGTGAACTGGCGAGATCATGCCGTACTCATCTTGCAAGACCGTCGTTTTCATGCCGTGGATGATGCCAGTTTTGCCTTTGCTAAGCGTAGCTGCATGATAAGGTGTCTCTATGCCAAGACCGCCAGCCTCAATACCTACTAAATTTACGCTCTCATCGTCCAAAAACGCACTAAAAATGCCAATAGCATTGCTGCCGCCGCCAACGCAGGCAATGACGTAGTCGGCCTTTTTGCCGTAATCTGCAAGCTGAGCTTTGGCCTCTGTGCCGATGATGCTTTGGAAGTCACGCACGATCTTTGGGTATGGGTGCGGGCCAACGGCTGAGCCAATGACGTAAAATGCGCTCTCTATCTCATTTACCCACGCTTGTATGGCTGCCGTGGTCGCCTCTTTTAGTGTTTTTAAGCCGTCTTCTACGCTCACCACCTTTGCGCCAAGAAGCTGCATGCGAAAGGCATTTAGCTGCTGTCTAGCCACGTCAGTTGCGCCCATATAGACGTCACACTCTAAGCCCAAAAGTGCCGCTGCAGTCGCTGTTGCCACGCCGTGCTGACCAGCTCCAGTCTCAGCTAAAATTTTCTTTTTACCCATTTTTTTAGCAAGTAGCGCTTGAGCTAGGGCGTTATTTATCTTATGCGCGCCCGTGTGGTTTAGATCCTCTCTTTTTAGGTAAATTTCATGTCCATAGTGCTCGCTCAGGCGCTTTGCAAAAAAAAGCGGACTAGGCCTGCCAACGTAGTTTTTAAGCAGATCATCAAGCTCGTCTTTAAACTCTTTTGTCTTTGCGATGCTAGCATAGGCGCTTTCCAGCTCATCAAGGGCAAACATTACCGTCTCAGGCACAAACTGCCCGCCAAATTTTCCAAAATATGCTTTACTGTTCATCTTCTACCTCACCTATGATCTTTAAAATTCTCTCTATCTTTTGTGCATCTTTTATGCCGTTTTCGTCCTCGACTTTTGAGTTGATATCGACTAGATATGGCTTAAATTTCAGCGCCTCTTTTATGTTGTGCTCGCCTATGCCCCCAGCCATGCCAAATTTAAATTTAGTATCTTTTAAAATTTCCCATTCAAAGCTAGTGCCGTTTCCGCCGGCATTTTCGCCCTTGCAGTCAAAAAGCGCCATGTCAAAATGCTTAAAATCAACCTCTGGCAAGCTATCTTTCACGCTAAAAACCTGCCAAATCTCAAGCCCCATATCTTTTAAATTTACATATAAATTTTCACTCACCGCTCCATGCACCTGAGCCACGTCAAGACCAGCAAACTGACAAATTTCCATTACCTCGCACTCACTTTGCTCAGCAAAAACGCCAACTACTTTTTTGCCCTTGCTGTGAGCAAATTTCGCTATCTGCCTAGCTAAATTTAGCTCGACCCTTCTTTTACTTTTGGCAAATATTAACCCGATAAAATCAACATCCAAAGCACAAACCGTACTTGCCTCTTCTAGCGTTTTGATGCCACAAATTTTAACCAGCGCCATTACGCTTGCGCCTTTATAAACTCTTCATAAAATTTATATACCTTGCCGCTTTTTATCGCCTCAAGCACTATTTTTTTAGCCTCGTCTGGGCTCTTAGCGCCATCAGCTGCGTAGAGTGCGAACATCGCATTAAAGACCACGATGTCAAATTTTGCCCCCTGCTCCTCGCCCTTTAGCGTGCGTATCAAGGTTTTGGCATTTTCTTCAGGTGTGCCACCCTCGATGTCGCTGTGAAGCGCTCTTTTAAAGCCAAACTGCTCTGGCGTGATGCTGTACTCAAAGATTTCGCCATTTTTTAGCTCCACAACGCTCGTTTCGCTACAAAGCGTGATCTCGTCTAGTCCATCATCTCCGCGAACGACTAGAGCGTGCTTTCTGCCAAGGATCTTAAGCGTCTGGGCGTAGAGTTTTAGCACTGGCTTATGATAGACGCCAACTAGCTGGTTTGTAAGGTTTAAATTTGGATTTAAAAGCGGTCCAAGCACGTTAAAGACGGTCCTTATGCCAAGTCTTTGACGCACCTCTCTTACCTCACCAACTAACGGATGAAAAAATGGCGCGTGAAAGAAGGCTAAATTTTTACTAGCTAAATTTTCGCGCTGTTTTGCCAGTGATTTTTCACTTTTTACACCTAAAATTTCAAGCACATCAGAGCTGCCAGACTTGCTTGAAACTGCCTTGTTGCCGTGCTTTGCGACCTTTATACCAAGACTTGCGAGGGTAAATGCCACAGTTGTTGAGATATTTATCGTCTTAAAGCCATCGCCGCCAGTGCCACAAAGATCGATCATAGGCGTATCATCGCGGTAAGTTTGCGAGTATTTTAGGATATTTTTTGCAAGCGCAGCGAGGCTTTTTGGATAGAGGCTCTTTTCGCTAATTAGCACTAAAAGGGCTGAAAGCTGCACTATCTCGTACTCTTTGCTGGCTATTATCTCGCAAATTTGCTCAAAGTCGCTATCGTCAAGCGGGATATTCTCTTGAAGCTTGATAAGATATGGCTTGAGTGAGCGAATTTTTGGCTCTTTTACCTCTTCTTTTGCCTTATAATTTACAAAATTTTCAACGATCTTTTTGCCGTATTGCGTGAAGTAGCTCTCAGGGTGAAACTGGATGCCAAAGATCGGCTTATCTTTAACGCTAAGTGCCATAACTACGCCATCATCACTGACCGCATCAGCACTTAAGCTAGCTGGGAGCTCATCGACATAAAGCGAGTGGTAGCGCATAACCTCAAAACGATCAGGCAGCCCTGCAAAGAGTGGCTCTTTGTTTTTCACGTCTATAAACGAGGTCTTGCCGTGAAGTGGGTCATCTAGTCTTTTTATCTTTGCGCCAAAACTAAGCCCTATGGCTTGGTGTCCAAGGCAAATGCCAAGCACAGGCACGCCAAGGTCTGCTTTTAAAATTTCTAAGCAAACTCCGCTATCTTTTGGGTGCTTTGGCCCTGGGCTTAGGATGATCTTACTTGGGTTTAGTTTTTTGATCTCTTCAAGCGTTATCTTGTCGTTTCTAACGCATCTAACCTCTTCGTTTGTGAGCTCTTTTACGTACTGCTCGACGTTGAAGACAAAACTATCGTAGTTATCTATAAGCAAAATCAATCTCTATCCTTTTAAATTTAGCGGCGATTTCGCGGACTAAATATTATAAATTTAGGTGAGATTATAACTAAAAGAAATTTTAATTAGGCTTTTGTGCGGCTCTCGTAGGCTTTTAAGAGTGAGAGCATATCGACGTTTTCTAAATTTACACCAGTTGGCACGCCCTGAGCGATCTTGCTAAATGAAATTTCACTCATGCCAAGCTTATCCTCGACGTAAAGCATGAGTGCGTCTGAATTTAGCCCTGGTGTAAAGGCAAAGACAACCTCTTTTGAGCCATTTTGCTTAATAGCACTTCGCAGCCTCTCTATGGCGTCCTCGTTGATCTCGTCAAGTACGAAGTAAAGGCCGTTGTAGATGCCATTTTGCTCAAAGACTAGGATGTCTTTTGGACTTTCAACCAGCAATATAACCTCACTATCCCTACTCTCGTCACTGCAAATGTCACAAATTTCATTTTCGCTTAGCCCACCACAACGCTCACATCGCTTTATAAACCTCACTGCGTCTTCGATATTTTGAGCGAGCCTTAGCCCTGCAAAGCTATCTTGCATGCAGACAAAATAGGCAAACCTTGCGGCTGATTTTTTACCGACACCAGGGAGCTTTGCAAAAGACTCAGTTAGCTCGTTAAATTTTTCTAAGCCCCTTTTCATGCTCGCTTTGCCTTTGATCTAAGTAAAATTTTAAAGACGTGATAGCCGTCTTCGTAGTCATAAACAAGCTCAAATTTTTGCATCTGACAAATTTGCTCGATGATATAAAGTCCAAGCCCCATGCCACTTCCAGCACTCACTTTGTCGCCACGCACAAAGGCTTGTTTGTAGTAGTCAATCGGGTGATTTAGCTTTTTACCTAAATTTTTAACCGCTATAAATTCGCTATCGCAGATCAAAATAGCCTTTTTATCTTCTGCGTATTTTAGGGCATTGTCTATCAAATTTTTAATCGCCAAACTAAAAAGCTGAAAATCCACTCTTAATATGACGTCATCTCTGATATCACAGCTCACTCGCTCTTCAAATTTATCAAGCATGAGCATATCTTGCACTTGCTCCAAAATGAGCGAAAAATGGCACTCTTGGTAGTTTAATGCGTAGCTTTTAGAAAGGAGCTGTTCAACCTTGCTAAATTCATTTATCAGCATCTCAAGGCGCTCAAAAACATTTATGAGCCTCATCTTTTGGGTCTCATTTGCGACCATCTCAGAGACGATCCTGCCCTTACCAATAGGAGTCTTTAGCTCATGCATAATCGCACGCAAAAATAGCTGCCTTGAGCGGATGAGCTCTCTGATCTTGCAAACGGCGTTATCAAACTCAACCGCAACCTGTCCGATCTCGTCTTGCTCGTTTTCATTTAGCCTAGCCGTCATCGCCATTTCCATATTTCCACTGGCAAATTTTCTGATATCTTTACTAAGCCTTCTAAGTGGTGAAAGACTTCTAAGAACAGAAACATAAAGTGAGATGAGAAGGGCTGAAACTATCAAAAATGCGACCCAAAGCGGATCATTTACGTGTCTTGCGTCGTTACTTTCAAGAAGTAGCTGAAAAGATGGATTTTTAATAAGCAAATACAAATCGCCTTTGTAATTAACCGATTGCACCACTCCAAGAGGTGTATGCTGCGTAAAAACAACAGTTCCATTTGTAGCTATTGAAGTGGCTAAATTTTTATTTCCAACATACTCTAAGTAAAAATTTTTAAAATAATGCTCTAAATCTCTTGGGGGATTTCCACGTTCATAGAGTGCGACAAGGTAGTTCATCGCACTTATTTGTCTATCCTTTAGTTTTTCTAAAGCGCTCTCTTGCTGAATGTTTGCAAAAGTTACAAAGAGCAAGCACATCAGCGAGAAAGCTATGGCAAAGATAATAGTTATCTTCGTAGTTATGGAATATTTCATCCGATAAGCTTATATCCTATGCCTCTTACTGAAAATATATGTTTCGGGGCTTTTGAGCTATCACCGATTTTTGATCTAAGGCGTCCGATAATAACATCTAAGCTCTTTGAATCTTTATCTTTTAGGCTTTTGCAGTTATAAACTAGCTGTTCGCGTGATACTGAAAAACTGTGTTGTTTGATAAGATATGTCAAAATTTCATACTCAGCTGGAGTAAGTGCCAACGGCTCATTGTTAAAGTAAATTTCGTGACGTTTATCATCGATCCTAAATGCGCTATCAACGACCTCTTCTTGTACTTCATTTGTCTTTTTATATCTTCTTATAAGACTTGTGATACGAGCATACATCTCTTTTGGATCGTATGGTTTTGGCAAATAATCATCAGCACCAAGCTGAAGTCCAACAACCTTGTCACTAATATCGCTTCTAGCTGAACTTATGATGATAGGAATGTCGTATTTTTGGCGAATTTCTTTACAAACCTCAAGCCCATCAATGCCCGGCAAAGTAAGATCAAGTATTAGCAAATCATAGTTTTTTATTCCAGCACTAAGTCCTAAATAAGGGTCTTCAAAATTCGTAACTTTTATATTAAAACTATCAAGATATTCAGATAAAATTTGCGCAAATTCTGGATCGTCTTCTATCATTAAAACATTAACCATGAATTATCCTTTTTATTAAAAATAGTAGAGATTATACGGCAAAAATGTAAATTCTTTTTTAAATTTAAACTTTTTTGGGTAAAATCCCATATTTAAAATAAGCTTAATTAACAAGGAAAAATGTGGAATTTGACTATTACGAAATCCTTGAAATTTCAAGAAATGCAAGCGGAGATGAGATCAAAAAAGCCTTTAGAAGGCTTGCTTTAAAATATCATCCAGATAGAAATTCTGGCGACAAAGAGGCTGAACTAAAATTTAAACAGATAAATGAAGCTTATCAAGTTTTAAGCGACGAACAAAAACGCTCTATCTACGACAGATACGGCAAAGAAGGTCTTGAGGGTCGATTTGGTAGCGGTGGCGGATTTAGTGCCGATTTTGATCTTTCAGATATTTTTGACTCATTTTTTGGTGGCGGTTTTGCGAGTAGTTCTAGACAGAGAAAAAGATACTCTGAAAAATACTCAGCCGATCTTGAAATTCCTATAAATTTGGAGTTTAACGAAGCTATTTTTGGTTGTGAAAAAGAGATAAAATTTGATCAAAAAGTGCCTTGCCCAACATGCAATGCAACTGGTAGTAAAGATGGCAAGAGCAAGACATGCCAGCACTGTGGCGGAAGTGGCAGGATAACACGCGGAAATGGCTTTATGAATATCGTCCAAGAGTGCCCATATTGCCATGGAAGCGGTGAAGTAATAAGCGAACCATGCCCTGATTGTAATGCAAAAGCTTATAAAATCCAGCAACAAACTGTAAAGATTACTATCCCTGAGGGCGTTGATAGCGGTATGAGAATGAGAGTAGCTGGCAAAGGCAATATCGGTACAAACGGCGTTCAAGGCGATCTTTATGTAAGCATAAATGTAAAAGAAGATAAGCATTTCATTCGTCATAACGACGATGTTTATCTAGAAATTCCTGTCTTTTTCACGCAAGCTATACTTGGCGAAAGCATAAAAATTCCAACGCTTCGAGGAGAAACTGAGCTAAAACTACCTGTTGGAGCAAAGGACAAGCAGCAATTTATCTTTGAAAATGAAGGTATAAAAAGCGTGAATTCGCGCAAAAAAGGTAGGCTTGTAGCGCAAATTTCTATTCAAACACCTGAAAAACTAAGCGATGAGCAAAAAGAGCTTTTAAATAAGCTTCAGGCTAGCTTTGGCATAGAATCAGGCAAATCAAATACCGATGAAAGCGTCTTTGATAAGATAAAAAGCTGGTTTAAAGGCGATGAGCCAAAAGGCAAAAAGAAAAAATAAATTTAGATTTGTGACGTTAAATTTGACGTCACAAATTCTTTCAAAATAAATTTTATATATCCTAATTTTTACAAGTAAATTTCATACAAATTTTAAAATTTCATGAGTGAGTAATTTCGGCTATAAAATTTGAGCTAAGCAAAAAGCAAAGACAAATCTTAGCAGTCAATTTTTACAAGCAAGCAAAATTTTAAAATTTGCAAGAGAGTATATAAATTTACTCAGTTGCAAGCTCCAAATAATAATCAAGCTGATCGCGTCTGATGATGCGTATAAGGTTTGTGCTACCCTCAACGCCCGTAGGGTGACCGGCAGTGACAAGATAAGTCTTATCGTGTTCGACATATCCCTCTTCATACGCCTTTTTCATGACATTTGCCAAAAGTGAGCTAAGCTTTGTTTTTTCTAGTACAAGCGCTGGCGTAACGCCCCAAGCAAGAGTAAGCATGTGCGCTGTTTGCTCATCGTGAGCGACTGCGATGATGTCGATATTTGTGCGGTTTCTAGCTAATTTTATGGCCGATTTTCCTGAGCCAGTGATTGAGATTAAAGCATCTGCCTTTATGCGAACAGCAAGAGATGCGGCACTACTTGCCACCATATCAGTCTCGTCAAAAAAGTCAAACTCATCAAATTTATTATATGGATAGATGCTTTGAGTTTGGATGATCGTTTTACTCATCGCCTCTACGACCGCGACTGGGTTTTTACCGATCGCACTCTCCTCACTTAGCATAACAGCATCAGTGCCGTCTAGCACGGCATTTGCCACATCGCTGATCTCCGCCCTTGTGGCAGTCTCATGCTCTGCCATGCTTAGCATCATCTGGGTTGCTGTGATGACTGGCTTGCTTGCTGCATTTGCTTTTTTGATGATGAGCTTTTGGATAGTTGGAACCTTATAAAATGGCACTTCTATGCCAAGATCGCCACGAGCTACCATGATGCCATCACTCTTTGAGATGATGTCGTCTATATTTTCAACCGCGTCAAATTTCTCGATCTTAGATAAGACAGCAGCTCTTGAGCCAAATTCTTTTAAGATATTTTTTGCCTTTATTACGTCATTTGCATCTTGCACGAAGCTAATGGCGACAAAATTTACGCCATGCGTTGCGCCAAATTTCATATCTTCTTTATCTTTTGGCGTGATGATTTCTATGCCAAGGGCTGTATTTGGGAAATTTACACCTTTGTTTGAGTTTAAAATTCCATCATTTTCAATGATAGTTTTTACTATTTCTTTACCTTCACTAACGACCTTTGCCCTTATAGAGCCATCATAGAGATAGACATACTCGCCAACCTTTAGCATTGGCAAAATTTGAGGCTGATTTAGGCTTACTTTATAAATTCCTTTTTCCACTTTTTCACCGATAATCTCATCAGCATGGATACTAAGTTCATCACCAGCCTTTAGATAAAATGGCTCACTAAGCTTACCAACTCTGATCTTTGGGCCGCAGATATCTTGTAAAATTCCTATTCTCTTATTTAGCTTTTTTTCGATATTTCTTATCTTGTCAATGTTTAATTTATGGTATTCGTGTGTCCCATGGCTAAAATTTAAACGAAAGACATTAACGCCTGCTTTTACCATCGCCTCCATTGTCTCTTCATTATCACTTGCTGGCCCCAAAGTAGCTACGATTTTCGTCTTTTTTATCATTTTATGCCCCATAAATTTGATTTTTGCGATTATAACACATTTTAATAATGTAATTTTTTGTATAATAGTCAAAATTTCAAAGGAGAAGATATGAATAAATTTTTATTAGCGTCTCTTGGTCTAGCAGCTGCTGCTTGCGTTGCTATGGGAGATGATAAAGTTTATAAGCTAAAGCTTGCTAGCTCATGGGAGAGCACTATGCCAGTGCTTGGTGATGTACCAAAAGAGCTAAAGGACAAAGTTGAAAAGATGAGTAATGGTAGACTTGAGCTAAGGATTGATTATCCATCAAAACATAAATCACCTTTTGCGATGCTTGATTTTGCTAAAAGCGGTCAATACGACATTACCTACACAAGTAGCTATTATTATAAAGGCAAAGATGCTAAAACTATATTTTTTACAGCAACTCCATTTATGATGAATACTGATGAGCAAACAGCTTGGTATGAATTTGGCGGTGGTAAGGAGCTTGAGGCAAAAGTTTACGATCCATACAATATCAAAATTTTTAGAGCTGGAAATACCGGCATGCAAATGGGTGGCTGGTTTAAAAAAGAGATCAAATCATTAGATGATATCAAAGGCTTAAAGATAAGAATTCCGGGCTTTGGTGGTGAAATTTACGCTAAACTTGGCGCCAACATCAATACTATCCCAACTGGTGAGCTTTACATGGCCCTTGAGATGGGAACGATCGACTCAGTCGAATGGGTTAGCCCAGCTTATGACATGGCACTTGGTTTTCACAAAGTGGCAAAATACTACTACACAGGTTGGCAAGAGCCAAACGGTGAAACTCAATTTTTCTTTAATAAAAAATCATACGAGAAGCTTCCAGATGACCTAAAAGCGATCTTTGAAGCAGCTGCAGCTGAAGTAGCAAGAGATGCAAATACAAAAGTATTTTATTCAAATGTCGAGTACTGGGATAAAATGAAAAGCGAGTATCCAGACATCCAAGTAAAATCTTTCCCACCAGAAGTAATCGCAGCTCTTAAAAAAGCTACAAATGAACTACTTGATGAAGAGAGCGCTAAAGATCCATTATTTAAAGAGATCGTTGAATCTCAAAGAGCTTTCCTTAAAAAAGCAAGAGAATGGACTAAAATTTCAGACTACGCTTATATCAAAACAAACGAATAGTAAAATTTAGCAGGGATCTTCCCTGCTTTTTATATTTACTCCAGTTACTTTCAATAAAAATTTTAATCAAAATGTTTCTACAAGCTATAAATTTTTAACTTAGTTTAAAACCAAACTTACGAAAATTTTTATAAAAAATAAATGCTAATTGGTTATAGATAGAAAATTTCTCTCATTGAGCGCTCGATCTTTGACTCATCAAGTGTATTGTTAAAAAATAAATTTAGTGCTAGAACCGCTTGATATAAAAGCATATCGGCGCCATCTTTTACACCAAGGCTACTTTGCTTGGCCATTTCTAAAAATGGTGTCTGCTTGCTATAAATCACATCAAATGCAAATTTAGCATCCTTAAAAATACTTTTTAAAATTTCTTTAGGTGCCGGTAGAAAATCATCCTTTAAACCAGCAGAGGTCGAGTTAATGACTAGATCAAATTTTTGCTCTTCGTAGTTATCCCAACTAAAGCATTTGTACTCATCTTTAAATTTCTCAAGCCTATCTTTGCTTCTATTTAGTATGCAAACATCAACGCCTTGTTCTTTTAATGCATAAGTTATGGCATTTGCGGTACCGCCAGCTCCAAGGACAATAGCTTTTTTTACATCTTTAAAATTTTTTATTGCCTTTAAAAACCCGGGCGCATCTGTGTTATATGCATAAATTTTGTCATTTTTAAGTACAAGAGTATTTGCAGAGCCTATTTTGCGAGCTATATCTGAAGCTTCATCGGCTAAATTTAAAGCCCACTCTTTATGTGGAAGTGTTACATTTGCACCGTTTAATTTTAAGGATTTAAATTTATTGATTAATTCGCTGCCATCTTTTAGCAAGACTCTTGTGTAAAGTGCTTTTAAGCCAAGGTCCGCAATGGCTTTGTTGTGCAGCCTCGGAGATACCGAGTGAGCTATTGGATCTCCAAAGACTGCAAATGTTTTCATTTTGCTCTAAAGATAAAAGCGTCTTTATTGATATCTTTTCTAATATCGCCTACTGCTTTTTGAAGCGTTTTTTCATCAAATGGACCAACTAAAATTTTAGTCAGTTCACCAACTTTTATAGTTTTGTAGCTATATCCCTTAGTAGCGATCTTCTTTATATATTCAGCATTTGGATTAAATTTACTAGTCACAAATACTTGAACATAAGAGCCTTTTGCAGCAGGTTCACTTTTAGCTACTTCAGCTTTTTTATCCGTTTTTTCTATTTTGGTTTCAGCCTTTTTCTCAATCTTTTTATCTACTTTATTTTCAGTTTTGGCTGGTTTTGCCTCGCTCTTTTTATCAGTAGTTGCTACTTTTTCGACTTTTTTAACTGGAGTATCCACCTTTGTCTCAGCTTTTTTTGCTGGTATTTCTGCAGACTTTTCGATAGGCTTAACTATCTCTTTTGGCTCTTCAGTTTTAGAAACAGGCTTATTGTTTTCTTTATCTTTTAGCTTTTTGATCATATCTTCAAATTCATCTTGTTGCTTATTTTCAGGCACGATCGGTACTTGCTCAAAGAGCTGTGTATCGCCTTTTTTATTGTCTGAATTTGTATCAGCTATCGGAGCTTGTCTATCTACTGGCTGCTCGGCTGGTACTGGAGGAAGCACTAGTCTTGAATCAGCTTCATTTTGCGCTTGTGAAGGATCGCTTGAATTTACTAGCTTCATAGCCACTACAATGATCAAAAAAAGTATAATAAGAGCTGCTATAAATATAAGAAGTTTTTTTAGCTTCAATCCTCTTGCGTCATCATCTCTTTCTAAAAGAATATCTTTTAACTCATCGTTTTCCACTTTTTATCCTTAATTACATATATTTTGACCAACTTGCCCCACGCTCTTTTTGATAGAGTTTATAAGGTAAAGTTAGTATGTTAAATTCTTTTGGCATATCGATATTTGGAAACATCCTCCACTCTTTAGGTAGCTTCTGTGAAAGCTTTGCGTTGAGCATATTTGCTAGCTGGCAAGCCTCATTTAGCGTAGTGTGACCTTTATGCACATAAAGATGCAGATGTCCTGGCGTCTTACTCTCGTAGGCTGTAAAATTTATAAAGCCCTCTTCTCTTAGAAGAAGCTGTGCTTTATGCCAAAATCTATCTGGGGTTCTGCCGTTATAGTCAAAGACTATATTTTCAACTTTATCATTTGCATTTATTAAAGAGTGTGCGATAACAGCTTTGCCCTCTTCATGCTCTTTCATAATATTATAGGTCAGTGGCTCATTTATCTTTTCAAATTTATCAAAGAAAATTTTACCTCTGTATTCTATTTTATTAACGATCGTATCACGCTTGATATAGTAGTGAGTTGTAATAATCTTTATAAGTGCCGTATCAATACTTTGCATCAAAATGTCGCTTTATCATAGATTATAAATTTATGAGCAAGTTCAACTAGCTCAGCTTTTGTCTTCTCTTGCAAAGATGTGTTGTTTATATCGCTTAATACGTCAGCTATTTTGTTTGCTATTAGTTCAAACTCAGCTTCTTTCATGCCACGGGCCGTAAGCGCAGGACTACCAACACGTATACCACTTGTGATAAATGGGCTTCTTGTCTCACCTGGAACCGTATTTTTATTTACCGTTATTCCAGCATTTCCAAGAGCGATATCTGCGTCTTTACCGCTAAAATCCCTATTTAAAAAGCTCATCAAAATTAGATGGTTATCAGTACCACCACTCACTAAATCAAAGCCTCTTTTTATTAGTACTTCGCCTAATTTTTTAGCGTTTGCTTTTACTTGTTTAGCATAAATTTTCCACTCAGGGCTAAGGTTGTGCTTAAAGCCAACTGCCTTTGCTGCGATGACATGAACTAGTGGTCCGCCCTGGATACCTGGAAAAATAGAAGCATTTATCTTCTTAGCATACTCTTCGTTATTTGTCATAATGATACCGCCTCTTGGGCCTCTTAATGTTTTGTGCGTAGTTGAACTTACAACGTCGCAGTATGGGAAAGGACTTTTATGCTCACCAGCAACAACAAGACCAGCAATGTGAGCAACATCTGCAAAAAGTATCGCCCCAACAGCGTCAGCTATCTCACGAAATTTTTTAAACTCAATCTCTCTTGTATATGCGCTTGCGCCACAAACGATCATTTTTGGTTTTACTATCTTTGCAATATCCATTACTCTATCGTAGTTTATGCGACCATCAAGCTCAACGCCATAAAAGAAGCTCTCATACATCTTGCCAGAACTGCTTACCTTTGCACCGTGCGTTAAGTGTCCACCATGGCTTAGATCCATGCCTAAAATTTTATCACCTGGATTAAGTAAAGCGCCGTAAACACCTTGGTTCGCCTGAGAGCCTGAGTTTGGTTGAACGTTTGCAAATTCACATCCAAAAAGCTCTTTACATCTATCGATCGCTATTTGCTCGATCTCATCGACAAATTCGCAGCCACCATAATATCTCTTGCCAGGATAGCCTTCAGCGTATTTGTTTGTTAGGATTGAGCCCATTACTTCCATAACTTCTGGATATGTAAAATTTTCACTAGCGATCATCTCAAGGTGATCACATTGGCGTTTTAGTTCTAAATTTACTAGATTGTAAATGTCCTTATCGTAACTTTGCAAACTCATTTTTCGTTCTCCTTTGTCTCAGTTTTTAGTGGTCTCATCGCTGGGAAGAGCACAACGTCACGTATCGATTTTTTATCTGTTAAAAGCATAACAAGTCTATCTATGCCTATGCCCTCACCTGCAACTGGTGGCATGCCGTATCCTAGGGCTTTTACATAGTCCTCATCCATCTCGTGTGCCTCGTCATCGCCTGCGTTTTTAGCATCGATTTGAGCTTTAAAGCGGTTGTATTGATCGATTGGATCGTTTAGCTCGTTAAAGCCATTTGCTAGCTCGCGACCAGCGATAAATAGCTCAAATCTCTCAGCCACATCAGGATTTGCGTCACTTCTTCTTGAAAGTGGACTGATCGAAATCGGATAATCAATAACAAATGTTGGGTGTATAAGCCTACTCTCTACGTAGTTATCAAATAGCTCAGCCTGCAAGTGACCAAGATCAAGCTTCTCATTTGCTTCAAGGCCATCAGCTCTTAGTTTTGCTAAAATTTTATCTTTGTCGTTTATGATATTCTCATCTAGTCCACCGATCTCAACGAGAGCTTTTTTGTAGCTTATTCGCTTAAATGGCTTACTAAAATCAATCTCCATGCCGTCAAAATTTACAACCTTTTCCATATCTAGCTTGTCTAAAATGACATTAAAAAGATCCTCTGTGATACCCATTAAATCGTGGTAGTTGTGGTATGCCCAGTAAAACTCTATACTTGTAAACTCAGGATTATGAGTAAGATCCATTCCTTCGTTTCTAAAATTTCTATTCATCTCATAAACAGCTTCAAAACCACCCACTATAAGACGTTTGAGGTATAATTCAGGTGCGATCCTTAGATATCTCTCTACTCCAAGGGCATTGTGAAAAGTTATAAATGGCTTTGCGTTTGCACCGCCTGCTATTGGGTGTAGCATCGGTGTTTCAACTTCTAAAAAGCCTTTTTCTTCAAAAAATCTTCTAATCGTACTAATAATCACTGAGCGTCTTTTAAAATCAGCTCTAACTTCAGGGTTCATTATCATATCAAGATATCTTTGGCGATATCTTGTCTCAACATCAACTAAGCCATGATACTTCTCAGGAAGTGGACTTATCGACTTTGAAGCAAGGCTAAGCTCGCTTACATGCATGGAAAATTCGCCAGTTCTCGTTATAAATGCATAACCTCTAACATAGACGATATCGCCTATCTCTACGTATTTTTTAACGATTTTAAACCACTCTGGATCAAGCGTTTTATTACTAAAGTAAATTTGTAAATTTCCATCTTCATCTTCGATATTTGCAAAAACCGCTTTTCCAGCATCACGAATTAGTTTTATTCTACCTGCAAGACCTACTAGCTGACCTTCGGCCTTTTTCTCTTCTGTATCATTAATGTAGTTAAATTTTAGTCTAAATTTAGAGATATTCATATCTCTTCTAAGAAAATGCGGATATGGATTAATGCCTAAATTTCTTAGTTCATCTATGCTTTGTAGTCGTTGAATCTCATGTTGGTTGTCAAATATCACCTTACTTTCCCTTTATATTATTTTTTGAGCATTTTTCACAAATTCCATAAAGCTGCATCATATGACCAGTTAGTTTAAAGCCATGATCTTTTGCGATACTGATTTGTCTTTTTTCTATCATTGGATCTTCAAATTCTATGATAAGACCGCACTTTCTGCATATCATATGGTCGTGATGTGGCTTTGTGGCAAGCTCAAATTTTTTACCTTGTGAACCAAAGCTGATTGATGTCACCATCTCTGATTCTTCAAGTAGATTTAGTGTTCTATAAACAGTTGCGATACCAATATTTAGCTCAGGGTGTGTCTCTTTTATAAAAAGATAAAGTCTTTCTGGAGTAAAGTGTTCGCCATTGTTATATAGCGTTTTTAGTAAAATTTCACGCTGTTTCGTATATTTTAAACCATTGTCGCGAAGCACTCTTTTGAATTTCTCAAGCAACGCATCATATTCTAAATTTTCTATCATCTTATTCCCCTTTTGTGATATTAGAGTCGGTATTTACACTAGCATTTGCATCCATTGAGATAAATGCATCAGTTTTATTTGTATCCATTGGTCTTGCCACTATCTCATCTAACTCACTTTTGATATTTTTCACATCAAGATTTGTTATCCATTTGCCAGTTTCTATCAAAACCGGATAGACTTTACTATTCGCGAAATAAGGTGCAATTATATTATTTAGCGAAGTACCAGATATTACAGCAACTACTGCCGAAAATGTTAAGAAAATTTTTCCACTTCCCATAACAAATCCACCAAGTCTATCCAAAAAACCAAGTCCGCTTACTGAAACTATTTTTGATAAAAATTTACCAACTAGCAAGCAAACTATCCAAAAAACCAACCAAAGAGAGATAAATGCGACAAACTGTAAAAATGAAGGATTTTCAAATTTATATATATTTTTAGTTATAAACTCACCAGATAGATCTGAAAATCTACTAGCTATAATTAAGCCTCCGATAAGTCCGATAAGTCCGAAAGCTTCTTTTATAAGTCCATTTAATATGCCTTTTATGCCAAGCATCAAGACAAGAGCGATAATAATAATATCAAACCACGTTACTAAATCCATTATATAGTTCCTATTAAATTTTGAAGTTCTTGCTGACTAGTTGAATAAGCTAGCGCATTTTCTTTTGTAATCTTACCCTCTTTTAGTACTTTCATCAAAGCCTGGGTTTGCGTACTCATGCCAGTTTGTTGCTGGTTTAGCTGCATCTGAGAGTAAATTTGATGTATTTTGTTTTCACGTATCAAGTTCGAGATAGCCATATTGTTTATTAAAATTTCATGCACAGCGCACCTTCCACCGCCTATCTTTGGGATTAGACTTTGTGAAACGACAGCAGTTAGCGAAACACTAAGCATATTTCTTACTTGCAATTGCTCGCTTCCATCGAAGCTATCAACGATCCTATTTATAGTTTGAATGGCTGAATTTGTGTGAAGCGTACCAAAGACCAAGTGTCCAGTCTCAGCCGCCGTAATAGCCGTTGAAATCGTTTCTCTATCTCTCATCTCGCCCACAAGTATGATATCTGGATCTTCACGAACCGCAGATTTTAAGGCCCTTGAGTAAGAAGTTGCGTCAGTGCCGATATTTCTATGAGAAAATAGAGCTTTTTTATTGTTATGCACAAACTCGACTGGATCCTCAATTGTAATAATATGCTTTCTATAATTTAAATTTATCTCATTAAGCATGGCTGCAAGAGTTGTTGATTTACCACTTCCTGTCGGTCCAGTAACCAAAATAAGACCTTTTTCACGCTTAATAATGTGTTTAAAAATTTGTGGGGCATTTAACTCATCAAGAGATGGGATATTGATTGGGATTATACGAAAAGCAGCAGCTAAATCGCCATTCATGGTATAGTAATAGTTGCCACGAAAGCGACCAATATCTGGAAGCTCAATCGCAAAGTCAAGCTCTTTATTATTCTCAAGCTCACTTTTTTGTTCATCAGTAATCAAAGAAAAACATAAATTCTCTATATCCTTGCCACTTAATACGCCAAAATCAATGGGCTTTAAAGCACCATCTACTCTTATTTGCGGCTCAGATCTTGAAACAAGGTGAAGATCACTTGCCTTATCACTTACAACAGTTTTTAAAAGTGTTTTTATATCGCCAGCAAGATTATTAAGGCTATTATCTTCTGGTATTTTTACACTTAAATTCTTCGCCTGAAGCTGTTCGATTAGATCCATATTTTTACCATTATTCTATTATTTTTGGTACAGCAAAAAAATGCCCTTCACGTGAAGGAGCGTACTTTAAGATCGTATCAATCACATTACTTGGCCTTGGCTCATCTTCTCTTAAAGGCGCGCCACCTTTTATAGAGCTAACTACAGCTTCATCGCTGCTTAGATCAAGTTCATTTAAAATATCAACAAAAGATACAATCTCGCTTAGTTGTTTTTTTACTTCTTCTCTTTTTTCATCACTGATTTGTAAGGCAGAAAGTTTTTCTAATTTATTTAAAAGAGTATCATCTATTTGCATTATATAAGTAACCTTATTAATTAATTTTGAGCCATTATATCACATTCAAGCTTTAATTTTGGGATAGTTTTAATTTAATTATGTTAAAATCTGTGAATTAAAATTTTTTAAAAATAAAGGAAAAGCGTTGGCTATAAAAGAAGATCTAACACAGATAAAACAAGAGATTGGTGCTCAAGAACAGTTTTTAGAAAGCATGATCAAAGGTGAGCGTTTCTTTAGAAAGTATAAAAAATTTATGATAATTGCCATTATCGTTGCCGTCATTGCAATTATTGGATTTTATTCGAACAAAATAATAAATGATAATAGAATTGAAGATGCAAATTTGGCTTACTCAAAGCTCATTTTAAATCCAAACGATGCAAATGCCTTAAGCATTTTAAAAGAAAAAGAACCAAATTTATATGCACTTTTTTCACTTCAGCAAAAGCTTGATAAAAATGAGACAAATGGCATTAGCGAGCTTGCAAATTTAAAAGTAAATCCTATAGTAAAAGATATCATTCTTTCACAAGATGGTAATGCAAACACTCAAATTTTAAGCGAATATAGCACACTTTTAAAAGGTTTTGAACTTTTAAAACAAAACGAAATCAAAGAAGCAAATGATGAGTTTAATAAAATTTCACTCGACTCTCAACTTCAAACTTTAGTTAAAAATTTAAAACACTATCAGGGAATAAAATAATGAAAAAAATTACTCTTTTCTTGGCTTTTGCCTTGGCTTTAGTTTTAAGCGGATGTGGCACAAAAAGACAATATTTCGAGCCAGCTCAAACCTCTGGCAAAATTTCTTTGTCAAAAGATATGCCATCTTATATCAAATCAGCAAATGCAAATGGTGCCACTCTTGATAACGGCAATATTATCACCAAAAATGGCCTAAATGCAAACATTAAGTTGCCTGAAAATTTTAATTTCTTAAATGAAAACAACGGCTTTATAATCTCAGCTAGTATAAATGGTGATCTAAATGTGACAGATCCTAGCGGACACAGCGTTTATAGCAATAAATTTCCAACAGCAATCGTTGCTGCTTCTCTTAATCAAAACCTATTAGCAGCTATCAGTGCGGCAAACCACATCTATCTAATAGACATAAATACCGCAACAACAATAATGGAATATAGCTCGTCTAATATAGCAGCAGTTGATTCAAGGATTGTGGCACCATTTTTTATGAGCTCGCTTATCGTTTATCCAGCATTAGATGGTAAAATTTATATAGTACAAAAAGAGACTGGTAGAATTTTACGTGACGTGGTCGTAAGCTCTGAAAATTTCTTTAATAACATCATATTTTTAGGCGTTGAGGGCGATAATCTAATCGCAGCAACAGCTAAAAAACTTATCGTCATTAACCCAAACCAAACAGTTTATTATGACGGAGAGATCAAAAATGTACTGGTTAATAACGATGAAATTTATATCTTTAAAAAAGATGGTACGATCGTAAGAACAAATCTTATGTTAAAAGAGCAAAATAAAGTAAATTTCAAATTTGCCATCTTCTCAGCAGCTACTATTATCAATAATAAGCTTTACGTAATCGAAAAAACAGGCTACGTTATAAAGACAAATTTAGACCTCAGTGGAGCTGAAATTTATGAATTTAGCGATGAGATAAAAGATAAAAGCTTTATGGGCAATGGTGCCTTTTATTATGATAATGAGCTTGTTAATTTAGGGCAATGAACCAAAAAATTTGGGAGCTTTTTGAAGCCAAAAAAATCCTTTTAAAAGATATCAAAGAACTTAACACAAGTGAATTTAGCACAAAAAAGACGCTTGATATCTTTTGGGGAGTGGACAATAAGAGCTTTTATAATCTTGTCTTTTTAAGAACAGCAAAAAGTAGATTGCTACGTAAAGAGGCTTTGGAGCTTGAAGAAATTTCTAAAAAAATAGAGATAAAATTCCAAACAAATCTAAGAAAAAAAACTATATTTTACAGCTCTGGCATTTGTTCTAAAGCCTTAAAAGAACTACAAAACAATAATTGGCGATGTTATGATTTTGTGTAATATAGGTAATACTAACGCTACATTTTTAGAAGATGGCAAAATCTCACGTATGAAAATTTCTGAGTTTAAAAGCTATAAACCAGAGAAAAAAGTATATTTTATATCCGTAAATGATGAAATTTTAAATATTTTAAAAGACAATAAGATGTTTGTGGATCTAGAACCATTTTTTACCATAGATACGATATATCAGGGTCTAGGTGTAGATAGAATCGCAGCATGTTACTCTATAAATAATGGCATAATCGTTGATGCTGGAAGCGCCATAACAGTTGATATTATGGCAAATTCTATCCATCTTGGAGGATATATCTTGCCAGGCATTTCAAGTATGCTAAATGCCTACAAAAGTATCTCGCCACGACTTGATATCACTATAAATTCACAAATTGACATAGATGCACTACCACAAAAAACAGCCGATGCTGTGAGTTATGGCATTATTAAACCAATAATAACTCTACTAGATAAGCTAGCCGGTGACAAAAAAGTCTATTTTACTGGTGGAGATGGCGACTTTTTGTCAAAATTTTTTAAAAATGCTATTTGCGACAAGATGCTAGTTTTTCGTGCCATGCAAAAGCTAATAACTGAAAAGAAAGATATGATAATATGATAACAGTAGCACTACCAAAAGGAAGAATAGCCGAAGCAACCCTGGAAATTTTTAGAAAAATTTTTGGTTCAAGTTTTTTATTTGAAGATAGAAAATTAATCCTTGAAGAAGGAAATTTTAGATTTTTAATGGTTCGCAACCAAGATATCCCAACTTATGTCACTGAAGGTGCAGCAGATATTGGTGTAGTAGGACTTGACGTACTTGAAGAGCACAAGCCAAATGTTGTAAGGTTGCTAGATTTGAAAATCGGGCAGTGCAAAGTTTGCATTGGCATAAAAAACGACTCTGAACTAGATCTAAACCAGCCAGAGCTAAAAATAGCCACAAAAATGCCAAATATAACAAGAAATTATTTTACGAAACAAGCCGTAGCTGTAAAGATCATCAAGCTTTATGGCTCGATCGAACTTGCACCATTAGTTGGCTTAAGCGACGCGATAGTTGATGTAGTCGAGACTGGCTCAACCATGAAACAAAATGGGCTAAAGATCGCTGGTAATATCATGCAAAGCTCAGCTTATCTAATAGCAAATAAAAATAGCTTTATCATTAAAAAAGATGATATTTTAGATCTTTATAAAAAAATCAAAGAGGAAATTTAAAGTCCTGCTGCCTCATCATAAAGTACAAAAATTTCTCTAGTGATATAAAGTCCGACTATTTCACTTATAAATTTCTTTAGAATAACGTATTGGTAATTATTTACATACTTTTTATATTAATTTATCTTAATAGATTAGTACTGACATACAAATAACGATCTAAACGTAACAAAAATAGTAGTCTCCAACGAGCCAAGAGCCGAATATAAGCTAAAGCCTCATTACGAAAGCTTTGATTGTATTGATTGCCATCAAAATCAAGGCGATAATCCTAGCAAATTTAAAGAGATCGGTGATAATGGCTGCACTAGCTGCCATACAAATATGATAGATAGCAATAAAATATCAGCACAAGCTCAAAAGATGTATACTCACTATAAAAAATTCTTGGCAGTGACAAAAAACTAAAATTTGTAAGTTGCCACTATGAAGCAGGACATAGCACTGGCTTTAGAAATTACCTTGAATACTGGAAGCCAATATATAAAAATTTATGAAAATAAGATGCTTGAGCAAAAGATTGATACTAAGAAAAAAATTTTGAAAGATGATTATAACCCTACAAAAGAAGAAAAGGAATTTTTAAAACAAAAGGCTGATAAGAATAATACAAAACATGTTGGTGGGTAGTCTAAACTTTATATTAATCAGGCAAGCAATTTAGTCTTACCTAATTTTACCTATTACATAAAGCTTTTTAATAAAAATTTATATTATAAATTGACTAAATTTACAAACATACTAAAAGATAAAATAGTAAATTTTGATCTTTAAAATTTAAAAAATCTGTATAAGTTCTTTGTTTTCAAGCTTATATGAGTTGTCGCATTTAGCTGCTAGATCGTTGTCGTGGGTGATTAGGATGAGGGAGGCGTTGTTTTCATCTATATAGTCAAATAAAACTTGCATCACTTCATTTGCTGTTTGCTTATCAAGGTTGCCAGTTGGTTCGTCTGCAAAGATGATCTTTGGCTTTTTAGTAAGCACTCTAGCGATGCTAACGCGTTGCTGCTGGCCGCCACTTAGTTCGCCAACTTTTTGATTTATCACATTTGAAATTTTAAGCGCTTCAAGATCATTTTTTTCTATATTTTCACCAGATAAGATACTTGCAAGCTCGATATTTTCATAAGCACTAAATCCTTTAAAAAGGTAGTGCGACTGAAAAATAATGCCAAAATGAAGCCTTCTAATGGCCAAAAGCTCATTTTGAGAAAGCTCATAGATCGATCTATCTTGGTATATGACCTCGCCAAAATTTGGTTTTAAAAGTGTTGAAAGTATGTGTAAAAGAGTTGATTTGCCACAACCGCTAACGCCGGTTATCGCGATACTTTGTTTTTGATTGAGAGTTAAATTTATATTATTAAAGAGCGTATAATCATACGCAAAGCCAAGATTAGACGCTCTTAAAATTTCCATTAGCCTATTTGAGCAGCAACTTCTGCAGCAAAGTCATCTACTTTTTTCTCTAAGCCTTCGCCAAGCTCGAAACGAACGTATTTTACGATCTCGATCTTGCCGCCAAGCTCTTTACTCTTCTCTTCGATAACTTGTTCGATAGTCTTTTTATCATCCATTACATAAAACTGGCCTAAAAGTGTAAGGCGTTGGTCAAGCACTGTGTTATCAGCGTAAAATCTCTCGATCTTGCCAGGGATGATCTTGTCCCAAATTTTCTCAGGTTTGCCCTCAGCTTTTAACTCTTCTTCGATCGCTTTTGTAGCTTTTGCAAGCTCTGCCTCACCTATCTGGCAGCGGCTAGCATACTCAGGGATATGATGAAGTGGCTTGCCTAGGCGTTTTAGCTCTTCATTTTCTTTTTCAAGTTCAGCGCGAAGTGCGATAAATTCTTTATCAACAAAATCTTTATCAAGATCTTTGTAACTTATAACGCTTGGCTTCATAGCAGCTGCGTGCATACATAAATTTCTTATAAATTCAGCTGCTATGTTTGCGACTTCAGCACTTTCGCAAGCCGCACCGATAAGTACACCAACGCGGCCATTTGAGTGAACGTAGCCATTTACCACGCCCTTGTCATCAGCGCTGATCGTCTCAAAGCGACGAACTACAAGGTTTTCACCGATAGTTGCGATCTGAGTTTTGAAGTAATCTTCAAATTTAACACCATTTAAAGTGCTTGCGTTTAGCTCTTCAACTGTTGTTATGCCACTTGATTGGATATGAGCTGTTGCATCTTTTGCAAGTGCTTGAAACTGTGGGTTTCTAGCAACAAAGTCAGTCTCAGAGTTGATCTCACTGATAGTTGCTTTTTTGCATTTTGAGCAAACTTCAACACTTACTAAGCCCTCGCTTGCAAGGCGGTCAGCCTTTTTAGCAGCTTGGCCTAGGCCTTTTTCACGAAGGATGTCAACAGCTTTTTCCATGTCGCCATTTGCTTCGCCAAGTGCCTTTTTGCAGTCCATCATGCCAGCTCCGGTTGATTCGCGGAGCTCTTTTACCATTTGTGCAGTTATTTCCATTATTCTTCGTCCTCGCCAAAGTCTTCTTCACTCATAGCCTCAGCTACAACTGCGTCTTTCTCATCTTGGCTTACTTCTTCGCCAGCAGCTTGCTCGCTACCATCTTGCTCAAGAAGTGATTTGCCTTCGTTGATAGCCTCAGCCATCTCTTGGCAGAAAAGCTGAACAGAGCGGATCGCGTCGTCGTTTCCTGGGATCGGATAGTCAATAACATCAGGATCGCAGTTCGTATCGATCGGTGCTACAACTGGGATCTTTAGACGGTTTGCCTCTTGAACAGCGATCTTTTCTTTAACTGTATCAACAACAAATATCATATCAGGTAGGCTTTTCATATTGCGGATACCACCAAGAGTTGCGATAAGCTTCTCTTTTTTGCGGCGAAGCATCAAAGCCTCTTTTTTAGTTAGCAAATTTATCGAACCATCTTCTTCCATAGTCTCGATAACTTCTAGTTTGCGGATAGACTGTCGGATAGTGCCAAAATTTGTCATCATACCACCTAGCCAGCGGTGATTTACATAAGGCATTCCACATTTTTCAGCGTACTCTTTGATAGCGTCGATAGCTTGTTTTTTAGTGCCAACAAATAGCACTGACTTGCCCTCAGCAGCTGCGTCACGAACGATGTTGTAAGTGTAGCGGAAGTAGCGGATAGTCTTTTGTAGATCTATAATATAGATGCCTTTTCTCTCACCAAAGATAAATTTTTTCATCTTTGGATTCCAGCGGCGTGTTTGGTGACCAAAATGTACGCCACACTCTAATAAATCTCTCATAGTTACCATGAGTTTCTCCTTGTTTTAGGCATTTTGCCTTGAATTTAGTTTTATCCTCCACGACCATTAATGCTTTCGCACAACCAAATTTAGGATTGTCGTGTGTGAAATAAAGGGGGATTATACTTAAAGTAATATGAATTTAAACTAAAGTTTATTTACTTAATTGTGAGTCTTCTTCAATTTTTATTAACTTAGCAAAAATTTCTGCCAATGCTTGCCTTTGTTCGGATGAAATTTCAAGCTTCTTAACATTTAAAAGAATGCTTACAAACTCCTCGTTTTGTAGTGTTTCTACGCCAAATTTTCTTGCGTTTGTAGTAATTTTTAGCACAAGAGGATTTTTTGATTTAAAGCTTTCGTAAGGCATTCTTTCTCTACTTTCAAAATTACAAAGTGGTTATAAAAAATTTATAATAAATTCGGACTCGAATTTATATCAAACTTTTATTCTTTTATCTCAAAACTAAGCGTCGTTTTCAACGTCTCTTTATCACACTTCGCAGCATCTGGATAAGGTCTTTCATAAATCACCTCAAATACCCAAAATCCTGGTCTTAGAGCTAACACTTCAGTGATGCCTTGCTCATCAGTCACACCGTAAAACGCGTGCTTATGGTCTAAAAATCCAGCAAAAGTACCAGTTAGCTTAGCTCGCTCTAGCGGCTTTCCATCAGCAAAAACCTGCAATTTAAAAGGCTTATCTACTCTAAATTCCGCTGGATTTTGTAGCGGTACGATCTCGATTTTAACTCCAATAGGTTTAGTTACGAAGTCGTTTGTTTCACCTAAATTTAAGACTCTCTTAGATGTTATCGTCATCAGCCGGCAAATCTGTATATCGCTTAGATCCTTTAGATCAAGCTTAGTTTTGTCTATTAACCACTTGCCATCACTACGTTTTTTAAGCGAATACATAGGATTTTGCTGTGCTAGTAAGATATATGTGCCTTTGTCTAATCTTTCGCCCTCATAGCGGTAGTTCTCGCCACTTTGTGTAAGCTTCTTTTTGCTACCATCTTTACTTATTACAGTAATTGGCGCAAAAAGATGGACGCGTTCGGCCATAATAGGCTCTAGCTTTGGAAAATCATCGCTATAACCCATATTTGCGATAAATTTTCCTAGCTTTTCATCATTAGCTCCATCTATCCAAAACATGTGTGCTTGCACCATATAAAAGGCTCCTGTTAACATAATGGCGGTCAAAATTTTACCTATTTTCATGATTTTCCTTGTTGTTCTTTTTGAGATTTGATGTCAAATTGTAGCTAAAAATTATTATATTTAGCCATTTTTTAGATCAAATTAAATATCAAAACGTTCAATACAATTTAGCTGGCAAATTTTAACAGGCAAGCAATGAAGCTAAAGATTTACTTTTATCTTTTACTATTTACCGATGTGGCTCTATTCATCACAAATCCACAAAAACGCCCGGTCCTACTCTGTTTGCGGTATGAGAATAATTCATCTCTCTCAAAAGTGCAACGAGGATCTAGCGATATTTGCTCTACTCCTAGCTTAGCAAATTCGTCTAATAAAGCTGCGTTTATATCAAATTTTCCATCGTTTTTATATCGGTTAAATTCACCAAGATCTAGCTTGCCTATTTCGTAGTTTTGCACTTTGATATTTGCGCCTATAAATACACGTAAATTACTAGCGCGGCAACCAAACTCGCTCATCATCAGTCCTACCGCATTTGTGCAAATTTTACTGGTAACACCTGCGCGTCCCGCATGCACAGCTGCGACTACGCCAAGATGTTCATCTATTATCAAAACAGGCGCACAGTCAGCGACTAAGACGCAAAGTGCTACGCCTTTTAGTGATGTTATCACACCATCACACGGAGGTAGGGTATCGTTAAAACCTTGCAAAATTGCCACTCTATTTGAGTGGATTTGGCTCATAAATTTTAAATTAATAGGCATAATGCCAAGCGCTGTTGCTAAAATTTCACGATTTTGTGCGACCTTTAGCGGATCATCGCCAACATGATCTGCTAAATTTAAGCTCTCAAAAGCACCCTCACTCACACCGCCAAATCTATTTGTAAAGCCAGCTAATACGCCATTTTTATCAAAGACGATCTCTAAATTTTCACGCATTTTATCCACCTAATAAAGGCTAGAAATTCGCTCGACATCGTCCCAGCCAAGGACACTATCTTGCTTACAAAAAAGCTGCCTAGCTACGTAGCGAGCCAAAAGATCACTTTCGATATTTACGTGCCTGCCGACCTTAAAAGTACTAAAAAGACTATCTTTAAATGTGATTGGTATGATTGTTAGCCTTATACCATTTGACAAAATTTCATTTATCGTAAGGCTCACTCCCTCGACGCCCACTGAGCCTTTATTTGACATCAAGCTCATAGCCTCGCGCGGCAGGTCGATATAGAAATCAACCCCGTTCTCATTCTTTTTGATATTTGAAATTTTACCGATAAAATCGATATGTCCTTGCATCAAATGACCATCTACTCGGTCTCCTAGCTTCATCGCTGGCTCGATATGCACTCTTTCTTTTAAATTTTCAACCGCGATATTTGCCCTACTCTCTGCACTTAGCTCCACACTAAAGCCATCTTCATGCAGTTTTATTACACTCAGGCAAGCGCCATTTACAGCAATGCTATCGCCTAAATTTGGACGAAAATTTGCCTTTAGCCTTAAAATATTTTGTGAATAACTAACAACCTGTGCTATCTCACGGATCAAGCCATTAAACATAATTTTGCCTTTAAATTTTTTAAGGATTTTACTAAATTTTGCCTAAATTTGGGCATTACCATCTTTGATTATTTTATATATTTAAGCAGATAGTGTTAGAAACGGCAGTGAAATTTTGATAATCGCACCAAGAATGCTAGCAAAAAATTTATTGTGTAACCCTAGTATAAAATTTCTCTATAAATTTTAATTTTTATCTTTTATAAATTTGGCAGCCTTAGCTTGTCTGTAAAATTAGCCACGTCTTGCTAAAGTCGTGCGCCAAAAGATCATCCCTCTTTATCCACAGATAAATTCTGCCCTCTCCGTCCCAGTCCATATCGCCCTCATCATCACTATCTATCTGTAAAAGTAGTTGCCACTGGGCAGAATTTTTCTCAAATTCCGCTATTCTTGGGTGGTGATAAGCGCTACCATTACCACAGCTAAGCCCATTTGTAACTAGCTCACACTCTAGCTCCATGCCATCTTGGACATTATCAGAGTGCCCAAGAAGCTTATTTGCTTTAGCCTGCCAGCTTGGCTCAATAACCTCATGATAGGCCTCCCACTCAGCTTCACTAATTTTACTAAATGGCACAATCGAGCTTTGTAAATTTGGCAAATTTATCTCATTTTCAAAGCTAAGCAAGCGCGCGTTAAATGTAGAATTCTCTCCCTCTAAGTTCTCCGCTCTCCTACGAGAAAGTGGCCCATGATTTACATCAGAAAAGATCACTGCAAAGCCATTTTTATCGGTAGGATCATAGCCCCAAACACGCAAATTTCTATCATAAAAAAGATAGAGCATTCCACTTTTTGGCAGTAGTGAGTCAATGTCAAATTTGCTAGCTTCAGTAAAATTTATCTGTGCCACAAAACTTAAAGCACCATTTTCATTTAACGGCCATGCTAAACTATCTGGCAGATCTGGCAAGCCGCCAAATTTAGACGCTCCAACGGCGATATCATCGTCATTTTTAGCTTGCGCATCTATCCTTATGGCATTTCTTGCTAGTGGCGATAAGAGCTTAAAAAGTTCATCCAGCCCACGCTCTTTACAACCTTTAGAAATTTTTGCAATATCCATATTTTCCTCTTTAACAAGCATCAACGTATATATGATACTTCTTACAATGCAGACAACGAAACAAATATCCGGCAATATCGCCAGCTTTAACAAGATGTTCGCGTAGCATTTTATCGTCATATTCGGCTCTTTTTGCATAGTCCTCAAAGACCTCGTCTGCTATGCCCATTTCTTCAAGCTCTTTTGTGCCAACGTCACCTAAAAATTCGCAATAATCATCACAGCAAACCACCCAATGCTCGCCCTGCCAGCTCTCGTAGCCCGGGGTTCTTCTAAAGAGTTCGTCATCCTTTTTAGCATCACTTGTAGTTAATTTGTCAGCATCTTGCACAAATGTTGCGTCAAATTTCTTAGCAGCCTTACTACTAGAAATACAAGTAGGACAAAGATACGAAATATCCTGCTCGCAATAAATGCTACCGCTATAATAAACTTCAGTATCTTTGCCACAACACTTACACAAGATACTAATATCATCTTTAAATGCGCCAGTTCTTAAAGGGTTAGGATGGTAGATAAATTTTGGTAGTGTGGAGGCTTTATCTTCTTGAGCCAAAATTTGACCTCTACTTTTTGGACGAGGCAGCGCCCATTTATCATTTTCGTCAATGAATTGCACTAGATAGCCAAGTGCCTTTAGCTGCTTTTTATCACCTTTGTCATGTATTTTTAAAAGTAAGTCGTAAGCACTCTTTCTCATAGATAAAAGCTGATAAACATCGACCAAAACATACTTTGCGCAAATGTCATCACAATTTTTCAACTCTTCTTTAAACTGATAGAGTGCCTCAATACTAGAAGCATTGCCATTATTTTTATAATATTCTTTTGAAAGAGTGATATATTTTTCTTGAAATTTATTCATTAATACTCTTTATGTAGATTTGATATTAATAATTTTAGTGTTTAAATCTTAAAGATATAAAAGCTAGTGTAAAAATTATGGCCGTTAAAGCGATTAAATTTATATCAATTTTTAAATTATTTTAGTATTTTGGTAGATGATGCCACAAACAAATTTGATAAGTATTCTTATAAAATTGTTGTGACTATAAATTTATTCTTCAAATGCTCCGATAGAGAGAATTTTTTCTATTCTTTTTGCTACAAGATCATTTATATCAAGCTTTTCAAGCTCAGCTAGCTCTGAGATAAAATAATTTGCAAGTGCTTTTGCAGCACCATCTTTATCTCTATGAGCTCCATTTATCGGCTCGTCTATAACAGCATCAATCAGTGATAGACTTTTTAAATCATCAGCTGTTATTTTCATAGATTTTGTAGCTTGTTCTTGTTTAGCTGGATCATTCCAAAGTATTGCTGCACAGCCTTCTGGTGATATAACTGAAAATACAGAATTTTTCATCATAGCAAGTCTATCAGCCACGCCTATAGCTAAAGCGCCACCACTTCCACCTTCGCCTATGACAACAGCAATTATTGGAGTTTTTAAATTTGCAAACTCAAATAAATTTCTAGCTATGGCTTCACTTTGTCCTCGCTCTTCAGCTCCAACACCTGGATATGCACCTGGAGTATCTATAAGAAATAAAATAGGTAGATTAAATTTCTCAGCCATTTTTGCAACTCTAAGAGCTTTGCGATAACCCTCAGGATGAGGCATACCAAAATTTCTTCTTAATTTATTTTTAGTGCCACGGCCCTTTTGCTCGCCTATAATAACAGTCTTTTTACCTCCAATATAGCCGATGTAACAAACTATTGCTGGATCATCTCGAAATGCTCTATCCCCATGAATCTCATATCCATCAATCAAAAGCGCATTAATATAATCAATAGAATATGGTCTATCTGGATGACGAGCAAGCTGTAAACGCTGATATTCGTTTAAATTTTTATATACTTTTGAGATTTCTTTAGATAGGTTTTTATTTAAAATTTCAACAGCATGTTCATCGCCTCTGATCTTAGCATTTGCTATATCTTCATCAATTTGTTTTATGCTTTTTTCAAAATCTAAATAATTTGACATCTTAATCCATCTTTTTAAATATTACGACGCCGTTTGTTCCACCAAAGCCAAATGAGTTGCTCATAACAGCTTTTATATCAGCTTTTCTAGCTTTATTTGGAACGTAGTCTAGATCACAGTCTGGATCAGGAGTCTCGTAGTTTATTGTTGGAGGGATAATACCGTCTCTCATTGCCATTATAGATATAACAGCCTCAATCGCACCAGCACCACCTAGACAGTGTCCAGTTTGACCTTTTGTTGAGCTAACTGGTGGACATTTGTCACCAAAAACCGCTTTTAGTGCCGCAGTCTCATTCTTATCATTTACAGGTGTTGAAGTACCGTGCGCATTTACATAATCTATCTTTACACCTTTTGCCATATCAAGTGCTTGTTTCATCGCACTTAATGGACCTTCAAGTGTTGGTGATGTGATATGGTGTGCATCTCCGCTCTCACCAAATCCAACTACTTCAGCATAAATTTTAGCACCTCTTGCAACAGCTGACTCATACTCTTCAAGCACAAGTGCACCAGCTCCTTCACCCATTACAAAACCATCACGATTTGCATCAAATGGCCTTGATGCCTTACTTGGTTCATCATTTCTAGTTGAGAGAGCTTTCATTGCTGCAAAACCACCTATACCTACACCACAAATAGTAGACTCAGCGCCGATAACTAGCATATTTGTAGCTTGACCAATCATAATGCATTTTGCAGCTTGCGATATCGCATGAGTGCTTGCTGCACATGCTGTTACGCTAGACAAATTTGGACCCTTAAGTCCGTGATTTATAGAAACTATGCCACCTAGCATATTTACAAGTGCAGATGGAATGAAAAATGGCGAAATTCGCTTTACACCTTTTTCAAAATATGTAATTGAATTTTTCTCAATATTTGGTAAGCCGCCTATACCGGCTGCTGAGCTAACACCAAATTTATGAGCTTCAAACTCTTTGAAGTTTGCGTCGGCCATAGCTTCATTAGATGCTTGTATACCGAGTTGTATGAAACGATCTACTTTTTTTACCTCTTTACCGTCTAAAATGCTATTTGGATCAAAATCAGTTATTTCGGCAGCAATTTTAACAGGAAAGTCGCCTACATCGAAGCTTGTAATCTCCTTTACTCCCGTTTTACCCTCGCAAATAGCCTTAAAAGAGCTCTCTTTATCAAGACCAAGTGCGTTTATCATACCAATACCAGTTACAACGACTCGTTTCAATACATCTCCTTAAATCAAACTGTGTAAATTTTTAATTATTTACCTAGTTTTTCTATATAATCTACAACGTCTTTGATGCTTATTAATTTCTCTGCTTCGCTATCAGGAATTTCTACTTCAAATTTTTCTTCTAAAGCCATAACTAGCTCTACAACGTCAAGTGAATCTGCACCTAGGTCTTCGATAATTTTAGACTCTAGTTTCACTGCTTGTGGATCTACACTTAGTTGCTCTACAACTACGTCTCTTACGTCTTCAAATACTGCCATTTAAGGTCTCCTTATAAAAAATGTCTGTTATCTTATAATATTTACGCTTTTATTTATTTTAAATTTCAAAACTTGTCTGAAATTTACCTACATATAAAGTCCGCCATTTATTTTAAGCGTCTCACCAGTTACGTAGCTCGCGTGATCACTTAGTAAAAATGCCACAGCCTCAGCCACCTCGCTAGCGCTGCCAAAGCGTTTAAGCGGGATATTATCGCTATAAGTTTTTTTCACCTCATCGCTTAGTCCATGCGTCATATCAGTCTCAATAAAACCAGGAGTTACGCTGTTAAAGCGTATATTTCTGCTTGCACCCTCTTTTGCAAAGCTCTTGCTCATGGCGATTAGTCCGCCCTTGCTGGCTGAATAATTCACCTGTCCAGCATTTCCCATCTCACCAACGATAGATGCGACGTTTACGACCGCTCCAAAGCGCTTTTTACTCATCACTTTTAAAGCCTCTCTACATCCTATGAAAGCTGAAGTTAAATTTGCATTTATCACATCTGTAAATTCGCTAGTTTTCATGCGAAGCGCTAGTTTGTCATTTGTGATGCCAGCGTTATTTACAAGGTAGCTTAGCTCGCCGTCGCTATCAACTATCAAATTTATACCTTTTATAAACTCATCTTCGTCTGTCGCGTCAAATTTTATCACTGCAGCCTTGCCGCCATTTTGCTCGATCTCAGCCTGCAAAGCGTCTGCTATCTCAGGCTTTGAGCGGTAGTTTATCCACACTTTTAAGCCCATATTTGCAAGCGTTTTTGCAATCTGTGCACCGATACCTCTACTTGCACCTGTTATTAGCACGTTTTTTCCGCTAAATTTCATAAATTCTCCTTATTTTTTCTAATTTTTCAATGATTGTAGCTTATATAAGCTTAACGTCTAAATTTTGCCACCTTTTTCCCATTTTATCTTCTTGCCAAAACCAAGAACATTACTAGTAAATTTTAGTTTTTCAAGACTTACACACCAAATTTTTGGGTCCATTACTTTTGCATAAAAAAATCTTTTGAAATAAATTTCTTTTTCATTTTCTTTGGCCTCTCTCATCACTCCTTGAAACTGCACGCCCTCTATCTTGCCAACGATCTTTGTATCAAGAGCGACCGTACCAGCTACAAACTTTGAATTTTTTAAAAATTTGATATGTGAGCTATCATCAGAGCTAGCTAACAAAAGGCTAAAATTTAGCTCATCAAAGGCGTAAAATGCACTAAAAGCGTAAGGCTGCCCATCATCATCGATGGCGCAAACACTTGCAAGATGCATCTTTTTTAAAAATTTTACTATCCTCTCATCCATCTAAATTCCCCTAAAAATGTCAAGAATGGCTTGAAATTTAAAGATGACTACGGCGATTATCAGCACCCAAAGCGTAAAAATAATGAACTCTATTATAGTAAATTTATCTTTTGCAACTTTTTTAAAAACAAGCATCATTAAAAATGCTCCTAAAAAGCCACCAATTAGCGAAAAATAGTGGATCGCATTTACCTTTACGAAGCTTGGCAAAAGCCCTTTAAAAAATAGTGAAAACATTAAAATTGAGAGTAAATTTGCAAGTATCAAGTAGTAGCCAACGACTGGTAAAACTGGGCAAATTCTAGCAAAAACGAAGCTTAAAACAGTGATAAGCATCAGCAAAAAGATCCTAGTCCCAAAACAACACATCGCCCGTCCTTTTTTGACGCATTTTACAAAATTTTGCTTTATGAAATTAAAAATTTGCCGATTTAGCCTCAAAAGGATTTAAAAATGCAAACAAATTTTTACTCTCAAGGAAGCTACAACAACATGAGCTTTTCGATGAAAACTAGCTCAGGCGATGAGATAAGCTTTTCGATGTATGATAACAAAAGTTTGGAGTTTTCCAGCCAGAAAAATGGCACTTCAAGCCAAAGAAGTCTAACTCTAACTCACGAATACGGCTATGAGTTTTCATATAAAGGAAACGGCATAGACGAGCAGGATATGAAAGAGATCGAAGAGGCGATGAAGCAAATTCGACCACAAGTTGACGAATTTATGAAAAACGTCAAAGAGGGCGACAAAATCGCTGGTAGCAGCCAAAGCATAAGTGATCTTTCAAACAAGATCAAGCAGATACTGCCTGACGCAAAAGATCCAAATCACAAAAATTTCATAAATGACAATATGCTAAAGATGTTTGACGAGCTTCTAGCTAAAAATGATGCAAACAAAAATCTACTAAGCGCTACAAAAAGGCTATTTGATACCTTGCTTGATGAGAGCAATAAGCTATCTTACTACGCATAAATTTAGGGCCGTCTGGCTCTAAATTTTTATGAGTGCCTCTCTTTGATAAAAGAGGTGCGACAAGACTATCACAAAATAAAGCTGAAAAAATAACCCAACAAGTGGCACAAGCGAGATGAGATAAAACAAAAGTGTAAAAACTATAAATTTAACCCCACCACCTTCAAGCAGTGCTAACTCAAATTTATCACTATCAAGCGTGTTTGAGCCAATGTCTATCAGTAAAAGTTTATAGTAAATGTAAAAAAACGGTACGTTTATGATAAATAAATTTAAGACTGGTACAAACAAAAGTGGCAGACAAATGAGTAAGATCCCAAGAAATTTCATGATCTCAACCATCGTCACTTTTAGCACTCTAGCCGTGCTAGCCTCGCTTTTAAGCACGTAGTTGTAGTGCCTTTTGTTTATCTCTTTGGCCACAACTGGAGTTAAAAAACCAGCTACGATTAGGGCGATTATTATGCTAATAATTATCGTTAAAAAGGTGCTTAAAACGTAAAAAAGTATGCTAACTATCCATTTTGTGGCACTAAAGCTTAAAATTTTAATAGCTATAAAAGAGAGCGTCGGGTTTGGCTCTAAAAAGGCAAAATTTTCGTTTTTAGCACTATCACTTAAAAGATCAAATATCTCACCGCCACCCCAGATCGTAAGCCACGCAAGACTAAAAATGCTAAGGCAAAGTGGCAAGATGGATAGCGCTATAAATTTGGCTGTAAAAAAATCTTTAAAGCCAAGGCGAAGAAGGTTTATCATTTCACCTTTTTATATTCATGCTCAAGTGCTACGTAAATTTCATCGATCTTGCTAACGCCATTTGACAAAATTTCACTCATCACTTCATTGTCTTCACGTCCGTTCCAGTTTTTCTTGTAGCTTCCCTCTTTATAGCCGTTGTCTTGGCGGAAGCGATTTAGCACGTTTTTGGCGATGTAGCACTCATAAAGCGAGTATAAATTTACGCCACATTTTAAAGACATAGAGAAGTAAATTTTTAAAATATCAAATATATCGTAGTCAAACCCACTACACTCATGTATAAGCATCTCGACATCATTCATTATCTCATAAATGCTCTCGTCTTCGATCCTTAAGGGCTCTTTGCAAAACTCACTAAAACCACTTGATTGGCAAATATCATCAGCTAAAGTTTCTATATCTCCAAGCTTTTTTGATTTATAAATTTGCAAAGCCAGACTCATTATAAAGTGCCAGATATCAACAACTTCTATGCGTAAATTTTGCTCATCAGTCTTAGCATCGATGCTCTTCCAGTGTTTCCATGCAAAGCTATCGATTAGCTCAGCGCACTCCATATATATGCAGCGCCTCCAGCTGATTAATTTATTTTTATTAGTATAACCATTTTCCCAGCCAAGCCCATTCGTCTCATCATTTAGGCTTTGCTGCATCTTTAACATCTCTAAAATAATCGTTCTTTCATTCATTTTAGGCCTTTTAAAATTTTAAAGGATTATAACAAAAAATTATTAAATGCCACGAGGTAAGCTTGACTTAAATCATTTTATGTATAAAATTTAGGAGCTAAAATAGGCAAAAATTTCAAAGGAGAAAAAATGAGAGAAAAAGATCTAGTGGTTTGCAATGTTTGCGGACTAAAAAGCAGTGATGATACAAATGCAGTTTTTATCCACGCTCATAAAAATGGTGAAGAAGTTGATATCTGCACCAGTTGTGTTCCAAGCGTGATCCATGGCTCAGGTATGGTCGTAAAATCAAACGAAGAGATAAAGGCTGAAATTTAAACTTTAGCTATCATTTGAGGATCTTGTCTTACAAGGTCTTCAAATTCTTCTGCACTCATAGGACGAGATAAGAAAAGTCCTTGAACTTCGTTACAATCAAGCTCTTTTAAGGAATGAATATCTTCTTCTTTTTCTACGCCTTTTGCGCCAACTCTTATCTTCATTGCCTTTGCTAAATCAATAATTGCAGATACGATTTGTGCATCTATTTTGCTATTTGATGCTTGAGCAACAAATTCACTTGCTATTTTTATACGCTTAACACCGTATTTTCTAATATAAATAAATGAAGTATATCCAGAGCCAAAATTATCTATGCAAACATCTATATTATTTTCTTTAAGAATAGAAAAAATTTTATCAAGCGTTTTAGTATTGTTTGTCCATATTTCTTCGCCAAATTCTATTTCAAAAAGCTCTGGATTTATATGATGCGAGCGTAAGCTAGAAATAAAATCTAAAACAAATTTTTCTGATTTACTTTGAATCTGTGCAACATTTATACTTATTTTTGGTATCAAGAGTTTTTCTTTTTGCAATCTATCTACATACTCTATGGTCTTTGAAACTAAAAGCGAGCAAATATCGTTTAAGATATCACTATTTACATTGACCTCTTTCATAAATTTACTTGCTTCCATCAAGCCAAATTTTTCTGATTTCCAATATAAAAAAACCTCTGCGTAGATCATTTTTTCAATTTTTAGATCAAATATTGGTTGAAAATATACATGAAGGTCTTCTTGCAAATTAGCTTTTTTAAGCGCGATCTCGATACTTGAGCTTAGGTGCATTTCATTGCTAATTTTATCGCTATAAACCATAGGATTTAAAGCTGGATTTTTCTTGGCGTAATACATTGCCATATCTGCATTTTTTATAATATTTCTTGGATTTGCCGTGCTATTTTTTGTTGCTACATCTATGCCTATTATGCACTTAAGCCCAAAGTGATATCTATCTATTTGAATTGGCTTTTCAATAGCATCTTTTAAGGCAATACCAAGATTTAAGCGTTTTGTATGACTATTTATCTCCATTTTTGCTAATACAATAAATTCGTCCGCACTAATCCTTGCTATGGCTTCTTGCCTATTGCAAACTTCAAGTATCCTCTTTGCAACTAGTTTTAAAATTCTATCGCCTATTTCATGCCCATAAGATGTATTTATGCTTTTAAAACAGCTTAAATTTATATAATAAACTGCGATTTCCTCATCTTCAGAGATGCTTTTGCACATTCTTTCAAGCTCATTTACTATAAAATTTCTATTGCCAAGGTCTGTTAGATAGTCTTTCTCGGACATATCTTGAAGTCTTAAATTTGCGAGCATAAGTTCATTGGTTCGCTCATGCATCGACTTTTCCATCTCTCTATGAAGATTTCTCTCATAATCTAATATTTTTCTGCTTGCAATAGAGCTTTTAACATAGTAATTAACAATAGCATTTACAACCAAGATAAATAGTGAGATAAGTGCGCTAAAAGATGTTAGATCTTCTTGTAATAGCAAAGGTAAAACTATTATTATTGGTAGCCATTTTGATCCTATTGAGATATCTTTATCGGTATTTGTAACATATTCGTTTTTAGCTTTTAAATGAAAAGCTCCTATCATTAAAAAGAAGAAAGGAACGATATATAAAAAATCTATTTTATGGCCAAAATTTACATTTGAGACCTGACTATAGAAAATAAATAAATTTAGCATCGTAAATAAAATGCTAGCTGATATAAGGTAAAAGCCGCTAATTTTTATATGAAGCAAACTGCTTGTAAAAATCTCACTTAAAGTAATAAAAAGTATAAGAAAATTTATGGCTACAATAGAGAGAAAAACGATATTTGATCTATTATTTATCATCGATAAGATATCTACTTCATCAAAAATACCATATATTAAAATTACTATTAAAAAAAAGACACTTATGCTATCCATAATAATGGCTAGTTTTTCTTGGCTGGCTGCAAATTTTGAATACAAAAATATACTAACGCCAGCTAAAATAGATATCATCGGCAACATAAAAAACACATCAAGATACGCATAAGAACTATAAGCCCGCAATAGTATATCTTGATTTAACACCATTAATGCATCGCAAATAGACCATAAAAAAACACCAAAACATATTGCAAGCCAATGCGTTATTTTGGTTTTTACTTTATCCATTGAAGTATAAATACCAAAAGTTATCATAAAGAAACCAAGCAAAATAGATATTTTTCCAATTAGATTATAGTCTAGTAAAGATGCTAATAGTGCAAATACGAATAGCGCTACAACTGCAACTAAGATCCATTTTCGCATGCCAGTTATAGATGATTTTGATATTAAAAAAATAGTGTCCCTCTCCTAAGAAATAGTCCAAATTATACAAAAATTGACTTTGCTTTTGGTTATAATTTCCCAAAAAATTTTAAAATTCACAAAGGTATCTTATGAAGTGCAATATCGTCATAAATGGACAAAATTTAATAGATTATAAATCTTTTAACTTATTTCTATCAAAAGCAGCAAGGAAACAATATTTTATAAATACCTTTATGGTATTTACAGAGGCTCTCATAGCTGGTTTTGTTGCTGATATGTTATTAAAAAGTAAAATTTTTACTATTATCGGAGCTGTTTTTGCTATATTTTGGATCGTTTTTTATCCAATCTTTTTGAAAAAAAGTCGTATCGCTGCATTAAAAAGAATTGAAATTTCAGATGTTCAAAAGCAAATGAATTTTGAAGTAAATGAGAAATTTCTGGCTTATTATGAAAGCGAACCCAAAGAAAATGAAAAATTTGACCTAAATGAAGTTAGTGAAATTTATGAACTCAAAAATATCTTTATCATTTTTTTAGAAGAAAAGATTCATCTAATAATCCCAAAAGATGAAGCTAGCTCAAAAATGATAAATGAGCTGGCTAAACTTTGCCATAAAGATATTTTGAAATTTGAAAATTTTAGTGCAAAGAGTATGCTTAAATAGCGCTTATTATAAGCTTTTCAAAATCCTCTGCACTCATTGGCTTGCCCCAAAGATACCCTTGCACCTCATCGCATCCAAGCTCTCTTAAAATTTCAAGCTGGGTTTCATCTTCGACGCCTTCAGCAATAGTCTTTAGCTCCACATTTTTAGCCAAAGCTATAACGCTTTTTACCACGTCTTTATCTATATCATTTTTAGCAATATTATCTATCAGCTCTTTAGCGATCTTTAGGCGACTCATAGGATATTTTTTGATGTAGTTCATTGATGAAAAACCGGCACCAAAATCATCTATGGATATGCAAATTCCTCTATTTGAAAGCTCAGATAACGCACTTTGCATCATCTCTTCGGCATTAACGAGGCTAGCCTCAGTGATCTCAACATCTACACAAGATGGATCGATGCCGTATCTATCTATATAGCTTAAAAATTTAGATGCAAAATTTATATTATCAATCTGTTTTGGTGAGATATTTATGCCTATTTTTAGGTTTGTATTATATTTCTCATTCCAAAAGGCCATTTGTTTTATAGCATTTTTTGCCACCCATTTTCCTATCGCATTGATAATCGAGCTTTGTTCGGCTATTGGGATAAATTTTGATTGATCTACCGGACCTTTTATAGGAGAGTTCCACCTAACAAGAGCCTCTGCTCCTACTATTTTTTTACCTTCTATTAGATACTGGGGCTGAAATTTTAGCTCAAATTCTTCATCAAAGCTTATGCTATTTAGCAATATTTCTATATAGTTTCTATCCTGAATCATGCTTTTTATATCACTATAAAAAACATACTTTTCAGATGCATCTTTCTTTGCTGCTTCTAGTGCTGCTTCTGATTGCATGATAAAATCATCAGCCAAAATTTCACTAGTTTGTGTCGAGCTAATCCCTATTTTCGCATCAAGTACAATTTTATAATCATCTATAACGATTGGCTCTGAAATAGCTTTTAGTAGATAGTGCAAAAATTCCCTGTAATGTACATTTTCGTTTTGCTTAAGAACAACGATGAAGTCATCTCCGCCAGATCTTGCAAATAAGGAATCGTTTGGTGGCAATATTGACTCAATGTTTAAAGCAAACTTTGCTATTACATCATCGCCGATATAGTGCCCGTACGAGTCATTTATCGCTTTAAAATGGTTTATGTCAATACTATAAATATCTATCTTTTCGCCAAGCGCCTTTGACTTTATCATTTCTTCAAGCCTTGCGATAAAATACTGGCGATTTAGAGCATTCGTTAGATAATCATATTTACTGATCCTTTGTAGGTGCCTATTTGTCTCTTCAAGCTCTTTTACTTTACTTTCTATCTGATTATTTAACACTTTTTTGATATGTATTTCACGTTTAATTAAAATATCCATCTTTCTAACATTAGAAAATGTATAAGATAATGCCCCGTACGCGAGCAAAGTAACTAAAATAGAAAATAACCATGTCAAATTTATCTTCCAAGAGTACAAGATCATGATCGTTAAAAGTACGGCAAAAACAAATAGCTTTTGTATTAAAATTTTATCAAAATCATTTCTAAGTGCCCTAAATTTTAGATTTGCCTCGCCCTCTCTTAAATGAAGTGTGGCAACAAATAACATAAAAAATGCACTCTTAAATACAATGTCATATCCAAAAAAGGATATTTCATCTATCCAAAAATCCATTGTAGTGGTAAAAATATCATAAACACTTATTACAATAAGCGCTATCAAGCATAAAAGTATAGATAGTCTTCTTTTTGAAAATTTAAGTGAAAAAAACGCAACAAATGAGGTACAAAACATAAATAAATCTATGGCAATGTAACTTAGATTAAAAAAATCTTTTTGGCTTAAAACTTGAGTTAAGCTTCTATCAAAAATCATAAACCACATAAAGCTAAAATATATTGCAGAAATAGAGACCGAGTCCACAAATACTTGCATTAAAAATAAATTTTTCAAATTTTTAATCAAAATATAAAAAGCAGAAAATGCAAACATAAAATATGAGACTACGTATGAGATTTGTATAAAATTGACTTTAGAAAGAAATCGTTTAAGAAAATCAACCTTATCATATAGCATCCACATAGTGTCTGATACTACCCAGCAAGTAAGACCTAGTAATATATATATCCAATATGTTTTTAAATTTCTTGTCTCTTTTAGCTTTAAAAATATAAATAATGTGATCATAAAATCAAATAGAGCAGTAATTATGTCTTCATAAAAACCACTAGCAATAAAATAACTAACAACATACACACAAAAAAGTACCGATATAAATAAAAAAGATGTTTGATTTTCGTTACTTATTTTACTTATCATGTTCCGTCTTTATATATCTTTCTCTTCCTTTTTGGCTAAGCTTTGCCACCTTTGCCACTCGCCACTTTCATCGACGTCGTTGCCGATAGCTTCGTATCTAGCGTAAAAATGCTCAACAAATTTCTTGCACTCTTCATCTTTTGGCAGATAGCTTAGCTCATCTTTTTGGCAAAATTTCTCCAAAAACGTGCTCGCATCATCTTTTTTAGCGTATGTTTGCGCTAGATCGAAGTAGTTTTGCAGGCAAATTTCTTTAAATTTAGCATAGGCTTGCTCGCTCATGTCCACACTTAGTTTTCCGTCAAACTCAAGCACTCCAGCCCTAAAAAGTAAGCTAAGATGTATGAGCCCCTCGCAGTAGTACGCCCTAACCTCATCGACCTTTCGCCACGCTATAAGCCCAACAGCACGAGCTATTAGCTCATGAAAGACGGCCATTTTGTACTCCGCCTCTTCGTGTAAAAAGAAATTTACTAACCCGCCAGTCGTCGCCTTATACTCCTCAATAAATTTAAAGACGCCGCTTTTATTCATACTCATCTCAGTATCAAGTCCGATAAAGAGGATGTGCCCAAACTCATGGCCAATGGTTGAGATTTCATAAACTTTTTTCCAAATTTTTGGCTTTAAAAATAAAATCTCTCTGCCAAAATCCAAAAACTCCTTGCTAAAAATTTCAGCCCCAAGCTTCATAAAAGGCTTTGCCTTTGCGCTTTCATAGACGTGATTTACAAAGGCAAAAATTTTCTTACCGCATTTTGCACTCACACTCTCATCATTTGGCACGACTTGAGCGCTAAAAAGTCCATTTAGCTCGGCACCATAATAGATCATCGGCACGCTTATATAAAGCTGCGTCCTAGCGATATTTTCGCTAACTGCCCTATTTGTCTCAGCGTTATCAAATTTTATCTTTTCGCAAACGCTTTTATAAGTTTTTGCCACTTTCTCTTTAAAATTATGCTCATCTATGCCCTCGCTATCGACCAGCCTGATGTCCCACTCAAGTGCGACTGCATGCGTGTAAGCGTCCTCGTAGTACTCTAGTGGATGGCCTGGCTGAAGTGCGCCTTTTACATCCATCCACGCTATCTCGGCTTCTTGCCAAGCGTTTATCACCTTTGCGTTGTCCTCTTCGCAAAAGGCATTTTGTAGCTTTTCAAGGTATTTTATGTATGATTTTTGCTCGTCATTTTGGGCTAAATTTCTTAAAATTTCAAGATTTTTAGCAAAGACACTTTTAAGCTCTCTCACCTCATCTTTAAAGGCAAGTGCGTAAGGCAAAAAGCTAAATTTCTCGCCTTCTTTTACTACCGCACCATACGTTCTATCAGCCCTTACGCCGTTAGCGTCACACTGAAATAAGCCGTTTTTAGTAATAAACTCATTTGCCTGGCTTAAATCTTTAAATTTAGCCTCAAATTCTTTGTTTGTAGTGTCGATAATACGATCCTGCCATGAAATTTGCCACGAATTTAGGCTTAGACCAAGCTCGTGCATAGCCTGCACAAAAGCTTGATTAAACTGATCTAAAATTTCCTCTTCTTTGGCCTTTTCTAAAAGCTTGGCGTGCAGATTTTCATATAAATTTCTAACGTAGACATACATTAAATTTAGTACGTTTTTTTGCTCGTCCTCGCCTAAATTTAGCTTTTTTAGCTCATTTTGAAGCGGATCTACTTTAAGATCTACTATCCTTCTTGCAAGGGCTAGTTTCTGACTTGGTGTGCCAGCAAGGCCACAAATTTTAACAGCCTCGTTTATGATATCATCGTCTAAATTTTTATAAATAGCATTTAACTTATTTTTTTGCTCTTTTGTAAGTTCGTTTAATCTTTTAAAATCATTCATATTTTTATCCCCTGAAGTTGCAAGATTTTAGCATAAAGCCTTAAAATTTGCTACAATCAACCAAAAATTTTAACATCTAAAAGGCAAAAAATGGATATTTTAAAGGATTTTGGTGAGCCACGTATCAAACAAGTTATGTTGCCAAAGGACACAAACTCGGCTGGAAATATCTTTGGTGGCTGGATAATGAGTCAGATCGATCTTGCAGGTGCTCAGGCTGCTAGAGAAATTTCTCCTGAACGTGTTGTGACCATTTCTATGAAAGAGATCATTTTCAAGCAACCTGTCTTTGTTGGCGATGTGCTAAGCTGCTACGCAAAGATCATCGCAGTTGGCAAAACATCAATAACAACACAGATAGAAGTAACTGCGCTGAGGCTAAATGACGGTGGTTTTAGAGAGACTATACATGTCACAAGCGCCATCGCAACCTACGTCAGTGTGACAAAAGATGGACATAAAAAACCTATAGATGAAAATCTAAAAAAACTTCACGGATTTTAAAAATTTGGTTGCATTTTATGCAACCTTCTTTTAAAAATTAATACTATTTTTAAAAATTATTGAAATTTAAAAATTAAAAGGCAAAAATTTCAACTTGATTAAATACTTTCTAAGATAAAATCCGAAACTACTTTTGGGAGAATCATGAAAAAGTCACGTTTAGGCCTTTTGCAAACACAAATTTTAGATATCCTAACTCAATCCGAGCTTGACAAATTTGAGTATAAAAACCTTCCAAAAACAAGCATCATTTACGCAGAAGAGATTGAAATCATTTTCTTAAAAAGTGGCTGTGCAAAACTTTCATTTTTTGAAGACGGGGAAGAATTTATCCTCTACCGCTTAGAGGCAAACAACATCGCTGTTCTTGATGATAATTGTGCTTTTGAAATTTTAGAAGATGCCAAAATTTACTCCATAAGCTTAAGTAAGATAGGTGAAATTTTATCAAATATAAAAGTAGTAGATGAAATTTTAAAAGCGGTGCTAAATGCTATCATCGTGCAACGTCAGATAATAAAATCCATACTTTTTGAAGATGCGAAAGGCAGGATTGCAAATTTTTTGATCGAGTTAGCACGCGAACAGGATCTAAAACAAAATGGCTATCATTATGTCTTTTTGCCATTTTCTTTAAAAGTGCTATCAAGCTTCGTAGGGCTTAAAAGACAAAGTGCCTCAACTGCATTTAATGAGCTTATAAAAGATGACATTATAAGAAAAATAACGCCACATGAGTTTTTGATCATAGATTACGAAAAACTTGAAAGCTACACAAATTAAAAATCAAAAATTTTTAATAAAAAAGATAATTGCTAGCAAAAAGAGCAATTTTAAAAGATTAGTCTTTGCCAAGAAGCAAAGACTAAAATTTTTAAGCTTTTTTCTTCATCTCAAATTTATTAGCCATGAAGCCAACTAAACCAACAAAGAAAAGTCCGCCGCAGATATTACCAAGTGTAACCGGAACTAAGTTTTTACCGATGAAATTTCCCCAGTTTAAAACTTCTAGTTTTTCAGCCGTGATGCCATGTCCCAGAGTCGCAGCCGCAGCAGTGATATCTCCGCCGCTTGCTGCTATATAGTGAGCTTTTGAGATGATGGCTTCAGTTATGATGAACATATTTGCAACGCAGTGCTCCATAGAGCAAGCTACAAACGCGCCGATCATCCACATAATGGCAAAGAATTTACCAGATAGATTGCTCTCACTTGTCGCAGTCCAAATAGACATACAAACAAAGACGTTACAAAAGATACCGCGGATAAATAGCTCGTGAAATGGTGCTGTGATCTTACCAATAGCAGCCGGCACGAAGTGTTGTAATATGTAGCCATCATACTTTAGTGGCAAGCCTGAATAGTAGTACATATATGCAATCAATGCACCGCCAACAAAGTTAAATATCCAAACGATAGCCCAGTATCCAATAGTCTGTCCTAGTTTTAGCTTGCCTTCATATGCGCTAACACCGCTTAAAACAGAGCTTGTAAAGAGGTGACCGCCATAAAAAACAACCATCATAAGACCACAACTAAATGTGATACCACCGATAAAATTTGAAAGACCTATAGACTGGTTTTCAGCCATACCAACTGTTGAGTGAGCCCAAAAAATATCACCCATAGCAATAGCAGCTCCAGCCATGATAGCAAGGAAGATAATACTAGTAAGTGGCATATGAGCCTTATGCTCCATAGAGCTTGAGACCGCTTGAGCGGTTTCTGCCGGATTTAACATCACATTCTCCTTTTTATTTTCAATCTCGCACATGAGCCAGGCTCATCTTTGCGACCAAAGTTTAACACTTTGCAAAATTACTAAAGTCAAATCACTGCTTGCGATTAAAAGTAAAATTTTGTCTTTAGTAACCAAAAAGACTAAATTTAGCTATTTACTAAATTTAACCGACTAAATTTTTATCAATCTCTACAATTCTCAAAAAAGCTTTTCTGGCACTTTTTTTAGCCTGCTCGCTTAGACCCTCTTCAAAATCAAGGACATTTTCAAGCAAGACGCTAATGCCAAGAAAAAGCGTCTTTGGACAAATTTTACGCAAATAGCTTAAAAGTACTGGCGTTGGGAGATTGTGGGTTGAGTAGATGTAGTCCCTATCGTCACTTAGGTCAAAAAACTCTATCTTATCCTCATCAAAGCCGCTCATCGCATCAACTACTATCAAGATATCAGGCGCAAATTCTCTAATGGCCGAAAATTCATTCTCAGGCACATCTTGCCCAAAAAAGACCTTCCACTCTTTTAGCTCAGCTTCTACAATGCGACCTACTTCATTACCCACATCATCATCGCCACGCATAGGATTACCGATGCAAAGGATGGCCTTTTTCATCAAAAGTCCTTCCTAAGCACGATATATCCTTCTTTTAAATTTGCCAAAATTTCTTTAAGCTTACACTCACAAAGCTGTGGCAAGAGTTTAGCGATATGCTCGGCAAAAATTTCAACTTCAAAATATTTGCTTAAATTTCCGATCTTAAATTTCACGTATTCGCCTGAGTTTTTGATCATCTCGTCAAATTCCTCATCGCTTAGCTCTAAAATTTTCTCGCTAAAGTCTATCGTGCCAACGCCATGTCCCACGCAAGTGGAGAAAATTTTTATCTCCTTTAGCTCGCGTGGAAGCTTATCGTTGTCGTCCATATGCCTTTTTGTAAGCTTATAAACTTGTATCATCTCTTACTCCAAACCTCGCTATCAACGTCTATCGCAAAGCTTTTATCAGCTTTTGCATATTTTAGATAGACATCATTATGCAAAAGCCCCATGCACTCGGCATATCTAGGATCTTCCTCTTTTTTAATAGCTGTAAGCACAGCCTCTCTTGAAATGCTTGGGTCATGGACATCTTTTGAACATTTGATAGCATTCATATATTTTTCAAAAAGGATTCTACCAAAGATATAGCTCATTAGCCTTCTACTTTCAGCTTGCAAGTCACGCTCAAACAAGATATCGCCTATGACCGACTTCTCAACTGAAGGTGGCAATGTGTTATCTTCCTCATAGCTTTTTTTATGAAGTTTTTGATCGATGATACCAAGAGCCATTCCAAGGCCGTAAATAATGCTTGCTGGATGTGGAGGACAGCCTGGGATATAGACATCAACTGGAATTATCTTATCAATGCCACCCCAAACGCTATAAGCGTCATGGAAAATTCCACCACTGCTTCCGCACGCACCAAGAGCAACTACGATCTTAGGATCTGGAGTCGCCTCATAAGCACGAAGAAGCGGATAATACATCTGTCTTGTTACAGGACCGGTGCAAAGTAAAATATCAGCGTGTCTTGGGTTTGCCACAAGCTTAAAGCCAAAGCGCTCAGGGTCCCACATCGGTGTAATAGCCGCAAAAATTTCTATCTCACAGCCGTTACAGCTTCCGCAGTCGATCCTATAAACGCTAAAGCTTCTTTTGATATTTTTTAGATGCTCTAGCTTTGCAGTTAGATCATTTGCTGTTTTTATGTCCTCTGGGACTTGATATAGACTCATTTTATAGCCTCCTCAATGCCTTTTGTTAGCCTCTCAGCAGATTGATTTTTCTTGCACTCTGGGCAGATATAAAGGTAGTCTTTTGCCTCTTCAAGTCTGCCTGGGAGTAAATTTGCAGTGCCAAGCTTTTCAAGAGTAAAATTTATAAGCCTTTTTGGTGTAAATGGCTTGCCGCAGCATTTGCAAGTTTGCATCTCAAGCTCGCCCCTTTGTATAAGAGCGCTCTTGTCAAATTTAACCGCAAGCTCAAAGCTATCGCTAAGTCTTACAGCTCCAGTTGGGCAAACCTCATCGCAACGTCCGCAAAATATGCAGCGTCCGCAGTCAAATTCCCAAACAAGCTTTGTTTGCTCCTCGTTCATCTTAAGCTCTATCGCGTTACTAGGACAAGCGATACCGCAAGCTGCACAACCTATGCAAAGATCGTATGTATAGTTTGGCTGACCACGGAAATTTTCAGGAACAATATATGGCTCAAATGGATAGGCGTATGTCGCTTTTCCATATTTTTCTGTGATGTCAAATAACTTCATCATCTTAAATCCTTCTTACTAACCCCGCCATCTTGACAGAATTTTTTAAGGTCTTTCTCTGTTAAAATTTTGCTCTTTTTAGTCCTTACATCGACTAATGTAACACGCTCTGTACATGAGTAGCAAGGGTCAAGTGAGCAAACGATAAGTGCAGCATCACTTATGTTGTTTCCTCTAAATTGATACCTTAGGCTTGGCCAGTTGTTATATGTTGCAGCCCTACATCTCCAGCGATATACTTTTTGAGCACTACCTTGCATGATCCAGTGGACATTCTCGCCACGTGGTGCTTCATCATGACCAAGTGCAAAATTTTCAGGTTTGATCATAGTCACAGGATCGATCATGATCGGAGTTTGAGGCATTAGCTCAAAGCATTGGCGGATGATGTGGATAGAGCTTTTTAGCTCTTTATATCTAACCATCTCGCGAGCAAAAACGTCGCAACCATGCTCAACTGCTACTTCAAATTCTATCTGTTTAAAGAAATCGTATGGATGATCGTAGCGGTTATCACGTTTAAAGCCAGAGCCTCTCATATTTGGACCAACTGGGCTAAAGTCACGTGCTATTTGACGGTCTAAGATACCCACACCTTTCCAGCGTCCGATTTGGCGTTTATCCTCCATAACTGCGTCCCAAATTTCTGAAATTTGAACGTCAAGTTTATTTATGATCTCGATACCCTTTTTGATCTCTTGGTTTGTCATATCACGTCTTAAGCCACCCATAACGACGTTGCCGTATGTTTTACGTCCGCCAGTTACAAGTTGGGCTAGCTCCATAGAGTACTCACGAACCCTAAAGATGTGCATAAACGCATTATAGTTACCAGTGACCTCACAAGCTAGACCGATATTTAAAAGGTGGCTGTGAAGACGCTCGATCTCAAGACAGATGACGCGTATAGCTTGAGCTCTTAGTGGAATTTCAAGTTTGATAGCTTTTTCTGCCGCTTCAATACAAGCAATAGCGTGAGCATAACCGCAAATTCCACAAACTCTCTCTGCAAGATAGCCCATTTGATCATAGTTCATTCTGTTTTCAGCTAGCTTTTCCATACCGCGGTGTTGATAGAACAAGCGGTAGTCAGCATCGATGATCTCGTCGCCGTCACAGAAAAGTCTAAAGTGACCTGGCTCATCTGAAGTAATATGCAGTGGTCCAAGTGGCACATCAACTACTGCATCGCCTGTTGGGAACAAAAACTCCGCATCAGGCTCATCTCTGTGATCAACCGGATCAGGGCGGTAGCGATAATCCATCGCATCTTTTCTAAGTGGGTGAAGTCCGTCTGGCCAGTCATCACTTAAAACTAGACGCCTTTTATCAGGCAAACCTTCAGCCACTAGACCAAACATATCATAAGCTTCTCTTTCGTACCAAACACAAGCTGGCACTAGTGGAGTAACAGATGGGAATGTCGGATCGCTTCCTGGGATAAGAGTTTTAACTGTGATAAAGCACTTATCCTCAGCTGCAAAGTCGTCCGCTTCAGTCATCTTGCTACCTTCCATTGAGATAGCATAGTAAAGCGCAAAGCTGCCATTTATCTGGCGCTCGTCGTTTGGTATCATTGTGCTTATGAAGCCGCCAATATCATAATAAAGCGTTTTAACAGCTAGTGGAAGATCATTTCTATCAACCAAAACTGTGATCTGATCGTCTGCTTGACGAGTTACTTCTAAAATTTTTACCTTGTTTTTTAGGATTTCAACAAATTTATCGCCTCTCATTTTAAAGCTCCCATCATTATATTAACACCGTTATCTACTAGCGTATAAAAGCTATCTACGTGCCATACGCCAAAGATTATGATAAGGGCACAAAGTGCTATAAGAGGTAAATTCTCTAACAAACTCATCTCTTTATTATGAACAACCACACTTTTTGGCTCGCCAAAGCTTGCCATGTTAAAGTGCGCAAAGTCAGCTATGAAAATAACTGCAAGTGCAATAGCAAATAGCGCAACTGCGATGTATTGACCGCTTGTGATAGCTCCTACAAAGACGTTATATTCACTAACAAATATAGCAAATGCTGGAACACCAACTAGTGAGCAAACAGCCGCGCCAAACATTATAGTGGTGATCGGTGCGATCTTAACCATGCCGCCCATCTTACTCATATCTTTGTGGCCATAAATTCTTGCGATATTGCCTGTTGAGCAAAATGCCAAAGCTTTTGTGAAGCTGTGAGCTAAGCAGTGGAATATCGCTGCAAATAGACCAAATTTACCGCCAACACCAAGTGCAAATGCGATAACACCCATGTGAACGATTGAGTGGTATGCAAACATTCTTTTTACGTTGTGTTGTCTGATTAGGAAAAATCCCGCTACAAAGAGTGTGATAGTTCCTGAAACGATCATTATGCCCTCAACAAAGCTAAATCCAACTGCTTGAGCTGTGATAGCGTAGTATCTTAAGAGCGCTAGCATCGCACATTTTAAAAGCACACCTGAAAGCAAAGCTGAGATAGGCGCTGGACCTTCAGCGTGAACGTCTGGTAGCCAAGTATGAGTTGGCGCAAGACCAGCTTTTGTACCAAAACCAATTAGCGCAAATACAAAGATAAGCTTTGCTGCATCTGGGTTTAAATTTTTAGCATTTGCCATTATGCTTGAAAATAGCATAGAAGCTTCGCCATCTCCTAGAGTGCTAAATGTAGCTGAGTATAAAAGAACAGTCGCATAAAGTGCAAATGCTAGGCCGATTGAGCAAAGAACGATGTATTTATAGCCACTCTCTGTTGATTTTTGATCTTTGTGGATAGCGACCAAAAATACTGAAGCAAGAGTTGTAGCCTCGATAGCTGCCCACATAAACGCAACGTTATTGCAAATAACGCTTAAAGTCATTGTAAAGATAAATACATGGCTTAGTGCATAATATTTTTTAAGATCACTTAAGTGGATGTGTCCATCTTCAAGCTCCCATCTCATGTAGTGGATAGAGTAGAAATTTACTATAAATCCAGTTACAGCGATAAGCACCAAGAAAACACAGCCTAAGCTATCTAAAAACAAAAATTTATCAAAACTATAAAAAGTTCCGCTACTTAAGACTTTAAGAACATTGTTAAGTAAAGCCACCGATGTCGCAGCAGAAAACAAAACGTGAAGTCCGCTTAATACCGCATAATTTTTAGGACTCAAAAACAAGACCAAAGCACCAAGGAGCGGTAAGATAAGTATTAAAGCTAAACTATCCATCTCTAACCCCTTAAATTTGAAGCTTTAGAAGTATCTAAGCTATCATAAGCTTTATAAAATCTAATCGCTAGAATGCTCATGATGATAACGGCAAATATCGCATCTGTTAAAATTCCAAGCTCAACTAACTCATGTGAGTTATAAGCCATTAGAGCAAGGCTTAGGTGGATACCGTTTTCAAATAAGCAGTAAGCTAGAATTTGTTTTATAAATGAGTTTCTTAGCATGAAGCCAAAAATTCCCATCATAAAGACTGTTCCAGCAGCTATTAGCATGATCTCTTCTTTGATAAGAGAGAATTTTAAAAATATAGGGTGGATACTCATTGAAAGAGCTAGAGAAAATCCCATAGCGATAACAGGGCTTACAAAAAATCCACCAACTGGCTCATCTTCGCTAACTACACCTAGCTTTTTAACAAGCCAGAATAAGATAGCTGGTACAAAAATAACTTTGGTAAAGAACGCAACGATCGCCCAAGTTGTGAGCTGTTCGGCATTAAATTTTTCAGATAATAAGAAAAATATGCTAACTAAAAGCAATGTCTCAACCGCATAAGCGATGATAGATAGCTTTAAATTTCTAAGACCAAAAACCGCAAGCGAAGTTACGATCATGCAAATGGCTAAAATATCAAGTGTTTGCATCTCACACTCCTACTACATAAAGTGTTAGTGCAACAAACGAGATAGTAAGTGCACCAAGCGCATTCTTGCGTAAAGATGAAGTCATTTTAAAGCGTGGGCCAAAGTTGTCTATAAAGACAGCTGCTACGTAAAATACTCCAGTTTTTATCACAAAAACGATGATAGCTAAGAAAGGATTGCTAAAATTCCATGGCTCAAATATAGTTAGGAAAAGTCCGATCATAGCAAACTGTTTTAATATAAGTGATGCTTGAACTAAACCAAGGTCGCTACCTGCGTACTCGCCAAGTAAGCCCTCTTGAAGCTCTTGTTCTGCTTCAGCTACGTCAAATGGTTTTCTGCCAGTCTCAACATACATGCACCATAAAAATGCGATAGAAGCTACGGCAAAACTTGGGATTTGATATCCGATAACGCCAGTTTTTACCATCTCTTGGATCTCAATTAAATTTGATGTTTTAGCTGCAAGCATTACGACGATTAGACACATGATCATGACTGGCTCAACATATACGCCCAGCATTTGCTCCCTGCCGCCGCCTGTTGCTGCAAATGGGTTGCCGCTATCCATTGAAGCTGCACCAAATACAAATCTAAGCAATGCGCCAAGATAAAGGATCACAAATATATCTGAATACGCTCCAAAAACAGTATCCTTGCTATATGTTATAGGTATAGCAGCTAGTACTGCAGCTGAAGTTGCAAAAAGGAAAAACGGAGCCCATCTAAATACCCAGTGTGAGCACTCAGGGACGGTTCTTCCTCTTCTAAATAGTTTTATAATGTCGCGATATGTTTGAAAGAAATCGCTACCTTGTTTTGATTGAAGTTTAGCCCTTAGTTTTCTTGCCATACCATCAAACAAAGGAGCTACCAAAACGATAACGACTACTTGAAATATCATTAAAAGTATAGTTTGCATTTTCGTCTCCTAAACTAAAAAGTAGCCCACAGCAAGTATGGCACAAAGATAAATTAGGATATAAAGCGTATAAACGTTTGTATATCCGCTTTGAACGATGCCTAATTTATCAGCAAATTTCATACACCATTTGATGACTGGCTCATAAAACATTCCCCACCAGATATCTTTTGGATGGTTGTGATATTCAACCGCGTCAAAATAATTTCTAGTAACGATCTTTTTATCAGCTCTAAATAGCCATTGCATGATCTTTCTAAGATCACCTGTAAATGGGCCACCTGTCATTTGCATACGTGAGCTATATTTAAAGCCACATGCCCAAGGATCAGTCTCGCGTGGTTTATCTCTGTTTGCTTTCATAACAGCAAGGATAATAAATGGCAAAATCATGGTTGAGCAAAGAACCAAAGCAATTAGTGGAGTTGAGATCATACTGCCTATTGGTGAAGTTACGTTTATAGCACCAAGACTAGCTTTATAGTCGCTTATAGCGATAGAATTTACAGCTTGCATAATGTAATCAACTATGTAGTTTGCGCCAAGACCAAAGCCCACACATCCTATCATTAGGATGATCATACCAAGAACCATACCTATTGGACTCTCTTTAGCATTTTCCCAAATTTTTTGATCTCTTGGAGTACCTGCAAAGATAACAGCGTAAAGTTTGAGGTGCATACCGACCAAAACGCCTGTTAGTGCAAGAGCTACGACACCAAGTGTAAATGCATATCTAACTAATGTTCCCTCGCCCATTGCACCTTGAAGCATACCTTGATATGTAAACCACTCTGAAACAAAGCCATTTACTGGAGGCAAGGCTGCGATACCCATGATACCTATAAACATACCAAGGCTTGTCCATGGCATCTTTTTAGCAAGACCACCAAGGATGTCCATATTTTGTGTATGAGTAGCGTGGATAACTGAACCAGCGCAAAGGAAAAGCAGACCTTTAAATATAGCGTGGTTAACTACGTGGTAGCAACCTGCTAGAAAACCTACTGCTGCAAGTGTTAAATTTCCAGCTGCAACGCCGTAAATTCCTGTGCCAAGACCTAGCAAGATGATACCTATATTCTCAACTGAGTGATAAGCAAGCAAAGCTTTGAAGTCGTGTTGGCAAAGAGCGTATAAAACACCAAATAGTGAGCTAGCTGCACCAAGAGCAAGTATAGTAAGTCCAAAATATGTGCTAAGTGGCAAGTAAAGTGTAAATTTAACTAATGTAAATAGAGCAACTTTAATCATAACGCCTGACATAAGTGCTGAAACGTTTGATGGTGCTGCTGGGTGAGCTTGTGGAAGCCAAACGTGGAATGGCCACATACCAGCTTTACTACCAAAGCCGACCAAGAATAGTATAAATACAGCAGCAGAAGCGCCAAATGGCATCTTAACACCCATAAATGCGCTAAATTCAAAGCTTCCTGCATAGTAAGCTGTGATAAGCAAGCCACAGGTTATACAAAATGCACCGATTTGTGCGATACCAAGATATACCATAACCGCTTTAAGTGTATTTTTACCGTCATTGACGATGATAAGAAATGATGATACAAGAGTCATAAGCTCCCATAAAACAACAAAGCAAAATACATTGTCAGCGCTGATTACTAGAAGCATTGAAAGGATGAATGTGTTAAACAAACATGCAAACACACCAACATTTGCTTTTTTTATGTACTCTTCTGCATAGCTCATACCATAAACACTACTTGCAAATCCGATGAAAACAACGACAAAGCTGAAGAAATTTCCAAGTGGATTTAGTGCAAATTTTGGCGAATACAAAAAGCCATCCATAAGAGCAAAGCTATCACTTACTCCCATATTTGCAACAAAGTGACACATCGCATAAAAGCAGCTTATAGCACTTAGTCCAAAACCAACTTTAACAGCGGCTTTTGGAGCGCAGTAGAGCAAGATACTAACGACGGCACTTACAAGAAATAGCATATAAACCGTAGTCATCTTATGCTCCTTGTCCGTTTAAAATTTTAGTAGCAAATTTATTCGCTGCATCGTAGTCTATCCTCTTGCCAAGCTTATGTTTGCCCTCTTCTGGATCTATCATAACAAGAGCACTCGTCGGACAGACATCAACGCAAGCTGGTCCATTTTCACGGCCAAAGCACATATCACATTTTACTGCGATGTTTTTTGCGCCTGATTGTGACTCTACTTCAAGATAGTATTTTGGCTCGACAGCGTAATTTACTGAAGGCATAAGCTCTGCACTTGAGCTTATCGCACCATAAGGGCAAGCGATCGTGCACATCTTGCAACCTATACAAATTTCCTCGTGAAGCTCGATGCAATTATCATTAAATCGCAATGCTCCAGTTGGACACACATTCGCACAAGGACCATCGTCGCATTGTCTGCACTGAGTTGGCATAACGCCAGTAGCTTCTCTTAGCACACTTAGCCTTGCACGTGACAGCTTGCCGCGCTCATAAGCGCTCTTAAAACATGCAGCCATGCAGGTTGCACATCCTATACAGCGTTTATAATCGGCAATCACAAATTTATGTTTTTTCATAAATTCCTCCCATTAAACAAGGCTAAACTGCCCTGCTCACTTTTAAAGTGATGGTTAGTCACCAAAATAGAGATAGTTAAATTTTTATTTAACATCTCAAACGCTCCTTCCTAATTTTTGTAATAATTCTATAACTTACAATGAATAAATTCCGTCATCTATCTGACAAATTTTGTATTTTTAGAATTAAATTTTTATTTTATATATCTTTAAGATTATCTACTTAATATCGATTTTTAGGTATGTTTATTTGCTAAAGGATAATATTTATTAATAAAATTTTCCTATAAAGAGTAAAAATATCTTAATTAAGTTTAAATTTACAAGTTAATTATTTAAGCTCGGGTTAATTAAATAAAACTGAAATTTAAAAATCTAAAATATAATCCGACCTTTAAATTTAAAAGGCTTTTTATGGGAATTTTTATAGTTATACTTTTGCTTATTGTTGCAGTTTTTGTATTTATGAGATTTGCCCCAGTTTTTGGTGGCGTGCCAGATATTAAAAGCCAAAAGCTGATAGAATCTTCGCCAAATTTTAACGGCAAAGTTTTTATAAATTTAGAGCCCACTATTGATATGGTAAAGAATAATCCGCAAGCATCTATGCTAAATTTCGTCCGCCAAGCACTTTTTCCACCAAAAGGTAAGCTACCAACTAAGCCTTTACCAAATTTAAAATTTGACGCAAATGCGCTCAAAAATGGCGAGTTTATCTGGCTTGGGCACGTTAGCCTCATATGCAAGCTTGATGACAAAACTATCATCACAGATCCAGTTTTGCACCGAGCATTTCCACTGCCAATTGGCGGTAAGCCCTTTGCCTACGAGCATGCTATCACCGCTAGTGACTACCCAGATGTGATCGATGTCGCCCTCATCTCGCACGATCACTACGATCATCTTGATCATAAAACGATACTTGAGCTAAAAGATAGAATTTGCAAATTTCTAGTGCCACTTGGTGTAAAAGCTCATCTTGTAAGATGGGGCGTTGATGAAGACAAAATTTATGAGTTTGAATGGTTTGGTGAGCAAAAAATAGGAAATTTAAACTTTACGTTTTGTCCTTCAAGGCACTTTAGTGGGCGCACATTTAAAAGAAATACGACGCTTTGGGGTGGCTGGGCGGTTGAAGAGGCTGGCTTTAGCTTTTATTTTAGCGGAGATGGCGGATACGGCAAGCATTTTAAGATGATAAATGAGAAATTTGGTGCCTTTGATCTAGTTTTTATCGAAAATGGTGCTTACGGCGATGGCTGGCCTTACGTGCATATGAAGCCAGAGGAGTCAGCGCAAGCGCTAAAAGATCTTGGTGCAAGGCTTGGTGTGCCGGTGCACTGGGGCAAATTTGATCTATCTTATCACGCTTGGGGTGAGCCGATCAAGCGTTTTGAAAAGGCAGCGACAAACCTTGAGCTAAACTACGCAACGCCGATGATCGGAGAAGTTTTCACTACCCAAAATCCGCCTAGAAAAAAGTGGTGGGAGAAAATTTAGGAATAAAATTTGCTATAAATTTTAAAATCCAAAAGGAAGCGTAGATGAAAATTTCTGAAAATTTAGCAAATCTAAAAAATGTCATCGATAAAGCTGCAAAAAACGATCTTGATATGAGTGCAACTGGAAGCTTTTTACAAAATTTAGAAAAAGCAAATAAAGAGACTGAAAAAATTTATAAACAGCTAGAAAAAGAGCTAAAAAGTGATGCGCAAATGTTTAAACAATTTGACTTCATGCAGATGATAACAAAGCTTCAATACGGCAACCTAAAGCCAAATGAACGTGAAAAACTGCTCAATAAAATGAGCAAGATCGCCAAGGAAATTTAGTTTAAAACAGACTTGGTGGCGGAGCTGAATTTTACTATTTTTGTGAAATTTGGTGGGTTTTGGTGAGTGATTTGCTTAAAATAAATTTATTTAAATAGCGACCGTTAAAACTCAGATATATTTCTATTTTTACCAAAACGCTTGTGTATTCATAGCTTACATGGCGGCATTGGTATGCTGCTATTTTCAGGATCTTAGACAAATTTAAAATTTCATAAATGAGTAATTTCGGCTCCGATTTTAGTGGCAAGCCTTGCTAAACCTAGATCAGTAGTCAATTCTTGCAAGTGAATGAAAGTTTTAAAATTTGCAAAATAGTAAATTTCTATTTTTAAAAATATAGACTTTAAATTAAAAACTTTATTCAAGGTGGAGACAAGGGGACTTGAATTACGAAGCCGTACCCTTATCCTCTCTTTTTAAATCCCCTGTCTGCTTGCAGTTACGAAACGAAGTCGAAGTAAAAACCTCTCGCACGTTAGAGAGCATGCGATAGCGCTTTGCGCCGCATGCATTTTACATCAAGCAAGCGTCAGGTAAATTTTAAAATTTATGAGCGAGCATATCAAGGCTCTAAATTTAGTGCTAAACGTAGTGCAGCCTAAGTTTAGTAGTCTGCTAAGGCGAGTGAATAAGATTTTAAAATTTGCAAGACTGCTTGATTAAATTTTGTAAAAGAATAAATTTAAAGAATACCTATTTATATATAAATTTACTAGAGAGGATTTAAGAGCCAAAGAGGCTCTTAAATTTTAGTGGAGTTCGCTCCAAACTTTGCGTTTCCAAAGCCAAGCAAAAATTCCTAATATAAAGAAGTAGATCATTACATAAAGTCCTGTGCTCTCGCGCTCAGCCTTCTTCTTGTCACCTACTTTTTGGATATAAGCTACCACGTCGTCTTCAGCGGCTTTATTTAAACCAACTCTTGGCATTGCGGTACCTGGTAGCATCTTTTGAGTATCGTTTATAAATTTATGTAAATACTCATCACCTTTTGAACGAATCATCATAGATAGATCAGGTGGGTTTGAGCCCATATAAGCAGCAAGGCTTACTTTGTTGCCAAGAGTATATTTTTTATCATACTTCATATCGTGGCATCTTTGACATGCATCAGCAAATACCTTTTCTTCGGTGATCTTGCTCTTTGCATCCGCGTCAGCTGATACTTTTTTAAGATAAGCAACTATGTCAGCAACCTCAGCGTTTATATCGCCGCCAGCACCCATAAATGCAGTCATCGGATAAAGATGCTCGTCGTTAAATTTATGAGATAGTTTTACAGCCATAGTTGGATTTTTGATGAGTGCAGCTAAAAATCTCTCGTCATAAATTTTACCAGCTGTGCTAAGATCTGGTGGCACTACGCCAAAGCTTTGACTAGCTGTCTCAGCGTCCATACTAGCTGGCATGTCAGCTGCTTCGATGCCGTGGCATCCTGTACATCCTGCTGCTACAAAAGTATCAGCACCCTTTGTAGCGTCACCTTTTGTAAGATCGATAGAGTTAATGTCATTCCAAAATGCTGTATAGTCATCAAGAATTTTTTGTGCTACTTCTACATCTTTTGTAGCCGCGTCTATACTTGCCTTATTTCCACTAGCCTTAGCAGTCTCAAGTGCTGTCTTTTTTTGCTCTAAAAAGTGCTTTGCATAGTCAGTATCTTCTTTTGAGAAGTTATACTCAGCATTTGCAGTATGAGGGTGAAGCTTTGTGTGAGCATAAGGCTCGATACCCCAATATAAAACACCTGAAAGAATAACAACAATGGCAAAAATTTTAAACTCTTTCATGATTAGTCCCTTTTTCTTTCAAGTATTGTTATAACTGGCAACGCAATTATAAATAAGAACAAGAATAGCAATGATGAATAAAATCCTATCCAGTCATTATAACCACCTGTTGGGAGCTTACCATATATAGATAAAACGATAAGATCAACAACTAAGACCCAAAACCATATAAAAAATAGTGGTCTTTTGTGAGCTGGAGCTACAAGGTCGCTTCTATCAAGAAGAGGTATAAGCATAAATGCAACACCTGCAAACGCAAACGCGATAAGACCGATGTTGTAAGCTGAAATTCCAGCGATATCAAAGAAGAAGCCACGTAAAATTTCATATTGCCACAAGAAATACCACTCTGGATAGATATGTGGTGGGGTTTTTAGTGGATTTGCTGGCTCAAAGTTGATAGGGTCCATTGCAAAGTTGAAGTGATAGCAAACAAGATAGATGACAAATATCATAAAGAATGATACATACATAAAGTCTTTTGCCAAAAATCCTGGCCAAAATGGTATAACTTTAGATTTCGCTCTATCGCCGTGTAGATACTCTTGTGCCTCTACTTCAAAGTCTATATCTTCGCTTGTTAGGTTATTAACGTGTGGAACTCTTAAAGAGTAGAAGTGAATAACCAAAACAGCTATCGTTACAAGTGGCAATAAACAAACATGAAGCATAAAAAATCTAGTAAGTGTTGAGTCGCCAACTGCGTAATCACCTCTAATCCACTCAACTAAAGCATCGCCGATAACTGGTACACCGCCAAAAAGCTGAGTGATAACAGTTGCCGCCCAGTAGCTCATCTGTCCCCATGGAAGCATATAACCACTAAATGCCTCTGCTGAAAAACAGATAAATAGCACCATACCACTTATCCAAATGACCTCTCTGCCTCTTTTGTATGAACCATAGTAAAGTCCAGTAAGCAAGTGAATATACATAATAAGAAATATCGTAGAAGCTGAAACTGCGTGAATGTGACGCCAAAGCCAGCCATACTCGACCTCTTGCATGATAGTATAATTTACACTATCAAATGCCAAATTTACATCTGGTTTGTAATACATTAAAAGTAAAAAACCAGTAACAATTAAGAGCATAAAAAGCGTTGTTAAAATAACGCCCATTGCCCAAAGGAAATTTATATTTTTTGGAATCCAGTATTCGCTAACTAGAACCTTCATAAGTTTTGTAAAAGCTAGGCGTTGATCAAGCCAGTCAATAACGCCAGTTGATTTATGAGCTAAAGACATTGCTATCCTCCTAAGCTTTTGCTACTAATTTTTCGTATTCTGGGCTTGTTTCGCCTAGAACTAGCTTGGTTCCATCGATCTTAAATGGTGGTATATCAAGTGGTCTTGGAGGAGGTCCATATGTTTGCATTCCGTCGGCATTAAATTCGCCGCCATGACAGGCACATACAAACATTTGCTTGCTTGCTTTATACTCAGGTATACAGCCAAGATGCGTGCAAAGTCCGATAAGAACTACATATCTAGCATCCCCTACAACAACATCTCTTTTGTCATTTTTAGCCATATCAGGACTTTTTTTGAGGATGAAAATAGGCTTTTTACGCCACTCAACCTGCCTCATTTCTCCATCTTTGATCGGACTTAGATCAACTGTTGTGAAACCAGCAGCTTTTACACTTGGAAGTGGATCCCAAGTCTTTTTAACAGCCACTAGTGACATAGCGCCGCCGACAGCTGCCACAGCACCAAACGCAAGGCCTATAAAGCTACGTCTTTCTTGCTTTACTGACATTAAATTCCTTTCTATAAATAAATTCTTAACGATTATACTCTCAAAAAATTAAAAAAGTATAATTTCTAAATATAATCTGCAAAAATAATGTTAATTTTAACTTAAATGTAAATCTTGATTTTAAGATAAAAATTTTTAAGCTTTATGGCTTTTTGAACTAAACCAAAAATCAAAATCAGCCAAGCTTTTTCTCATTCATCTTTATATAAATATGTAAGATATCAATCGCAGCTGGCGTAATACCTGAAATTTCACTTGCAGCAAAAAGTGTCAGCGGTGCAAATTTCTCAAGCTTTTCGACCACTTCATTACTAAGACCACTCACACCTCTAAAGTCAAAATTTTCAGGAATTTTCACATCCATCATATCTTTCATTTTTTCTATTTGATTTTTTTGCTCATTTATGTAGTGCTGATACTTGCACTCGGTTAAAATTTGATCCACACTCGCATCATCTAAATTTGTAAATTTCTGATCAAGCTTTCTTAGTTTCTCAGCCGTAAAGCTCTTGCGTGCAACAATCTTTTGAAGGCTCACATTTTGGCTTATTGGCTCTTCATCAAGGCTAGCTAAAAGCTCTAAATTTTGCTTGCTCGGCGTAATTTGAGTATTGTTAAGGTAAGCAAGCCCCTCTTTTAAATTTCTTCTTATAGTCTCGATCTCTTCAAAAGTCTCATCATCAAGCAGCCCAAGCTCATGGCCATATCCACCAAGCCTTAAAATGGCATTTTCCTCACGCAAAAGTAAGCGGTACTCCGCTCTACTCGTAAACATCCTATATGGCTCTTTTGTCCCTTTTGTGACAAGATCATCGATCAAAACACCGATATACGCCTCATCGCGGCGCAAGACAAGCGGCTCTTTATTATCAAGCGAGAGCGCTGCATTTATGCCAGCCATTAGCCCCTGAGCGCCGGCTTCCTCGTATCCAGTCGTGCCGTTTATCTGTCCAGCTAAATATAACCCTTTTACTTTTTTTGTCTCTAGGCTATGTTTTAGTTGTGTTGGCTCGAAATAATCATACTCTATGGCGTATCCATGCCTTACGATTTTTGCATTTTCAAAACCCTTTACAGAGCGGAGCATCTGCACTTGCACCTCATAAGGTAGGCTCGTTGAAAAGCCATTTATGTAATATTCTGTCGCTTCAAGGGTCTGAGGCTCGACAAAAAGGTGGTGTCTGTCTCGGTCACCAAAGCGGTTTATCTTATCCTCGATACTTGGGCAATACCTTGGTCCGATGCCCTCGATCTGTCCTGTAAAAAGTGGCGCTTTGTCGAAATTTGAGCGGATTATCTCATGCGTGGTTTCGTTTGTATAGGCGATATAGCATGGTAGCTGCGTTGGGGAGAAATTTTTAGTTCTAAAGCTAAAAGACGTTGGACTTTCATCACCATCTTGCTTCTCTAAAATTTCAAAATTTATCGTTTTTGCATCGATCCTTGGGCATGTTCCAGTCTTTAATCTGCCTAAATTTAGCCCAAGCTCCCTTAGACTACCGCTTAGATCCTTGGCACTTAGTTCGCCAACACGTCCGGCTTCTAGTTTATTAAATCCAACGTGGATAAGTCCGTTTAAAAAGGTGCCAGTGGTGATTATCACTTTTTTTGCGTTATATGTGTTATTTAGGTGGGTTTTAACGCCGGTTACTTCGCCATTTTCACTTAAAATTTCAGTGGCGATCTCTTGAGAAATTTCTAAATTTGGCGTATTTAAAAGTAAATTTCTCATATAAACGCGGTATCTATCCATATCTATCTGAGCGCGGCTACCACGCACTGCTGGACCTTTACTCTCATTTAGCACGCGAAACTGGATACCGACAGCGTCTGTTGTAAGCCCCATTTGACCACCAAGTGCGTCGATCTCTTTTACGAGATGCCCCTTTGCAAGGCCACCGATAGCTGGATTACAGCTTGCGGCGCCTATTTGCTCGGCTAAGATCGTGATAAGTAAAGTTCTTTTGCCCATTCTAGCAGCTGCAAGACTTGCCTCAATACCTGCATGTCCGCCACCAACGACGATTATTTCATAATTCATGATAAATTTTTCCTATTTTTTGATTGCGTGATTTTATCCAAAAGCATATAAAATTTAAATTTTTTAAAAATTTTTATTACCAAATTTAATGTAGAGTTTTTTATTAATAATATTTTAAATATTTTGCTGTTAGATTTACAAAATTTTTAAAATCACAAAGGTATTTCTATGATGAGTTTATTAAAAGTTGCTGGCTTTTTGCCCTACCTTGCGATCGCATTTTTAAATGCAAGCGTCGATCTAGCACACAAAATAACCATACAAAATGTTCTTTTAAAAACATACGATGGTGACATACTTTTTATATTAACAGCAGTTATAAATGCAATGATTTTGCTTCCTTTTATATTTTTATTCTCACCGTCAAGCTTTATAAATGATAAATTCTCAAAGACAAAAGTCATAAGAATTTGTGCTATTTTTGGCCTTATCATTAGTGTCGCGGTGCTTTTTAGCTATCTTGCAGGTGCTTTTGGTGTAGCTTTTGCTTTAACGCTCATACTAGCTGCTCAAAGTGCTATCTACTCGCCAGCAAAATACGGCATCATCAAAGCCCTGGTCGGTCCTGAGCGCCTTGGCACAGCAAATGGCATCATTCAAGCGCTCACCATCGTTGCGATACTTTTTAGCTCATTTTTGTTTTCATTTATATTTGAAAATTTATACATCCAAGGCGAAAACTCAGAAGAAATTTTAAAAAGTGTCTATCCTATCGGTATCTTTTTAGTGATCTTTAGCGCGCTTGAAGCGTATTTCGCCTACAAGTTGCCATACATCAGCGAAATAAACGAAGACAACGAAAAATTTGATCTGAAAAAATACATCAGCCTTAGCTATTTAAGAGAGAATTTAAAAGAAGTAAGGTCAGATAAAAATATCTGGTTAAGCATTGCTGGTCTTAGCATATTTTGGGGAATTTCTCAGATCATCATCGCAGCTTTTCCAGCTCACTACAAGGCTGTTTTTAATGACGATAGCTCACTAGCCGTGCAAGCGATACTTGCAGCAAGCGCAATAGGCATCGCATTTGGCTCATACGTGGCCGGCTCTATGTCAAAGCTACACATAGAGCTTGGTATCGTGCCGATGGGTGCTGTGGGTATATTTTTTTCGCTTTTATTTTTCGCTTTTGGCTCAAATATCGGCGTAGTGAGCCTTAGCTCATTTGCATTTGGCTTTTTTGGAGGCATATTTATAGTGCCGCTAAATGCGATGATCCAGTACTTTGCCCCGCAAAAAACGACCGGCAAAATAATGGCAGCAAACAACTTCTTGCAAAACGTCTCAATGCTGCTATTTTTAGCCATTGGCATAGGACTAGTTTATTTTGAAATTTCAACCACTGAGCTTTTTATATTTACAGCGCTTGTCTGCCTAATCGGCAGTTTCTATGCCATTTTACAGCTTCCACATCTTTTTACAAGGCTACTTTTACTGCCATTTTTAAAGACAAAATACCGCTTTTTTGTAGAGGGCCTGCAAAATTTACCACAAAGTGGCGGTGCGCTACTTCTTGGCAATCACATCAGCTGGATTGATTGGCTCGTGCTTCAAGCAGCAAGCCCAAGGGGCATAAGATTTGTCATGTATAGAACGATCTATAACAAATGGTATCTAAAGCAAATTTTTAAATTTTTCAAAGTGATCCCAATAGGCGCAGGAGCTAGCAAAGAGTCGATCGAGCTTGTGCGTGAGTGCCTCAAAAACGGCGAAGTGGTTGCACTTTTCCCAGAGGGTCACATCAGCTACAACGGCCAGATAAATGAGTTTCAAAAGGGCTTTGAGCTTATCATCAGAGATCTAGAAGAAATTTGCATCGTGCCATTTTACCTTCGTGGCCTTTGGGGCTCGAGCTTTTCAAGAGCTAGTAAATTTTACAAAGACCTCACTTCTAAAAATGGCAGACGCGACATCATCGTCGCCTTTGGTAAACCAATAACCACATTTATAAACGCTGCAAAGATGAAGCAAAAGGTGCTTGAGCTTAGCTTTTCATCGTGGGAGAGCTTTATCTCAAGGCAAAAACCACTAACCGAGGAGTGGCTAAGCAACGCAAAAGAGGATAAATTTAAAGAGTGTGTGAGCGATAGCACAGGGCTAAATTTAAGCAACTTGAAATTTATAACAGCCGTTTTAGTCTTTATCAAAATTTTTAAACGTGAACTAAAAGATGAGAAAAATATAGGCATCTTGCTGCCTAGCTCAAGCATCGCGGCGATAGTAAATATGGCGCTTCTTGCCATGGGCAAAGTGAGCGTAAATTTAAACTATACGCTTAATGTTACCTCTCTAAATCACGCCCTAAGAAAGGCAGATATAAATACAGTCATCACCTCTAGCAAATTTCTTGAGAAGCTAGCACTTAAGGGCTTTGATCTAAAAGATGCGATGAGTGGCAAGGCTAAATTTGCAGAAGATCTCTCAGCCAGCGTCTCAAAAAGAGAGAAATTTTTAGCGCTTTTAACTGCATTTTTTGCCCCAGTTTGGCTTATTAAGCTTTGCTATTTTAAGCGTGTAAGTTTAGAAGATACGGCTACTATTTTATTTAGTAGCGGTAGCGAGGGCGAGCCAAAAGGCATCGAGCTAAGCCATAAAAATTTACTTGCAAACATTAAGCAAATAAGCGAACTTCTAAATTTCAAAAAAGATGACGTGATCTTAAACTCACTCCCAGTATTTCACTCATTTGGGCTAACAGTCACCACACTCATGCCACTTTGTGAGGGCATAAAAATGGTAAGCGTGCCTGACCCAACAGATGGAGCGACTATCGGCAAAATGGCTGCAAGACACAGCGCTAGTATCATCTTTGGTACCTCGACCTTCTTTAGGCTCTACACCAGAAACAAAAAGCTTCATCCGCTGATGTTTCAAAGTGCCAGAATGGTCGTAGCTGGGGCTGAGAAGCTAAAACCTGAGATAAAAGATGAGTTTAGGCTCAAATTTGGCATAGAAATTTATGAAGGTTATGGCGCGACAGAAACGGCGCCGGTAGCTGCTGTAAATATGCCAAATATCCTAGAAAAAGAGAGCCTAAAAGAACTTACATTTAATAGACCTGGCAGCGTTGGCATGCCTCTGCCTGGCACCATCATCAAGATAATCGACCCAGAAACACTTGAAGAGCTAAAAACTGGCGAGGACGGTCTCATCGTGATTGGCGGCTCGCAAGTTATGAAGGGCTATCTAAATGACGAAGCTAAAACAAGTGACGTCATAACGCACATTGACGACGTAAGATACTACAAAACTGGCGATAAAGGCCACATAGACGAAAGCGGCTTTGTATTTATCGTCGATAGATACTCAAGATTTGCCAAGATAGGCGGCGAGATGATAAGCCTTGGAAGCGTTGAAGAAGAGCTTACAAAGGTACTTGGAAATGACGTTGTCTTTAGTAGTGCAAATGTGCCAGATAGCAAAAAGGGCGAAGCGATCGCACTTTTAGTAAAAAGTGGCACAGAGCCTGAAAATATCGAGCAAATTTTAAAAGAGAGTAGCCTTGCTCCTATAATGATGCCAAGCTATATCTTCATCGTTGATGATATACCAACGCTTGCAAGCGGCAAGGTTGATTTTAAGGGCGTAAAAGCTCTAGCAGTCTCACTTCTAGCGGAGTGAGGCACCGCCCTTTTATTTTTGTGATAAAATAGCGCCAAAATATCACATAGGTCGTAGTTGCGACTGACATTTGCATAAATCTTAAAAATTTTTCTTTTTTTGCAAATTCCATTATTGATTTTATTTTTTCTACAAGGAGTTTTGTATGAAATTTTCTAGCGCTTTTTAAATTTGGTGCAATTCGTGCGATTGTTTGCTAAATTCTGCCTTTACAAAATTTTACTAGCAAGCATAAAAGATAACGCCATACAAATAGTGAACAAAATGGGCTATAACGTAGAAAAAGGTAACAAAGAGCTACTAATTAAGATAAATTTTGCCCTAAATGAGCTTAGCAAAGAAGGAGCTTTAAGCGAAATTTCGCTTAAATACTTCGGCAAAGATATTTCTAAATAAGGAGAATTAATGAATTTTAAGCCCATTTTTGGCTTGATCGCAGGTGCTTTTTTAGCTTTAAATTTAAATGCTTCAACTATCAAAAAAGGCGAACTTATCGTCGCAACTGAAGGTACTTACTCACCTTACTCATTTTACGATGAAAAGGGCGAGCTAGTAGGATATGACGTAGATATTGCAAGAGCAGTAGCGCAAAAGCTAAATTTAAAAGTCGAGTTTCTAACAGCTCCTTGGGATGCGATGCTTGCGGCTTTTGATTCTGGTAAGGCCGATGTTGTATTTAATCAAGTAAGTATAAACGAAGATAGAAAGAAAAAGTATAGTATGAGCGTGCCTTACACTATGCCATATCCGGTAATTGTCGTGCATAAAGACAATAACGACATAAAAAGCTTTGCTGATCTAAAAGGCAAAAAGAGTGTGCACTCTGCGACTAGCAACTGGGCAGCGATAGCCGAGAAAAACGGTGCAACAGTGGTTGTGGCTGATGGCTTTAGCAAAGGCGTGGAGCTTATCATCTCAAAAAGAGCTGATGATACGATAAACGATAACGTCACTTTTTATGACTATATCAAACAACGCCCAAATGCGCCACTAAAAATCGCATACACAAGCAACGAGCCGATGCCAACAGCTGCAATTGTTAAAAAAGGCAACACTGAGCTACTAGAAGCGATAAACAAAGCACTTGATGAGCTAAAAGCCGAGGGCAAGATAAGTGAAATTTCGATGAAATATTTTGGAAAAGATATTTCAAAATAAAGGATCAAAATGAAATTTACAAATTTATTAAAAGTAGTAGCTGTGCTTGCAATGGCTCTAAATTTGCAAGCAAAAACTATAAAAGATGGCGTGCTAACAGTAGCGACTGAAGGCACTTACGCGCCTTTTACATTTTATAATGACAAAAATGAGCTAGTGGGATACGACGTAGATATCGCAAGAGCGGTAGCACAAAAGCTAAATTTAAAAGTTGAGTTTCTAACAGCTCCATGGGACGCGATGCTAGTAGCATTTGACGCTGGCAAAGCAGACGTTGTGTTTAATCAAGTAAGTATAACTGATGAGAGAAAGAAAAAGTATGCTTTTTCAGTGCCTTATACTGTAACATTTGGCGCTATCATCACTAGAAAAGATAATAACGACATAAAAAGCTTTGCTGATCTAAAAGGCAAAAAAGATGCCGACTCAGCGACTAGTAACTGGGCGAAAGTAGCTGTAAAATACGGTGCTGAACACGTCGTAACAGATAGTTTTGCTAAAAGCATGGAGCTTCTTATATCAAGACGTGTAGATGCTGTTGTAAGAGACAACATCGTATTTTACGACTTCATAAAAGAGCGTCCAAACGCACCTGTAAAGATAGCCACCTCACTTGATGAGAAAGACTACACAGCAGCAGCTGTTAAAAAAGACAATGCCGAACTCGCAGAGCAAATTTCAAATGCTCTAAACGAACTTTCAAAAGAGGGCAAACTAGAAGCCATCTCAAAAAGCTACTTTGGCAAAGACGTCTCAAAATAAAATTATAAACCAACAAGGCAAAAATGGAAAATTTAGATAGAGTGATCGAGCTTGTTTCAAGCTCGACGCTACCGATGATTATCGCGCTTTTAAAAGTGACTATCCCTCTTACTTTGCTCTCGTTTTCGCTAGGGCTTGTCATCGCTATTATCACAGCAGTAGCAAGGCTTTCAAATATAAAAATTTTAAAATTTATATTTGCCACCTATGTTTGGATATTTCGCGGCACACCGCTTCTTGTGCAGCTTTTTATCGTATTTTACGGACTTCCTAGCATCGGCGTCACGTTTGATACTTGGAGCGCGGCGACTATTGCATTTAGTCTAAATGTGGGCGCTTATGCCTCTGAATCCGTAAGGGCTGCCATACTTTCTGTGCCAAAAGGTCAGTGGGAGGCTGCAACATCGCTTGGCATGACGCACTATCAAATTTTAAAGCGTATCATCGCGCCTCAAGCAGTAAGGATCTCGTTGCCACCGCTTTCTAACACATTTATAGGCCTTGTTAAAGATACTTCACTAGCAGCTTCTATAACGATGGTTGATATGTTTATGGTCGCTCAAAGGATCGCAGCAAGGACCTTTGAGCCACTCATCCTCTACATCCTAGCAGCACTCATCTATCTAGTGGTTTGCACACTCTTAACCTATCTTCAATCAAGGCTTGAAAAAGCTGTCTCAAGGTATGTCTAATGGCTATAAATTTTAAAAATATAAGTAAATCTTACAGCGATCATTTGGTGCTAGATAACATAAACACAAGCTTCAAAGAAGGACAAACTACCGTGATCGTTGGCTCATCTGGTTGTGGTAAATCAACGCTTCTTAGATGTATAAATTTACTTGAGATCCCACAAAGTGGCACTTTAGAGGTAGATGATAGGAGTGTAAATTTTAAAGAGAAGCTTAGCTCTAAAGAGCTTTTAGAAATTCGTAAAAAAACAGGCATGGTTTTTCAAAGCTTCAACCTCTTCCCGCACCTAACAGCGCTTCAAAATGTCACCGAAGCTCCGATCTACGTTCAAAAAAAGGATAAAAACGAAGCAATAAAAGAGGCAAAAGAGCTTTTAGCCAAAGTGGGGCTTAGTCACAAAGAAGATACCTATCCAAACAGGCTCTCTGGCGGTCAAGCACAGCGTGTAGCCATCGCTAGAGCCCTAGCTGTAAATCCATACTTTCTACTACTTGACGAGCCTACAAGCGCGCTTGATCCAGAGCTTGAGGCTGAAGTTTTAAAGGTCATCTTATCTCTTGCAAAAGAGAAAAAGTCTATGATCATTGTCACTCATAATATGAATTTTGCTAGAAAGATAGCTGATAGAATTTTATTTTTAGATAAAGGTGTGATCACATTTGATGGCTTGGTAGATGAGTTTTTTAACAGCCAAAATGAGAGGATAAAAAGCTTCATCTCAGCTATGGATATATAAAAATTTTAGCTAGAAAATCTAGCTAAAATTACATTAAGCAAAGTGAGGTTTTATCTGCTCGATCCAAGCTGAAATTCTACCCTCAGTTTTGTCACTTTGGTTATCAGCATCAAGTGCTAGACCTACAAATTTTCCATTTCTAACAGCATCAGAGCCATCAAATGTATAGCCATCAGTGCTAACCTCACCAACTACCTTTGCGCCAGCTTTTACGACCTCATCATAAAGCTTTGCCATGCCGTTACAGTACTCATCAGAGTAGCTCTCGCTATCACCCATACCAAAAACAGCAACCGTCTTACTGCTTAAATTTAGCGCCTTAAAATCAAACGCATCCCAGTCATCTTGAAGATCACCACTACCCCAGGTTGATGTACCAAGGATTAGCTTATCGAAGCTATTTATCTTCGCTGCGTCTACATCAGCAACGTTTAAAAGCTCATTTTCAAGGCCTAGACCCTCACTTATAAGTTTTGCTGCATCTTCGGTATTTCCCATGCTGCTTCCATAAACTATACCTATCATTTTTATCCTTTTTAAAAAATTTTACCAATAATCGTATAAGGCACAAGCTTAATCAAACCTCTCGCATAACAGTGCCTAACCTCAACGTGTCGCCTAAATTCCTCATTTCTAGGAAAAACAATATAAACCATCTCGCACTCGTGACCAAGCACACCGACAGCTCTATCTATATCGTCGTTTAAATTTCTCATATCATCAAAGCTCACTTTTTTAAAGCTTGGCATGACGCTGAGCAAATTTTTACCATCTTTTTTAACCGAAATGACACCACCATTTAGCACGACCTCTTTATCTTGATGGCGGAGGCGTATTTTATCATAAACAAATTGACAAAACATCTGTGCCGCATCGATACAAAGCTCAAATTCTCCACTTGCATAAAGCATTTTTATCATCTTTGCAGCCGCCATTTTTGGCTCTTTTGCTATAAATTTTATCTTTGAAAAGTCGCCTTTTAAATAAGCATTTATGATGATATTTGATGAAAAACAAAAGCGATCTGCTGGCTTAAAATTTAGACATTTCTCACGAAGTAGGAAATTTATCCTAGCTTCAAAAATTTCTTTGAAATTTAGAAATTTAGCGTAAGAAAGTGGTATTTTTAGCTCACTTTCTACGCCAGAATTATAAAGTGCAATAAAAATTTTTGCACGTGAAAGCCTATCAAGCTTTGCAAAAATATTTGGAGTTATTTCGCCAATATCTGATAAAAGCCCGAATTTCATTGATTATTCTTTGCATCCAAATTCCTTATCTAGCCCAAAGACCTTGCAGTACTCGCAAAATACACAGCTAACGCTTCTTTTTGCACAAACAATTGGAATATTTCTCTTTTTTGCTTGAGTTTTAATAGTCTTCATAGTGTTGTGGTTTAAAAAGCTAGTTAGCATCACCACACACTCGGTATCTTGAGGGATTGGCTTGCGATTTACACGGTTTTCATTTCTAGCATCCCAGTGTTCTATCTTCTCAGCTCCCAAATCATGTAAAACTGCCTTGATAGGCGTTATCTCATCTGCACCGATAACTAAAACTGACATAATAAGCTCCTAAAATTTATTCATTTTCTGATAATGATTATAAGGAAACTTAACTAAAATTTTTCTTAGTTATGATATTTATTATCACTTATATGTAGAAATTTGTAACGTTTTACTTAGACATTTAAACATCTAAACTCTTTTAATCTTAGATACCGCAAACAAAAATATGATAAGTCCGCTTGCGGCAAAAAAACTACCGACATTACCGATATTTTGTTCGCCTAAATGAACTATCGTTTGATGCCCTATTAGCGTCCCTGCTCCGATGCCTATGTTATAAATAGCCGAAAATATCGCCATTGCAGCATCAGTTGCGTTTGAGGCTAAATTTAGCACTTTTATTTGAAAACTCATATTTACACCAGCTATGCCAAGCCCCCAAATAAAGGCCAAGACTAGCATTAAAACTTCATTTTTAGCAATAAAATTTAACACAATCAAGCAACATAAAATAAGCATGATAGAAATTGCAGAAAATGCATTTGGAATGAGCTTATAAAATTTAGAGAAAAGCAGGCTTGCAACTACACCAGCAACGCCAAATATAAGCAAGAATATTGTGATAAATTTTCCATCAAAGCCACTGATATCTTTCGCAAATGGCTCAATGTAGCTATAGGTGCTAAAATGCGCGCTTATGATAATTGCCGTTAGTAAAAATACGACCATCAAAAGGCCATTTCTTGCAAGCTCTGGCAAGCTTTTAAGCGAGCCTGAGTTTTTGCTTGGCAAAAGTGGTAAAATTTTATATAGCCAAGCTCCAACACCAACAGCAAAAATTCCGATCAATCCAAAGGTCACACGCCAACCAAGTGCGTCACCTAAAATTCTTCCAAGTGGCAGACCAAGTATCATCGCTAGCGATGTACCAAGAGCTAGCAATCCAAGAGCTTGCGAGCTTTTATTTATCGGTGCTAACCTAACAGCAAGTGAAGCAGTGATAGCCCAAAAAATGGCATGAGCAATAGCTATCATCAACCGAGCAATAATTAAAATTTTAAAATTCCAAGCAAAGGTACAAAGCGTATGAGCTACAACAAATACGATAAAAACTTTTAAAAGAAGAGATCTTCGCTCTAAATTTGCAGTCAAAAGCATAAGTGGCAAAGAGAGTATAGTGACGCTCCACGCATAAATCGTAATGATAAGGCCAGTATCAGCCGTGCTCATATCAAAGTCTTTTGCAATATCACTTAAAAGTGGTACTGGAACAAACTCAGTAGTGTTAAATATAAAAGCACAAAAAGCAAGAGCTATAACCCTTAAATAGGCCACCCTATGAACACTTATCAAATTTTATCCTTAATTTTTTTCATTACGGTAATGGAATTTTGCTTAAAGTTAGTAATTTAAAAGGCAAAATTCTCAGAATTTATTAATGACATAGATTAATAGTAGATTTTGGAAACTATCTCTATAATAAAAGATTTTTAAAAATCGTAAGAAAATTTAAGGCGGAAAAATGGCTAAAATAATGAAAACTATGGACGGAAACGAGGCTGCGGCGCACGCGGCTTACGCATTTACCGAGGTTGCGGGCATATACCCGATCACTCCTAGCTCGCCGATGGCTGACTACACCGATATGTGGGCGGCTCAGGGCAAGAAAAATTTATTCGGCATGCCCGTTAAAGTCGTCGAAATGCAAAGCGAAGGCGGAGCTGCGGGCACCGTGCACGGCTCGCTGCAAGTAGGCGCGCTAACTACGACGTACACGGCTTCGCAAGGCCTTTTGCTAAAAATCCCGAATATGTACAAAATCGCAGGCCAGTTACTACCCGGCGTCATCCACGTTAGCGCGCGCTCTATCGCGGCCCAGGCACTTTCTATCTTTGGCGACCATCAGGACATTTATGCCTGTCGCCAGACGGGGTTTGCTATGCTGGCGAGCGGCTCCGTGCAAGAGGTCATGGATATCGCGGGTGTCGCGCATCTAGCGGCGATCAAAGGTCGCGTGCCGTTTTTGCACTTTTTCGACGGGTTTCGTACTAGCCACGAGATACAAAAGGTCGAGGTGCTTGACTACGCGCACTTTGATAAGCTTCTTGACCGCGAGGCGCTACAAAAATTTAGAGACGAGGCGCTAAGCCCTGAAAACCCGAAAACTCGCGGTACGGCGCAAAACGACGACATCTACTTCCAGACGCGCGAGCTAGCTAACCGCTACTACGACGCGGTGCCTGATATCGTGGCCGAGTATCTAAAAGAAATTTCAAAAATCACGGGACGCGATTATAGACCGTTTAATTATTACGGCGATCCGCATGCTACACGCGTCGTGGTCGCGATGGGCTCTGTCACGCAAACTCTAGAAGAAGTGATCGATCACCTACGCGCAAAGGGCGAAAAAGTAGGCGTGCTAAAAGTGCATCTATACCGTCCGTTTAGCCTAAAATACCTCTTTGACGTGATGCCTGAAACGGTAGAAAAGATCGCCGTGCTAGACCGCACCAAAGAGCCGGGAAGCCTAGGCGAGCCGCTATATCTGGACGTCAAGGCGGCGTTTTACGGACGCAAAAATCAGCCCGTGATCGTGGGCGGTCGCTACGGACTAAGCTCAAAAGACGTCGATCCGGCTCAGATGCTAGCCGTCTTTGAAAACTTAAATTTAAGCGATCCCAAAAACGGCTTTACCGTCGGTATCGAGGACGATGTGACCTTTACATCGCTAAAAGTCGGCGAGAAAATTTCGCTAAGCGACGCAAGCGTGAAAGAGTGCCTATTTTACGGCCTTGGTGCGGACGGTACCGTTGGGGCGAATAAAAACTCAATCAAAATCATCGGCGATAAAACCGATCTTTACGCGCAGGCGTATTTTGCCTACGACAGCAAAAAATCAGGCGGCTATACGCGCTCGCACCTGCGTTTCGGTAAAAACCCGATCCGCTCGACCTACCTCGTCTCAAATCCGCATTTCGTAGCCTGCTCGGTCGCGGCGTATCTTGAAATTTACGACGTCATAGACGGCATCCGCGAGAGCGGAACGTTCCTGCTAAACTCGATCTGGGACGCTGAGCAGACGGTCGCTAAACTGCCGAATAAAGTAAAGAAAATTTTGGCCGCTAAAAAGGTAAATTTCTACATCATTAACGCCACGAAGCTAGCTCGCGAGATTGGGCTGAAAAACCGCACGAACACCATAATGCAGTCGGCGTTTTTTAAACTCGCAGACATCATCCCGTTTGCCGACGCGCAAAAATACATGAAAGAGTACGCGCACAAAGCCTATGCTAAAAAAGGCGAAGCGATCGTGGAGATGAACTATAAGGCCATCGATATGGGCGCGGACGGGCTAGTTAAGGTCGCGGTCGACCCTAGCTGGGCAAATTTGACGGATGACGCCGCAAATGAGGAAAAATACGTCGGCGACGAATTTATAGAAAAAATCGTCAAGCCTATCAATGCCGCTAGGGGTGACAGCCTGCCCGTCTCGGCGTTTGTTGGCTTTGAAGACGGACACTTTAAATCAGGCACCACGGCCTACGAAAAACGCGGTATCGGCGTGATGGTGCCTAAATGGATCGAGGAAAATTGTATCCAGTGTAATCAGTGCGCCTTCGTCTGCCCGCACGCGGTGATCAGGCCGTTTCTCATCGACGAAAACGAACTCGCCGCCGCTCCGCAAACCGTGCAAGATCACGTCCTAGACGCCAAAGGCAAAGAGGTAAAAGGGCTAAAATATAAAATCCAAGTAAGCCCTCTAGACTGCACGGGCTGCGAACTGTGCGCTCAAATTTGCCCGAGCAAGGAAAAATCGCTCGTCATGGTACCGCTAGCCGAGGAGATGGAGAAAAACGAGCAGGAAAACGCCGATTATTTATTTAAAAAAGTAACCTACAAAGACGATCTGATGAGCAAAGATAGCGTCAAGGGCGTGGGCTTTGCTCAGCCGCTGTTTGAGTTTCACGGTGCGTGCCCTGGATGCGGCGAGACGCCTTATATCGGGCTTGTTACGAGACTATTTGGCGACCGTATGATCGTAGCAAACGCCACCGGTTGTAGCTCGATCTACGGCGGCAGCGCGCCTTCGACGCCTTATACGACGAACAAAGAGGGCAAGGGCGTAGCGTGGGCGAATTCGCTGTTTGAGGATAATGCGGAGTTTGGTATGGGTATGAACGTCGCGGTAGAGACCCTGCGTCACCGTATCGAGGACGTGATGCTACGCACCAAAGACGCCGCGCCAAATGCCCTAGCCGCGCTATACTCCGACTGGATAACGCACAAAAACGACGGCGAGAAAACGATGCAAATCGCTAAAATTTTAACCCCTCTTTTAGAGCAAAATTTAAGCGTCCCGGGCGTAAAAGAAATTTTAGAGCTAAAAAGATACCTCGTCAAAAAATCCCAGTGGATCATCGGCGGCGACGGCTGGGCCTACGACATCGGCTTTGGCGGTCTTGATCACGTGCTAGCTAGCGGCGAGAACGTAAACGTGCTCGTGCTTGACACCGAGGTCTACTCAAACACCGGCGGCCAAAGCTCAAAATCAAGCCGTACTGGCTCGATAGCACAGTTTACCGCTAGCGGCAAGCCGATGCAGAAAAAAGATCTAGGCTACATCGCGATGACCTACGGAAACATCTTCGTCGCTCAAATCAACTCAAACGCGAGCCAGGCAAACACGATAAAAGCCATCGCCGCAGCCGAAGCCTACGACGGACCTAGCCTCGTGATCGCGTATTCGCCGTGTATCGCGCACGGTATAAAAGGCGGCATGGCCTACTCCGGAGGTCAAGGCGAACTAGCGACCAAGTGCGGCTACTGGCCGACCTACGTCTACGATCCGCGCCTAATCAAAGAGGGCAAAAATCCGCTAAAAATGACTTCAAAAGAGCCTGATTGGTCGCTTTACGAGGAGTTTTTGCTAAACGAGGTTCGCTACAACTCGCTTAAGAAAACCAACCCTGAGCACGCGGACGAGCTGCTGGCTAAAAACAAGGCCGACGCGCAAAGACGCTACCGCCAGCTAAAACGCCTAAGCCTAGCCGACTTTAGCGATGAGGTCGAGTCTGGCACGCCTGAGAGCGCCGAGGATGCCTCTGCCGGCACCGCAGCCGAGTAGGGCACAAATTTCCCTCGCCCAAATTTGACGGGCGAGGGAAAATATCTGTAAATTTAGCCGCTCGTTTGGGCGGTTAAATTTGCTTTCAAATTTGAAATTTTAAATTTAACGCGGCAAATTTAAAAGGCGCAAAATGGGCCAAACCCATCCTTTTCAACCGATTTTTGATAAAAACTCTAAAATTTTAATCCTCGGATCCTTTCCATCCGTCGTTTCTCGTAAATTTGGCTTTTACTACGCAAATCCGCAAAATCGCTTTTGGCGTGTGCTGGCGCAAATTTTAAATGTGCCGCCGCCTGCGAGTAAGGAGGAAAAGATAAAATTCCTACTCGCCCACGGCATCGCTATCTACGACGCTGCGATCTCGTGCGAGATAAAGGGCTCGAGCGACGCCAAAATGACCGCCGTGGTGCCTGCAAATTTAGAACCGATCTTTAAAACCGCAAATATCACGCAAGTCTACGCAAACGGCGGTAAGGCGCACGAAATCTGCGAAAAATACCTAAAAACTCAAATTTTAAACGCAACGGGTAAAGAACCCGTCAAGCTACCCTCGACTAGCTCGGCGAATGCAAATTTTAGCTTTGAAAGGCTAGTACAAGAGTGGACGGTCATCTCGGAGGCACTAAAAGACGGCTAAATTTGACGCAAGTCCTAAAATTTAACTCATCCGAAATAATCGCACCTTCACCTTAAATTTAGTTTCAAATTTTAAAATCACCAAAATCAAACAAAGCAGGAAAAACCGTGAAAATCCTAAAATTTCTATTTTTACTTCCGCTTCTAGCCATCGGTGCGCAGGCGCTGGAGCCAAAAATCGTAATGAAGCCCGAAGCAAGCCTAAAAAACGGGCTTTACTACGTAAAAGGCAAGCTCTACGACGGCACGTTAAAGATGCTTCGATACAGCGTCGAGGACCTATATGGCGTAAATGCGATGGGCATGGTCTATCCGAGGCTAAAACCCCTGCCACCAACGCTCATACGCGAGATCGACGTGCAGGGCGGCATGGCGGTGCGATACAGGGACTATTTTGACGGCAGAGACAAGCCCTCAAACGAATATCCCCTAAAAAACGGCGTCCGCGAGGGCACGGCGAAGCACTACCACGCAGATAGCGGCGCTCTGATGGGCGAGAGCGAATACAAAAATGACGTCCGCGACGGGCGTTATCGCCGCTACTATTTTGACGAGGGCGGCGCGTTAAAGCAGGAGGGCGTTTTCAAGGCGGACAAGCGAGAGGGCATTTTTACGGACTATTACATTAGCGGCGAGGTTAGCGCGCGCAGCCCGTACGCGGGCGGACTGCGAAACGGTGAGGACTTCGACTACTACAAAAGCGGCAAAATCCGCGGCAAGCGAACCTACAAAGAGGGTAAGCGAGAAGGCGCGGAGACATGGTACTACGAAAGCGGCGCCGTGGAGGAGACGGGCGAATACAAAAACGACCGCAAAAGCGGCGTTTGGAAGCGATTTTACGAAAACGGTAAAACACGCGTGGTAGAAAACTACAAAGACGGCGAGAAGGACGGCGTCGCGCGCGAATACTATCCAAGCGGCAAGCTACGAGGCGAATACGAGTACAAAGACGGCCGCCAAACGGGCGCGGGGCTGGACTACTACGAGAGCGGGGTGCCGGCGGCGAAAGTGATGTTTAAAAACGGGCGCTATCACGGACTGTACGAGGAGTATCACGAAAACGGCAAGCTAAAAGCCAGGGTGATGTTTGAGGACGGGCTGGAGGTCGGCGAGGCGCGCCACTACTACGCAAACGGCAAACTCGAAGCCGAGGGGGAGTTTGAGCGCGGCAGGCTCATCCACGCTAAAAAATACGATGAAAGCGGCAGGCTAATCAGCGACAAATCCGATAAAAACGGACTTCCGAGGGGGTAAATACTAAAATAAGTTGCTACTGGCATCATTTGAATTTTTACCAAACCAAACATTTACGTCCTTTTGTATTTTACATATTTTAATTGGCTTTAAATAACACCGCAATAGTCGTACTTAATATTAAAATTTTATATTTATCTTTTGCATCTTAGTCATAAAAGTAGCAATCTCATCTATAAAATCATCAAAAAAGCATTAAAACCACTGGGCGAAGATAGTTTTATAGAGCTTATGATAGACAAACACTGGATAGAAAGCGATGTGCGAGAAAATAAAGCTGGTGGAGCATTTTTTGTAAGTTTGCCAAAATTTAAGCAACCAAGAATTTTTACCACATACATGAATACCCTTTCGCACTTAATCCAGCAAGCTCATGAGCTTGGGCATGCTTGGCACTACTACTTGATGCGTGATCTTCCGGTTTTAAGCGCAAATTTTACTAAAAAACGTATTTTTTAATATCACGCAAACATCGTATAACACGTACCAGTCAGACGTATTGCAATGCTTTTAGCCACGTTGTTGTCGCGAAATTTTAACTCGCGGTCGCAAAAGACGAGGCTAAATTTGATATTCGCCTGGGCTTAGCTCTCCTCGTAAAAGCTTGCCAAAGCGCGCAGCTGCGGCATCTACGGCATCGTCGCCAAACTCGCCCGGCTCAAATCCGCTACTAATAAACGGCACGGCAAACTCCATCCCGCAGTAGTTTGCCGCGATCTTAAGCGGCGTTAAAATTTCATCCAAGCTAAAGCCGATCGCGCCCTGTTTAGAGTATTCGCTAAGCGGAGTACTGACGCTTAGCGCAAGCTGCAAGACCTTGCCTTTAAGCGCGCCGGAACCCACCAGCTCGTGCGAAAAGACGATGTCGATATAGGCTTTTAGCATAGGCGGCACGTTTAGCCAGTGCATCGGGTACAAAAATACGATGCGCTCGGCAGCCGCTAACGCGTCTTGCTCTGCGCGGGCGTCTATGCGCGCGATATCTAAGCCGTAAAGCCCCTCCAAATGCCGCACCTTAGCGTCCGCTGCGGCCTTTGCTACCTGAGATAAGGCTTTGTTTACGCGCGATGCGGCGAGATTTGGGTGCGATAAAATCACAAGAGTTTTCATGTTGTTTCCTTTGTTAAAATTTGCGGAATCATATCGCTAAAAAGCTAAAAGTAGATTAAAAATGCTTGCCAGAGCGAGACTTTTACAAGCAAGAAAGCAAAAAATTACATTTTTATAAAACAGATAATTATGTCTACAACTATCCTTATAGTGTCGGCTATCTACTATCACAATTTTTTCTAAGTGAGTTTAAAAAAGACGAAGTAAAATTTTGCAAAATTTATAAACAATTTTTAATAGAGTGTGGCACGAAAAGCGTAGAAGAGCTAGTGAAAAAACACTTTAAAAAAGATACGACAAAGTGCGAATTTTGGCTGATTGGCATAGATGAAGCGCTAAAAAATTTAGATGAGTTTAAAAAGGTAGTGGCTGTATAAATTCGCTAGTTATCTTAAACGTTTTATTTTTTTTCGAGAAATTTTATAAATTTTTGATGGAGCATCTTCGAAAAAATGATCATCTACTATTTCATCAGCCACGCTCATAGCCCAAGCTTCATTAAAATTTTGTCTATTTTTGTTCGCACTGCTTGAATAAAGCCAGTCAAATTTAGCTAAAAATTTTTCGTGCTCGCACTCTTTTACGACTCTAATAGCCTTTAAATTTGGATACAAAAATGTGGCTTTTCTTGAACGGCGTATAAAATTTTTATACTTTTTTGGCACTCTAACAAGCTCATTTAAAACGCTAAATTTCGCTGTCGTGATAAGGCAAGGTTTATTCTCATCACGCATTTTGGCTCTATTTATCTCTTTATAATCTTTACTCAAAAAGCCAGCTGTCGTATCGGTTTGTGCTAGAAATATCATAATTTTTCTCTTTTTGATAGTAAAAATATACAAGAGATTATTAGAACAAATCCTAAAAAATCCCAAAATACAAATTTTGTTCCAAGCCAAAAGTAGCCAAAAAATGCTGCACTTAGTGGCTCTATGCAGGCTAATAAACTAGCTTTTGCTGCGCCTATTAGCTTAACACCTATCATATAAAAGCTAAATGCAAAAATGGTGCCAAGCGTAATAACAGCAATAAATGCAAGCCATTGATTTATACCATTAAGCCCAGCAAAATCCCAAACTCTCATATAGCAAGCAAGCACTATTCCGCCCATAACCATGCCCCAGCCAAGCGTGAGAGTGACTGAATATTTAGCATTTAGCCTTGCTGGAGCAAGATTATAAACACAAACACAAACGGCACTCACCAAGCACCAAAATAGCGCTTTTGGCGAGATAACAAGAGATGAAATTTGAGCATGTGTGCTTAGGAAAAATACGCCAAGCATCGCGCAAAGCAGAGCTAAAATTTCAAGTGGTCTTGGTGCTCGCTTCTCTTTTAGGCAGATGACGGCTAGGATGAGAACTGGCGCAGTGTATTGAATAACAGTCGCAACTGCGGCATTTGAAAGCTCAATGGAGTAAAAATAAGCGTACTGCGTCATCATAAGCCCAAGCAGGGCATAGACTAAAAACTCGCCAAGGAGCTTTATATCTTTAATCGGAGCAAAAACGGTACTTGGTTCTTTAAAAGCATAAAAAATCACAATAACAATGCCAGCTAGCATCAGTCTATATGGCACCAAAAAATCAGAATTTATACCAAGTGAAAATAGATACTGCCCACAAACCCCACTAAATCCCCAAAGGATACCGCCAACTAAAGTAAGGAGTATCCCAAGACGATGAGTATTCATTAAATTTATCTATCTTTATGAAGCTGTGCATCTTTGCCATAATACGGCGAATATGGTCCATAAAGTATGCAGTTATGGCAATCTCTTGAAAATAAATAAGCATCTGCCATCGCTGCTAGATCGTATGATCTATCTGAGATGGTATTTGCCACCTGTGAGATGACGGCTGAGACTAACATGCCAAGTAGGCTACTTTGGCCACTACTGCTATCTTCTGCTGCCATAGCACTGCCTTGCCAAAGAGTAGCGCCGCTTTTTATATCAATAAGCTTTGCTTCAAGGACAACCTTTGTTGAGCTTGAGATGACCGCATAGCTCGTACCATAATCTTTTATATTGATGTAAAGCACACTATCAGCATGGAAAATTTTATCAAGCTTATTTAGTGGCACGGCTGCGATCTCGCTTGGCTCGGTTATGCCATTTAGCTTAAAGGTATCATTTACAAGAGCCACTGGAAATACATAGTATCCTGCCTCACTTAGTGGTGCGACTGCATTTGCCAAAACAGCAGCTGGACCTGAAATTTCTGTGCTATCGTTTGTTGGCATAAGCACTAAGATAGAGTGAGGTCTTTTTTGTAAAAATTCTGAGTAGTCGTATGGCTCAGGCTCTTTTATAGAGCAGCCCGTAAAAAATACTACCAAAAATATAGCGGCTATAAATTTCAGGCTATTTTTCATTATTTGCTCCCTCTTTTTGCTCTACTTTTTTTGGAGTCAAATTTTTAGAGCCTTTGATGAAATTTATATACTCCCTTGACTCTGGGAAATTCTCTACTTCTTTGTCAAAATTTGCATTTGCAGCGCCTAAATTTCCGTTATTTAAGTATAAAAGTCCAAGGTGTGCATATACGCCAGGAGCGATCTTATAGCCCTTTTGTATTGATATCTGCACCAAATTTTCTAAGCGTGAAATTTGCTCGTTTGTATCGCCCTCTTCATTTAGGTAGCTATATAGCGAGCTACTATATGATCCGTCCCAATAATAAAGCGACTTTGGAGCACTTGAGTGACCGCAACCCGCTAAAAATAGCACAAAAAGCGCAAGGCTGGCAAGCTTTATTTTACTTGCCATGCTCCACTTTCTATGCCATTTACTAGATTATTTACCGCTTCAATAATAGCTAGACTTAAAACCTTGCCATTTAGCGTAGAGTCGTATCCTGCTGTGCCGCCAAAGCCGATGATCTCTCTGTTTGAAAGGGTGTATTCGCCAGCACCGCTAACCGAATAGACAACCTCAGCTGTTTTGGTATCAACGATATTTAAATTTACCTTTGAATAGGCAGTTTGTTGCTTACCTTTGCCAAGTATGCCAAATAGCTGATGATCGCCCGTAGTTTTTCGCCCAAACTCGGTCACATCACCGGTTATCACGTATCTTGCACCTTTTAGATTTTGAGCGGTTTTACTTAGCTCGCTCTCTTGTTTGATCACTTTCATATTTGATCTATCAAGCACTAAAAACCTACCACTTTGCTGTAAATTTGTGATCAAAATGCTTTGAGCTTGGTTGCCAAGCCTATCCTCGCCATCAGCAAATACACCATTTTGGTAAGCTGATTGATTATTAAATCGGCCTATCGAAACTGAAATTTTTTGACCATTGTAAACTGTGCCGTAGCTTGCTACTTTTGGAGTCTCGACAACTCTTGAGCTCTCACTCGCACATCCAGCAAAAAGAGCTGCTGTAAGCAAAACTGTACCAAATTTAAATACATTTTTCATTTTTTATCCTTTGCGACAAAGTCGCTTGTATATTACTAAATTTCTTTTTAAATAGCTTTAAATTTCATCCATGTGCCTTTTAGGTATCTAATCGTAAAAAGCACTGCCTTTACGGCCCAGTCAGCAAACATTGCAAACCAAGTACCTATCATGCCAAGATCAAATGTGAGCGCAAAGACATAGGCCAAGATGACTCTACAAGCAAACATACAAACTAAATTTACAATCATCGGATATTTAGCGTCCCCTGCAGCACGAAAAATAGTCGGATACGTATAGGCAAGTGGCCAAATAAGACACATAGCGATACCGTGATACCAGACGATCTGCCTTGTTAAATTTATGGCTTCGCTTGAGAGATTATAAACAAGAAGCAATGGCTCAAGCAAAAGCAAAATTACTGCTGTGCTAAAAAGCTGCACGATGTAGATGCTTATCATTGATTTTCTTACGTAAAATTTAGCCTGATTAAAGTCGTTTGCGCCAACACACCTTGAGATAACCACACTAAGCCCTGTTCCTATCGCCATACCAGGAAGCACTTGAAACATCACGATCGTCCCGCCCACGGCATTTGCAGCGATACTTGCTGTGCCAAAGAGTGAAACAAGGCTCAAAACGATGATGCGACCCACATAAAACATCGAATTTTCAAAGCCATAAGGTACGCCGATATTTAAAATTTTCTTGATAATCTCGTAGTCAAATTTATAGATAAAGCTCTTTCTTATGTGAAGTTTTAGCCTTACATCAAGAAGCAAATAGACTATAACAAAGCAAGCGAGCATCTTGGCTATAAGCGTACTGATGGCGATGCCTAAAATGCCTGTATGAAACGTATAAATACTAATGGCAGTTAGAAGTACATTTAATAAATTTGCAGCCACCATAATATACATAGGAAGCTTTGCGTTTGACATTGTGCGAAAGATCGCCGCAGCTGCTGCATAGACAGCCAAAAATGGCGCGGAAATGGCCGAGAAAACAAGATAGTGGCTAGCATCATGCCTTACTTGCTCTCCAATATCGCCAAAGACATAATCTAGGATAATATCTTTTAAAACTATGATAACTGCGGCGATAAAAAGGGCAAAGATAAAACTAAACCAAACAAGCTGATTTGCTGTGATTTTGGCATTGCCACTTTGTTTATTACCAAGATACTGACTAGCAACCACTGAGCCGCCAGTAGCGATAGCAGTAAATATGCTAATAAATAGCGCCATGACAAACTCCACAAGACTAATCGCACTTACAGCGCTTTCACTAACACTTGCTGCCATTAGCGAGTTTGCAAGCCCTAGGCTATACTCTAAAAACTGCTCAACCGCAATAGGGAAAAAGAGCTTTGCAAGGTCGGCATTTGAGAAAAATTTTGTATTTTGATCTTTGATTTTGTTTACCATGCTTCCCCTAAGATAAACTTAAAAAATTTTAATTTTTAAGCCAAGATCTGCTTTTTGCAAATCCTGACTTAAAAATTTTAGTGTCTTGAAAGATAATTTGTATCGTAGTTATTGCTTAAAAAGTCTTTGTTTTCCATCATAGCGATGTGAAAATCTTTTGTTGTTTTTATGCCATTTATTATGAGCTGATCAAGAGCTACTTTCATCTTATGAATAGCTCTATTTCTATCAGTGTCCCAAACAACGAGCTTGCCGATCATACTGTCGTAATACGGCGGTATAGAGTAGTCTTGGTAGATGTGGCTATCCATTCTAACATTGCGGCCGCCTGGGCAGACATATTTTGTGATCTTGCCAGGGCACGGAGTGAAGGTGTTTGGATCCTCGGCTGTGATCCTGCACTCTATCGCATGACCTTTTAGCTCGATGCTCTCTTGTGATGGTAGTGCCTCGCCTTCAGCCACTTTTATCATAAGCTCGATGATATCAAGTCCGCTTACCATTTCGCTCACTGTGTGCTCAACTTGAAGTCTTGTATTCATCTCGATGAAGTAAAAGTCCAAATTTTTATCAACCAAAAACTCAAACGTACCAGCTCCCTCGTAACCAATCGCTTTTGCCGCTTTTATGGCTGTTTCGTGAAGTCTCTCTCTTGTCTTTTCATCAAGCAAAATAGCTGGGCTTTCTTCGATCAGCTTTTGGTGGCGACGCTGCATCGAGCAGTCACGCTCGCCGATGTGAAGTACATTGCCATGGCTATCGCCAATTACTTGAACTTCGATGTGGCGTGGGTTTAGGATATATTTTTCCATATACATTGTGCCATCGCCAAATGCACTCATCGCCTCGCTCTCAGCAGACCAAAATGCTTTTTCTAAATCCTCTTCACGTTCAACCACGCGCATACCACGTCCGCCACCACCTGCAGCAGCCTTTAAGATGACTGGATAGCCTATCTTTTTAGCTAGCTCTTTTGCTGCTTTTGTGTCAGCCACGGCGCCGTCTGAGCCAGGGATGACTGGTACGCCAGCTCTTTGCATGACTTGCTTTGCCTTACTTTTATCGCTCATCAAAGCCATCGCAGCAACACTTGGTCCTATAAATTTGATCTTGTGATGTGAGCAAATTTCAACAAAATTTTGATTTTCACTTAAAAAGCCATATCCAGGGAAAATAGCGTCTGCTTCGCTGATCTCAGCTGCACTTATGATAGCTGGGATATTTAGATAGCTATCGCTTGAGCGCTCTTTGCCGATGCAAATGGCTACGTCAGCATATTTTACGTAAAGTGCGTCTTTATCAGCGGTTGAATAGACTACAACGGCTTCTTTACCCATCTCCTTTATCGTTCGCAAAGCACGAAGGGCGATTTCGCCTCGGTTTGCGATTAAAATTCTTTTTAATTCCATTAATTTTTCTCCACGCCAAATAACGGCAATCCAAACTCAACTGGCTGTCCGTCAGAGACTAGCATCTCAGTGATCTGGCAGTCAAATTCAGCCTCGATCTCGTTCATGATCTTCATAGCTTCGATTATGCCCACTACATCGCCTTTTCTCACTCTTTGACCTACTTTTACAAATGGTGCAGCGCCTGGGCTTGGAGCAGCGTAGAAAGTACCTACCATAGGAGATTTTATGCTATCTTTTGGCGAATTTGCAGCTGGTTTTACCTCTGAGCTAACGACAACATTTACAGGTGTTGGCGCTGGAGCTGCTGCTTGTACCGCTGGCTTTGCAGGCGCGCAATAATCAGCAAATTTCTCTACCTCGACCTCAAAATCACCACTTTTTATCTTGATATGATTCATCTCCATATCATTAAAAAATTCGATAAGCTCTTTTATATCTTCTTTTTTCATAGAAAATTCTCCTAAATTTTTATATAAGCGTCTAATTGTAGCGAAAATTAGATAAAAAATTTTTTTATGAAGCAAAAACGAGAACTCAAAGTTACTCTTTTTTGCTAAGTTATTTTTCAGTAATAATTATCTTAATGTCTTTAGTATCAACTAAATTTTCATCGATGATGATCTCATCTATCTTTGCTGCCCTTATCACGCCACTTTTTGGATTTTTTATACTTTTTATCGCTCCGCTTGTGCTTACATCGACACTTGAATATTCAAACGCAAGACTCGTATCCATAAAAATGCAATCTTTTACGATCAAATTTTCCACGTAACAAAGTGCTTGCAAGCTCTTTATCGTGCAGTTTATAAGCGTCACATTTTTTGAGTTCCAAGCTAGATATTCGCCTGAGATTAGGCAATTTTGCGCGGTCACGTTTTCGCAGTTCCAAAAAGCATCTTTTGAAATGAGCTTTGAGTTTGTGATATGGACATTTTTACAACTATCAAAGCAGTAGTTTCCATCTAAATTTAGCCCATCGATCTCTAAATTTTCGCTATTTGCCCCAAAGTAATCCCCCTTTGCAAAAACATTTTTTATCCTAACGCCCGCGCATCCCCAAAGTGTTTCACTAGCATCTGAAAAATTTACATTTTCTAGTGAAATTTGCGAGCTTTTTCTAAAGCTTTTTGGAGCGTTGATGACCACGTCTTTGAAGCTTAAATTTGTACTGTACCACATGCCAGCTCTTGCTAGAGGCTCCAAGTATCCGCCATTTAATTTAATGTCGTTTGCGTACCAAAGTGGGTATTTGTAGGCAAAAACGCACTCATTTAGCTTTAAATTTAAGCTATGCTTTAGTGGTGACTCGCCATCTTCAAAGATACAGTTTGTAAAATTTACACTTTTTGCCCCAAACATCGCACGCTCGCCAGTAAAAATTTCTGCATTTTTCTCTTGCATTTTTGTCCTTTATTAATTTTTGCTGTTAAAATTATACTAATTTTCATCTAATTTATTCGCTTTATTAAATTTACTTTAAAGACGCAAAGCGTTATAATCGCCCCAAAAAAGGAGCAAAAATGGGTTTAAAATCAGACTCTTGGATAAGGAAAATGTCGGTTGAAAAGAAGATGATCGTGCCATTTGCTGAGGAGCAGGTAGGTCGCGGCGTCGTTAGCTACGGTGTTTCAAGCTATGGCTATGATATCCGCGTGGGCGATGAGTTTAAAATTTTCACCAACATCGGCGGAACCGTGGTCGATCCGAAAAATTTTGACGAGAAAAACGTAGTAGATTTTAAGGGCGATGTCTGCATCGTGCCGCCAAATTCATTCGCTCTAGCGCGCACGATCGAGTACTTTAACATGCCAGATAACGTGCTAGCCATCTGCCTAGGCAAAAGCACATATGCAAGGTGCGGTATCATCGTAAACGTCACGCCTTTTGAGCCCGGATTTAAGGGGCACATCACGATAGAAATTTCAAACACGACGCCACTTCCTGCAAAAATTTATGCGAACGAAGGCATCGCGCAGGTGCTATTTATCGAGGGTGATGAGCCTTGCGAGGTAACTTATGCTGATAAAAACGGCAAATACCAAGCTCAAGAAGGCATCACGCTACCAAGAATTTTGAAGTGATTTTATGCCTTTGCCAAGGTCAGATTTATTGTCCGCTTTTTACAAAACTATAAACATTAATGAAATTTTGACGAAATATAAGCTATAAAGAGCAAAGTTTCTGATGAATAAGTTACTAAAAATTTGGCATAGCTTTTGCTTTAAATTTGGCAATTTAATACAGTATACAAACACATTTTAAGGATATTTATGTCTGATAAAAAAAACAAACTAGAGACAAAAGAAAAAAAATTAAGCGGAATAACAAATCCTATTTTTGAAAAAAATCTTCAAGCACTATTTCAACAAGATGAGGTCTTGGCAGCTAGACTTTTTGGAATGAACCTACAAACTAAATACGAAGTCATTTTAGATAAAAGTGATCCAATATACATAAATATTATCAACAAAGAATCAAATAAAACAATATATAAAGATCCAGTTGAAGAAATTAGCAAGATGCTTATTGATATAGAAAAAAAATACAAAAGATATCCGGGACTTTTCTTCTATGGCTTAGGTAATGGCATACTTTATAAAGCTTTGGCAAAAAATGAAACTCATAAGAAAATTATCGTTGTAGAACCAGAGCTTGAAATTATACATCTTGTTTTAAATATAATTGATATATCAAATGAATTAAAAAATGAACAAATAATTCTTTTTTATTCTGAATTTGCTACATATGCACAGTTTTACTATCTTGTATCACATAGCGATTTAGATATATATGCTAAAACTTATAGCTTAATAATCCACTCTAACTATTATGATAATTTTGCAGATGACTATATCAAAATAAATAAAAATATAACAAGAGCCTTTTCACAAAATGTCGTCTCTCATGGAAATAGCATAGATGATCTTCTAATAGGTACAAAGCAGCATATCGAGAATTTACCTCATATGCTTACTAACTACTGCTACACAAATTTAGTTAAAAAAAGACACGGTCTTATGGATACAGCGATCATTGTCTCTACAGGGCCAAGCCTAGACAAACAACTAGAAACGCTTAAAAAATTTGCACCTTATGTAAGCATTATAAGCGTCGATGCATCCTATCCGATACTTGCAAGAAATGGTATAAAGCCAGATTATGTAACATCAATTGAACGAATGATACCTACTTCTACTTTTTTTGAAAAAAAACACCCTAGATTTGATGATGATATAAATTTTATTGTAGCTTCAGTGACACACAACCAAACTGTAAAAAATATACTACCTAGACGTTTAGTGCTTACGATGAGGCCTCAACAAGAAGAAAAAATGTTTAGACTCAACAAATATGGATATCTTGGTGTCGGACACAGTTGTGCAAATATGGCCTACCAGCTAGCGTATGTCTTAGGGCATAAAAATATTATATTTATAGGTCAAGACCTTGCTTTTGGTAAAGACGGTGCAAGTCATGCCAAAGGTCACACTATCGCTCAGCCGGACGAAAATTTATATACTATCGCCTATGGTGGCAAAGGAGAAGTAAGAACAACTTATGTATGGATGCTCTTTAAAAATCAATTTGAAAATGATATCGAGCAAGCTAAATTAGAAGATATAAAATCATATAACTGCACTGAAGGTGGAGCTAGAATAAATGGCGCCATAGAGAAACCTTTTTTAGAAGTTATAAATGAGCTTTGCAAAGGTAAAAAAGTTAAAAATTTACCAAATATCAAAAAAGATAGCGATAAAGTAGCTAACAAAAATTTGTCAAAAGCCTATGAAGTAATACGAAACAAAATAAGAGTTCAAACACAAGCTAAAGAAAAAATAGAAAAAGTATTTTTAGAACTAACGCCAAAAATTGATAATTTTATGATTTTAAGAGATAAGGGCGAAATAAACACAAAACATTTTAAAGAGCTTGTAGGAATATCAAATAAGATAGATAAGCTTAAAAACTGCATCTCTCATAAAAAATATATGAGATATATAGAAAACATCTTTGTTATCTCGACTTATCACCAAGAGTTAGAGCTTGCCAAAGTATCAGTAGCTCCAAGTGATACAGACGAAGAAAAAACTAATAAATTAGTTGAGTGGATAGAATTTCATAAATACTGGTTATTTTCAGCGGCTGGCGGTATAAATGCAGATATAGAAACAACAAAAGAAGCCTCAAAACCTCTTATAAAAGAGCTTAAAAAACGTGGCATCTTTCCAAAAAAAGACTAAAGCATGGATATATTAAGCTTAATAGGACGCACGAAAAATCTCTTTGAAGATGACATAAAGGTACTTAGTAAAAATTTAAAAGAGATAGTCTCAAGCTCAAGCTTTCTAGTTATTGGTGGTGCTGGTTCTATCGGCTCAGCCGTGACAAAAGAAATTTTTATAAGAGATCCAAAAAAACTATATGTCGTCGATATCTCTGAAAATAATCTTGTCGAGCTAGTGCGTGACATAAGAAGCGAGTTTGGATATATAAATGGCGACTTTAAAACTTTTGCCATAGATGTCGCAAGTGCCGAGTTTGATGCACTCTTGGCACAAAGTGGTGGATTTGACTACGTGTTAAATTTATCAGCACTAAAGCATGTTAGAAGCGAAAAAGATCCGTTTACGCTTATGAGGATGCTCGAAACAAATATCTTTAACACCGACAAAATGCTGTCCCAAGCTTTTGATATGAAGTCAAAAAAATATTTCTGTGTCAGCACCGACAAGGCCGCAAACCCTGTAAATTTAATGGGAGCTAGCAAGCGCATCATGGAGATGTTTGCGTTTAGGCACTCTTTAGAGATCGACATCTCGATGGCTAGATTTGCAAACGTGGCATTTAGTGACGGCTCGCTTCTTTTTGGTTTTCAAAAACGCGTAGAAAAGTCTCAGCCCATAGTCGCTCCAAACGACGTCAGGCGTTACTTTTTAACGCCAAAAGAAAGCGGCGAACTCTGCCTTTTGAGCACTATTTTTGGCGAAAATAGAGATATATTTTTCCCAAAATTAGATGAAAATTTAGATCTAATAACATTTAGTGAGATAGCCAAGCGATACTTGGCAAATTTAGGCTACGAACCATTTTTATGTGAAAATGAGGAGGAGGCCAGAAAGCTTGCGAAAGTGCTTCCAAAAGATGGCTTTTACCCTTGCCTTTTTGCGCCTAGCGACACGACTGGAGAGAAGGACTACGAGGAGTTTTTCGTTGACGGCGAGAGACTTGACATGCAAAGACTTCAAAATATCGGCATAGTCAAAAATGATGCAAATTTTGACAGCAAAAAGCTAGAAATTTTTAAAAACAATATTTTAAATTTAAAATCAAGCTTGGCATGGAGCAAAGAGGACATTTTACGCGAAGTTTTCGAGCTTATACCAAATTTTATGCATAAAGAAACAGGAAAGTATCTCGATGAAAAAATGTGATTTTGACGAGGTTTTGAAATTTATAAAAAGCACCTTTGGCAAAGACAAAGTCCCACTTCACGAGCCTAAATTTATAGGCAATGAGAAAAAGTATCTGCTTGAATGCATCGACTCTAGCTTTGTCTCAAGTGTTGGTAAATTTGTAGATGAGTTTGAGAGTAAGCTAGCTAAAATGGTCGGTGCTAAATTCGCAGTTGCTACGACAAATGGCACCTCAGCGCTTCATATCTGCTTAAAATTAGCTGGTGTAGAGCAAAATGACGAAGTGATTACGCAGCCAGTTACTTTTATAGCAACTTGCAATGCCATTAGCTACCTTTTTGCAAAGCCAGTTTTCGTGGACGTTGATCTTGATACACTTGGTATGTCGCCAGCATCGCTTAGTGCGTTTTTGGAGAAAAACTGCGAGCTAAAAGACGGTAAATGTGTAAATAAAACTAGCGGCAGGATAGTGCGTGCCTGCGTGCCTATGCACACTTTTGGACTGCCTTGCAAGATAGTTGAGATAGCTGAAATTTGTAAGCGTTGGAACATTGCTTTGGTAGAAGATAGTGCCGAGAGCCTTGGTAGCTACTATAAAGGCACTCATACGGGAAATTTTGGCAAGCTTGCAGCCATGAGCTTTAATGGTAATAAGATTGTCACAAGCGGAGGAGGCGGAGCTATCATCACAAACGATGAGGAGATAGCAAAACACGCTAAATTTATCACCACAACGGCTAAGGTGCCACATCCTTTTGAATACCGCCACAGCGAGATCGGCTACAACTACCGCCTACCAAATTTAAACGCGGCCCTGCTTGTGGCTCAGCTTGAAAATTTGGAGCTATTTTTAAAGAGCAAACGCGAGCTTGCGATGATCTATAAAGAGTATTTTTCTAAATTTGATGATGTGAAATTTATAGATGAGCCAGTGGATACTAGGTCAAATTTTTGGTTAAATGCGGTGCTCTTTGAAAGCCGTGAAAAACGAGATAAGTTTTTAAAATTTAGCAACGAAAATGGCGTTTTCACACGCCCTATCTGGCAGCTTATGAATGAGCTTGATATGTTTAAGGACTGCCAAAGAGATGAGCTAAAAAATGCTAAATTTTTAAGCGATAGGATAGTAAATATCCCAAGTAGCGCAAGGGTGTAGCTTATGTATATGCAAAATAATACAAGGAGAGTAGTATGAAACTAAAGATAGGTTATTTTGCAGATGGTATTTGGAGCCATAACGCATTTGATAAGCTTATTAAAGACAAAGATATAGAGATAAAATTTATCTGTGCTAGGTATGATTCAAATGATGAAAAACTTCTAAACTATGCAAACGAATTTAAAATTGACTATTTAAAGCATAAAGATATAAATTCTGATGAGTTTATTGACAAAATTAAACAATATGATTGCGATTTATTCGTGTCAATGTCTTTTAATCAAATTTTTAAATCCAAGATCATAAATTTGCCAAAATATAAAACTATCAATTGCCACGCAGGTAAATTACCGTTTTATCGAGGCAGAAACATTCTAAACTGGGCTTTGATAAATGACGAAAAAGAATTCGGAATAACTGTACATTATATGGATACTGGTATAGATACCGGTGACATAATCTTACAAAAATGTTTTAACATAACAGACAATGATGACTACAAAAGCATACTGACAAAGGCACACAGCGAGTGTGCAAATATACTATACGAAGCGATATGTTTATTTAAAAATGGTAAAGCAGAGTCCAAAAAACAAGAGGGTGTCGGGTTTTACTGCTCAAGGCGAATAGAGGGCGATGAAAATTTAAATTTTAATCAAACAAGCAGAGAGGTGTTTAATTTTGTACGTGCCATTTGTTATCCAGCCATAGTAGCAAGAGCATTTTTAAACGGCAAAGAGATGAAAATAAATAAAGTAGAGCTTGTAAAAGATGCACCACTATATAAATGTGTTACTGGTGCAATTTTGTGTAAAGACGGTAATACTTTTTTGGTAAAAACACAAGATAGTTTTGTAAAAGTTGTAGAATATGAATACGATGGAAAGATTAAGGTGGGAGATAGATTTGATGTCAAATAGGGTTTTTATCATAGCCGAGGCCGGGGTTAATCACAATGGCGATAGAAATTTAGCTAAAAAACTGATCGATGTAGCAGCTAGTGCTGGCGCTAATGCGGTGAAATTTCAGACCTTTAAAGCTCAAAATCTTGTTTCAAAAAACGCGCAAAAGGCTAGCTATCAAAAACAAACTACTGATAAAAACGAAAGCCAGTTTGAGATGATAAAAAAGCTTGAACTAGATGAGAATACGCATAAAGAGCTCATAGAATACTGCAAACAAAAAAATATCACATTTCTCTCAACTCCTTTTGATAGCGACAGCATAAAGCTTCTTGATGAGCTTGGGCTTAGTACATTTAAAATCCCAAGTGGCGAGATAACAAATTTACCATATCTTAGGCAGATAGGTGGGCTAAATAAAAAGATCATTCTCTCAACTGGCATGGCAAATTTAGGCGAGGTGGAATCTGCGATAGAAGTACTTATAAAAAGCGGCACGAAACGTGAAAACATAAGCCTTCTTCATGCAAATACGCAGTATCCAACGCCGATGGAGGATGTAAATTTAAAGGCGATGATAACTCTTAAAAATGCCTTCGGTCTTGAGGTCGGATATAGCGATCATACGCTTGGCATCGAGGTTGATATCGCAGCGGTTGCCATGGGTGCAAAGATCATAGAAAAGCACTTTACACTTGATAAGAGCATGCCTGGACCTGATCATAAGGCTAGTCTTGAGCCAGATGAGCTAGCGGACATGATTAGGGCTATTAGAAATATCGAACTAGCACTTGGTGATGGGTTAAAGCACTTTAGTAAAAGTGAAAGCGAAAATATCAAAATAGCTAGAAAGTCGATCGTGGCAAAGTGTGATATAAAAAAGGGTGAAATTTTTAGCGAGAAAAATATCTGCGTAAAACGCCCAGGAGATGGCATAAATCCTATGAGGTGGGATGAGGTGATCGGACAAATTTCACAAAAAGATTACAAGCAAGATGATCTGATATGAGAAAAATTTGCGTAGTAACTGGCACTAGAGCTGAATATGGCCTACTTTACTGGCTATTAAAAGAGATTGAGGCAGATAGCGAGCTTGAACTTCAAATAATTGCCACCGGCATGCACTTAAGTCCTGAGTTTGGACTAACATATAAAGAGATAGAAAAAGAATTTAAGATAGATAAAAAGATAGAAATTTTAAGTAGTTCTCATACAAGCCTTGATATTTGTTCGGAGATGGCAAGAGTTTATGAGAAATTTGCTCCGGCACTAGCTGAGCTTAAGCCTGATATATTGGTGCTTCTTGGTGATAGATATGAGATATTTGGTGTAGCAGGTGTCGCTAGTATCATGCAAATACCAATAGCACATATCCATGGCGGCGAGACCACGCAGGGAGCATTTGACGAAGCTTTTAGACACAGCATAACAAAGATGAGCCATATACATTTTGCAGCTACAAATGAGTACGCAAATCGCATAATTCAGCTTGGCGAAGAGCCTAGGATGGTTTTTAATGTTGGTGGCCCTGGCATAGAAAATATAAAAAAGTTAAATTTACTAAACAAAGATGAGTTTGAAAAGTCTATAAAATTTAAGCTTGCTAAAAAAAATATCCTCATCACTTTTCATCCGGTGACACTTGAAAATAGTAGTGCAAGAGAGCAGTTTGGTGAGCTTTTAAAAGCAATAGATGAGTTAGAGGATACAAATTTTATCTTTACAAAAGCAAATAGCGATACAGATGGCGATGTGATAAATAAAATGATAGATGAGTATGTGAGTAAAAATTCACAAAAAGCTGTGGCGTTTGCTTCACTTGGGCAGCTAAGATACTTAAGTGCGATAAAATTTGTTGATATTGTCCTAGGAAATAGCTCGAGTGGCTTAACGGAAGCACCAAGCTTTAAAAAGGCTACTATAAATATAGGCGACCGCCAAAAAGGACGCGCTAGAGCTAGCAGTGTGATAGACGTTAGGCCTGTTAAAGAAGAAATTTTAGCTGCTATAACAAAAGCATATTCGAAGGAATTTAAGCAAATTTTACAAGACACAATCAATCCATACGATAGTGGTAGCCCAAGTAAAAAAATACTAAAAATTTTAAAAGAGCTAGAGCTTGATGATATTTTGAAAAAGAAATTTTATGATATAGGTTTGAAATGAGAATAGTAAACGATATAAAGCTAAGCATAAATTCAACCATAAAAGACGCCTTGCAAACAATCAATAATGGCGGGCTCCAAATAGCTATTGTCGTGGATGAAAACGATAGCCTTGTAGGTACAATAACAGATGGGGATATCAGGCGCGGACTACTAAATGGTCTTGATCTAAATAGCAACATAAATCTTATAGTACACAAGAGTCCAAGTACTGCAAATGTTGGCGACACAAAAGAGTCTATACTAAAAATAGCCCTTGCTAAAAAACTTCATAAAATCCCACTAATAGATGAACTTGGAAAGCTAGTTGGCATAGAAGATATCGAAGATATTATAAAGCCAGCCAGTAAAACAAACAAAGTCATTTTAATGGTAGGAGGCCTTGGCACTAGGCTTAGACCACTTACGCAAGATACCCCAAAGCCAATGTTAAAGGTCGGAAACAAGCCGATACTTCAAACGATAGTTGAGAAATTTGCAGAGTATGGCTTTGTAAATATCACTATGTGTGTAAATTTTAATGCAGGCATCATCAAGGACTATTTTGGTGACGGTAAGGAATTTGGAGTAAACATTGACTACATTTTAGAGCAAAAAAGAATGGGTACAGCAGGTGCATTAAGCTTACTTAAAGAGCGACCAAACGAGCCATTTTTTGTAATGAATGGTGATCTTCTTACAAATGTAAATTTCGAGCATATTTTTAACTACCACATGCTAAATAAAGCTACAGCCACAATGTGTGTAAGAGAGTATGACTACGAAGTGCCTTATGGCGTTGTAAAAATGAATGACAACAAGATAGTAGAGATCTCAGAAAAACCGGTGCAGAAATTTTTCGTAAGTGCTGGGATATATATGCTCTCACCTGAAATTTTAGATTTGATCCCGAAAAATGAGTTTTACGATATGCCGACTCTTTTTGAAAAAGCCATAAGCCAAGGTAAAAACGTAATCTCATTTCCTATACACGAGTATTGGATTGACATAGGACGATTAGAAGAGTATCAAAAAGCAAATGAAGAATACGCAAAAATATTTTGATGAGGCATTTTAGATGAAAGCTCTTATCTTAGGCTATGGCTCGATTGGTAAAAGGCATTACGAAGTATTGGAAGCTTTACCGCAGATAGATGAGATCTGCCTCGTTACTAGCCAAGATGTAGCCAATAAAATTTGTTACAAAAGTTTAGAAGAAGTCTCAAATTTAGACAAGTTTGACTACTTTGTCATAGCAACTCCCACATTTTTACACCTGCAAAATTTAAAATTTTTAGACGAGAAAGTAAAAGATAAAATAATACTTTGCGAAAAGCCTTTGTTTGAGAAATTTTACGATTTTACACCAAAAAACAACAAAATTTTTGTAGGCTACGTACTTAGATTTCATCCTCTTTTACAAAAACTAAAAGAGCTTTTGAAGAGTGAAAAAATTTTATACATAAATGCTAGTTGTGGACAGTATCTACCAAGCTGGAGAAGCGGCGACTATACAAAATGTTATAGTGCTAGCAAAGAAAAAGGCGGTGGGGTTTTGCTAGATCTTAGTCATGAGTTAGACTATACCATGTGGCTGTGTGGCAAATTTAAGAGCATAAAAAGCTTTCAAGATAAAATCTCAAATTTGCAGATAACAAGTGATGATTTATGTTTAATCTTTGGCAAAACAGACAATAATGTAGTAGCCAATATAAGCATTGATTATTTAAGCCATATGACGCATAGAAACGTGCGAGTGGAGTGCGAAGGCTCCACTTATGAGCTTAATTTCATAAAAGGTACTCTCACAAAACAAGATATCAATAGGCAAATTTTTAACATGCCAAATTTGGAAAGAAATGAGATGTTTCTAGCTATGCATAAAGATGTCCTAGGTGAACAAAGATACGTTTGTGGCTTTAGCGAAGGACAAGATACTATGGGCACAATAGATCAAATTCAAAGGCAAAATAATGAGTAATGTGTTATGTACAATATGTGCAAGAGGCGGTAGTAAGGGTGTAAAAGGAAAAAATATACGTGAGCTTTGTGGAAAACCACTTATTGCTTACACCATAGAGCAAGCCAGAGAGTCAAATTTATTTGAACATATAGTAATCAGTACTGATAGCGATTTGATCGCAGAAACAGCAGTAAAATACGGTGCAGAAGTCTTTTTTAAAAGAGATGCTGCTATGGCCAGCGATACAGCCGGAAAGCTTGATGTAATAAAAGATGCTTTTTTAAAAAGCGAACAACATTATGCACAAAGATTTGATTATGAGATTGATCTTGATGCAACAGCTCCACTTCGTGATGTAAGCGATATCATAAACGCTTACAATCAGTTTCTACACGATAAAAATGACAACCTAATAACCGCGATGCCAAGCAGAAGAAGTCCATACTTTAACTTGGTTGAAATTTATCCTGATGGACATGTGGGGCTTGCAAAAACTTTAGCAAAAGCCATTGTAAGACGACAAGATGCACCAAAGACTTATGATATGAACGCTTCTATCTATATCTGGAAACGTGAAGCCTTGCTAAATAACGATACATTGTTTTTGCCAAAAACTGGGCTTTATGTGATGAGTGAAGACAGATCAATCGATATAGATTGTGAACTGGATTTTAGATTTGTAGAGTTTTTAATGAAGGAAAAAAATGCTAACAGATAAGGTCATAGTAGTAACGGGAGGGGCTGGTAGGATAGGAAGTGCTTTTATAAGAGCTATCGTTAATCAAAATGGCATTGGTGTGATAGCAGAGGTAGATACAAAAAGAGCAAATTTACTAAAAGACGAGGTATTGAGCTCAAATAAAGATGCAAGGATCGAAGTTCTACAAATTGATATCAGTGACGTAAATTCTGTTAATGAAGCCATAAATTTCTTACACTCAAAATATGGCCACGTAGATGCACTGGTAAATAACGCCTATCCAAAAAACAAAAATTACGGTAAGAAATTTTTTGAGATAGATATGAATGATTTCAATGCCTTTTTAAATTTACACCTTGGTGGATACTTTAATATCTCACAAAATTTTATAAAATTCTTTTTAGAGCAAGGTTACGGCGATATCATAAATATCTCATCTATACAAGGTATCGGAGCGCCTGCTTTTGAGACTTACGAGGGAACAAATATGCACTCTCCTGTCGAATATACAGTAGTAAAACATGGCCTTCTTGGCATGACAAAATACATGGCAAAGATGTTCAAAAAAGACAATATCCGAGTAAACGCTATAAGTCCTGGAGGAATTTTAGATGGGCAGCCTGAGCCATTTTTAAGCCAATATAAAAAAAGATGTGGCATGAAAGGAATGCTCAATGCAAATGATATTTGCGGTACTTTGATCTATTTATTAAGCGACGTATCAAAATATGTAAATGGACAAAATATCGTAGTTGATGATGGATTTAGTTTATAATTTAAAGCCTTAGTTTGCCACTAAGGCTTTAAGTAGCAAATTTAGAATGAGTATTTTAAAATCTTATATACAAAGCTTAAGATATTTTATTGATTGTAAAAGTATAAAACCCCAAAGCTAGGCTTTGGGGTGTGGGTTTGCGTATTGTAAAAGCATTAACACTCTTAAGGCTTTGTGCTACTACAAAGCCTCTACTTAAAACCTTAATTAACTACTGTAGTAGCTTCATTACGTTTTGTTGTACGCTGTTTGCTTGACTCATAGCATAAGCACCTGACTGAGCTAGGATGTTATGTTTTGAGAAGTTAGCAGACTCGCTAGCAAAATCAACATCTCTGATTTGAGATTCTGCTGATTTTACGTTAACTTGAGTTACAGTGATGTTATTAACTGTAGCTTGAAGTTGGTTTTGAACTGAACCAAGGTCTGAACGAACTTGATCTAGTGTTTTTTGAGCAGACTCAGCGATACTCATAACAGCCATCGCACCACGAAGTGTCATAACACCTGCTGATTGGTTTACTGTTAAAGCTGCACTCATTCTTTGAAAGCCCATAGCAGTTGCTAGGGTTTTATCTATTTGTCCTCTTATGTCTCTTAGAGATACTGATTGTTGAGCACCACCATCAGCAGAGAATGCTATTGACAATTTAGTAGCACCGCCACCTTCTAGTTTAATATCTCTACCATCAAGACGAACCAAATTTAGTCTTCCAACAAAGCCTTTTGTTAAATTGTTACCTTTTCCGCCAAGTCCTTTCTCAATGTCTGTACCAGTTGCAACAATAGCACGACCATCACGGCTTGTTAGTACCATTTTACCAGTTTCAGCGTCAACTGAAGCTTCAACACCAGTTTGATCTTTTACAGAGTTGATAGCATTTACAAGTGCACCGTTTGAGTCATTTGCTTTAACTTCTAAGTCGCCGATTTTAACGCCGTTGATTGTTAAAGATTTAATTAGACCACCAGCAATAGCAGCACTAGCCTTCCAAGTAACATCGGCTGTCGCTCTAACACCAGTTCTATCAGCAACTTTATTGATATTCTCGGCTAGAGCACCAAGTCCTTTACCAATGCCTGTTGAGATAACAGCAGATGTAACGCCAACATCATTTACACCATCAACGTTTAAGAATTTAAGCTTTACTTCACCCATAGCGGTAAGTAATTTTGAACTCTCAAAACGTGTAAGACCGATCTTGTCAGATGTGGTCGCACCAATACTTGCTTTAACAGTTTGGTTTGAATAAGCACCTATTTGGAACTCTTTATTAGAGAATGTTCCATTTAGTAGTTGCTGACCGTTAAATGAAGTAGTGTTACCGATATTGTCAAGCTCTTCCATTAGACGAACGATATCAGCTTGCAATGCTTGGCGTGATTGAGTTGTTTGGCCGTCTTGAGCTGATTGAGTAGCTTTTGTCTTGATAGTATCAAGAATTTTTAGCTGCTCGTCCATAGCTTTATCGGCAACTTGAATGATACCAATAGCATCATTACCGTTTGCAATAGCTTGACCTAAAGCTGAAGCTTGACTTCTTAAGCTATCTGCGATAGATAGACCTGAAGCATCGTCTGCAGCTGTTTGAATCCTAAGACCTGAGCTAAGTTTGTTAAGTGACTTAGATAGGTCAGTGTTGTTGCTAACTGCGTTAGCGTGTGTGTTAAGTGCGTTTACGTTTGTGTTAATACGAAAACTCATTGTAAATCCTTTTAATTTTTAGTTACGACTTCTTGTCGCACAAAAACTATATCGTGAAATTTTTTAAAAACTTTATAGGCATGAATGAAAAAATTTTTAAAATAATGAAGACGGATTTGATTTTTACACCTTGATACTTTAAAAATTATTTTTGCTACAATTACGCCAAAAAATTAAAGGCTATATATAATGAAAAGCTTAATCATCGTGGAATCTCCTGCAAAAGCAAAGACTATCAAAAATTTCTTAGATAAAAGCTACAACGTCATCGCCTCAAAAGGTCACATCAGAGACCTGCCAAAAACGAGCTTTGGCATCAAGATAGAGGATGATAAATTTACCCCAGAGTATCGCATCAGTAGCGATCACTCCGCCATCGTAAAAGAAATAAAAGAGCTTGCCAAGGATGCAGATGAAATTTACCTCGCGACCGATGAGGATAGAGAGGGTGAGGCGATCGCATTTCACATCGCAAATGCTATCGGCAAAGAGCCAACAAGCCTGCCTCGCATCGTCTTTCATGAGATCACCAAAAGTGCCATACAAAACGCTCTAAAAAGCCCAAGACACGTCGATATGAATAGTGTCAATGCCCAGCAAACAAGGCGTTTGCTCGACCGCATAGTTGGCTACAAGCTAAGTCCGCTTTTAAATTTAAAGATACAAAAAGGCTTAAGTGCTGGCAGGGTACAAAGTGCGGCACTAAAGATAATAGTTGACCGTGAGCGTGAAATTCAAGCATTTAAGCCGGTTGAGTACTACACTATCGACACCGTCTTTAAAAAAGATCTAGACGCCGAGCTAGTTAAATTTGAAAATCAAAAGATTGAAAAGCTCACTATCCAAAACCCAGACCGCGCAAAATACATCATCGAAAATTTACAAAATGAGAAATTTAGCGTCCGAGAGATCGAGAGCAAAGATAGAAAGATCCAGCCAAGCCCGCCATTTATGACCTCAACACTTCAGCAAAGTGCGAGCAACCGCCTTGGTTTTAGCCCTAAAAAGACGATGATGATCGCACAAAGCCTCTATGAAGGCGTACAAACAAACGAAGGCTTCATGGGTGCGATCACCTACATGAGAACGGATAGCTTAAATTTAGCCAAAGAGGCTGTCGCGGCCGCTAGGGAGCATATCCTCCAAAACTACGGCAAAGAGTATCTGCCGGCCAAAGCGATAAGCTACACGACAAGCTCAAAAGGCGCGCAAGAAGCCCACGAAGCGATCCGCCCTACAAATTTAAACTTCACGCCACAAATAGCGGCTAAATTTTTAGAAAAAGACGCGCTCAAACTCTACACGCTCATCTATAATAGATTTTTAGCCTGCCAAATGAGTGCATGCGTGAGCCAAACGCAAAATGTCTATGTCGTAAGCGAAAAAGGCGAATTTAAGATAAGCGGCAGAAAGGTAATATTTGACGGCTTTTACAAGGTTTATGGTGAGCTTGATAAGGATAAAATTTTGCCAAATTTAAAAAAGGGCGACGAGATGAGCTTGCAAAGCATAAAAAGCACGCAAAATTTCACCGAGCCGCCGTCTCGCTACTCTGAAGCCGGTCTTGTTAAAAAGCTAGAAAGCCTTGGCATCGGCCGCCCAAGCACCTACGCACCGACCATCTCTCTGCTAACATCAAGAGACTACGTAAGGATCGAGAAAAAGCAGCTCATACCAAACGAGATCGCATTTAGCATGATAGGCGTTTTAGAGGAGCACTTTAGCAACATCGTCGATAGCGATTTTACATCACATCTTGAAGAAAAGCTCGATGAAATCGCACTTGACAAGGCCGACTGGCAAAAGGTGTTAAGCGACTTTTACTATCCATTTATGGAAAAAATAAGCGCTGGCAAAACTAGCATAAAAAGCCTAAAAACAGCCACTCCGATCGGCGAGAAGTGCCCAGAGTGTGGAAGCGAGCTAGTGCTTAGAAAGGGCAGATACGGCGAATTTATCGCTTGCTCAAATTTCCCAAAATGCAAATACTCAAGAAATGTCGCAAAAGATAATGAAAAGAGCGCAGAAACTGGCACTACTGAGGTAGCTAAGCCAAAACGCGAGCTTAAAAAGCTTGACGTGCCATGTCCAAAATGTGGCGGCGAGATCGTCGAGAGATTTAGTAGGCGCGGTAAATTTTATGGATGTGCCAACTATCCAAAATGCGACTTCGTCTCAAACTACGAGCCAGTTGAGCAAAAATGCGACGAATGTGGCGGCGATATGATCAAAAAAGAGCTTAAAAAAGGCACATTTATAGAGTGTACAAAGTGCAAGAAAAAGACATTAGTCGCTGAAAATTAAAAATTTATAGTCGAATTTGAGCCATTTTGGTTTGGATTTGACTTTATTCGCAAAATACATTTTTACTTATTTGCTTATATGCTCAAAATTTAAACCTATCAAAGTTATAATACGCCAAAAAAGGATGAAATATGAAAACAATTATGCTCTGTGCGATATGTTCGGTGACTCAAGGAAATTGCGGTGAGGACTGCGCTTATTGCACGCAAAGTGCCAAAGCTGGCGCTAATATCACGAAATTTAAAGAAAAAAGCGTGCAGCAGGTGGTGGACGAGGCTAAAATGGCTTATAAAAACCACGCTCTTGGCTTTTGCTTAGTTACAAGCGGTGCTAGACTAAATGATAAAAAGACTGACTATATCGCATCTTTAGCAAGAGCTGTGAGCAAAGAAGTGCCAAATTTGATGCTTATCGCGTGCAACGGCATGGCGACTTATGAGCAACTTTGCGAGCTCAAAAAAGCTGGCGTTTTTAGCTACAACCACAACCTTGAAACAAGCCGAGAATTTTTTCCAAAAATTTGTAAAACACACACTTGGGACGAGAGATATCAGACAAATTTAGATGCAAAAAGAGCTAGGCTTATGCTTTGCACTGGTGGAATTTACGGCGTTGGCGAGAGTGAGGTCGATAGAGTAAGCTTTAGAGCTGGTCTAAAAGAGCTTGAGCCATTTTCATCGCCGATAAATTTTTTCATAAAAAATGAATCTCTAAGTCTTGATCTGCCCCCTCTTAGTGTGGATGAAGCCCTAAAGATCGTACGTGATACCAAAAGCGCTCTTCCAGAAACTAGAGTCATGATAGCTGGTGGCAGAGAGAAAATTTTAGGCGATAGACAATACGAGATCTTTGAAAATGGCGCAGATGCGATCGTCATTGGCGACTACCTCACCGCAAAAGGCGAGAAAGCTAGCAAGGATATTGAGGAGCTTACAAAGCGAGGTTTTAGCTTCGCAAGTATCTGTCACTAATGCTTGTAAATTTACTTTTCGCAGGGCTTGGAGGCTTTATCGGGGCTGGATGCAGGTTCTTAGCTGGCGAACTGCTAAAATTTAGCCACTTTCCGCTAGCTACGCTTGGCGTAAATGTGCTTGGTAGCTTTATTATCGGCGTTTTGTTTTGTCTAAATTTAAGCCAAAGCGTGAGAGTATTTTTGGTCATTGGCATACTTGGCGGATTTACAACATTTTCAAGCTTTAGCCTTGATAGTGTGAAATTTTTACTAGAAGGCGAGCTGGTAAAAGGCTTTTTAAATATCTTTTTAAACCTTATTCTTTGCTTACTTGCAAGCTATCTTGGAATTTTGCTTGGTAAAAATTTGTGAGGTTTTTAAGGTACGCAACAAAATAACTTTATCTATGCCATTTTTAAATTTTAAAGCTTCACTCACTCGCCACTAAATTTAGAGCCGTGATATGCTCGCTTTAATTTACTCAAATTTATCTGATAACAAATCGCATGCAGTGCGTTAGCACTGGAGCATGCCACCTCTAACGTTGTCGGGGTTAGGGGATCGTTAAGGGGGAAGGAAGCGACTTCGTAATTCAAGCCTCTTCCCCCTTAACAAAGAAACAAAACTTTAAATTTCTAAAAACCTTAATTTATAAATTTTAAAATTCCATTCACTCGCAAGAATTGACTACTGGTTTTGGGTCTTATGAAGCTTGCCACTAGAGCCGAAATTACTTGCTTATAAAATTTTAAAATTTGATAGAGTTTTACCCGCATGCAGTGCGCCAGCACTATTGCGTGCACTTTGAGCGTGTTAAGGGATTGGGGGATATAAAGGGGGATAAGGGGGCGACTTACGCAATTCAAGCCCCTTTGTCCCCCTTTAAGTAAATTTCATCAATCTATGTGCAAATTTTAAATTTCATTCACTCACAAGAATTGGCTAGTAAAATTTGATGAAATTTAACAAAACCGCATGCAGTGCAAAACACCACCACATCCACCTTTCTATCTAGCTTCTACCTTTGGCATCTGAAGCATAAAATTTCTAGCCTCACTTAAAAGTACAGGCTTAAGCCCATCTACCAGAGTTTTTGGATCATAAATTCTTTCATATGAAAGTATTAAGACTCCATCTTTTTTAAGTAAAAAGTGGATTATTTCTATATTTTTACTGCTAGTTTCATCTTTTATGAGAGCTAAAATTTGATCATTCTCTTCACTATAAAGCACCTCTTTAGCCTCTTTTATCTTTCTTTTTAGCTCAGCAAGCATACTTTCACTTTTTATATTTTTGTCAAATTTCACTCTAAATCCTACAAAATGCTCATCAAAATTTTCATTTTTTAAAAAGTAAAAACTCTCATCTTTGGCTGTATTTTTCTTATAAAAAACGCTTCCATCAAATTTAAAACTTTGAACCAAACTTAGCTCGTCTGCAAAGCCAAAAATTCCAAAAAACATCAAGACAAAAAATAGAAATTTACACATAAATTTGCACTCCAAATTTTTAAAAATTTGTCGCCATTTTGCCCAAAAATCGCTTAGCTTAATCAAAAAATAACAAAGCTTTTTATACAATCAAACATTTTTAATTTAAGGATCTTTTTGCAATTACATCAAGCGAGCGAGCTTAGTATTCTTGTCGTTTTGGCATTTATCGTCTTTGCTTCGCCTTATATTTCTAAAATTTTACGCATTCCTGTCGCTCCTGCTGAGATAATACTTGGGGCACTAGCTAGCTACATCGGACTTGTCGGCGAAAATGAGATGTTTAAGCTAATTAGCGAAGTTGGCTTTTTCTTTTTGATGTTTCTAGCTGGCATGGAGATTGATCTTAGAATGCTTATAAACATTGACCGCAAAATTTTACGTCTGGGGCTTATCTATCTTGCGCTCATTTACTCGCTAGCAACTGCACTTACGTTTAGTCTTGATCTTAGTTTGCTTTATATTATCATTATCCCGATAATGGCCGTTGGCATGATATTTACGCTATTTAAAGAGTATGGCAGAGATGTGAAATGGCTAAATTTAAGCATGCTTATTGCAACTATTGGCGAGCTTATAAGCATTACGCTTTTGACATTTATAGCAGCCTATTTGCAGTTTGGAGCTAGTATAAATTTATGGCTAACGATTGGCTATTTGATCTTATTTTTAGCTATCAGCGTACTTAGCTTTAAAATTTTAGATGTGCTTTTTTGGTGGTATCCGGGGCTTAAAGTGATCCTTATGCCACACTACGATAAGGATGAAAAAGATATTAGGCTAAGCATTGCGGTATTTTTTTCGATGATTGCACTTATGTTTTATTTGAATTTAGAAGTTGCCTTTGGCGCGTTTATCGCAGGTATGTTTATAGCTACGTTTTTTGATCATAAAAAAGACTTACCGCACAAGCTTTCAAGCTTTGGATTTGGATTTTTGGTACCGATATTTTTTATACACATAGGCTCAACTTTCAAGCTCTCAAGCCTAAGCTCAAATGAAGTGATAAAAGATGCTATTTTTATATTTTGTGCGATGCTTGCTACAAGGCTTTTTTCAAGTGTGTTATTTGTAGGAAAATTAGGGCTTAAGGGGATATTTTTGTTTTCTCTCTCACAATCCATGCCACTAACGCTTCTAGTAGCAGTTGCTACTATCGCACACAGATCAGGTGAGATAAGTGATTATTCTTACTCATCTTTTATCCTAGCAAGCCTAGCTCAAGCTATAATAGGGACAATAATTATAAAATTTCTAATGCAATCAAGAAGCAAGGAGTAAAAATGTCATCAAATACAGCTACGCTAACTGATAACAGAACTGGCAAGAGTTACGAGTTTCCTATACTAAAAGGCACTATGGGACCTGATGTGATAGACATCTCGACATTTTTTAGTGATACTGGAATGTTTACTTTTGACAGAGGTTATACTTCAACTGCGATGTGTCGCTCGGCGATAACTTACATAGACGGCTTAAAAGGCGAGCTAATGTATAGAGGTTATGATATCGCGTATTTGGCTGAAAATAAGACATTTTTAGACGTGGCATATTTACTCTTAAACAAAGAGCTTCCAACAAATGATCAGTATATAAATTTTAAAACCGAGCTTAAAAAAAGAAGCTTTATACATGAAGGCATGATGAAGCTATTTGATGCATTTCCAGACAAAGCTCACCCTATGGCGATCTTGCAAGCAGCGGTCTCAGCCCTAAGTGCCTTTTACTCAGATCACTTAAATATGGATAAACCTGAAGAGTATCACGAGATGGCTATGCGTATAATCGCTAAAATTCCAACGATCGCGGCCTTTAGCTACCGCTACTCACGCGGACTTCCTATCATCTATCCAAATTTAGATCGTGGCTTTACTGAAAATTTCCTCTACATGATGAGAGGCTATCCATATGAGCATGTCGATCTTAAGCCTATCGAGATAAAAGCACTTGATACGGTCTTTATGCTGCACGCAGATCACGAGCAAAACGCTTCAACGACGACTGTTAGAACCGTTGGCTCAACGCATGCTCACCCATACGCATGTATAAGTGCAGGTATCGGAGCACTTTGGGGCTGGGCTCATGGCGGCGCAAACGAGGGCGTTATCCGTCAGCTTGAAGAGATCGGCTCAGTCGCAAACGTCGATAGATACATCGCTAGAGCGAAGGATAAAAACGATCCATTTAGGCTAATGGGCTTTGGTCACAGAGTCTATAAAAACTTTGACCCTCGCGCAAAAGTGCTTAAGAAGATGAGAGATCAGCTTATGGATGAGATAGGCATTAACTCAGAGCTTATCAAGATCGCAAACCGCATTGAGGAGATCGCGCTAAATGATGACTATTTTGTGAGTAGAAATTTATATCCAAACGTTGATTTTCACTCAGGACTCATCCTAAAGGCGCTTGGCATACCAAATAATATGTTTGCCGTCATCTTTGTCATCGGCAGGACTCCAGGCTGGATCAGCCAGTGGATCGAGCTAAAAGAGCAAGATACAATAAAGATCGTCCGCCCAAGACAGCTTTATGTTGGAGAGGCAAACAGAACACCAAAATGAGCGAGCTTCTAAATTTAGCTAAAAAAGCAGCCGTTAATGCTGGAGCGCAAATAATGAAATTTTACTCTGCAGATAATACGGCTCTTAAAGTCTGCCTAAAAGATGACAGCTCACCACTAACTAGCGCTGATCTAGCCGCAAATGAAGTGATACTAAAAGAGCTAAGCAAAAGCGGGATAAAAATTTGCTCTGAAGAGAGTATCTTGCAAGAAAGCGATAAAGACGAGTTTTGGCTCGTAGATCCTCTTGATGGCACTAAAGAATTTCTAGCTAGAAACGGCGAATTTTGCGTTTGCATAGCGCTTATAAAAAAAGCTAGGCCGGTGCTTGGCGTGATATTTATCCCAGTTAGTAAAGAGCTTTTTTATGCTGATGAAAACGGCGCTTTTAAAGAAATTTTAGGTGACAATGATGAAATCATAAAGAGAGTTGATCTAAACAAAAAAGATAAAAATTTAGACAATCTAATCTTTTCAAGCAGAAGAGGCGACGCCAAAGAGATAGAATTTATAGGACAGAGCTTAAATTTTGAGCAAAGGTGCATCGGCTCAGCCATAAAATTTTGCCGTTTGGTTGAATTTGGCGGAGCTTATTTGAGATTTGCCCCAAGCTACCTTTGGGACAATGCAGCAGGAGAAGCGCTCGTAAATTTTTGTGGCGGAAAAGTATTTGACGCTAATAGTAGTAAAGAGATGAGCTACGAGCTTGCTGATTTAAAAAGTCCATTTTTTATAGCTCTCTCAAAAAACACACTAAATCTAAAAGATAAAATCACACAACTATATAAACAAAGTAAAACTTAAACCTTAAATTTCTTCTAGCAGATAAAGCATACTAGCTATTTTTGCTGTGCCTAGCACGTAACTCATTATATTTGCTGCGACCTTGTCTTTTTTAAGCACTTTGCCATTTATGTCAAATATATCTTCGTTGTTCTCTTTGATAAATTTTAAGGTTTTTGCTGCGACATCTTCTAAGCTATTTTTACCATCAAGTAACAAAAGTATGTAATAATCGATATTGTTAAGCTTTCTTGAGATACTAAATTTATTAGCAAAAACAACATCGGCATTATTTTTATGATTTAAAAAATATCTTACATAATTTATTAATTTTTGGCTAAGTCTTGAATGCCCAGGCCTATACTCGATATTTTTTTGCTCATCTTTTAAAATCATTGCATCAGACGAGTTTGTTAAAATTCTTACAAAAGCGCTATAAACAATGAGCTTATCTTCTGGCAAAATTTCTAAAATCTGAGAAAGGTTTATACTAGCTGGATACATCTTATAAAAGACCTCGCAAAGCCATGATATATCTTGTGGCATAGCGCCATAACTATCTTGCCACTGGTTATCTTTCTTTATAAAATCTGCCACAACGTGAATTTTATTAATATCGCTTGGACCTATTTGTTTATTTGCTATGCTCTCATAAGTTTTGCTATGGACTATTAGGCTTTGTCTAAAGACTTTGTTGCTAATCATATCCATGAATTGCTCTAGATCGATCCTGTCTTTAAACTTGTTATTTTTGTATTCATCTACTACGGCCGTGCCAACATCTGGGGTAAAAATATCATCAAGCGTATACTCACAAAGATAAGTAAGCTCATTTTTAGCAAGCATGGCATTAAAATCTTTAAAATAAAATGGATCATTTGTGTATTCTAAAAGCTCATGAGCTATGTAAAAGTCATCTTTTGAGAGCACATGTTCTGTTACAAAAAGAAGCATCTTAAGAGGTATTTTTCCCTCATAAATTTTTTCATCTCTTGTTAGCAAATATTCTTTATAGACTAAAAGTGCTTCTTTGGCTGCTTTTAACCTATCTTGCATGCTCTCTTTATCTTTTGCGGCAAGTAGCATTATATCTCTTACGATGTCTTTTACTTTCCAACCAGGATAAACATTATAGGAGATAAATGCTACGCCATTTGCACTTAAATTCTCTCTTACGACTTTTAATATAGCTTCTTTTACAAAGTCAGGTACCCAGCTAAAAACGCCATGAGCGATAATGTAGTCAAATTTCTCATCACTTTTAAATTCGCAAATATCGCCGTGTATAAGCTCTAAATTTGTAAGCCCCATCTCTTTAACAATTTCTTGCCCGCGCCTTATCTGCTCGCCGCTAAGATCTATGCCAACTACTTTTACATTTTTGTTATTTACTGCAAATGGGATCAAATTTCCGCCAAAGCTACATCCTATCTCTAAAACTCTTGCATTTTCGCATGGAGGTGGAGTTATGCCAAGAAGTGTAGCACAAGCTTCAAGCCTATATGGCGACGATTGGGCAAAAGCTATTGATTTATAAGTTAGCTCATCATAAGACTTTTCGATTTTGCTATTTTGGCTCATTTTAGCTCCTAGTAGTCTTTTTCTTTGATTTTTTCTAGCATATTTTTAGCATCATTTTCTGGATCATCCACTATATATGCGCGCCTTATCTTGCCATCTTTTATGATAAGTGTTTGTCTAAAATAAAATTTATGTCCATTTGACGCAGAAAAAACTGGAAGCTCAAGCGCCCTTTCAAGCATAAACTCACTATCGTTTAAAAACATAACACCAGTTGAAGTCTCTTCTTGAAATTTCTTTTGAGCTGCGATATCTTGTGAGCTAATGGCCACTACCATAAAACCAAGATCGTTAAAATCTTTTAAAAATTTCTTATAGTTTATCGCTTGTTTAGTGCAGCCCTTCATACCCGCAGTATTTTGCAGTTCCTCGCTTAAAAGCTCAAAGTCCTCGCCTATCTTTGGATAGATGAAAATAACGCAGTCGTGCGTTCTTGCAAAGGCAGAGAAATCAAATTCCTTACCGTCTAAGGTATTTAAATATATACTCGTAGGCACTTTTATCATACTTCATCCTTTAAAATTTTTACTATTATATCTTTATAAGCTTTGTCTTAAGCTTTTTTAGAATTTAAAAGATAAACTACGAAAAGGACAAAAAAGCTAATTATTAGCATCAAAAGTGCATAGATATGAGCCTTGGTGTAATCAAGCATTTCAACCGCTTCAAATATCGCAATGCTAGCGACCTTGCTCTCTCCAGCTACGCTACCGCCTATCATTAAAACAACGCCAAACTCGCCCATAGTGTGAGCAAAGCTAACGACAGTAGCTGTTAATAAATTTGATCTGATACTTGGCAAAATTACTCTAAAAATAGTCGTGAGCTTATTTTTGCCAAGACTATAACTTGCTTCAAAAAGGCTCTTTTTTAGGCTATTTAGCCCAGCATAAATCGGCCCAAACATAAATGGCAATGAATAGATGCAACTTGCCACAACAAGACCTGTGAAATTAAAAACTAACCTAACTCCAAAAATTTCTTCGATAAATTTACCAAAGGTGGAATAAGGTGAAAGAAAAATGAGCAGATAAAAGCCAAGGACGCTTGGCGGCAAAACTAAAGGCAGTGAGATTATCGACTCTAAAAATGATTTGCCGAAAAATTTTTTCTGCGACATAAAATAAGCAAGCGTAATGCAGGCAAAGAACAAGATAAAAGTAGTTATAAAAGATAGTTTTAACGAGAGCCAAAACGGCTCGTAATCGATACTTTTTAACTCGTCTATCATGCTTTTTCCAAATTTACACTAAATGCTTTTGTGCTAACTACCACCATATCGCCTGCTTTTAGATTCATTGCTTCGTTGCTGCTTAACACAACTTCACAAATTTGGCGGTTTATCAGTACATTTGCTACGAAGATTGCATCACATTTTTTTATCTCTAAAATTTTAGCATTGAAGGCGATTTTTTGAGATCCGGCAGTCTTTAAAAATATCTCACTAGCTGTGCCAGATCTTGAAATTTTGCCATTTTCAAGAACAAAGACTTTATTGCAAAGTTTATAAATTTCTGCGATATCATGACTTACTAAGACAATACTCATCTTAAATTCATCATGAAGCGCCAATAAATAGTTTTGCAATTTCTCACGCATAGCATTATCAAGTGCACTTAGTGGCTCATCAAGTAGTAAAATTTCAGGTCTTCTCATAACTGCACGAGCAAGTGCTATGCGTTGTTTTTGGCCACCAGAAAGAGTGCTGATCTTTGCATTTTTTAGGCTTGCTAGACCGCAGATATCAAGAAGTTTATTTGCTAGGCTTACGTCATCTTTTGCAAAGAGTAAATTTTTAAAGACATTCATATTTTCAAACAATGCATAATCTTGAAATAAAAAGCCGATATTTCGCTTTTGCGGAGCCAAATTTATCTTATCGTCAAAGAAAATTTTATCTCCAACTTTTATAAAACCACTTTGTGGTGTTTCAAAACCAGCAATCAATCTTAAAATAGTGGTCTTTCCGCCGCCACTTGCTCCATAAAGTGCGACAAAATCGCCATTTTCAAAGCTAAGGTCTGCCTCAAGCATAAATTTACCATCGCCGCCATTTAGCTCTTTTTTACAAGAAATTTCTATCATTTTTGAGTACTTATATGAATACTAGTAGATTTTATATAGGCAAAAACACTATCATTTTTACTCAAATTTAATGCTTTTAAAGCGTGGTTTGAAATGATGGCTTCGAAGCTAATTTGATCGCACTTTAGGCTAACAACGCTTAAAACTTCACCAAAATTTATAGCCTCTATCACGCATTTTAATTCATTTTCAAGCGAGCTAGTGTCAAGTCTATTCTTTGCCAAGACGACATCCGAGCTTTTAAAACCTAAACCGATCTCATCATTTAAGGCAAATTTGCTAGCCTCATTTAAGACTAGCATAAATAAATTTGCCTCTAAATTTAGACCCTTTAGCTCAAATAAGCTAACGTCATCTTTAGTTAAAATCCCAACGATCTTTGCTCTTATCATTTAGCTGGAACGTTGTAACCAAATTTCTTGAAAATTTCTCTTGATTTATCACCTAAGATAAACTCATAAAATGCTTTTGCATCATCATTTTTTTCAGCATGTTTTAGAAGAACTATGCCTTGATCGATCGGAGTGTATAGCTCTTGTGGAACAAAGATGTAATTAACGCCCTCTTTGTATTTTGACATTTTCTCATCAAAAAGTGCGCTAGCAGCGATAAAACCTACATCAGAAGCACTTAATGCTTGAGATAGAGTTTCAGAAATTTTTTGAGCATAGACGATATTTTTTTCTACTTCGTCATAAAGTTTTGCGTTTTTAAGAGCCTCTATACTAGCTTTGCCGTATGGTGCAGTTTGTGGATTTGCGATAGAGATCGCTTTTAGGCCACGAACAACCTCAATACCTTTTTTGAAATCAACATTTCTAATAGAAAAAATAGCAACAGCACCTTGTGCATAAACTTTTGGAGCAGCTACTGCAAATCCTGTGTCATAAGCTTTTTGAGCAAATCCCATATCAGCAGCCATAAAGATATCAGCTGGAGCTGAGTTTTGTATCTGTGTAACAAGGCCACCACTTGCGCCAAGAGTTAGGTTGATTTTAGCATCTGGATGAAGCTTATTAAACTCTTTTATAAGTTCTGGAAATGCGTATGTTGTGTTTGCTGCTGCATATACATTTACTTCAGCGCCAAATGCATTTATGGCAAGCAAAGCTGTCACACATAAAAATTTAAAAACTTTTCTCATTTAAACTCCTATAATGATTTGAGATGATTTTACTATTGCTAAAAGTGTATCGCCAACACCTATTTTCATCTGGATAGCACTATCTTTTGTGATGATGGCAGTTAAAGTCTGCTCATCGCTTAGTTTTAAAGTAATTTCAGCATTTACAGCACCTATCTTTGCTTCGATCACTTCGCCTTTTAATTGATTTTTTGTGCTTATTTTTATATCTAGATCCTTGGCTAAAATGACAGCTGGAGCTTTAAAAATATAAATAACTTTTTGTCCAACTTTTAGGCCTAAATTTTTCTCACTTTCAACCGTGATGTTTGACTCAAGCGTGCAGCCATTACTTAGTTTTGCAATTATTTGAGAATTTACCGCACCGCGGTTTATGCCAATAATCTCGCATGAGAGCTGATTTCTAGCACTTAAGTTCATATTCATTCTTTGAAGATTTACAATATCTACATCCTCAAAATCTACTTTTTGACAAATTTTTTGTAAAAAATCCTTTTGAGTCTCAAGAATGGCATCATAAATTTTTATCAGTTTATTGGCATACTCGCTTAGCTCAGAGCCACTATTTTTTTTATTTCCATCAGCTCTAATAATAAGCGGCTTACTACTTTTGTTATTTATCGTATCAAGGCAGTCCCAAGCATTTTTGTATGATATGCCAACCAATTCTGCCGCTTTTGTGATACTCTTTGTCTCTTTTATAGCCTTTAATAATGTAATATGTTTAGCTAAAACCTGTGTATCTTCGCCTAAAAATAGTTCTAAATTTATATCTGCTTTCAAAATTTTTACCTTTACTATATTAGAGAATAATTTGTGAAGTATATCTAATTATATTAATCCTTAAGCTTAAAGATTTAAGCCAATTTATAAATTTCTCTTAATTTCTTGTAAAGTTTTTAAAAGATAAAATCAAGCTACATTTTATAAATAAAAATAAGGCTTAGTATGAAATTTTTGCTTTCTATCTTTTTTAGTTTGCTTTTAGCCTGTGCTAATACTGACATAAATACGAATAGCGAAAGCGACGAATTTGATGTTGAATTTGAAGCAAGAAAAGATGTTTTTGACCCGCTTAGTGGTTACAATAGAATGATGACACACGCAAATGACTTTATCTATGTAAATATGCTAACTCCGGTGGCAAAAGGCTATGCCTACGTTGTGCCAAAAACAGCTAGAACAATGGTTTCAAATTTCTTTGACAACCTGCTTTTCCCAGTTCGCTTTGTAAATAACTTACTTCAGTTTAAATTTCAAAATGCTGGTGAAGAGACATTGAGATTTTTAGCAAATACGATAATAGGCTTTGGCGGACTAACAGACGGAGCAAAATACTACAACCTCAAAGCTCACGATGAAGATTTTGGACAAACGCTTGGATATTGGGGGCTTGGCAGCGGTTTTCATATCGTTTGGCCACTTATTGGACCATCAAATTTAAGAGATACTGGTGGCATGGTCGGAGATTATTTTACTGATCCTATTAGCTACGTTGATCCCATACTTTTATCAACTGGCATCAAGTCATATAGAGCGTTTAATAGCTTTTCACAAGATCCAACTGCTTATGAAAAACTAAGAAAAGATGCTATTGATCTTTATCCATTTTTACGCGATGCTTACGAGCAAAGACGTGACAAGCTTATCAAGGAGTAAATATGAAAATTTTAAAAATTCTAACTATGATTTTACTTTTTACAACTAGCCTTTTTGCTATTTCAAAAGAGCAGATCAAGCCTGAAGTAGAGATGAAAACAACAAAGGTTATTGAAATTTTAAAAGATACAAATTTAGACAATAACGCAAAGACAAAAGAAATTTTTGCTCTTCTTGATCCATTTTTTGACTATAAACAAATGGCAAAGATAAGCCTTGGCAAACGTTACAACAGTCTAAGTAGCGATGAACAGGCTAAATTTGACGCAGCATTTGAGCAAAAACTAAAAGGCTCATACATAGATAAACTTTTAGGATACAAAGATCAAGAGATACATATAACTGGCGAGAGCGAACCTCAAAAAAATAGATACTGGCTAACATCTGAGCTTATAAATGATGGCAAGAGCTACGAATTTGTCTATAAATTTTATGACGCTAAAGAGCGTGGTTGGCTCATTTACGATCTTGATATCGTTGGCGTAAGCATCATTCAAACATACAGAAGTCAGTTTGGTGATGTGCTAAATAACGCTGATTTCAATACTCTTTTACAAAAGCTAAACGAAGCTGTTTTGCCTGATCAAAATAAAACTAACCCTTAATGCGACAAATTTTTAAATTTATCATTGCTAAAAACAAGCTTATTATTGCTCTAATTTTAGCTTTAAGCGTAGTTTTTGGCTATCTTAGCACCAAGCTTAGCGTTGATGCGTCAGCTGAAACGCTACTGCTTGAGCATGATCCTGACTTAAAAGCTTATAGAGAGATAGCCAAACGCTACGACTCACCCGGATTTTTAGTGGTCGCCTTTACTCCAAAAGATGATCTTTTTTCATCTAAAAATTTAGAGCTTATTAAAAATTTAGGCGATGAACTAGCTAAAAACGATATGGTAAATAGCGTCATCTCTATAATAAATATTCCGCTTTTAAATAGTGTAAAAGGCGGGATTACGGGTATCTTAGATCATACTCCAACGCTGCAAGATAAAGATATAAATATTTCAAAAGCAAAGCTCGAGTTTGCCAAAAGTCCGATTTACAGCGGAAATTTGATAAGCAAAGATCTAAAAACCACAGCAATTGCTCTAAATTTAAAACAAGATGAGAAATTTAATGAACTTGTAAATGAGAGAAATTTACTTAGCCAAAAAGAGTCAAACGGCACTATCACACAAGCTGAGCGACTTAAGCTAGAGGCTCTTGCCTATGAGTTTAAAGCCTACCGAGATGAGCTTAGAAAAAGTGATCACGAAAACCTTGAGGCCATAAAAGCAACCATAGCTAAATTTAACGCAAATGACGAGCTGTTTTTAGGTGGTGCAAATATGATCGCTGATGATATGATAGGCTTTATAAAGAGCGATCTTTTAGTCTATGGCCTAAGCGTACTTGCTCTTCTTAGCTTTAGTTTATGGCTATTTTTCAGGCAGATTAGATGGATAGTTTTACCGATGTTTATATGTGCCATAAGTGCCATTTTTACGACCGGAATTTTTGGTATATTTGACTGGGAAGTGACGGTCATTAGCTCAAACTACATCGCACTTCAGCTCATCATTACTATTTCAACAGTCATCCATCTAGTCGTTAGCTATAGAGAATTTTTCGCAAAGCATCCAAAATATAGCCAAAATCAGCTAATTTATCTAACGCTTCGTGATAAATTCTCTCCATCTTTTTGGGCGATATTTACCACAGTTATTGGCTTTAGCTCGCTTATGAGTGCTGACATAAAGCCAGTTATCATGCTTGGCATTATGATGAGCACTGGCATTAGCGTTTCGCTTGTGCTTGCGTTTTTGCTATTTGGTGCGATAAATGTAAATTTAGAAAAATTAGCTCCCATTAGAACCTTTGAAAATAGCTTTAAATTTACAAAATACTGCGCGAATTTAGCTCTAAACTCAAGAAAGATTATCTACGTAGTTTGCGCTCTAGTTGTCTGCTTTGGTGTTTATGGTATCAGCAAGATAAAGGTTGAAAATAGCTTCATTGGCTACTTTAAAGAAAGCACAGAAATTCGCCAAGGAATGCAAGTTATTGATACCAAACTTGGTGGCACGATACCTGTTGATGTGATAGTAAAATTTAAAGAGCAAAAAGAAGATAAAAATGCCGAACAAGATGAGTTTGAAAACGAGTTTGAAAGAAATGCAAAGGATGCGAAATACTGGTTTAATAGCTACCATACAAGGGTTGCTGAGAAAATTCACGACTATTTAAAAGAGCAAAAATTTGTTGGACACGTAAGCTCGCTAGCAACTCTAATCAAAGCCATAAAAGAACTAAATAATGGCGTTAGTGATGACTTTTTACTTGCCGCTATGTACGAGAAACTTCCGCAAGAGTATAGAAATATCTTACTAAGCCCTTATGTGAGTGTCGAAAATAACGAGCTTAGATTTAGCCTAAGAGTCGTTGATAGTGACGAAAAACTTAGGAGAAATGAATTTTTAAAAGAGCTAATATCTGGACTTGATGAGCTGAGCAAAAATGATAACGTTAGTATTGAAGTGGCTGGTATGATGGTGCTTTATAATAATATGCTTCAAAATTTACTTAGCTCGCAAGTTGATACCTTTGGGCTAACTGTTGCTATACTTTTTGTCATATTTTGCTTTGTTTTTAGAAGTATCAAACTAGCAACCATTGCGATAGTTTCAAATTTAATCCCACTTTGCACGCTCTTTGGCGTGATGGGATTTTTTGGTATTCCGCTTGATGTGATGAGTATCACAATCGCGGCTATTAGTATTGGTATCGGCGTTGATGATATCATCCACTACATCCACCGTTTTAAAGAAGAGTTGCTTACAAAAAGTGTTTTTGAGAGCATTAAAGCTGCTCATGCTAGCATCGGATATGCGATGTATTACACTTCATTTACTATTTTTCTTGGCTTTAGTGTGATGATAACGAGCAATTTTATTCCAACTATTTATTTTGGTTTGCTAACTGATCTGGTTATGATTTTTATGTTGCTTGGTGCACTTATTATTCTGCCAAGCCTCATTGCAAGCTTTGTAAAAAAGAGTAAATAGAAATTTTATTTTATAACTTTCATAAATGAGTAGACATCGGCTACGCCATTAATATGCTTAGCATACCAAATGGCGTGCTTTTCTTGCTCTATACTATCGACCACGCCACTAAAAACAACATCGCAGCCAACGATACTAACACGCACATTTGTTCCTTCAACTATACTATCTTTGAAAAGGTTTTGTTTTAAATTTGCAAGAATTTTTAGACTATCGCATGGATATTCTGGCTTTTTTATGCGAAGATAGGTGTAAATTTCTCGTACACCATCTGTATTTTTGGCTAGTTCTACTAGCTTACCTTCAAGCTCTTTGCTATCAACCAGCCCTATAAGGTAGACATCGCCGTAAAAACACTCGATCTCAATATCTATATTGCTAAGACCTTTTGAAAATAATATTTTACTTTGTAATTTGCTTTGGATAAATTTGTCACGAGTGATAGAGTAAATACCCCTTTTATCACGTGAAATCGAGTACGCATCATAGACATTTAGTGGCGCGGTCGCTGGGGTTAGTACTGAAGAGCAAGCGCAAAAAAATAAAACCAAAAATGTGAAAATGCCTAATTTTAAAATCATAGATCCTTTTTGTAATTAAAAAAAAGTTTATAGAAAATGGGCTAAAATTTATATAAATCTGCTAGAATAACGCGCACGGAGGATAAAGTAATCTGGTGATGCTCACGGGCTTCAAACCCGATGACTGGGCGGTTGACCGTCTGGTGGGGAGTTCGATTCTCTCATCCTCTCGCCACTCACTTTAAATTTTACCTTTATCAAGCAAATTTATAATCCCAAACAAAATGAAACTTAACACAACCAAAACAAGGCTTAAAACCAGTGCTTCATCGCTTTTGCCATCGTATACGGCATTATAAATGGCAAGCGAGATAGTGTCAGTCTTTCCTATTATATTTCCGCCAAGTATAAGTGTTATGCCAACCTCGCCAAGCCCACGCGAGATCGCTAAGATAAAAGCTGCCGCTACGCTTTTTGCAATACATGGAAAGAGAACAAAAACAGCTGTTTGAAATCTATCTTTCCCAAGGCTGTATGCTGCTTCACTTAGGCTCTTTGAAAGTGAGCCAAGAGCAGAAGCGACAGGCTTTACAAATAGCGGCAGCGAAGCTATAAAAGCAGCTAACACAAGAGCCTTAAAACTAAAAATAATTTCTAAATTTAAAGCCTTGCCTACGATACCATTTTTGCCAAGCAGATAAAGCAGTAAAAATCCAGTCGCAATAGGCGGAAAGATGAGTGGGAAAGTGACGATCATCTCTAAAATGGCTCTAAATTTACCTTTATAAAAGGCCAAAAGATAGGCTAAAGCTAGCCCAAAAACGACGAGCAAAGCCCCTTGGCATAAAATGACCTTTATGCTTAAAACCAGAGGATCAAATAGCCATGTGAGCTCTTGCAAATTTAGCCTTATCTTATGCCAAATTTAGTGTAAATTTCTTTTGATCTCTCGCTTTTTAGCTCATCCAGAAATTTAACGCAATCAGTCTTTTTATCACATCCTTCAAGCTTTGCAGCTACGATATTTGCTGGTGCGTAAAGAGCCTTGTCTATCAAGATAAAGCTACCAAATTCGTCTTTGTGTGCATTTAGCTCAGTTTGGTTGATAAAGCCAGCATCAACTTCGCCGTTTAATATATAAGTAACTACTTGAGGAACGCCAGCAACTGCTAAAATTTTATCTTTTAGCTCGTCACTTATCTTTGCATTTTGCATAAATTCATTTGCTCTTTTGCCATAAACCGTCTTTGCTGCATCTGGCATAGCGATCTTAGAAAGCACTTTTAGTTCTTCAACTTTTTCAATTTTCACGCCTTTTTTGGTAGCCAGCACCAAGGCGCCTGAGCCCAAATTTACATACTCAGCGATCTTTAGATCAGACTTTTTCAAAAAGTCCTCATCGCCTACGATTATGTCAGTTTTGCCCTCTTTTGCCTGAGCCATGATAGCTGTGATGTTCGCAAAAGAAGTGTCGATATTTACGCCATCTTTTTTAAGATTTTGTGCGACTGCCTCAACTATCTTTTTATATCCGCCACCAGCACTTACTAGCAAATTTTCATTGCCAAATGCAAAAATTGCGGCCAGTAGAAGTAAAAATTTTTTCATATTTTTCCTTTAAAAGTAAAATTTCACGATTTTATAAAATATACTCTTATATATTCTTAAAATATATTTTTATAATTTTTACTTTTCTACCAAAATGCTATAATCACGATAAAAAAAAGGACAGACATGAACGAACTTGAGCTAAAGATGCAAGGCAAAATAAAAAGGCTAACAGATAAGACTTTTAGGCTAGATCCAAGGATCGGCGAGGGCTACTTTACTGCGAAATATTTTCTAAAAGTAAATGAGATAATTAAGCAAAACCTGCCTGATCAGCACGTGACAATGCAGTTCTTTCAAAGGCGCGATGATATCGTGCTTTGCGGTATCGACGAGGTTTTAGCTATCATCAATAAATTTGCCAAAAACCCAAGCGAGCTTGAAATTTACGCACTTGATGATGGCGATATCATAAATGCAAACGAGCCAGTTTTAAAGATAAGCGGCAAGTATGAAAATTTTGGCTTTTTAGAAAATGTGATCGACGCGACGCTTACTAGAAGAAGCTGTGTAGCGACAAACTCAAGAGATGTGATAAGAGCGGCAAATGGCAAGGACGTTTTCAGCATGGCAGACAGGCAAGATGACATCTGCACGCAACCAGGCGACGGCTATGCATCATTTATAGGCGGCATCAAAAAGGTCGCCACAGATGCTCAAGGCGAGCTTACTGGGCTAAAAGGTGGTGGCACCATGCCTCATGCGCTTATTCAAATGTGCGGTGGAGATATAGTAAAAGCCTCAGAAATTTATGCTAAAACCTTTGAAAATGAGAAGATCACGGCATTGGTTGATTATAATAACGACGTGATCACAGATGCATTAAAGGCTACAAACGCATTAAAAGAGAGGCTTGGCGCGGTTAGAGTGGATACTAGTAAAAATTTGATAGATAAATATTTTGATAATAAGGATACTAGCGGGTTTGACCCACACGGCGTTTGCAAGGAACTTATATTTGCTCTAAGAGAGGCGCTTGATAAAGCTGGCTTTAAATACGTTAAAATCGTCGTTAGTTCAGGCTTTAGCCCTAAAATTATAAAAGATTTTGAAGCTCATAACACGCCGGTTGATACTTATGGCGTGGGAAGTTATCTTGTTAAAAATGACATTTGTGGCTTTACAGGCGATCTAGTCGAGCTAAACGGCAAAGATGAGGCTAAATTTGGCAGGAAAAATTTCGCTTCAGATAGGCTAAAGAGAGTGAAATTTTAAGAGAAAAGATGAAATTTATAAAAATTTTAATATTTCTAGCGCTTTTACTGACCGCTTGCACTGCCGCAAACTACGCTAATGCCTTTGAAAAGATTGGCATCTTTGAAGACGGAGTTTACCGATTTAGTGAAAATGGACTCGAAGTGAACAAAGATCTGCTTGTAAAGGTGATCTCTGTGCAAAACGCGGACAGCACACGCAAAAAGATCATCTCCATGCTAAATATCCCTCAAAAGTCTAAAATAAATGACTTCAAAACAAGCGACGCAGGCGTTATAGTCTGGCCATTTTACGAGTTTGAGGGCAAATTTTTAACGACAATAATCGTTGAAAATATAAAAAAAGAAGATAGCGATCAAAAGCTACTTAAGATGTTAGAGCTTAAACATCCGTTTTACTCAACGCTCCAAGCTCGAAGAAAAGGGGCTAAAGACGCCATAGACGTGAAATACGTGCTAAATTTCAAAGAGGCAAAGCTGGTAAAATCGTTTCAAAACCGCCCTTAAAACTTTATTTTAAATAAATTTCATTAAAATGGCGTAATCAAAAAAAGGATCATCTTTGCATAATCTAAAAACTATAAACGTCGCTCACTCGCCGGATGCTGACGATATTTTCATGTATGCCGCGGTCAAATTTGGCTGGGTTAGCAGTAAAAATTTAGCCTTTACATCAAAGGCGCTTGATATAGAAACGCTAAACGAAGAGGCGCTAAAAGGCACTTATGAAGCCACAGCGATCAGCTTTGCACTCTATCCAAAAATTTGCGACGAGTATGCGCTTTTACGCTGTGCGGTGAGCTTTGGAAAAGGATATGGCCCAAAGCTTATCAAGCTAAAAGGCAAGCAGCTAAAGCGAAATTTTAAGGTCGCACTCTCTGGCAAAAACACGACAAATGCCCTACTCTTTCGCATAGCCTATCCAGAGGCAAGGATAGTTTATAAAAATTTTCTTGAGATCGAAAATGCTGTGCTTAGTGGCGAGGTCGATGCTGGCGTGCTAATACATGAAAGTATCTTAAATTTCTCAGACCAGCTCTGCGTAGAGCGTGAAATTTGGGATATCTGGAGCGAGCTAAACGGCGAAAATTTGCCGCTTCCACTTGGTGGCATGGCGCTTAGACGAAGCCTACCGATAACTGACGCGATCGAGTGCGAAAGAGTGCTTAGCGAAGCTGTCAGGATCGCCACTTCGCACAAGCCATTTTTATCTCACATGCTAATGGAGCGAAATCTCATCAGAGTTGGCAAAGACGAGCTAAAAACGTATCTAAATTTATACGCAAATGACGAGTCTATAAGCATGAACGAAACGCAGCTAAAAGCACTAAACAAGCTCTATCAAATAGGCTATGGCAAAGGCTTTTTCGAAAAGCCAATCGATGTAAACGACTATCTCATTCCAACTGAATACAACGAAGTAAGGTTTAGCTGATGCAAAGTACGCTTGTCTCGCTTGGAGTTGAAACCTTTAAAATCGCCCTTTATATTAGCCTTCCGATGCTGCTAAGCGGCCTAATCGCAGGTCTTATCATCTCCATTTTTCAAGCAACCACGCAAATAAATGAAACCACGCTAAGCTTTGTGCCAAAAATTTTGCTAGTCGTCGTTGTAATCATATTTTTAATGCCTTGGATGATCTCGATGATGGTTGAATTTACCACTCGAATGCTTGATTTTATACCGGAATTTATCCAGTGACGAGGCTCGTTGACTTTTCTAAATTTACCTCGGTTAGGATAGGCGGCGTGCATGAAATTTTTGAGGTAAATAGCCTTGAAGACCTAAACTCACCTCACTTTTTAGGTGCTGTGATGATAGGCGGAGGCAACAACCTTCTTATCTCGCCAAATCCCCCAAAAATGGCGATGCTTGGCAAGAGTTTTGACTATGTAAATTTAGAACGCTTAGGCGATAAAATTTACCTTGAGATAGGTGCTGCGACAAAATCTGCCAAAATTTATAACTTCTCAAAACAAAACAACATCGCTGACCTTGAGTTTTTAAAAAATATCCCAGGCACGTTTGGCGGACTTATCAAAATGAACGCTGGGTTGCTTAAATTTAGTATAAGTGACAACCTCACGCATGTGCGTCTGGCTCGTGGATGGGTGAGCAAAGATGAGATAAACTTTAGCTACCGCCACAGCGGCATAGATGAGGCCATTTTGGGAGCTAAATTTGAGCTTCACAGCGGTTTTGACGCAAGCATTTCTGATGCCATAAGCGCAAAAAGGGCAAATCAGCCAAAAGGAGCTAGCTTTGGTAGCTGCTTTGTAAATCCAGAGGGGTACTTTGCGGGGGCTTTGCTTGAGGCGGTCGGGCTAAAAGGATACGCTATTGGCGGAGCGAAATTTAGCGAAGAGCACGCAAATTTTTTGATAAATTTTAACCACGCAAGCTTTGAGGACGCTACTAGCCTTATAAATTTGGCAAAGGCTAGAGTTTTAGAGAAATTTGGCGTAGAGCTTAAGACTGAAGTTTGCATTTTATAAGGATGATGATGAGTGAGTTTTTGAGCGAAGTTTTTACCCTTTCATTTTTATTTATAGCTATCGGCTTTTACGCCATTTATAGGGCTAAAAAGGCGCAAAGCGAGCATGAGAAAAATGTGGCTGATTACGATAAAAATCTGCTAAATTTTGCCAAAATTTTAGGCGTTCAAAATCATATAGACCTAGTTAAATTTGATGAAATTTTGGCAGAGGCCTTAAAAGAAAAACTAATTTTTAAATTTAATAAATCTACCTCACAAGAGGAATTTATCTCTTTTATAAAAGATGAAAATTTCAAAAATAAGCCCCAAATTTCACAAAATAATATAGACGAAGCCTTTTTAAATCTTTGCGCAAGCTCGCTTGTAGAGCCACTAAATCTTGCAATACTAAAAAACGAAGATCAAATTTATGGATTTTTGTTTGAAAAAGAGCAGCTTTTTGCTCTTATTGATAGCGCTGCGCTGCTTGGCGAAAATATTATAATTTGCGAGTAAATCAAGTAAAATTCATCTCTTTTTAGATAAAATCAAGCCAAATTTCAACTATAAGGTAAAAAATGGCAAAAGAAAAAGATAGTGACAAAAAGATAGCTATCCCAGAGAGCGAAGCGGACAAGAAAAAGGCGCTCGAGCTTGCGCTAAAGCAGATCGATAAAGCTTTTGGCAAAGGCACGCTTTTAAGACTTGGCGACAAAGAGGTTGAGGCTATCGAGTCGATACCGACTGGCTCGCTAGGGCTTGATCTGGCTCTTGGCATAGGCGGCGTTCCAAAAGGCAGGATCATCGAGATCTACGGACCAGAGAGCTCTGGTAAGACCACGCTCACGCTTCACATCATCGCTGAAGCGCAAAAAGCTGGCGGAATTTGTGCATTTGTCGATGCAGAGCACGCACTAGACGTAAAATACGCTTCAAATTTAGGCGTAAATACCGACAACCTTTACGTCTCTCAGCCAGACTTTGGCGAGCAGGCACTTGAGATCGTTGAAACGCTTGCAAGAAGCGGTGCGGTCGATCTTATCGTAGTTGATAGCGTCGCTGCTCTTACTCCAAAGAGCGAGATAGACGGCGATATGGGCGATCAGCACGTTGGTCTGCAAGCAAGGCTTATGAGCCAGGCGCTTAGAAAGCTAACTGGAATTTTAAGCAAGATGAAGACAACTGTTATCTTCATCAACCAAATTCGTATGAAGATCGGTATGATGGGATATGGCACGCCAGAGACCACGACTGGCGGTAATGCGCTTAAATTTTACTCATCTGTAAGAATCGATGTTAGAAAAATAGCCACACTTAAACAAAATGACGAGCCTATCGGCAACCGCACAAAAGCAAAAGTGGTTAAAAACAAGGTCGCGCCTCCATTTAAAGTGGCTGAATTTGACATCATGTTTGGCGAGGGTGTGAGCAAAGAGGGCGAGATCATCGACTATGGCGTAAAGCTCGACATTATCGACAAATCAGGCGCGTGGTTTAGCTACAAGGCCGAAAAACTAGGTCAAGGTAGAGAAAACGCCAAAGCCTATCTAAAAGAGCACCCAGAAATTTCTGATGAGATAGTAGCGGCGATCAAAGGCTCAATGGGGATCGATCACCTAATAAGCAGCGGCGCAAAAGACGAAGACGACGACACAAACGAAGCAGGAGATGAATAATGGTATTTATTGAAGATGTAGAGGCTCACGAGGTTTTAGACAGTAGAGGCAACCCAACAGTTCGTGCGACAGTTAGACTAAGCGACGGAGCCGAGGCAAGCGCGATCGTGCCAAGTGGCGCAAGCACAGGCAAGCGTGAGGCGCTGGAGCTTCGTGACAAAGACGAAAGATACGCTGGTAAAGGCGTTTTAAAAGCTGTTTCAAACGTAAATGAAAAGATCGCAGAGGCAGTTATAGGCCTTGATGCTTACAACCAAAAGGCAGTCGATGCGGAGATGCTTGAGCTTGATGGCACGCACAACTACTCAAATTTAGGCGCAAACGCAGTCCTTGGCGTATCTATGGCAGTAGCTCGCGCAGCTGCAAAGAGCCTAAATATCCCGCTTTATCGCTACCTTGGCGGTGCAAACGCCAGCATCTTGCCAGTGCCGATGTTTAACATCATAAATGGCGGCGCGCACGCAAATAATAGCGTTGATTTTCAAGAATTTATGATTATGCCATTTGGCTTTAGCACATTTAGCGAGGCGCTAAGAGCCGCAACTGAAATTTATCACAAGCTAAAATCTATCCTAAACGCAGCTGGCCACAGTACGGCTGTCGGTGACGAGGGTGGTTTTGCTCCAAATTTAAAAGACAACGAAGAGCCACTAAAGCTTATCTCACAAGCTGTAAAAGAGGCTGGATATGAGCTAGGCAGCCAAATAAAGCTAGCCCTTGACGTTGCTTCAAGCGAGCTTTACAAAGACGGCAAATACGAGCTTGAGGGCAAGAAATTTAGCAGCGACGAGCTCATTAGCTACTACGAAAAACTTTGTGAAAAATACCCGATATTTTCTATCGAAGATGGCCTTAGCGAGGACGACTGGAGCGGCTGGGCTGAGCTTACAAAAAGGCTTGGCAGCAAAGTGCAGCTAGTTGGCGACGATCTTTTTGTCACAAATGAGAAAATTTTACGCGAAGGTATCGAGAAAAAGATCGCAAATGCAATCTTAATCAAGCCAAATCAAATAGGCTCAGTCACACAAACTATGCAAACTGTCCGCCTTGCTCAAAGAAACGGATATCGCTGCATAATGAGTCATAGAAGCGGCGAGAGCGAAGATGCATTCATCGCTGACTTTGCAGTCGCACTAAACACTGGCGAGATAAAGACAGGTGCTACTTCAAGAAGCGAGCGCAACGCAAAATACAACCGTTTGCTTGAGATCGAGCTTGAGGCTGGAGAGTTTTTGGGGGATAATATTTGAGCGAAATTTTAGACGAATATGGCAACACTGATGGCATATTTCATAAAATTTTAAAATACATTAGACCAACATTACGCTACGTCATAGCCACCATTTGTGTGGCTATGTTTGCCTTTTATGTAGGCAATATGATGTTTGGCAAACGCTCACTTGATGTTATGCTAAGTCTTCAGAGTAAAAAAGATAGACTTAGCGAGGACGTGGAGATTTTAAAAAAAATGAACGCGCGCCTACAAAAAGATTATTTTGAATTACAAGGCCTTGAGCCAGACTTTAATAAAAAGTAGGAATGATGAAAAAAATTTGGTTAGTTTTATCTATATTTGCAGCAAGCGTGTTTGCTAGAGAGAACCCATTTATGCCTATTAGCGAGCTAAATACAAGCGTTATGACAACAAATATCATAGAAAAATTTGATAGCTTTGATTCTCTTTCGTTTAAATTTCCAAGCGATGCAGCGCTTTTACTAGATGTCACCATAAGATATAGAGCAAATGACGGCACTATAAAGGAAAAAAGGTTAGCTGATATAAATAAAACTATCAATTACAGCGATGAATTTGCTTTAAATAAGGTAAAAAATCCAGAACCAGTCGTAGCAAAAAAGCTAGATGTTTCGGTCACAATGGCAAATATGCCTAGCCAAAAAGTAAGCACTCCTGTGATAATAGAAAAAAATGAAACTAAAATTTCAAATAAAGATAGAAATAAAACTTCAGATATGCCAACTCCAAATGTTGTAGTGATCGATCTTAGCACAGACAAAACAAAAGAAACTACCATAAAGCCTGAACAAAAGGTGGTCGAGATAAAGATCGAGCCTAGTGCAAAGCCAGTTGATAGTGTCAAAAATAAAAAGGATGTTAAATTTCTAGGTTTTATAAGCTTTCTAGCTAATAGCAAAGAGCTAAAAATCGCTACAAAAGCTAAAAATTTAAAGCATTTTGCTTATGAGAAAAATAAGATCGTTCTTGACTTTGCAAGGCCACCAAGAAGCTTTAAAACTAAGAGCTTAAAACTTGAAAATGAACATTTTAAAAATGTGATCATAGGCTGGCATGATAGATATTTCAGAGTGGTTTTAGAGCTTGATAAGATGCATAAATATAAGCTTGAAGCCACTGAAAATGGATATGCGCTTAAGCTTTTATAGTTGAATTTTAAAAAGAGTAGATTTTATAAAATTTCAAATATAATACTTTTCAAAATAAAAATTTAAGGCTATTGGTTTGAAATATCCACTTGATTGTAAAGATAATTTTGAAAACTCATTTATTTTTTGGCTTACTCGCTACGTCAAATTTAAACTTAGCTCACTTTCGAATAAAGAGCTTCGAGATCCAAAGGCACTTGCAAGTGTAAATTTCGCTCTAAGCCGCGAGATAAAAAACATTGATCAGCTTGATGGCTTGGTAAAAAGCGCGAGAAATGCAGGACTTACTGGCATAAATACCTACTTTAATCCACTTAAAAAAATATATGAAACGATGAAATTTTACGAGCTTAGTAGCCTAAAGCAGATCGATGAAGAACTGCTAAGCGAAATACTGGCTAGCACAACCGGCGGACTAAGCGACGCTAGTAAGAAAAATTACCGCATCTCAGTGATAAATTTCTTTGCGTTTTTAGACAAACAAAACGAAGAGGATGGCAAGGCCCATGTTTTTGATATAAATTTAAAAAACTGGGGCGGAGTTAGTGGCAACAAAGGGCAAAAGTTGCCTGAGTTTATGGGCGAAGATGAGGTCAAAAAATTTCTAGATGCGATCGAAGAAAGTGACTTTAAGCAAAACTCAAATCGCAATAAGCTCATAATAAAAACGATAATTTTTACTGGCATTCGTGTGAGCGAGGCTCTAAATTTAAAGCGAAAGGACATCACTGAAGATGGCGATCTTTTTATCATTAGGATCCGAGGCAAAGGTAACAAATACCGCATCGTTATGATAAAACGCCACCTAATAGAAGCTCATCTAAATGCGATTGCAATAAACTACATCAACAAAGAGGGCTATCTTTTCATAAATAAAAAAGGCACCAGACTGACGCAAGCCTATGTAAGTCGCATAGTGGAGCAGATCCTTTTTAAAGCTGGTATCAGAAAAGAGAAAAATGGTGCTCACATGCTGCGTCACACCTTTGCAACGATGCTTTACAAAAAGCAAAAAGACCTTGTTTTGGTGCAAGAAGCTCTAGGTCATGCAAGCTTAAATACCTCGCGAATTTACACACACTTTGATAGTGACAAGCTAAAACTCGCTGCAAAAGTAGCTGAGGATCTAGCAAACTAGAGCGCTTAAAGCCAAAGCAAACTAGCAATACTAAATTTAACTCATGCAAAATTTAAAATATTATTTAACTATGAAACCCTATAAATATATGAGGAAAATTTAGCTTGCAAGCAGCCTAAAAGCTTGCTCTGTATCTAAATTTACAATCCACCAGTCAAAAGCTCTTACAAAAAGTGAAATTTGGCAAGCAAATTTTACTCTACTCGCCAAATTTATATCAAACTAGCCGATCTTTCTTATCTTTGCAGGAAGTGCTTGTCTAGCGCAAGTGCCAACCAACCAGTCATTTAGGCTAAATTCGCCATTTCTTTTTGGATCAAGAAGTCCAAGCTTGTTGTGATTGACTCCTTTTTCTAAATTTGCGATCCCAAAAGCTGGCTTTCCATCGACAATGTGCGTTCTTATACCAAACTCATCATGTCCAAACCCATGCTCTATACTAATAACCCCGCTAGCAACGCCGTCAGTAACAAATGCCTCACCAACTTGCGCACCATAAGGCGTAGTCACCTTCACCTTATCACCTGAGCGTATGCCTTGCTCGCTAGCCACATCTGTCGATATCCTTATGAAATTCTTAGGATGAACAGATCTTAGCCTTGGGCTAACAAAGGTGTAGAAGTGTTGGATATTTGACTTTCTTGAGCTTACTGTGTATTTCCACTCAGAGCGTGGGAAAAATTTCTCAAGCGGCGTGCCGTCACTTGCAACTGGTAGCATCAGACTTGGCACTCCTGGCATAAATTCGCCTGTTATTGAGTGTCTATGCCCACCAAGTGGCTCATAGTAGATCGAAGCTGGCGTAGGCGCTGGCACTTTTACGGTTGCTTTATCGCCATTATATGCGCTCTCGTAGCTATCGTATCTGCCGCCTTTTGCTAGTATGTGCGCTACTTTTGGCTTCTCTTCGTCTTTTAGATAAGGATCGAGTTTTGTCATCACTCTTGATATCTTACTAAGCTTTTTGTCCTCGTCACTTATATCTTTCACACCCTCGCCGTCAAAGGCTAAATTTGCTAGTGCAGCCGCGTAATACTGCTCTTTTACGTCAAGGTCCATGAAATTTCCGTCTTTGTCTTTGAAGGCATTTTTGCCAAAGCCTTTTAGTCCAAGCCTCTTTGCCACGGCTATATAAAATGCCTCAACGTCGATCACGCCGCCGTTTTTATCCTTTGCCTGCTTTGAGCTAACGGCTGGATAGCGCACAACTGAAGTTTTAGCAATCGTTCCCCAAAGAGAGTTTGGAAGTGCCCAGTTTTCTAAATTTACCCCATCTGGTACGATGTAGTCAGCATAGGCGTTTGTCTCGTTCATAAAGGCGTCTATGCCCACAAAAAGTGGTAAATTTTTACTATCTTTTAGCACGTCTAAGACCGCTCTTTCAAGTCCTGCTTGGCCGTAAAGTACGTTTGTCATGTAGTTTATGAAAACTTTTACTTTGTATGGATAGCCAGCCTTGTGGCTCGTAAGCGTTTCGTTTACAAGTGGCATAGAGATAGGATACCATGGCTGAGTTGATGGATAGCCGCTACCGCCAGCTGCCACTTTGCGCTTAAACTCCGAGCTAGTTTCGTAGTATTTGCCAGATCTTGATAAATTTAGTCCATTTGGCTTATAAGCACCCTCAAAGCTCTCAAGGTTATATCTGCCCTTTAAAAACTCGTGTGTGCCAGCACTTGCATTGACGTTGCCACCTTTGTAGCCGTAAGTGCCCATTAGCGTATTTAGACAAAGGATCGCATAAGTAGTCATACCAGCTTGCGTGTGCATCATACCGCCATGCACGTTTGTACTCACTTGTCTGCCATTTTTGGTGAAATTTTCACAAAGCCACAAAATATCATCTACGCTTACGCCGCAAATTTTTGAGTACTCCTCTAGGCTATGCTTGTAGGCTGACTCTTTTAAAAGCTGCATTGAGCTTTTTACCTCAACTTTTTTGCCGTCTATTAAAATTTTACCTTTGTAGTAGAGCTTAGCTGGCTCATTTACCTTGTAGCTTTGTATCTTGCCATCTTGCGAGCAGACCTGCCACTCGTTATTTATAAGTGCAAATTTGCCGTAGTCTTTGTGACCTTTTTCGGTGATGACTAGGTGAGTGGCGTTACACCAATGTATCTCGCCTGCAAGTTTTGCTTGGTCTAAATTTGGCTGAATAAGGTAGTTTGTGGCATATTTTTCATTTTCTATGATCCAGCGTATCATCGCCATGGCTAGAGCTGAGTCGGTGCCAGGCTTTATCGCTATCCAGCGGCCTTTGTCTGATGATGCGTATTTTACTGTGTTTGTAACGCTTGGATCGACTACCGCGTAGCTAAAGTCATCTCTAGTGCCTCTTGTGTAAGAGAGCATTTTTGCTTGCTTTTGGAAAGGGTTACTGGCGTTTGATGGCGAAGTACCCCAGTAGATGATAAATTTAGAATTTTCATAGTCTGGCTTAGTGTGTGCAAAGCCCTTTGCGTTATGTGCGATCTTGCCACCGACCCTAAAGCCACCGCCGCAAATTCCGCCGTGTGAGTAGTGGTTTATAGTGCCAAATGACTTTTTGACAAAGCGATCAACGATGTCAGAGCGTCCGTCGTATAGGTAAAAGCTTAAAAATTGATTGCGTTTGGTGCCATATTCCGGGTTTTCGCTGTCGATTAGCTCGTCACTATATATCGCTCTAAGGCCATCAACATGCCCCTCACCAAAGAGATCTCCGCCCTCTACTACCTCTTCTACTAGTTGCTCAAAGCTTATGCTCTTCCACTTACCCTCGCCCCTTTTGCCAACTCTTTTTAGCGGCGTTAGTATCCTTGCTGGCGAGTCTATCATCTCAGGCAAGATCGCTCCTCTAGCACAAACTGTGGCTCGCTTTTCATCTTCACCACTTGCCGTTGTGGCAAGGAGTGCGTCGTTTATCGAGGTGTCAAAATTTGCCCAGTGCAAATTTGCAAGTGGGTGGTATGGGTTGCCGCTACATCTTACAACTTTGTCGTTTTTCTCATCTACGTGAAGCCTTATGCCGCACTTCGTCGTACAGCCATGGCACATTGAGAAGACAACGCTATGTCCCTTGTTGAGTGAAATTTTGCCGTCTTTTACGTTAAATTCTGGCTCGAGCGAGTTTGACTGTGGTTTATAGTCGTCCTTTTCGCCATCTGCTAGCACAGCGCTCGCAGTTACTGTTGAGAGCACGGCTGATCTTTTTAAAAATTCTCTTCTTTGCATTACTTATTTCCTTTTACTGCGCTATCTCCTCGCTCCAGCTGATAACCTTTTGGTATCCGTTTTCAAGCTCGAGTTTCTTATCATTTTTAGCCAAAATTTCGCTGACTCCATGGTAAAACACCTGTGGATTTGTATTTTTAGGACTATCGATGACCATAGTCTCATGTGTGGCTAGAAATTTTCTGATATTTGAGTTAGGATCGTTAAGATCGCCTATGATACGACTACCGCCCACGCAGCTTTCTACACACGCTGGCAAGAGTCCTGCTCTTAGTCTGTGGTCGCAAAATGTACATTTATCAGCTTTATAGGTATGCAGGCTAAGATACCTTGCGTGATATGGACAGGCCTCCACGCAAAGCGCACAGCCTATACACTCTTTTGTATCAATCTTTACTATGCCATTACTTCTTTGATGGCTAGCACCAGTTGGACAAACATCGATACAGGCTGGATTGTTGCAGTGGTTGCAAAGTCTTGGAAGTGAGGCTATGACTGCCATTTTGCCGCTTTTATCCTTTGCTTCATACTCGGAGACAATGGTTCTAAAAGCGCCTGGCTGAACGTCATTTTCCATCATACAGCTCATAGTACATGACTGACAGCCAACACATCTTGTTAGATCTATCGCCATGCCGTAGCGAACGCCACTACCACTAAAGTCCTTTGGTGCTGCCTTTAACGCGGTCGTAGCAAAGAGTAATCCTGCAGCTGCAATGAAGCTGCGACGAGAATTTAAGGTCTGTTGCATAAAAATTCTCCTTTCTTTTTAGAATTTTTTCTTATTTTAACATAGTAAATATTTTTTCTAAAGTTTATTTTATATTTTTGCAAAATGTATTAAATTTTGAGAATTTTTGTAGCACTTAAAAGATAGAATTTGGATAGTAAAATTTAGAAAGAAGTGGGAAAAAGATAGAAAATAAACTTCTATCTTCTTAAATTTATGCTTTGTAGTTTAGCATGTAAAGGCGAATGACTTGCTCTGCTGTCATCTTTAAATTTCTAATCGTGACATCTTTTCTCATCGCTTCTTCAAGACTCACTGGCTCATTTAATATACAAAAATAGGCATCGATTCCATTTTTGTGGCAATCTTTGGCACATTTTTGCACGCTTCCAGCAAATGCGATCACTGGCTTATGATACTTTTTTGCTAGTTTTGCAACCCCAGTTGGAGTCTTGCCCATTGAGCTTTGAAAGTCCATACGACCTTCACCAGTGATGACTAGATCAGCCTTTTTGATCTCATCCTCAAGCGCAATAGTCTGCGTGATGATCTCGATGCCTGGGCGAAGTTTTGCTCCTAAAAATGCCACGAATGCAAAGCCAAGCCCGCCAGCGGCACCAGCACCTTTTTGTGTGTGAAATTTGCTATTAGTCTTTTCTTTTACAAGAGTTGCAAAGTGTTTTAGCCCATCATCAAGCTCTTTTACCATACGGCCATTTGCACCCTTTTGAGGGGCATAAACGTGAGCTGCTCCATTCATGCCATAAAGAGGATTGTCTACATCGCAGGCTATTAAAAACTCGCAATCCTTTAGCTCTTTTAGCGCCTCTTCATCTGTAAACTCACAAATTTTGGCTAAATTCTCGCCTTTTCCTTCAAGTAAAGCACCATCTTTATCATAAAATTTAAAGCCAAGTGCACTAAGCATGCCTGTACCAGCGTCATTTGTCGCACTTCCGCCGATGCCAATGATAAATTTTCTGGCACCTTTAGCAATGGCATCTTTTATCATCTGACCAAAGCCAAATGTACTAGTTTTTAGTGGATTTCTCTCATCTGGATTTATGAGTGTAAGGCCAGAAGCACTTGACATTTCAAGTATAGCAAGGTCATCTTTTAATGCATATCTAGCTAAAATTTCAATTCCAAGTGGATTTTTTACTATCGTATCTATAAATTTCGCACCAAGTGCATCAGCCATCGCCTCTACACTACCCTCGCCACCATCTGCGATAGGCTTGACAACGACCTCGCAGCCAATCTCTTCTAGTCCTTCTTTTACAGCAAGGCCCGCTTCAAGAGAGCTAAGCGAGCCTTTTAATGAATCAATCGCAACCAAAATTCTCATAAAAGCACCAACGATAAGATGTAAACGCTAATCATACCAACGACACCCATTATAAATGTCATCGCTGTTTGTGTGCGATATCCTTGATCAGCAGTCATTTTGCTGAAATTTGTCACAACCCAGAAGTAGCTGTCGTTTGCGTGAGATACACACATCGCACCAGATGCTATCGCCATGACACAAAGAGCAGCTGAAATTTCACTCGTAAAGCCAAGTGTTTGCATAAGTGAGTTATCAGCACTAAATGCACCCATGATAGATGCTGTTGTGATGATAGCCACAGTTGAGCTTCCTTGAGCGGTTTTTAACACGGCTGAGATGATGAATGGGAAGAAAATTCCTATCGCTTTTATAGTAGAGGCATTTTCTTTTATGAAATTTACAAATCCAGCTTCAGTGATGACGTTGCCCAAAACACCACCAGCTGCGGTGATAAATAGGATAGGACCAGCGATCTTTAAAGATTCATTCGTGATATGGTCAAATTCTTTTATCTTTTTAGACTCGGCCAGCAAAAATACGCAAAAGATCACGCCAATAGCAAGAGCGATGATAGGGTTGCCTAAAAATAAAAGTACTTTTGGTAAAAAAGAAGCCTTATCAAGCATGCCCTGTTTTGCTAGTACATCAACGATCGAACCAATTGCCATAAAGATGATAGGCATAATGATAGGAGCAAGGCTCAAAAATCCGCTAGGTAGCGTGCCAAATTTCTTTAAAAGCTCCTCGTAGCTAGCTGTGATAGTAGCGTCAGCCTCTTTATCGCTGATAGTCACGCTTTTGCCAATACTCTTTGAAAAGAAATAGACAGCTAGTAAAACTGGGATAGAAACGACTGTTCCCATGATGATAACAAGGAGTAAATTTCCGCCAAGACCAAGTGTGCCAGCTGCTGCTATTGGGCCTGGTGTTGGCGGGATGAAGACGTGAGATGCGTATAGACCACCACTAAGTGCGACTGACATCGCGACTGGGCTTGCTGAAATTTTCTTATAAAGCGCCTCGCGAATAGAGTTTAAAACGACAAATCCACTATCGCAAAATACCGGAATGCCGACAACCCAGCCCATTATAAGCATGGCAAGCTCTGGACGCTTTTGTCCGACTAGCTTTACAACCATGTCAGCTAGCTTTAAAGCAGCTCCCGTTTTTTCAAGCACGGTGCCGATGATCGTCCCAAAGATAATAACGATACCGATGCTCTTAAATGTGCCACTAAAGCCGACACCTATCATCGCTGGGATCTTGGATAGATCGATACCTGCGACGATTGCTAGCATCAAAGATATGCTCATAAGTGCTAAAAATGGATGCATTTTTAGCTTAGAGATCATAACGATCATAAGTATGATGGCTACAATAAAACAGACAATTAGTGAGATTCCGCTCATAAAAACTCCTTTGTTCTGAGATTTTGCTTAAGATTTTAGCAAAATTTGCTTGTATTTTTTCTAATATTTTTAAGTTTTTTGATTAATTAAATTTTTTTGACATATTTGAGTAAATTTATGACTATTCGCCTAAATTTAGCCATTTTATAAGTTCAAAATTTTTAGCTTATTTTAAAATAACAAAACCAAGACCAAATTTATCAGTATGCCTATTATAATCAATCAAACTCTCGCCATATCCCGTAAAATACTGCAAATAGCCATAAACTCCGGTTGAGAAGATAGGAAACATATATGAAATTTCAGCAGCACCCTTATTTGTTTTATCAAAATGTAAGTTATTTCTTAGCATTAGGCTAAAAATGTGATCATTGAGGTTGTAGCTAAGCCTTACATCGCCATGCCCAATGTATTTTAATATATCTTTATTATCGCCCTTATTGCCTACTACCATCCAAGCTCTTGGCGAAATGCTAAGCTTGCCAAAAACAAAATCACTTTGCACATAAGCTCTATTCCAGCTTCTTGAATTGCTACCATCTCGTCCGTTTGACTCATGCAAAAGTCCAAATTTTAGGCTTTTTACACCTATTTGCTCCAAATATTTTGGCGAAGCAAAATTTAGAAAAATTTCTGGCTGATAGTTTGTCTCACGAAATGGCGCTGAAGTTCTTGTTATTTGCCACCAAGATGTCTGCGTGTAGGCTGCCACAAGGCTCTCTCTAAGCCCAAATAGATCATAAAATAACGGCTTTGCAAGGCTTATTTGAAACTTAGTTTCAACGCTTTTTCGCTCATCGTTTGGCACATTTTTAGCATAAGTTACTGGCAAAAGGTAGTTAAATTTATAAAGCTCGATACCAAGTGCATTTTGTAAATTTTTACCACTTTTATCTTCTCTTAAAAGATCAGCTTGCTTTAGCTTCGCCTCTCTTGGCGCTGGTTCGCTTGCTTGCACATTTTGCACCGCTTTTTGCTCGTTTAAAGAGCTTTTGGCTAGCTCTTTATAAATTTGCATCGCAGCCTTTATGTCGCCACTTTGCTCCAGCTCTTGTGCTCTTTTAAAATCATCTAGCCCACTTGCCATCAAAAAACTAAGGCCAAGGCTTAAAAACAATAAAATTTTACTCATCATCTATCTTCTTTTCTTGGATTTTCTTTGCCATTTCGTATTCGTCAGGGAAATTAACATTAAAAAACTGCTCACTATCTTTAAAATTTATGACTTTGCATTTACAGCTTTTTCTCAAAAGTCCGATTTTATGCTCATTTTTTAAATAAAACTCATGAGCCAAAGTGGCAAGCCTTGGGCTAAAAAAACCACAAAGCGAGTGAATGTGCTCATTATCACTAGCCACAACCATATCAAATTCATCTTTAAATCTAACAAGCTCCTCCAAACTTTTAAGATCAAAAAATGGCATATCAGCTGGTATCACAAAAATGCTATGATCAAAATTTTTAAGAATGGAGTAAAGTGCGAGCATTGGCGAATAGTTATTGCTATTTTCATCTTTTATAAGCTTTAGTGGCGGGCTAAATTTTTCAAATTTTGAGCTTACATAAACTTCGCCAAAAACTTTGCTAAATTTCGCAACCTCATAATGAGTAAGCGTCTTAAAACCACCAAATGGCAAAAGTGTCTTATCTTGCCCCATACGCGAGCTTTTGCCACCTGCTAAAATCACGCAAGTTTGCATCTTTTCCCTTAAGAAAGTTATGAGGCTAAATTTAGCTAAAAGCGGCTTTGATCTACCAAAAATATGTGATAAAAACTTATTTTTGTTTATGCTACTTGTAAAATTTTAAGCCTGCTTTACCCTTTTCATTGTTAAAAATTCCTCGTAGCGACGATCAATGATAGCTTTGATCAAGGCATAGTTTTCTTTTGAGTTTTCTATATAAAAATAGGCGTTATCAAAGTATTTTTCACCAAATTTTTTCGAAACAAAATCCGTATAATCCTGCAAATACCAACCATACATTTTGGCAAATTTTGTCCGATCAGTCGTATAGTAAGCTTTTGCAAAGGCTTTACCAACAGTATTTAGCTCCGCACTTCCAAGTACTCCGTCCATAGCGTCAAAAAGATACTGACGATAGTTAAAATTTTCGTCCATCTGTGCTATATCGTCCGCAAAATCTGCCGCAAATTCCTTTGAATAAAATTTGTGTTCCATGCACCAGCGAAAGAAAAATGAAATGTGTGTCGCACCGTTTTCATGCGGTATATCAGTCGGCGCATCTTTCGCACCCCAATGCCATTTTGCTTTGTCATATACTATATCTGGATCTGGCATTTTTATCCTTTTAAAATACTCAATTTTACTAAAACCATCTTAATCGCAGTAAAAATCATGGCTATTTTATCCATTTGCTTGCTATGATTAAAAAAGATATAATGGCGCTTTTATTTAAGGAGAAGCAATGAGCGAAAAAAAATCTACAAATTTTAGGCTGGATCGGCACATGCCTATCAGTTGTTATGTACTTTTCATACATCCCACAAATAATGGGCAACCTTGACGGCAACAAAACGCCTTTTATACAGCCACTAGCAGCCGCACTAAACTGCACAATCTGGACAAGCTACGGACTATTAAAAGCTAAAAAAGACTATCCACTTTCTGCTGCAAACTTCCCAGGCATAATCTTTGGTCTTTTGGCTACAATAACAGCGTTTTAATGCGCTGATTTAGTTGTTATGGCAAACACTGCAATAAAAAAGTTATTTGCGTCGCTACAACAAACTAATCTATTGTAGTGTTTGCGCTATTTTGGCTAACTTTTCTTTAATTATATTGCCTTTTGAACTTAGTGAAAAGATCATTTGTACTAGCTCCTCAGTTGTTGCCTCTATTCTTTTGTCACCACTATCTAAAGTTCTAAATTTGTTTAGGATAAGCGGATCGAATTCTTGATATGTAGACATAAAATCCTTATAGTCCTCTTCCAGTTCTGGTGCGTAAAAACTGATAAGCGAGTGTAATTTAACAATTTCAAATTTTGGATTTTCTATATTTAAATTTGGATTTATTAATAAAGCTACTTTGCAATGTATTCCCCCTAAAATATCCCCAACTATAATAAACGCTTCCTCTAGCTTTTGTCGCCTGAGTTTATTTTTCTCTTTTTTCGTGTTTAGATTAGCGTACACCCATTGCGCACACATTGTTAGGACTGCACCGAGTATAATTTTCAATAAGTCAGATATCAAACTATCCATATTATTTTTTATAAGTCCCTTGGGTCGGCGATTTTACCTGCTATGGCTGAGGCTGCTACAACTGCTGAGTTGGCTAGATAAATTTCACTCGTTCTATCGCCCATACGTCCTACGAAATTTCTATTCGTCGTCGAGATACAGCGCTCATTTGCACCTAAAATTCCCATATATCCGCCAAGACAAGCGCCACAAGTTGGATTGCTCACGACCGCTCCTGCTTCGATGAAAATGTCGATTAAGCCCTCTTTTTCGGCAGCTCTTGCGATCTTTTGCGTCGCTGGAGTGATGATGAGCCTTGTTTTACGGGCTACTTTTTTGCCTTTTAAAATTTGTGCTGCGATACGTAGGTCGCTTAGACGGCCATTCGTACATGAACCGATAAATGCTTGATCAATGGCTAAATCGTCATGAACCGCCTGTCTTACGCTCTTGCCGTTGCTTGGCAAAAATGGATATGCTATGACTGGATCAAGATTAGTCACATCGATCTCTAAAATTTTGTCATATTTTGCACCCTCGTCTGAGTAGAAAAATTTTGGTTTATCGCGTAAATTTTTATCTTTTAAAAACTCTTTTGTGATCTCATCAACCGCGATGATACCACTCTTTGCGCCAGCCTCGATCGCCATGTTGCACATTGAAAATCTATCATCCATACTAAGGCCCTCTATTACCTCGCCACTAAACTCAAGCGCCTTATAAAGTGCGCCATCAACGCCTATTTGACGGATGATCTCAAGGATAAGATCCTTGCCATAAACATGCTTATCAAGCTTACCTTTAAATATGACTTTAATGCTCTCAGGCACTTTAAACCAGTTTTTGCCAGTGATCATCGCATAAGCTAGGTCGGTGCTGCCCATGCCGGTGCTAAACGCTCCAAGAGCGCCGTGTGTACAGGTGTGACTATCTGCGCCGATGATGACATCACCTGGGATGACTAGGCCTTTTTCAGGTAAAAGCGCGTGCTCAATGCCCATATCTTTTTCATCAAAATAGTTTTTAAGGTCGTGTTTGTAGGCAAATTCGCGTGAAATTTTGGCTTGATTTGCACTTAGGATGTCCTTTGTCGGGATGTAGTGGTCCATCACGATGGCAAAGCCGTCTGGGTTAGCTAGCTTTTTAGCGCCACTTCGCTCGAACTGCTTGATCGAAATAGGTGTCGTGATGTCGTTGCCTATGATCATATCGATCTTACTTTCGATGATCTCTCCTGCGCCTACCTCTTTGCCAACGTGATCTGAAAATATTTTCTCGGTGATAGTTTGTTTCATAAATTTCCTTTAAATTTTGAGGCGATTTTAACGAAAATTGCTAAATTTAAAGAAAATTTACTAAGCCAAAAGGCCTAGTAAATTTAGAATTTAACGCTCGCAGTCAGCATAAACTGCCTCGCATACCCCGGCTGTATCGGTATGATATTAGCCTGCGTGCCGGTCGACGAGGATGTATAGTAGAGCTTATCGGTCAAGTTTTTGACGTTAAACGAGAAATTCGTCTCGTAGCCCGCGATCTTGGTATCGTAGCTGATAAATGCGTCGTAAACGATCGCGTCGTCCATCTTAAAGCCCGTTCCCGCAGGCACGGCCGGTAAATTCGTCCTCATGTAGTAGGTGTACCATGAGCCAAAGTACCTCGCTCCGCCGCCGATCCTTAGGCCTTTTGCGCCTAGGCGGCTAAAGTCGTAGTTGGCAAAGAGGCTCGCTTGGTGCTTAGGCGTGGCCTCTAGCGGTTTGCCCACTAGCACGGCAAACGCGCCGCTATCCTTGCGCACCTCGGTTTTAGTGTATGCGTAGCTAGCGCCTACGCTTAGCCCTTGCGTCACGCGGCCGTTAAAGTCAAACTCAAAGCCTCTAGAGCGCGCCTCGCCCACGGGCGTACTTACGCTATTTACGGTGCGCATAATGTTTTTCTTATCGATGTTAAAGACCGCCGCGCTAGCCGTTATGCTGTCATTTTGAAATTTAGTTCCAAGCTCTATGCTTTTGCCTTCTTCGGGCTTTATGTCGCCGATGTCGTCGCCGCTGATCGCCATTTGTGGGTTGAAACTTTGTGCGTAGTTGGTATAGACCGACCACTCGGGCGTTAGTAGATATAAAAGTCCAGTTTGCCACGTAAATTTATCATCTTGCTGATCTGTGCTATTTGGCCCACTAGTTGTGCCGCGAGCTACTTGGTCGTAGTATTCATACCTAGTTCCTAAAGAGTAGATCAAATTTTCAGTTAAATTTATGCTATCTTGTGCGTAAAATCCGATAGTTTTTAGCTTTTGGTACTGGATGCTTGACTCTCTGGCAGTTGGTAGTCCTACTATTCCATAGATAGGATTATATATGTTGATGTTTAAGTGATTACCTGTATCTTTTAGACCACCTGGCCTATAACGATAGTATTCCTTTGCATCAATGCCAAAGAGTAAATTATGCTCTATCTCACCGGTTTTAACGTAGCCGTTTAAATTTAGTGATCCAGCATGTGTGCGGTGGATAAATCCGTCGTAGTATTCGTTTCGTCTAGCTGCAACGCCCGTGTTTAAATTTACGTTCATTAGCCTGATGTGACCGTAGTCGTGCTTGGAGCGGGAAAACGCGTAAGCGCCGCGCAGTAGCCAGTCCTCGCCGATATTTTTTTCAAAATTTACGTCCACGGTGTCGAGTCTGGTTTTTAGTTTATTAAACGGCTCGTCAAGACGTCTTTTCTTATCTATCGGAAGTAGCTTGCCCGTGCTTGGCACCAGATACATACCGCGGTCGATCGGATCGGTCGAGCGCGTGTGCGTATAGGCTAAATTTATGCGGTAATCATCGCCTTTATACGAGAGCGAAGGCGCAAAGAGGACGTTTTTATATTCGCCAAACTCCCTCCAGTAGTCTTTTTGCATCATATCAAATATAAATCTATACGCAAAGCCGCTATCCGCGATCGGTCCCGTGGTGTCAAAGCCTGCGCTCCAGTAGTTGCGGTTGCCGATACCAGCCCAAATTTCGTTTGAGAAGTCGTATTTTGGCTTTTTAGTGACCATATTTATTATGCCGCCGGGCTCTTGCGCGCCGTAGAGCAAGCTAGCCGGGCCTTTTAGCACCTCGACGCTTTCTACGGTTTTGTTAAAGCTATGCATGACGCTAGCGGGCACGCCGTTACGCATGATCGAGCCGTCGCGTCCGCCGCCGAATCCTCTTTTTATGATCGAGTCAAAGATGCCGCCCGTGGTGTTTCCGTAGCTAACTCCGCTCACGTTTTGAAGGCTCTCGGCTAGAGTCTCCGGTTTTTTATCTTTTAGCTGTTGTTGCGTCACGACGTTTACCGTCTGCGGGATCTCTAAAATAGGCGTATTTGTTTTGCCTACTTCGCTCGTTGTGGCTCTATATCCATCGTCTGTGCTATCTTCAACGCTGATACCATCTAAGCTTACATCAGTAGCATTTAAAGCAGAAATAGCAAAACAAAGCACCGCACTAATGCGAAATTTATTCATCTATTATTCCTTAAAATTTTAATATTATAAAAATAGTTATCATTATATATAAACAAGATTTAAATTTTTATGAAAAAATTTACGAAAAATTTATATTTCAATAACATTACAAATGAAGCATTTTCAAAATTAAAAATAGAACCATAAAAAAACAGATCTTTACTACTCTGTCATAAAAAGCGATGAAACTTTTGTTAAAACATTTTTGCAACATTTCTGATATAATCTTTGGCATGAAGTACGCACATTTAGTTCAAATAGCAAGTTATTTATCAAATTTTACAAAGATAAACCAAGCAAAACGCATCAATGATATGGCTATTTTAATCGAATTTAATGGCGAGAAGATCATCTTTGATCTAAATAAATCAAACTCTGCGATTTATAAAGATGATGAGCAAAAAGAAGCAAAAATTTATCAAGCGCCTTTTGATAATGTTCTAAAAAAGCGCTTTAACGCCTCGCATATAAAAAGCGTTGAGTGCTTAAAAGATAATAGAATTTTAAAATTTATCTGCACGCAAAGCGGCTCATACAAAAGTGAAAATTTTGTCCTTTATCTTGAATTTACGGGTCGCTTTACAAATGCTGTGATAACTGACGAAAATAACGTGATAATCGAGGCACTAAGACACATCGATAATAGCTACCGAAAAATAGAAACTGGCGAAATTTTAAAAGAACTGCCAGCTATCGAGATAAAAGAAAAGCCGTGCGAGCCTATAACGGACTTTGATCACTTTTTTAAAGCTGAAGCGGCTAGAGTAAATGAGTCCAGGATAGCTAGCTTAAAAGAGGCTAAGCTTGCAAGCGTGCAAAAAAAGATAGATAGCATGAGTGAAATTTTAAACTCACTTGAAGACAAAGATGAGCTAATGAAAAAAAGCGAGGAGGCTTCGAATTTAGGATCGCTTTTGCTTGCAAATTTGGGAAATTTCAAGGGCTATGAGAGAGAAATTTGCCTAAAAGATTTTGATGGCAATGAGATAAAACTAACTCTTAGCGATACTCCAAAAAATAGTGCAAATGAGTTTTACACAAGATCAAAAAAATTTCGTGCAAAAGCCCTTGGTGTGGAGATAGAAAAGAGAAATTTAAAAGAAAAAATCGAGTTTTTTGAAGGCTTAAAGTCGCTTTTAAAAGAAGCGAGCAGCCTCTATGAGCTTGAAATTTTAAGCCCAAAAAACAAGGCAAAACAAAGAGAACGTCATATAAAAGATGTGAGCGAAAATGCTGAAATTTTTTACGTTAGAGAATTTAAAATACTAGTTGGTAGAAACGAAAAAGGCAATATAAATTTGCTTGACCTTGCTAAAAAAGACGATATATGGTTACATCTAAAGGATAGCCCAAGCGCCCATGTCATCATCAAGACAAACAAGAGTAGGGTGCCTGAAGATGTGCTAGAAATGGCAGCTAAATTCTGCGTGGAATTTAGTGTAAAGGGAGCTGGCAGGTACGAGGTAGACTATACCAAGCGTGAAAATTTAAAGCGTGAAAACGGCGCAAATGTCACTTATACGAACTATAAAACTATCATCATAAATAAAGGCTAAAAAATGGCTGTAACACCTTTAGGAAATAGTAACTTTATAAACCAAAATGCCCCAGTGGTATCTCAAGTGCATGCAAATCAACAAGCCAGATTTGATATGCAGTCTTTGATGGCAGCTGAGCTTGCCTCGCAACAAAGTGAAGAGATCAAAGAGGTTCGTCCGATGGAAGAGTCTTATAAAATAGACCCTGAAAAGGAGCATGAGCGCCAAAAAAATGAAGAAGAGGCAAGTGAGTTTGAGAGCGAAAAACAAAATTCAAGAGATGGTGATGAGGAAAATTTGGACAATACAGCAGATAATGAGGAAATAGTGCCTAGCGAACATCACATGCTTGACATAACTATTTGATGCTTAAACACCCCAGCCCCACAAACACTACATCTCAAGCCAGCAATACTCCCCCAACACCTAACCCTCCTTCAAATTTTTAACGCAGTAAATGATAAAGAAAAACTTTTTAAGATCCACTCTGACTCACCTAAAGCCTGCCCACTTGGTAGCAAGATCGAGGGACTTTTAACTGGTCACTTCCTAAAAGCACAAGAAGCTTTAGAGGATAGTTTAAGAAGCATTACTTTACAAGATCTATTAGATGAGCTTATTGATTTATAAAATTTAAAAAGTAGGCAAACCAAGTTATAGAATTTAAAAAGTAGGCAGATATATAAAAAAACCAATCTATTTTATTTATTAGGAACGCTATGCGCTCCTAACTATTTTTATATATATTTTATGTAAGAATTTTTATAAATTCCTAGATTTTATTACTCTTTGCTTTTCTCTTTTTTAGCTTTGCTCTTTTTCTCTGCTTTATCTTTTGGGCTTTCTTTCTTATCTTTGACTTCTTTTACGCTATCTTTAGCACCATCTTTTTTCTCTTTTACTTCATCACTCTTTTTACTTACTTTTTGTTTTGTGTCATCTTTTTTAGATTTTGTTTTAGCTTTTGTTTCGTCTATCTTTGTAGTGCCTGATACTGATATATCTGATTTTAAATTTTCAAATGTCTTATCACCTATACCATTTACATTTTTTATATCTTCTATTGAGTTAAATTTATTTGCTTTTCTATACTCTATTATTGCATCTGCCTTTGAAGATCCTATGCCATCTAAACTCATTAACTCTTCTTTTGTGGCAGTGTTTAAATTTATGGCTGCTAGTAATGTAGAAGCTGCTACTAATAGTGAGAATATAATCTTTTTCATTTTTGTCCTTTTTGGGTAAATTTGGGTTTGGAGTCTATCATATTTGGTGTTTTTAGTCAACACTCGCATAAAAACATAAGCTAAAAGATATTTATAAATGTAAAGATAAAAAGTCTAATTATTTAAAAATATAAATAAATTTTAGATTTGATATTTTGTTATAAATTAAGAAATAATATTAAAAGATGATTGTTTAGATAAAGAATATTAAAAATCAACAAAGCCCGCAACGACCTACTTTTCCAACATCCCAGTAAGGGAGAGTATCATCAGCCAGGACGAGCTTAGCTTCTTGGTTCGAGATGGAGCAAGGCGTTTCCTCGTCTGTATAGTCACGGGCAGTGTTAAATAAAAGATATATCAGATAAATCTCTTATTTAACACTACTTGATAAAGTTAAAAGTCATAAACAAAGTTTTATAAAAACATATCTTATTAAGTTTTTATCCTTAACAAGGAAGTGATGCTTATTAAAAGATAAGCAGACGAGCTATTAGTACTGGTCAGCTAAAGGACTTTCATCCATTACACACCCAGCCTATCAAACACATAGTCTATATGAGCTCTTAAAAGAAGATTCATCTTGGAGTTGGCTTCCTGCTTAGATGCTTTCAGCAGTTATCACATCCCAACATAGCTACCGAGCGGTGCTCTTGGCAGAACAACTCGTACACCAGTGGTTGGTTCGACCCGGTCCTCTCGTACTAGGGTCAACTCTCCTCAATCTTCTTACGCCCACGGCAGATAGGGACCGAACTGTCTCACGACGTTCTGAACCCAGCTCGCGTACCGCTTTAAATGGCGAACAGCCATACCCTTGGGACCTGCTCCAGCCCCAGGATGCGATGAGCCGACATCGAGGTGCCAAACCTCCCCGTCGATGTGAGCTCTTGGGGGAGATCAGCCTGTTATCCCCGGGGTACCTTTTATCCTTTGAGCGATGGCCCTTCCACACAGAACCACCGGATCACTAAGACCGACTTTCGTCCCTGCTTGACGTGTATGTCTCGCAGTTAAGCTGGCTTTTGCCTTTATACTCTGCGAACGATTTCCAACCGTTCTGAGCCAACCTTTGTAAGCCTCCGTTACATTTTGGGAGGCGACCGCCCCAGTCAAACTACCCACCAGACATTGTCCTACTTGAGGATAACTCAAGCTAGTTAGCTATCAGAATAAAAAAGAGTGGTATCTCAACAACGGCTCACCATAAACTGGCGTCTATAGATCAAAGCCTCCCACCTATCCTGCACATTTTTATCCCAATAGCAGTGTCAAGCTGTAGTAAAGGTCCACGGGGTCTTTCCGTCTTGCCGCGGGTAGGAGGAATTTTCACCTCCACTACAATTTCACTGGATCCCTCTTCGAGACAGCTCCCATCTCGTTACGCCATTCATGCAGGTCGATATTTAATCGACAAGGAATTTCGCTACCTTAGGACCGTTATAGTTACGGCCGCCGTTTACTCGGGCTTCGATCAAACGCTTCGCAGAGCTAACGTCATCAATTAACCTTCGAGCACCGGGCAGGCGTCACACCCTATACATCCTCTTACGAGTTAGCAGAGTGCTGTGTTTTTGGTAAACAGTCGGGAGGGACTCTTTGTTGTAACCTTCAATGCTTACGGAGTAAATCCTTCACAAAGTTAGGCACACCTTATACCGAAGATACGGTGCTATTTTGCAGAGTTCCTTGAAGAGAGTTCTTCCACGCGCCTTAGAATACTCATCCCACCCACCTGTGTCGGTTTACGGTACGGGCAACTATAACTAAACTTAGAAACTTTTCTTGGCTCGACAGTATCGGCAATTCGCTATCCATTCCGAAGAACTTCAAACGCCTGTGGGGTCTCGGCTTAAAAAGATCCGGATTTGCCTGGATCTTAACCTACACCTTTCGACTAGCACTACCATCCGCTAGCTTGCTTAACTCTAAGCGTCCTTCCATCGCACATTATAGTTGGCATTGGAATATTAACCAATTTTCCATCGCATACCCCTTTCGGACTTTGCTTAGGACCCGGCTAACCCTACGATGACGAGCATCGCGTAGGAAACCTTGGGTTTACGGCGTTGGGGATTCTCACCCCAATTATCGCTACTCATGCCTGCATGCTCACTTGTATTCGCTCCAGCACTCCTTACCGGTATACCTTCAACGCAAATACAACGCTCTCCTACCACTTAGTAAAACTAAGTCTAAAGCTTCGGTACTCATTTTAGCCCCGTTATATTTTCCGCGCAGAATCACTAGACCAGTGAGCTATTACGCTTTCTTTAAAGGATGGCTGCTTCTAAGCCAACCTCCTGGTTGTTTAAGTAACTCCACATCGTTTTCCACTTAAATGAGATTTAGGGACCTTAGCTGTTAGTCTGGGTTGTTCCCCTCTCGACGACGGATTTTATCACTCGCCGCCTGACTGCCATGATTACACACTAGGTATTCGGAGTTTGATAGGGTTTGGTACATTGGTGTATGCCCTAGCCCATTCAGTGCTCTACCCCCCAGTGTTACTACATGACGCTATACCTAAATATATTTCGGAGAGAACCAGCTATCACGATGTTTGATTGGCCTTTCACCCCTATCCACAAGTCATCCCATAGCTTTTCAACGCTAGCGGGTTCGGTCCTCCACCGGCTCTTACACCGGTTTCAACCTGCTCATGGATAGATCACATCGTTTCGGGTCTGCAACGTCTGACTAAACGCCCTATTAAGACTCGCTTTCGCTACGGCTCCGGGTTTCCTTAACCTTGCCAGACATCACAACTCGCAGGCTCATTATGCAAAAGGCAGTCCATCACCCTGATAAATCATAGGGCTCTGAATGATTGTAAGCAAATGGTTTCAGGTTCTATTTCACTCTGATCACCTCAGTTCTTTTCACCTTTCCCTCACGGTACTTGTGCACTATCGGTCTAGTAGTAGTATTTAGGGTTGGATAGTGGTCTACCCAGCTTCAGACAGAATATCACGTGTTCCGCCCTACTCAGGATACTGCTAAGTAAAACAAAGCTTTCATATACGGGAGTATCACCCTCTATGCTTAATCTTTCCAAATTATTCTATTAGCTAAGTTTAGTCTATATTGCAGTCCTACAACCCCGTTAGTAAACTAACGGTTTGCCCTCTTACGCGTTCGCTCGCCGCTACTAGCGTAATCTCTTTTGATTTCTTTTCCTGAGGGTACTAAGATGTTTCAATTCCCCTCGTTCGCTCCATATTAGGTAGTTAAGCTCGCGCTTAACTGGGTTGCCCCATTCAGAAATTCCCGGATCAAAGCCCCTTGACGGCTCCCCGAGACTTATCGCAGCCTGGCACGTCTTTCATCGCCTCTACTAGCCAAGGCATCCACCACTTGCTCTTTGTAGCTTACCTTTTCTATATTAGATTATTCTAATTCGCATCACTTCCTTGTTAAAGATAACTTTATGTTACTATATTTAAATTCTAGCTCTCAAGACGGAAAGCATTGACTACTATTTAGATAAGTTTTAAATCCTAAATAGATTGTGATGTCAAACTTTTGCATTAAATGCAAAGAGAATAGAAATTTAAATCTTTAACAAGTCCTGTAAAATTGTTTTTAAAACTTGCTTGTGACTATTAACAATATTAATTAAAAGAACATTTAGACAAAAGTCTAATTAGAAAGTTTAAAAATTTAAGCTCTCTAATTAGACTTAATACGGTTAAACTATTTTATGGTGGAGAATAGCGGGATCGAACCGCTGACCTCCTGCGTGCAAAGCAGGCGCTCTCCCAGCTGAGCTAATTCCCCAATTAAATTCTCTGGTGGGCCTAACAAGACTTGAACTTGTGACCTCACCCTTATCAGGGGTGCACTCTAACCAGCTGAGCTATAGGCCCCTATAGGTCTATCAATCTTTCAAAACTAAACAAGGATGATTGAGAATATCTTTCTTATAGATATCTTGTGAGAGAATATCTATATGTACTCTAGAAAGGAGGTGATCCAACCGCAGGTTCTCCTACGGTTACCTTGTTACGACTTCACCCCAGTCGCTGATTCCACTGTGGACGGTAACTAATTTAGTATTCCGGCTTCGAGTGAAATCAACTCCCATGGTGTGACGGGCGGTGAGTACAAGACCCGGGAACGTATTCACCGTAGCATGGCTGATCTACGATTACTAGCGATTCCGGCTTCATGGAGTCGAGTTGCAGACTCCAATCCGAACTGGGACATATTTTATAGATTTGCTCCATCTCGCGATATTGCTTCTCATTGTATATGCCATTGTAGCACGTGTGTCGCCCCGGACATAAGGGCCATGATGACTTGACGTCGTCCACACCTTCCTCCTCCTTACGAAGGCAGTCTCATTAGAGTGCTCAGCCGAACTGTTAGCAACTAATGACGTGGGTTGCGCTCGTTGCGGGACTTAACCCAACATCTCACGACACGAGCTGACGACAGCCGTGCAGCACCTGTCTTAACATTTCTGCAAGCAGACACTCTTCTATCTCTAGATGATTTGTTAGATATCAAGTCCGGGTAAGGTTCTTCGCGTATCTTCGAATTAAACCACATGCTCCACCGCTTGTGCGGGTCCCCGTCTATTCCTTTGAGTTTTAATCTTGCGACCGTACTCCCCAGGCGGTATACTTAATCCGTTAGGTGCATTACTGCCAAGACTAGCTTAGCAACAACTAGTATACATCGTTTAGGGCGTGGACTACCAGGGTATCTAATCCTGTTTGCTCCCCACGCTTTCACGCATTAGCGTCAGTTGAGTTCCAGCAGATCGCCTTCGCAATGGGTATTCCTGGTGATCTCTACGGATTTTACCCCTACACCACCAATTCCATCTGCCTCTCCCTCACTCTAGATTACCAGTTTCCCAAGCAGTTCTATGGTTAAGCCATAGGATTTCACAAGAGACTTGATAATCCGCCTACGCGTCCTTTACGCCCAGTGATTCCGAGTAACGCTTGCACCCTCCGTATTACCGCGGCTGCTGGCACGGAGTTAGCCGGTGCTTATTCGTTAGGTACCGTCATTATTCTTCCCTAACAAAAGGAGTTTACGCTCCGAAAAGTGTCATCCTCCACGCGGCGTTGCTGCTTCAGGGTTTCCCCCATTGAGCAATATTCCCTACTGCTGCCTCCCGTAGGAGTCTGGACCGTGTCTCAGTTCCAGTGTGACTGATCATCCTCTCAGACCAGTTATGCGTCATAGCCTTGGTGAGCCATTACCTCACCAACTAGCTGATACAATATAGCCTCATCCTACACCGATAAAACTTTCCCTATCTAACTTATGTAAGACAGGAGTATAGAGTATTAGCAGCCGTTTCCAACTGTTGTCCTCTAGTGTAGGGCAGATTAGCTATACATTACTCACCCGTGCGCCACTAACTCATAAGAGCAAGCTCTTACTTGTCCGTTCGACTTGCATGTATTAGGCACGCCGCCAGCGTTCACTCTGAGCCAGGATCAAACTCTCCATATTAATTACCTATCTAATAGACAGGATTTTTATTATGAAGTTTTTAATCAAAAAAACTTTTAGTTTTTATATTAGTTTGTCTAATCTATTATTTAATCATAATAGACTGGCTCAATCGATCACTTGTTTAGATTTCAAAGATTGACTAATAGTTTAACAATTGTAAGTTAAAAGAACAACGATAAAAAGAAAAGGCTTTATTAACCAATGAAGTTAAAGGTGGTTTCTTGTTTCGTGAGCTGGAATTATATACGAGCAATACTTAAAGATAGTTGAAATATTTAGGGAATTTTAGAAAAAATTGTTAGGCGCTTAAAAATTTTAAAGTATGTATTTTTATTATAGGTTTAAGGGTTTAGTTTTTGAAGTATAAATTTGGAGAGTTTTTGCTCTCCATTATAATTAAGCATTAAATTATGTGAACTTTTACACAATATCTATTAATAAGCCGCGATAAGCTCTATTTCTACAAGTGCGTCTTTTGGCAAGGTCTTAACGGCTACTGTACTTCTAGCAGGATAAGGCTCTTTAAAAAAATTAGCATACACAGTATTTACTTTAGCAAAATCTCCCATATCTGCTAGAAATATTGTAGTCTTTATGACATTATCAAAATTAAGCCCTGCCTCAGCCAAGATATTTTTTAAATTTTCAAGCGATTGCTCAGCTTGGGCCTCTACGCTACTACCTGCAAACTCACCCGCTGGTGTGACACCAAGCTGACCTGAGATAAATAAAAATCCATTTGCGCTAATAGCTTGAGAATATGGCCCAATCGCTTGTGGAGCTTTTTTTGTTGAGATTTGTTTTTTCATATTTTCTCCTTTTGAAATTTTTTAAAATCCTACTATAAATTTTCTAAATTTTTAGTCTCCAAAGGCTATAATGGGCAAAATTTCAAAAGGATGAAGATGCAAAATATACTCGCACCAAATGAGTTTTTAGATGATTATGTACTCAGTGCTGAGTTGGCTAAAAATGCTGGCATCTCATCAAATGCTTATCTTTTTTGGAAAAACGTCATAAGTGCTAAATTTGAAAACTCAAGAATAGTTTTTCTTAGAAAAAATAGCATTCCAGTCAAATTTCAAAACATTATAAAAACTTGCACGCCTTTAAATGGCCTTATTCCAACAGGCGTATTTTGCTCTTTTACCTCGCTTGCTCCTTCTCATCTTGTAGCAAAAAATGGCTCTAAGATCTACGAGCTCTTTAAATTTTATGAGATTTGCGGCATCAAATTTATAGACTTGAAGAAATTTTATGATGATTTTAATCTTAGCTATTCTTATAGAATTTACATTGAAAAGTGTAAATTTTTCTCACCTGCTCCATTTGAAAAACGCATAAAATTAACTGAAACGATGTGTCTTGGATATTACTAAAGTCCGCTAGCTAGCTTGCTAGCGGGATAAATTTATATCTTTTTGTAAGGTGCTTGACCGACTTCATAAAAGTTATTACCTTCGCAGTCAATGGCAACTATTGCTGGGAAATCCTCAACTGTAAGCCTAGCAACTGCCTCTGGTCCTAGTTCTGGATAAGCCAGCACTTCATATTTTTTGATACTTTGGCTAATGAGCGCTCCGATGCCGCCGATAGCAACCATATAAACACAGCATGATTTTTTCATAGCCTCGACTACTGCGTCACTCCTGTAGCCTTTACCGATCATACCATTTATACCAACTTCATTTATCATAGTTGGGGTGTATTTATCCATTCTGCCGCTTGTTGTTGGGCCTGCTGCACCGATAGCTTGATTTGGCTTGGCTGGAGTTGGTCCAACATAGTAGATAGTCTCACCCTTTAGTTCAACTGGTAGTTTTTCGCCACGTGCCAATGTTTCAGTAAGTGCCTTATGTGCAGCGTCACGAGCTGCTATGATAGTGCCTGATATTAGGACATTGTCGCCTGCTTTTAGGCTCTTTACCACCTCTTTATTAAATGGTGCTGTTATTCTTTTTACTTCTGACATTTTTTCTCCTTAAAGCTCAGCGTCTGCGTGGCGTGCAGCGTGGCAGTTGATGTTTATAGCAACAGGAAGACCTGCTATGTGGGTTGGATACCACTCGACATTTACTTTAACAGCAGTGGTGTCACCACCAAGTCCTTGAGGACCAACACCAGTTTTGCAAGCAAGCTCTAGTAGCTCGTCTTCTAATTTGGCATATCTTGGATCAGAATTTTTACTATCGACTGAACGAACTGCTGCTTCTTTTGCCAAAAGTGCTGCCTTATCCATCGTACCACCTATGCCAACACCTATTGTTAGTGGAGGACAGGCGTTTGGTCCAGCGTATTTTACAGCCTCTAAAAAGACTTTTTTTACACCCTCTATACCATCAGCTGGTACAAGCATTTTTAAAACCGATTTATTCTCACTACCAAAACCTTTTGGAGCTACTTTTATCTTTAGCTTATCTCCTGGTACGATCCTAGTGTGAATGACGGCTGGAGTGTTGTTTGTGGTATTTTTTCTCTCAAAAAGTGGCTCAGCAACGACTGACTTTCTTAGGTAGCCCCCAATGTAGCCTTCCGCAATGCCCTCATTTATCGCATCTTCAATATATCCACCCTCAATATGCACATCTTGGCCGATCTGCACAAAAACAACCGTCATGCCTGTATCTTGGCATATAGGCGCAACGCCCTCTTCTGCTAGCTTAGCATTTTGTAAAATTTTGCCCAAAATGTCTTTGCCTAGTGACGAGCTTTCGCTACTTTGAGCCTTTGTAAAAGCAGCCTTTAAATCTGGCGTCACAACATAACAGGCCTGTTTGCAAAGCTTGGCAACGACTTCTCTTATATCTTTTACATTTATTATTCTCATCTTTACTCCTCGTAAAAAACAATTTTTAATTATATTAACTATATTTAAAATTTAAGATTAAATTTTACTGCTAGATATCTACTCGAAAAATTTATATGAGTTTATTTTGCTTGACTACAACTAGAAGACTTGCCTAAAACAAATTTAATAAAATAAGCGATAGCGAAAATTGAGTCTAGAACATCACAATATTGATAGAAATTTACATAACATGGCTTATTTAAGCCATAAATATATAAATTTAAGACTGAATGCTCTCCTCTTCATTTTTTATCTTTTTTCTAACTTTGACTCGTGATATGCTAGCTCCATCCATCTTTCTTACTTCGTAGTAGCAGTTTTCATCCTCGATCTTATCACCTACAACTGGTAAACGACCGATTAGGTTGAAGACATATCCACCGATCGTTACTTGATCCGTCTCTTCATCAAAGCTTATACCAAGAACCTCTTCAACACTCTCTAGATCGTATCTGCCTTGAAATTCATAAATATTGTCATTTATCTTTTTATAGTGCTGATCGACCTCGTCGTGCTCGTCGTTAAAGTCACCAAGCACCTCCTCCATGATGTCCTCCATCGTAAGAAGACCAGCCGTGCCACCATACTCATCAACGACAAGTGCAGCTGAAATTTGCTCTTTATTCATCATTACAAGCACTTTTGAGATAGAGAGGCTCTCAGGCACGATGACAAATTTACGCACAATCGCGTCAAAACTCTTCTCTTTGTCTTTACTAAAGTGAAGCTGTAAAATATCTCTAATGTGTATCATGCCCAAAATAATATCTTTTGAGCCGTCTATATAAGGAAAGCGAGTGTATTTTGACTCAAATACGACTTGTAAATTCTCTTCAAAGCTCTTTTGTTTATTTATGCAGATCATATCGCGCCTCGGCGTCATGATCTCTTTTGCGACTGTGTCACTAAAATCAACTGCATTTTTAATAATCTCAGTCTCAAAACTATCAAGCACACCGCCCTTTAAGCTCTCGCCAACGATGATTTTTATCTCTTCTTCAGAGTGGGCTAGTTCATTTTCTTTGGCTGGCTGGATGCCTAAAATTTTAAGTCCAATGGTTGCTAAAATATCAAAAAGCTTAATTACAGGCGAAAATAGCACCCAGAAAAAGTGAAGTGGACGAGCAATTTTTAGTACTGAAGTCTCGGCCTTTGCTATAGCAACTGACTTTGGTACAAGCTCACCCATTACAACGTGAAGTAGCGTAATAAGCGTAAATGCGATCGCAAAACCAACTGTATGAACTAAGATATCACTAAAGTTGAATAAATTTTTAAGTGGGGCTTCTATAAGTCTTGCAACTGCTGGCTCACCGATCCAACCAAGAGCAAGTGAGCTTAGTGTGATGCCAAGCTGAGTGGCACTAAGATAGGTATCAAGCTTGTTTGACATCTCAAAAGCAAGCTGAGCATTTGGCTTTTTCTCTTTGATAAGCTCTTCAAGCCTAGACTTACGAACTTTAACAAGAGAAAATTCTGATAAAACAAAAAATGCGTTTAGCAAAATGAATATAATGGCAAGTATTACCATTAAAAGCGAATTATCGCTACTGGGGTTCAATTATGATCCTTAAGAGTTAAAAATTTTTGCCTGATTATAGCGAATTTATATTTAGCGGTCAAATTATCCACGCCCAAAAGTAACAACATTTCTTAAATTTAAAATTTATAAAAACTTCTTAAATCATATTTTGATAACATTATTTTCATCACTAAATTTATGGATTTTACAATGAGCAAAAAGAATTTTTCATCGCGTTGGGCATTTATATTGGCCTGTGTTGGATCAGCAGTTGGCATGGCAAATGTCTGGGGCTTTCCTTACAAACTTGGCACAAATGGCGGTGCGGCGTTTTTACTCATCTATGTTTTTTTCATAGCTCTTTTTTCATATGTTGGTCTAAGTGCGGAGTATGCGATTGGCAGACGTGCAAAAACTGGTACGCTTGGATCATATAAATATGCTTGGCAAAGTAGAAATTTAGGCGTATTTGGCAATATTATTGGCTGGCTTCCACTTGCTGGCTCACTTTGCATAGCAATTGGTTACGCAGTCATCATCGCCTACGTACTAAAAGCCCTTACTCAGGCACTCACTGGCTCATTTATGAGCGTTGATACGAACGTTTGGTTTAACTCATTTGCACTTCAAGATTACTCAGTCTTGCCTTATCATTTTATCATCGTTGTTGGCACGCTTCTTACACTATTTTTTGGAGCAAAAAGTATCGAAAAAACAAATCAAATAATGATGCCACTGTTTTTTGTATTATTTAGCATTTTGGCTATAAATGTCGCGATGCTACCAAATGCGTTTGATGGGTATAAATTCCTTTTTATCCCTGACTTTAGTAAGCTTGCAGACCCGATGGTATGGGTTTCTGCGATGGGTCAAGCCTTTTTCTCGCTCTCTATCACAGGATCTGGCATGATAGTTTATGGAGCTTACCTTTCAAAAGATGAAGATATCGTTGAGAGTGCTAAAACTACGGCTTTTTTTGATACTATCGCAGCTCTTGTGGCCGCTCTTGTTATGATCCCAGCAGTCTTTGCCTATGCTATGGATCCAGCCGAAGGTCCAAAGCTACTTTTTGTAACGCTTCCAAAAATTTTACAAAATATGATCGGCGGTCAAATTTTTGCGATCATACTATTTACAGCAGTCATCTTTGGCGGTATCACCTCACTTCAAAATATGTTTGAGGTCGTGGCTGAGTCGCTTATGCATAAATTTCCGTTTCTTAATAGATTTTGGACGCTCACGCTACTTTGTGCAGTTTGCTTTGGCATAGGAGCATTTATGGAGCCTATTAGCAGTTGGGGGCCTTGGATGGACTTTGTGTCGATCTATATCATTCCAATCGGTGCGGTAATCGGTGCTATTTCTTGGTTCTGGATTATTAAAAAAGATGAAATTTTAGACGAGATAAATTCTGGAGCAAATAGATCTTATGGTAATTTCTGGTATTTTGTAGGCAAATTTATCTACGTTCCGCTAACATTTTTACTTTGTATCATAGCTGTAAGTAAGGGAATTTCTTTTTAAATTTAGCTCACCAAAAAATAAGCTAAATTTAAAAATTTTTGAAGTTATCTTAGTTTTTTTGTGCCAATATAAGTGGCAAAAATTTCTTGTGAGCCATCTTTTTTAAATAAAATAACATCGTATTGCTCGGCTTTACTGCCTTGTTCCATGCCTTGACTCTCCATCGGCATGCCAGGTACTGCGATACCAACTACATCTTTTGGCTTAAGCTCTAGTAGGCGCTTTACCTCATCGGCTGGAACATGACCTTCTATGATATATCCATCGATGATTGCTGTATGGCAGCTTGAAAGCTCTAGCGGCACGTTAAATTCTTTCTTAACTTTAGCTATATCATCTACTTTTATGACCTCTTCGCTAAATCCAGCCTTCTGCATCGCCTCACCCCAGCTAGTACAACATCCACAAGTTGGGCTTTTATAGACCTTCATATCAGCCGCGAACGCAAGTGTTGCAAAAAAGCCAAGGGCCAAAAATGCTAATTTTTTCATCATTTTCCTTTACGTAAAATTTGCAAAATAATATAGCTCACATTTAAATTTTATATAAATGCTTAATATTGCTTGCTATAATTCGCCAAAATTTACAAAAGGCACTTTATGTTTTCATCATTTTTTAAAGATAAAAAATGGGCACTCTGGGCTTATGGCGGAGCGATATTTATCATCTTACTTCTTGTCTATCAAACACACCTAAATGTCCGTATAAACGAGTGGTATAAAAATTTCTACGACATCGTGCAAAACTCAAAAGATCATGATGTAAGTGAGTTTTGGCGAGAAATTTTTAACTTTATAAAAATCGCTATGCCTTACGTCGTGACTTACACTGTGATCTCGTTTTTTGCTAGCCACTGGGTCTTTCGCTGGAGAGAGGCGATGACATTTAGATATCTAAAATTTTGGCAAAACTGCAAAAGTGACATCGAAGGTAGTTCGCAGCGTATCCAAGAAGACGTCTACCGCTTTGCCAAAATAATGGAAAGCCTTGGCGTGCAAGTTTTAAGGGCGATCATGACGCTAATTGCCTTTATACCAGTGCTTTGGGAGCTAAGCAAGAGCGTAAGTTTGCCTTACATCAAAGATATCGAGGGCTCGCTTGTTTATATCGCTTTAATAATTAGCATCGGTGGCTTAATTATTTCGTGGTTTGTGGGCATTAAACTCCCGCATATCGAGTATAACAACCAAAAAGCAGAAGCTGCATTTAGAAAAGAGCTGGTTTACGGTGAGGATGATAAGTCTAAATTTTGCCAGCCAAACGTCATGCTAGAGCTTTTTACGGGCGTAAAGTTAAATTATTACAAACTATTTTTGCACTATGGCTACTTTAACCTTTGGCTCATCTCTTTTTCACAAATTCTTGTCATCGTGCCTTATATCATTATGGGAAATGGCCTGTTTAGCGGTGTTATCACACTTGGTGTGCTTATACAAGCCAGCAACGCTTTTTCTCAAGTTAGAGAGAGTTTTAGCGTCTTTATCGACAACTGGACGACAATAACGGAGCTAAGATCTGTAAATAAGCGTTTGAGAGAATTTGAGAGAAATATAAACTATAAGGCGTAGGGGTTAAATTTAGAATATAGCGTCTAAATTTTGAATTCATGCGATGCAAATTCGGGCAAATTTTAAAATTTCATGAACGAGTAATTTCGGCTCTAAAATTTGAGCTAAGCTATAAGCGAAGCCAAATTTTAGTAGTCAATTCTTGCGAGTGAATGAGATTTTAAAATTTGCAAAAAAGCAAATTACTATTTTTGATATCACAAAAATTAATTTTCTCCCCTCGTTTAACAATACATATCCAACTCAGGCTATAATACGCAAAATTTTAGTCCAAAAAGGATAAAAATGAAAAAATTTCTACTTACATTGTTAGCGACTAGTTTGCTCTTCACTGGCTGCTCAAGCGTTACAAAAGCAGGCGTTGTTGGTGCTGATCGTAAGCAATTTATGCTAGTCTCATCAGAAGCTATGGAGCAAAGCTCAGCCCAAGCCTACGTCAAGACGCTAACAGCTGCTAGAAGTAAAGGCGAGCTAAATGTTGATCCGATCCTTACAAAAAGAGTTCAAGATATCGCTAAAAGGCTTATCGCTCAAACTGGTATTTTTAGGGATGATGCTCTAAAATGGAAGTGGCAAGTAAATGTTATTAACGAAGATACGCTAAATGCTTGGTGTATGCCAGGGGGAAGGATAGTCGTTTATAGTGGCATTATAAAAAGGCTAAATTTAACAGATGCACAGCTAGCTGCGGTCATGGGACACGAAATCGCACACGCTCTTAGAGAGCACAGCAGAGAGCAAGCAAGTGCTGATCAGATGAAAAGTATCGGCATCTTTGCAATAGCCACAGCTACTGGCCTTGGCGATCTTGGAGCTAATGCTCTAAATTTGGCTAGCGAATACACCATATCTCTGCCGTTTTCTCGCTCACATGAGACCGAGGCTGATCACATCGGTACTGAGCTAATGGCAAGAGCCGGATACGATCCAAAAGAAGCGGTCGAAGTTTGGGTCAAGATGAGCAAGATGAGTGGCGGAAAGGTGCCTGAAATTTTAAGCACTCACCCATCAAATGAGAGCAGGATCAAGGACTTAAAAGAGATCGCAGCAAAGCTTGAATCAGTCTATCAAGCTGCCAAAAGAAGCTAGGCTTGATCGAGCGAGCAAATTTAAGCGACCTTGAAGCAATCACGCAAATTTACAATGACTACATTTTAGATAGAAGTGCGACTGCTGATATGTAGCCAGTTAGCACAAAGGAGCGAGAGCCTTGGTTTAACGCCCACGGCAGCTCGCGCCCTATCTTTATCTACAAAGAAAATGATAAAATTTTAGGCTACTGCTCACTGAGTGACTTTAATCCAAAAGTCGCTTACGATATAAGCGTAGGGATAAGCATCTATGTCGCTAAAAAGGCTCTTAGTATGGGCATTGACAAGCAACTTTTATCCCACAGCCTAAATAAAGCTAGAGAGCTAAATCTAAAAAATATTATCGCTTTAATATTTAGTGAAAATAAAGCAACTCTTAGGCTATTTTTAAAATTTGGCTTTGAAAAATGGAGTGAACTGCCTGGCATTTTCCTAATGGATAATGAGTACAAAAATGTCATTATCTTGGGGCTAAACTTTAAAAGCCAAGCATTAAGTAAATAAAGATATAATTCCACTTCTTCATGGGTAGATGTCCGAGCGGTTTAAGGAGCACGCCTGGAACGCGTGTGTGGGGCAACTCACCGAGAGTTCGAATCTCTCTCTGCCCGCCAGAAATTTGACAAAATTTACTCTATTGCCACAATACAAAAAGAAATTTAAAGGATCAAAATGATCGAACATTTGCTGCTATTTTTTGCACTACTAGCCATCATCATCGCTTTGGTGATGGTATCAAACCGCCTAAAGGTCGCCTATCCGGTGCTATTAGTCCTTGGCGGGCTTGCCATTAGTTTTGTGCCAAATTTACCAAGCATCAAGATCGATCCTGAGCTTATTTTCATCATATTTTTACCGCCACTTCTTTACGAGGCTGCGTGGGCAAACTCGCTAAAAGAGCTCTTTAAATGGCGCCGAATGATTGGCAGTTTCGCCTTTATCGTGGTTTTCATAAGCGCAGCAGCAGTTGCAGTGATAGCAAATTTAGTGATCCCTGGCTTTTCTCTCGCCCTTGGTTTCATGCTAGGAGCCATCGTCTCGCCACCAGACGCGGTGAGCACGGCAGCTATCCTTAAATTTGTCAAAGCCCCACGCAGGATCAGCGCTATTTTAGAGGGCGAGAGCCTTTTAAATGACGCCTCCTCGCTCATCATCTTTCGCTTCTCCGCAGTTGCAGTGACGACTGGGCAGTTTATCTGGTATGAGGCGGCTGCTAGCTTTGTTTGGATGGTGGTTGGTGGCGTTTTAGCGGGTCTTGCGGTGGCGCTTGCGGCATATTTTTTACATAAAATTTTACCGACTGATGAAAACAGCGAAACGATAATGACGATCACGACGCCTTATATCATGTATATCTTGGCTGAGGAGCTTGGCGCTAGCGGCGTTTTAGCAGTGGTTTGTGGCGGACTTTATCTCTCGACTAAAAGAAATGAAATTTTCACCGCTTCAGCAAGGATCCACGCGATGCCAGTTTGGAACAACTTTATTTTCTTACTAAACGGCCTTGCATTTACCATGATCGGCCTTGACCTGCCTGAAATTTTAGCAGGGCTAAAGCGTAGCGGCGTCTCACTCTTTGAGACGGTCTCTTACGGCGTTTTGGTCACTGCCGTGCTCATCGTTATCCGCCTCATGGCATCTTATGGAGCCGTTTATATCACGATGTTTATGAAGCGTTATATCAGCGTGGCGGACGATCGCAACCCTGGCAAAGCCACACCATTTATCGTCGGCTGGGCTGGCATGAGGGGCGTAGTCTCGCTGGCTGCAGCACTTTCTATCCCCGCTATGGCTGGTAGCGAGCCATTTCCGCATAGAGATCTCATCTTATTTATCACCTTTGTCGTGATCTTGCTAACGCTCGTAGTTCAGGGCTTAAGCTTGCCACTGCTCATCAAAAGTGTGAAATTTCCAGACTTTAACGACCATATGCCAAATGAGCTTGCAAGGATCAAGATCATAAAGGCGCTTGCCGAGGCTTCGCTTAAATTTAAAAAAGAGAAATTTGTGGGCGATGAGAATTTTTTATTTCAAAAGTTTGAAGAGTTTTGGAATTTCGAGCTTGAGAGTAAAAAATTTGAGATCAGCGACGAGGCAAGACAAAGGTATTTTAAAATTTTAGAGGAGCAAAGAAAGGCGCTTTGTGAGCTAAACAAAGACCCAAAGATCGACGAAGAGGTCATTAGGACGTTTTTATATCACATCGACCTTGAAGAGCAGAGATGGCGGCCGAATAGCGAGCACTAAAATTTTCTTCCGACATTGCAACTTACCGCACCGCAAAATCTCTTGCCAAATTTGGCCTCGACGATGAGCACGAGCACGAAAAATATCTTCTCATCGTTCATGCGTGCGATCTGACGCAAAGTCTGGCTGGGACTATTAAATTTAATATCATTTTCGCGCAAGCTCTTGCAAAACTCAGCTTCATCAAAGCCAAGCATGCGTGAAATTTCACTGATAGTGTAAGGCTCAAGCGAGGCGATGATGCGGTCCATGTTGCAGATCGTTGGATTTTTGCGGTGCGTGGTGACATCGATCATCTCATTTATGAGCTTTACTAGCTTTCTTCTGCGGTTAAAGACGTGTAAGATCGCTGCGCAAAATATCAAAATCCCTGCAAATTTGTGCGCGCTCATCATCCACTCATTATACTCGTCCATGGCGAAATTTAGCCCAGTAAATGCAAGCAGGCATATCCCACAAGCAAGAGCGCAAACAAGGCAAAATTTATATATCACTTCTACCTTAAGCAATGCAAATTCCTTAGTTTTTTGAAATTATACACCCATGAGCAAAAAATGAAGGGCGCCAACTAGAAATTTAGCTGGCGCATTAGAGTAAATTTAGCTAAAACTTATAGTGAAAACTGAGATTAAAGGTGCGTGGGTCACCATAAACCATCTTGTTTGCACCAATGCCCTCATAGTATTTTTTGTTAAAAAGATTATCGATATTTAGCTGCACATCAAAGTTTTTAGCAAATTTATACCCAAACATCAAATTTGCTAAAGTATAGCCCTTTTGCGTGATCTCGCTTGCGCCTTTGCCAGTGTAAATTTTACTCTTATACATAGCCCCAGCTCCTACTCTAAAGTCCCTAAATTCATACTTTGCAAATAAATTTGCCGTGCTTCTTGATGAGTCGGTGGCATACTTCTCACCTTTGGCATCTTTTGCGTTAAAGTGCGTTGCACCAAAGCTTAGGCTTAAGTTTTTAGTGATCTCGCCGTTTAGATCTAGCTCGACACCCTTACTTGTCACGCCCTTGCCAGCTTCATATATGTCGGCATTTGTCGCTGGATTTTTCTTGCCAGTCTTTACGCCAAGCTTGTCTTGCACGATCTTAAAGACGCCAAGACTTGCTTGAAGCGCCCCGTCAAGATACTCTCCTTTGATGCCCACTTCATAGTCTTTGCCTTGGATAGGATCTAGATATTTGTCATTTGCATCTTTTACGGTTTGAGGTTTAAATATGCTCGTGTAACTAGCATATAGAGTGTGGTTTGCTCCGATGTCGTAAGTGACGCCAAGATATGGCGTGATCTCATTTGTGAAATTTCTATTGTCTTTACCACCCTCGATCTCGTATTTGTAGTAGCTCACCCTAGCACCTAGCAAAAATTTAAGCTCATCGGTGATTGATAGTTTATTTGCTGCGTATAATGCCTTTTGTATCGTTTTGTCTTTATTATTTTGATCTTCGTAAGGGAATTTTGGATCATCAAGGTGTAAATTTTTAAAATCAATCCTGCTTCTAGCTGTGTAAGCAATCCCAGCTGGTGTGGTCTTTTGTAGCCAGTAGCTACTTACCTTATCGCTACTTTTTTTATAGTTGTTATACATAGCGCCAAAGACAAACTCATGAGATAAATTTGCTATCTCGTAAGGGATATTTGCGTAGGCGTCAACGTTGTGGATGTTCTCCTCTCTTTTGTTTGCATAGACGCTAAGACCACTCATATTGCCAGTACCGTCTAAATTTACCGCTCCGCCGTAGTAGAGTAGATTTGAGTCAGTGTTTGCCCGTCTAAATGAGTAGCTTAAATTTAAGCTCGCTTCATTTTCAAAGTAGTGCTTAAAATCAGCGTAAAAATCAAGCGTCTTTATGTCCCACCTAGTCCAAGGCTGAGAGAAAATTTCATTTTTACTAAAATTTGTCCTAGAGCCATCTGCGTAAAAAGCTGGCATGCCGCCCCATCTAATGCCGTGGCGTTTTAGCTCTTGATAAAACGCACCAAGACTAAGCCATGAGTTATCGCCTATGTCACTATCGACTACGCCGTAAATCGCACTATTTTTTCGGTTGTAATAATCCATATAAGAGTGCGACTTCTCATGCATAAATGAAAGCCTGGCCCTAACGCTTCCGCTCTCATTTACAGGCGTTTGCACATCGCCATTTACGCCGTATCTATCGTATGAGCCAGCGCTTATGCCAAAATTTCCTTTAAGTTCCTTTGCATCTGCTCTTTTTCTTATGAAATTTAAGCTTGCAGCTGGGTTGCCAGCGCCTGCAAGTAGGCCATTTGCCCCTTTTACCACCTCAACTCTTTCATAAGGTAGCAAACTCATATCATATGCGTCAAGGCTAAAGCCGCTAAAGCTAGGCATCGAATCAAGCAAATAATAATCTATCAAAAATCCACGAGCCGTCGGACGTATGCGTTCATCCCATTTATTTAGCGTGACGCCTGGGATATTTCTAAGAAGCACTTGATAGTCCTTGATGCCTTGATCTTTTAGCCTTGCTTCTGTTAGCACAGTTAGCGACTGGGGCGTTTGACGAGAGGTTAAATTTAGCCTAGTGTGCTCTTTACAAGCTCTTTTGCAAAGTAGTTTGCATTGTCTCTTCGCTCGCTTTCTACGACATCAATTGCTTCTAAAATTTTATCGCTTTGGCTAGCAAAAATTTGAGGTTGCATCAAATTTTTGCTAGCCAAACTAATTAAAAATTTTTTCATTTTTTCTCCTTTTAAAATTTCTTTTAATCCACAAATAAAGCCCTGAGATACTTAAAATAAGCGGTGAAATGCCAACCAAAAACCAGATAAATTTTGTGAATTGGTTGTAGTTGCCAAAGTGTGATTTTCTAAATGCTGAGAGAATTTCTTCGCTTAGATTTGCATTTTTTATGTCCAAAATACTTACTAATTCGCCGTTATTTTTATCGTAAGTTAATATGCTTGAATATTCGTTATGTAAGAAATTTTGATCTTTTACATAGCCAAAAAGGCGTATGTTTGCTCCTTGCATAAAAGGCAGTGAGATGAAGTGTGGCTCAAAGCCAGCAAGATCATTTTTTGAGCGGGCCACCAGCTCGTCAAGAGATAGGGTTTTATTATAAATTTTTGCATCTATAACGAAGTCATTTTTAAACTCTGGCATGCGTACCATCTGAAATTCCCACCAAGCGCCACTTATGCAAATGAGCAGTAAAATAGGTGTAGAAAAAATTCCTATCATTTTATGAATGTCGCTCATAAAAACATTTAGCCTATTTACACGAAGCCTAAGTAGTGTTAGCCAAAATTTTCTATAAATCACGAAACCGCTTATGCAGATAAAAACGTGAAAATAGCGGTTAAAGTAAGGATAATATGACCAATTTTCCCAAGAAATAGCGACTCATGAAGCTTTGTTAAAACTCCAAAAAATCCCTCATCATGTGCGAGTGGTTCGCTCTTTATCTTACCGCTAAAAGCGTCAAAATAGATAAATTTCCACTCTTTTTGACTATCATTGTGCTCGATTAACCAAATTTTGTCGCATTTTTTAGGGTCGGCATCAATATTTATGCCGACCATTTCATAATTATTTAGCTCTTTGGCAACGATCTCTTTTATCTTTTCAAGGCTTATTCTTTGGGTTTTTAGATTAGCATTTACAAGCTCTGGAATAAAAATATTATTTATCTCATTTTTATAAACCAAAAAATAGCACCGCTAAAACAAACTACTGCAAGTGTAATGAAAAATAAAAGAGATAGATAAGTGTGCAATTTATAAAAAAAATTTTGATTTAGAAATTTCACTTTGTTTTAAAGCCTTTTAATGATAGGTTTTGATAATGGCTCGCAATCTTATACAAAATTTACTTTGATAATATTTAAAACTATTATCAATTATGATTTCAAAAAAGAAAAATTTTTATAGAATGTAAATTGAAAAAAAATAAATAGATTTGATTTTCAAAAGAATAAACAACTCCTCTTTGTGTATACGAAAAGCCAGAAAAGGGGGAAGCAAAGACTTATCAGTTACAAAAAGGAGGGTCCATTTAAGACGATGAAATAGTATTATTTAAGCATAAATTTTAATAAAATTTTTAGTTAATAAAAAAGAAATCCCAAGTAATACTAAAGTAAATTTAACTTTAAAAAAGCTACATTTAAGAAATTTCTTTTAATTAGTGGAAGTACAAAATTAAAATAGCTAATTTTTAGGAACAAGCTCTAATACATTGCAAGCCCGCTTGCTGCCCATCTTGCAAGCTTTATCAAGAGCGTTTGCAGAAAGATCAAAGCTTTGCTCAGTGCCATTTCCTTGAAGATACTTTGTCGCTAGCTCATAGCAAGCTTCACTACTACCATCGTCACAGAGCGATTTAAATATCTCAAAAGATTTTTGCGTATCTTTTTCTGCGCCAAGGCCGCGTCCTAGCATATCTGCATAGATAAAGCAAGAAATTTTATCTTTATTCTCACACTCACTTGAAAGCTTTTTTTGTAAAACTCTCGCAAGCTTTAGTGTTACTTTTATTAATGCACTCTTGCATATTTATATCCCAGTTTGCATTCAAAGATAAAAGAGCAAATGCTAAAAATAAAATGGATTTTTTCATAAATTTCCTTGGAAGAAGTTAGCTCCCTTTGGGGGAAAGGGAGCTATTACAAAAAGGAGGTTTCTTGTTGGACAAGTGAAATAATACAAGTTTCGTCTAAATTTAAAACCAACTTTTCTTTAACAAAAAACAATCTCAAACTAAATCTTTTTTACTAAAGGCAAAATAGCCACAAACTAGCAAAATAATGCCTAGTAAGAGCGGATAAATAATCGCATAAGCTACAAATGTTGCCTTTGGAAAGGTGCTTAAAATAAAATAAGATGCAGTACCGATAACTGCTAAATTTGGATCAAAAAGACTAAGTGCTGCTATCCTGAAAAGCTCTATCGGATTTAGTATAGCAATAGCGTAAATGACATACTCATCAACCGAGCTTCGCATAAGAAGTCCAATTAATGCTAGATCAATGAAGGCAAGCATTATAAGCCAAAGTAAAAACGCCACGCCTTGGCCTGTCTCTTGATTTTTAATCACGCTTGAGATAAAAAATCCAAGCGATAAAAAAATGATGCTTAAGCTAAAAAGTAGCCCAAAATAAAGTATTAATACACCCCAGGGTATCGCAACACCTTTTATAAAACCAACAACAACACAAAGCAAAAGAGCAAACAAAAGTGGTACAAAAACAACAAATGTACGGCCCAGTGCCTTGCCAAAGTAATACTCTCTAAGGCTTAGTGGGAAGCTAAGGATATATTCAAGCAAATTTGTATCTCTATCTTGATTTATGCTTCTTACGGTTGAGATGAGAATAAAAATAGGCACAATGATGACGCAAATTTGTATAAACAAAAGCAGTGCTCTAGTAAGCCCAGAAAAGCCAAGCACACGTGAGTCAGTTACACCACTAAATAAAAATCCTATCATCAAAGCAGAAAAAAGCGCAGCATATATCACAAACCATCTTGAGCGAAAAGACTCTTTTACATCAAGCTTTGCTATTAAAAAAAGATTATTCACTCTTGCTCCTTAAATTTTCTTCTTTGATGATCTTGCCAAGATCCATATAGACGCATCTATCTAATAAATTTGCTATCTCATCGATACGGTGTGAAATAAAAACAAGTGTTTTGTTTTGCGTGAAGTTATCAAGTAAATTTTTAAAAGAAAGCCTTGCTTTTACATCAAGATTTGCCGTTGGCTCATCAAACATCAAAATTTCACTATCCTTAGCAAATGCGATTGCTATTAGCATCTTTTGTTTCATGCCACCAGAGAGCTTATAAAATGGTTTATTTAAATTTGCATGCAGATCAAGCTCTAAAAGCTTGCTAAATTTCTCAATCTCTTCAAATTTTACATTTGAGCTTTTGCAAACAAACTCACAAAGCTCGCGTAGATTAAATTTAAGCGGTGGTGGTGTTTGTGGCACAAATGAGATAAATTTCAAAGCCCCTTTTCTATCTTTTAGAGTATTTACGCCATTTATCGCGATGCTTCCGCTATTTGGGATAAATTCTCCTAAAATGATACGCATGAGCGAGCTTTTGCCAGCTCCATTTTGTCCAAGTATTGCTATTTTTTCGCCAGATTTTACATTTAGGCTAACATTGTCAAGTATCCTTTGTGAGCCAAAAATTTTCGTTACTTCTTTTATATCTATCAAAAATTTTCCTTATATTAGTTTTTTAAAGCCGTTGTCAAATTTCAGTGCATCTTGATGACACACATCAATACACCTACCACAAAGCGTGCAATCAGCACCAGCTATCCTAAAGATATTTTTGCTCTCGTCAAGCTTTGCCCCCTTTTTTGTCATAAAAAGTACGTGAGGCACTAGACAAACATCGGTGCAAACTAAGCAGTGATCGCATTTTTCTTTATCCCAGCTAACTTTTATGGCATTTGGTTTAGCTAGCACCGAGTAAGTAGCTCCAATAGGACAGACATATCTGCACCAAGCTCTACGTGAGAAGAAAATTTCAACCATAAGCATAGCCACAACGAACCAAATAGCATGAAAATAGCCATAGATAATAAATCTTGAAAAAATCCCAACAACATTAAAAATTTCAAATGTAAGGCTTGCACTAGCAAAGCTAAGGGTTAAAAATAAAATGGTAAAAACATATCGCCACTTTGTGTCAAAAACTCGTGGTTTTACTATCCTTTTGGCGCGTAAATTTTCATGGATCTTCTCAGCTATTTCGCTTATTAATGAATAAGGACAGATCCAAGAGCAAAAGCCTCTACCGCCAAAAATGATATAAAAGGCCAAGATACTAAGTGAGCCAATTATTAAATTTACATGGATTTCATGCGTCGCCAGAAATACTTGCAGGCTCATAAAAGCATCTGCCAAGTGAAAACCAAATATCCTTGAGGCACTGATGTCGCCTTCTAAAATTTGTATATCAACTCTATATGAAAGCACAAATAAAAGATGAACTAGAATAATGCTAAATATGCGCCAAAATCGTATACTAGGACGCTTTTTGCCATCTTTTGTAGTTGTGATTAACGTGCTTAGAAAGCTTACATTTCTAATCGTCGCACGAGTGTTATATTTGTCCATTTTTACTTTTTAAATTTAGAAATTTCATCTGCAAGGCTTTCAAGCTCGCTATCACTAACATTTGTAAGTAGCCCCTTCATAAGTGAGTTTTGTACCTTACCAGCTTTATAATCAGCTAGTTTTTTAAGTAATTCATCCTTACTTAGGTGTGTTATATCAGGAGCTACGACGCCTTTTGCATTTGCACCATGACACGGGGCACAAGTTGTTAGATACTGCTTACTAACGCCTTCATTGTGCACTTTAGCCACACTTAGACTTAGCTCTTTTACCTTTTTTAGCTCATCTTCGCTGGCAAATTCTTCGCTAGACTTTAGCTGCTCTTTTGTAAAATTTTGCTCTACTTTTGGCTGAGCATTAGTTGTTACCTTTTCCTTTTTAGGCGGAGTCTGGCTTAACATAAACACCATGATACCGCAAATTGCTACTGCTAAAATAATGGTTATAATCTTTCCTACTTTCATTATTTGCTCCTAAATTGTGTATTAAAATCACTGATTTCTTTAGCTAAATTTCTGATTTCACTATCATCCATTTTTTTAACAAGATCTCGCATCAAGACATTGACTTTTTCTTTATTTTTATAAGCATTTATCATTGTATAAATTTCATTTTCGCTTTTTGTTAAAAGTGATGGCCCGATGATGCCATTTGCATAATCATCATGACAAGCTGAGCACTTTGTGATGAAATTTTTGCTAAGTCTACCCTTTATAAGTCTTAAATTTATAGTTTGAAGAGGGGTTCTTACCATTGCTAAAGCCCCGATTTGACGGCTTACGTTATTATCTTCAAGTCCAAATTTTACGCTCTTTTCGCCGTGCATATCGTATTTTATGAAGTCATTTTGTTTATTTGTGCTTTGGTTATTTTCTTTTTTTTCAACCTTTATGCTAGCACTCGTGGCCACATTTATTGGTTGCTCGCTGGCTGCTTTTTGCGCTTTGTCATCACTCTTTTCACAGCCGACAAATAGCAAAGCAACAGCCACTAAAGACATTATTAATCTCATTCTTTCTCCTTATAAATTTCATCATAACTCATTTTTGGGGCAATATTTATAATTTTTACAGGGCAAACCTCAGCACACACCCCACACCCAACGCAGCCATGCTTTATGAGTGGTAAATTTGCTTCACTCATTACTATTGCACTATCGCCAACTGGGCAAATGCTGACACAAAGGTCACAAATTTGACCGATTTTGCCTTTTATCTTATCTTTTTCTGCCTCTTCCCTATCGTTATAAACTTTGCGAACAAGCAAATCTTCAACGCTATCTTTGCTTAGCTTTTCTCTTTTTAGGCACATACAGGCATTTGCATTACTTAAGACAGCAACACCCATTTTCACATCATCAACAACTTTTGTAGCATGATCTAACGCACCACTTGGACAGGCGAGCACACATGGGAAAAGATCACATAAATAGCAACCTCTCTTTTTAGGATCGATGTATGCTGTACCATTTGAATATCCATCTTTTATATCAAGCAAGCTTATACTGTGATAAGGGCATACCTGCACACACTGACCACATTTGACACAAAGATCATCGAAGTCATCAACCGCGCCTGGTGGTCTAAGATAGAGTTTATCGCCGCTACTTTTTGGCAAAATTTTACCTATGCCATATCCTGTGGCAGCTGCGACTGAGCCTAAGATTATAAATTTTCTTCTATCCACGTTTTGCCTTTAACGCGTTAAAATTTGAAGCATCAAGTGGTTTTATCCTTGGCGTGCTATCTTCAAGTAGCTTTACTGGCTCAGAAAATGGCGCGAGTTTGGCTAAAAAATTTAAGATACTAAAGACACTTGAGCCATAGAAAAACTGCAAATTCGGATAATACTGCCAAAGCTGATCGGCATACGATAGATGCATAAAAGGCGTATCGCCATAGCCATCTTTATCTCTATCAAAGCTCTCATACTCATCATAATAATTTTTACTCCACCGATTTAATGCCATTTTATCGCCTGGAGTGTCGTTCGCAACGATATCCATATTGCCTATAAAATCATTATTTTCAAATATGCTTGTCCCCTGAGTAGCGTGAAAATATACGCCAACTACGTTGTGTAAAATTTTATTGCCTAAGAAATTTATCGTTGAGCCTGGCTGAAACGGCGAGTTATCAAGCAAAATTCCTCTCGCATTATAGATAAGCGTATTGTTTTCGATAGTAAAATTTGAAACATCTTTTAGACCGATACCGATACCAAAAGCGCCGTCACTATCCATAACAAGATTATTTTTTATATTTGAGCCAGCTGAATACATAAAAAACATACCGACTGCATTGCCGATAAAATCATTGTTTTCGACTAAATTTTGATTCGCATACATAAAGTGAAGCGAGTATCTACCGCGGATCGCTTTATTTTTTAAAAATTTATTGTGACTCGCATACCATGCAACCATATCGCGGCTATCATAAATATAATTACCCTCGATTAAATTTTCATGGCTATACCAAAGTCTAACCGCATCACCTCTAAAGCCAAGACTGGCCCCTTTTTTAGAAGTGATGTTATTTTCAGTGATCTTTGAGCTGCTGCACTCTTTAAAATCAACACCAAAAAGTACATCACTCAAGTCATTTTGCGTAACCAAGACATTATTTGCTTTATCACAGCCAATGCCAGCATCTAGCTCACCAAGGTCATTTCCGCTACCACTTATCTTTAAATTTCTAAGCGTAACATTTGAGGCAATAATCTTTACAACTGTGCCTTTACCATTTCCTTTTATGTGAGCGTTTTTGCCCTCACCAACTATACTAAGCGGCTTATTTATAGTTATGCTTCCTTCATAGATGCCATCTCCTAGCTTTATAACATCGCCAGGGCTAGCGTTATTTATTGCATCTTGAAGGATATTTGCAGAGCTAAAAATAGGCAAGAAAGCAAGGGCAAATTTAAAAAATTTACGCATTTAGCTCTTTTTTCTTTGAAAAGACTGCAAGTATGCAAAGCACGCTCATCACCATCATCACCCAAAAGCCGATGGTCGGATAAGAGTGAGTTGTAAAGTGCGCCACGCTACCATCGCCTAAAACGGTTGGCATAAATGGCTTGATCTTAAAGGCGCCCCACTCTTGCATATTGTGTCCATACCAATATAGCCAGCCCACAAATGCACTCATAAATAGCACAGGTGCGATGATGGTTGGCACCATGAGAAGCGAGTTAAATTTACCGTCATAGTATAAAAATGCAAGCATGCAAAGTGTGGCTATAAGTAGATAATAAGGCGCAATCGCTCGCTCGACATTGCCGCCATGCTCCATAGGATACATGCCGATGTAGTGGTTTATCGTGTTCATCTCGTGCACGTCGCCACTATATCCATCTACGTGAAAATATACTGGGATGCCATCTGGAAAGGCTGCCTTTGGATAGTTTGGCGCTTCAAGAGATACATACCAGATAGGAAGAGATGGCGTGCCGATCTCTGCTTTTTGCTCGATCATCTTATGAAGATCGCTTGCTACCTCTTTTGGCAAAAGGTGGTTTTTATACTGAAATGAACTATAAAGATCGTAGATAGTGTAGCTATAAGATGGTAGCTCGTCGCCGTTAGCTATACGCTCTTTAGCTCCATGCCAGCCAAGAACTGGTAGAGTAAAACAAACGCTCATGATGATAAGTGCAACAATGGTATAAATTTTATATTTACTCATAATCTCTCCTTTAAATTTTAAAATTTAGCCTAGCAAAAGTTAAATTTTAAAATTTAAAAGGGGCAAAAATGCCCCTTAAAACTACATACCTGCGTTTTCGTCTATCCATTTTAGATACTCGATGATATTTTTGATCTCTTCGTCATTCATATGCTGATTTGGCATTCTAAGTTTAAAGAAGTCAATCATCGCTTTAACGTAGTCATCGTTATAGAATTTAGCAGGATCTTTTATGAAGTCTGCTACCCATTTTTCGCCGTTTTCATGTCTTAGTAAGACGCCAGTTAGGTCTGGACCTGAGCTTACTTGACCGATGACGTGGCAACCATTACATCCGCCTTTTAGATAAGCCTCTTCGCCTTTTGCAGCAGCTGGGCTCATCGGAGTTGCGATCTCTTTAGCTAGGTTGTTTTTAGCTCTTAGACCAACGTCGGCAGTTTTTACCATGTATTGCCATACTTGGTACTCCCAAAGGATAGCGCCATTTACGTCGCCTTTTTTGTAAGCTTCGTCAGCTTTAGCTTTTACCTCTTTGATGTGGCCGTATTGATCAAGTGCGTCATCAACCAAAGCTTTTACTTTTGGATATTTCTCATAATGCTTCTCTTTTAGGTATTTAACAACCTCTTGGATAACATCATCAGTAGCTTTGTTAGTTGCGATTACTTTGTCGTACTCAGCTTTTAGAGCTTCTGGACTTAGAGTTTTTAGCTTGCTATTTTTTGCAGATTCATATTTTTTATTTGGATCTTTAACAAGCAAATAACCCATCATCTCAAGGTGAAGTGCTGAACAAAACTCGGTGCAGTAGTATGGGAAGACACCTTCCATATCAGCTACGAAATTTACTGAAGCAGTTTTACCAGGCTCTAGTGAAGCGTGGATGTTGTAAAGGTCGATGCCAAAGCCGTGAGTCTCATCTTGTGCGCGCTCTAGGTTTGTTAGGTGAATTGTTACATTATCGCCTTTATTTACCTCGATGTGCTCTGGGTTGATGTGACTTCTGATCATTGTTGCATAGACAGTTACGTTTTTGCCGTTTCTCTCAACTCTTTCTTGACCAGCTAGTGTTGCGTATGGGCTAGCCTCGCCTGTTCTTGAGTTTGTACCCATGTTGTAAGTAAGCGCTGGAGTTAGCTTGCTAGCAGCTATTGAAACAACGTCGTGTGGCTCACCAAGTGGGATAGGCATATCGTAGATTAGCTCCATTTTTGGGCCATTGATGTCGATTAGCTGGTGGTTTTGTGGATGGAGTGGGCCAACTGGGTTGAAGCGATCGATTGAAAGTTTATCAAGTGCGATTGCATATTTGCCAACTGGTTTTGCTGATTTGCCCTCCATTGTATCAAGGTGACCGATGTTGTAATGAACATTTATCTTGTCAAGCACTTTTAAATTTTTATAGTCCCATTTTACGATTTGACTATCAACGTAAAGTGAAGTATAAAGTACGCCATCTTGTGAGTCAAATGATGTGTGCAGTGGTCCAAGGCCAAGTTCGACTTGTCCGTGCATTGACTTTTCTCTATCTAAGATAGGTATGCCGTATGGGTCAGTGCCAGCATACTCTTTTTTATCGATTAGCTCTTTAATCTTTCTAAAGTCATAAACTGATGCGTGAGTATCAAGCTTACCGCCAATAATGATATATCTACCATCTGGGCTTACGTCACAACCATGTGGGCTCTTTGACTCTGGGATCAAAAATAGCGCACCTGCTTTTACAGCAGCGTCTATTGTAACTACCTTGTGTCCATTTATAACTTTGTAGTTTTTCTTGTCTTGAACAAGTTTTTCTAAAATTTTCCAGTTATAAACGTGTAAGAAGTCAGTGTCATTTCTACTTGCACCTGCTTCAAATGGAGGGAGACCTTTTTCGATACCGCCAGTATACATCTCAGTATTTATTGAGTTTGTAAAGCCCCAGCCGTAGCTCTCGCCTTTACCGGCATCACTTAGATCTTGCCAGTATGGTGGAAGCTCAAGAGAAAATGACTCTTTCTCATCGATCTTGCCTTTTGGATAGTCAAATTTCCAAAATGTTACAGCACCTCTATAGACTGCTTCATAGTCGTCTATTGAGTGGTAGTTGTTATCAAGTGGAGCTGCATATTGGCTAGCTTCGATAACGTACTCGCTATTTGGAGTAATGAAGCTACCGCCGTGCTCACTCTTCATGATAGGGTTTACAACGATTTGAGTTGTCTCAAAGTCATGCAAATTTATAACTGCGATTCTTGGGTTAGCTTTATCGTTGATAAATAGATAATCACCAACATACTCACCATTTTTCTCAGTGAAATTTGGGTGGTGTGTATCGCCCCATGTTATCTCTTTGCCCCTGATGTTGCCTTGTTTTAAAACAGCTTTTGACTCATTGTCATAGCCATATCCTTGCCAAGGCTCTGGTGTGAAAACGCCGATGTATTTATAAATTCTCATCGACGGAACGCCATAAACTAGCACTTGACCGCTTTGCCCGCCAGATGAAAAGACGATGAAATCATCTTTTTTACCGCTAGGCTGATAAGTTTTAGCAGCCGCAAGGACATCTTTTTCGCTTAGCCCACGCTCTTTCATGACTTTTTCAAGGTCACTACTAGCAGCACAAGCAGTCGTTAAAGATAGCCCAAGCAACGCAGCACTTGCGACACAAAATAACTTTTGCATTTACTCTCCTTTTTAAAATGAATTTATCTCTAAACTCTTTATCTCATTGTCTAAATTTACGCCATTTAAGACGCCTTTATCTATAAAAATTCTTTTTATCTCATTGCTAAAAAGAACCTTTTGTCCTTTTAGTTTAAGATCTTTGTCAAATTTATAAACTACTCCATCCCCATCGCCTATAAAAATTTCATCCTCCATACACGCAAGAGCTGAAATTTTAGATTTTAAAACTTGCTTTTTAATTCCACTTTTAAAATCTAAAATTTCTCCATCTCTAAAGCCAAGCAAAATATCATTCCCCTTAAATTTACAGGCACTCAGTGGAGCAAAGCCGACACGCTTTTTCTCTTTTAAATTAAGCTCTTTATCAAGCAAAAATGCTTTGCCGTTAAAGCTCGTGAAAAATAGCTCGTCATCAATTGGCAAAAGGCTCGAAATTTTATAAACATCTTTATAATTTTTAGTTAAAAGTTTATTTAGATTTTTATCAAAAACGCCTATGCTGACTTCATTAGCCATATCGCAAGCTACGTAAATTTTATTTTTAATTGCCACAATTTGTGAAATTTTACAGCCAACATTTGGCATAGCAAATAAGAAATTTTTCTCATTTGTTACCTCAATAATCTCATTGTTTAAATTTGCGATATAAAAGGATTCTCCATCATTTCCGCACTCTTGATTTTTATAAATCGTATCTTTTAGATCCAAATTTTTAATTTGTCCATCTTTTATAAAGACGATGCTTTGGTTGCTTTCATTAATAAAGCAGCCTAATTGCTGGGCAAAAGCTGTTATTAAAAACAAACTTATACAAAGCAGAAATCTCATAATCCAAGGTACTTTCATCATAAATTTAATAAGCAAGAAAACTATACATACTTAACTCTTAAAAGCAAATTAGCGATTAATTTATTTTTTTAAGCTTTTAAAGAAAAATATCAATAAATTTTTTTAAATTTCATTATTTACATTATATAGACATTATGATTTAATCAATACTAATATAGTTTTAATAAAATTTATTATTTATTGAATCGCTTATTTTTAGTACTAATTTGCATAAAAATTTAAATTTGAATTATTTCTTAAGAAAATTATTTAAATTAGATAATTATATTAAGTAATGAGAAATCTTTAGCATTTAAGTAAAAAGCTAAATTTTATGTGTTTGATATATTTTTAGCTTAAAGCCATTGGTAATTTAAATTTGTTTAAATAGGCTATAATCCACCAAAAAAGGAGAGATAATGCTAACGCATTTAGATGAGAAAGATCGTCCAAAAATGGTCGATGTGAGCCCAAAAGATCCAACAAAAAGAGTAGCAACTGCTAGTGGGATCATCAAGATGAGCAAAGAGGCCTTTAGAGCGATCAAAGAAAATACTGGTAAAAAAGGTCCGGTCATCCAAACAGCTGTCGTTGCTGCGATAATGGGTGCAAAAAAGACAAGTGAACTAATCCCGATGTGCCATCCACTAGCTATTTTAGGTGTGGATTGTGATATCGAGGAGCTACCTGAAATTTGCGCTTTTAAGCTTTATGTGAGCGTAAAAATAGAGGGTAAAACAGGCGTTGAGATGGAGGCATTAACTGGCGTTAGCGTGGGGCTTTTGACCATTTATGATATGGTAAAAGCTATAGATAAAAGCATGGAAATAAGTAATATCGTATTAGAGAGTAAAACAGGAGGAAAAAGTGGCGAGTATATGCGATCTAAATAACAAAAAAGCAAAAATTGATTACCCAACGCATTGGGAATACAAAATAATATTTGATGCAGATGTCAATGTAGAAGAAAAGGTAAAAGAGATAGTAAAAGATAGAGAATTTAAGCTAGTTTTTTCAAAATTTAGCAAAGATAAAAAGTACGCTAGCTATGACTTAGCCGTACTAGTTTTGAGCGAAGAAGAGAGGCTAGAGATATTTTCAGCACTAAAACACGAAGCAAAATACGTTTTATAAGGCAAAAGATATGAACAGTTTAGAACAAAATTTACATGATTATAAAAGCAGCGATGGCTTATTAATAAGCATAAAAGCTCTTTGCAATAACTTCTTTCAAGATGCTGCAAACAAAGATATAAATGCTTTACCAGAAATTTTAAAGGCTAAAATGAACGAGCTTTATGACAAGATGAACAAAGAAGATCTCATAAACGCAAAAAATCTAAAAAGTGCCATGGAGGGAATAAATCAAGCCATTGTCGGTACTGAGGAAAAGGCACTTTACGAGCTGCTTGATAAAAAAGATGAGCTAAATCGTGCAATAGAAGCAAAACGAGAAGAGATAAAAAATAGGCTCAAAATTTCATTTGAAGCAGCTGAAGAAGTCATAAAAGATAGAAATTTTAGTGAAAAAGAGGAAATTTTAGAGCTTTTAAATAATGCGATCATTAGAGAAACAAGGCTTCTTGGTATCTTAAAAGAGAGCGCTCAAATCGCATTTTTGACAACTCTTGAAGGCGCAAAAGATGTCGAGGAAACAGCTGGTGCGATAGCTAAAAATATGACTTATGTTGCGATAATTGGAGGAGAGTTTAGCAAAGAGCGGATACTTGAAATTTCAAAAAACATCATCATAGCAGCGGCAAATTTAGCAGACGAGGGTCATATTTTTGCAAAAGAGTTGATAAGTGGAGCAATAAGTGGCACAAGAGATGGCATTTTAAGAGCCATAGAAAAGCTTAAAGATGAGGCGAAATTTGCTCCAGATGAGCTTAGGCTAAACTCGCAGCTACTAAATTTAAAAAATATTGATGAAGAATTTATAGCCTTGCTTAGAGAACTTGAAAAGGAATTTGAAGGTGTAGCAAGAAACGAGATCGAAAACGTTATAAATAGCGAGCTAGATACAAACCTAGCAAAATTTAAACGTATTAGCGATCAAGCAAGAGAGCAGATTATTTCAAGGATAGAAGAATTAAAGTCAAACGGCATGGCAAAGCTTATGAGTGAGGCAAATAATAAATTTGAAGCCCTAAAGCAAGAGCTAAACGACAAGAGTAAAAAGCTAAAACTAAATTTTGATACAAACGATAAAATTGAAGAGATCAAACAAGAGATCGCTAATCTTGAGAAAAAAGCCAATGAAAAATTTGAAGACATCAAACAAATTGACATCAAATCAGAAGCCAAGAAATTTGGAGATAGGGCTTACCAAGCTGCAAAAGATCTGTTAAATGTTATTAAAAAAGATAAAAAAGAGGATTAAATTATCAAGCTTATCTTGAAATTTTTCTTGAAAGATACTCACGCTAAATATTCTTGCCAAGTGTGAAAAATTTCTCCACACTTGGATTTTACTTTTTAAAGCTTTAAATCATAAAAATAGATAAAGTAAAAATGCTCCTAAAATCAAGCGGTAGATGACAAAGGGCAGCATCCTGATTCTTGAGATGATCCCCATAAATAGCTTAACGCAGAGATAAGCACTAACTGCACTTATGATGACTCCAAGGGCGATATCGCTCCAAGGAAGCGCATTTGGATCTTTTATAAGTTTGATACTCTCGAGTCCGCCAGCTAGGATGATGACTGGGATCGACATCAAAAATGAGAAATTTGCACTACCCTTGTGGCTAAATCCTAAAAAAAGTGCTGCTGTCATCGTTATGCCTGATCTTGAGACGCCAGGGATGAGCGCCACAGCTTGAGCAAGGCCGATAATAAGTGCAAATTTTATGGTCATTTCATATTCGCTTTTATTTGTTGAGCGTAGATCCGCAAAGTAAAGTGCTATACCAAAGACGATCGTAGTAATAGCAATCACAACGCCGCTTCTTGCGTATTCTTCGATAATGTTGTTAAACAAAAGTCCAAAGATCCCAACTGGAATGGTAGCAAAGCCGACACACCAAACAAGCAAGCTATCGCCTACCATCTTTCTTTGTGCGATCGAGACAAAAAAGTCACGAAGTAGCTTAAAAATCGTATCTTTAAAATAAAAAAGTATCGCACTTAACGTACCAACGTGCACTGCCACGTCAAAGGCAAGCCCCTGATCTGGCCAGCCAAGTAGCTTTGGCACCAAGATAAGATGAGCCGAGCTAGATATCGGCAAAAATTCGCTTATGCCTTGCACCAAAGCCAAAACGATAACGTGAGAAATTTCCATAAAATGCCTTTTTTGATTTTAGATTGCAGTTGGGGATTTTACTCCCCAAGATTAAATTTATATAAGTTCGCTAGCAAAATTTGCAAGTTTTTGCGGAGTAAATCCAAAGTGATCAAATAGCTCGTTCGCCTTGCCGCTGGCGCCAAAGCCGCTCATGCCATAAACTGCGTCGGCAAATTTATACCACTCAAGGCCAGTTGCAGCCTCAACTGCGATGATCGTCGTATTTTTATCTAAAATTCTAGCCACATACTCATCTGGTTGCTCGCAAAGTAGGTCAAAACAAGGAGCCGACACGACGTTTGCTCCGATACCTTGCTCAGCTAGAAGTGTGACTGCTTTTACGCAGAGCGAAACCTCGCTACCGCTTGCTATAAATGTTATCTTCGCATCTTTTGCCGAGCTTAGCAGATATGCACCGTTGCTAACCTCGCCAAATTCGCCTTTAGCGAGCGGATCAAGCCCTTGACGGCTAAGCACAAAGGCACTTGGAGCGTTTAAATTTAGAGCCACTTGCCAGCTAGCTGCGTTTTCGTTGCCATCAGCTGGGCGGAATGTGTAGAAATTTGGCATCGCTCTAAATGTGCTAAGCTGTTCTATTGGCTGGTGTGTCGGACCATCTTCGCCAACGCCGATGCTATCGTGCGTGAAGACAAAAAAGTGCTTGATGCCCATGAGCGCTGCTATCCTTGCACTTGGCTTTAAATAGTCGCTGAAAATAAAAAATGTTGCTGAAAATGGCAAGAAAAGGCCGTATCTTGAGATGCCATTGTTGATAGCTGCCATGGCATGCTCTCTGATGCCGTAGTGGATATTTTTACCATTTGGGAAGTCGCCCATGCTCTTTAGCTCGGTCTTATTTGACGGAGCAAGGTCAGCACTACCACCGATAAAGCCAGGGAGTTTTTTAGCTATCTCATTTAAAATGACGTGGTTTGTATCTCTTGTAGCTAGTTTTTTGTCGCTAAAGTCAGGGAATTCGATCTTGCTAAACTCTGGATTAAGAAGTGAGTTTAATAAATTTTTGCCTTCAATGCTTAGTGCCTCAACCTTTTTGTTCCACATCGCTTCTTCAAGATCGCCCTTTTCAACTGCGCCTCTAAACCTTAAAAGCACGTCCTCGTCAATGGCAAATTTCTTCTCAGGATCAAAACCAGCTGCAGCCTTTGCCTTTTTGATAATCTCTTCGCCAAGTGGGGCGCCGTGGCTGTGTTGTGAGCCCTCAAGCTCCATTGCACCACGTGCTATACGTGTGTTTGCGATGATGAGATATGGCGACTCTTTCTCATTTGCTTGCTCTAGTGCAAATTCGATCTGATCGTAGTCGTGTCCATCGATGCGTGCGACCTCCCAGCCCTGCGCCTCAAATCTCGCTTTTACATCCTCGCTAAATGCGATCGCTGTATCGCCCTCGATCGTGATGTTGTTTGAGTCGTAGATGAGCACAAGGTTGTCTAGTCTTAAATTTCCTGCGATTGAACATGCCTCGTAGCTTATGCCCTCTTCTAGGTCGCCATCGCCGCAAAGGCAGTAAATTTTATGATCGATTATTTTATTATCTGGCTCGTTTAGCACGTTTGCAGCGTATTTTTCTGCCATGGCTAGGCCAACTGCGTTTGCCACGCCCTGACCAAGTGGGCCAGTAGCAACCTCAACGCCTGGAGTGTGAATCTCTGGGTGTCCTGGTGTGTTTGAGCCAAGTTGGCGGAAATTTTTAAGCTCATCTAGGCTTAGATTGTAGCCACTTAGGTGCAAAAAGCTATAGACCAAGCTTGATGCGTGACCGCCGCTAAAAACTAGCCTATCTCTGTTTAGCCATTTTGGATTTTTTGGATTGTGTTTTAAAAAGTTGCTCAAAACCACCATGATATCAGCTAGGCCCATAGGAGCACCTGGGTGTCCGCTGTTAGCGTTTTGCACCATATCAGCGCACAAAAATCTTATAGTATCGGCTTGTTTTTTTAGCATATCATCTCCTTTTATTGCGTCAGATTATACAAAAAAGTGATTAAAACTTGCCTTGCGTTTTGGTTTAAAATGTCTAAAAAGTGATATAAATTTTCTAATTTTTTATTAGCAAAAAGCTAGAAATTTCTAGCTTTTATCTTAGTTGTTTATCTGTAAGCTCCAAGATCATCTTTGCTATGCTTACGTCTATCTGTTTTAGCGCCTCTTCTATCTCGCAAATAAGCTCATCTTTTTTCTTTTTTGCACCAGACAAACCTAGTAAATTTGTAAATGAGTTTTTAGCTAGATCGTTATGTACGGGCTTTCCAGCAGCTGCTTCATCACTTGTAAGATCGATGATGTCATCTTGTATCTGAAAAGCAAGGCCAAGCTTTAGTCCGATATCATAAATTTTCTCGCACTCTCTTTCACTTAAATTTACTATCACAGCACCCATTTTTAGGCTTGCAGCGATGAGCTTTGCGGTCTTGTGGATGTGTAAAAAGACTAGTTCGTCAAGGCTTAGCATCTTGCCAGAGAGGCCAAATTTAGCCTTTGCTCTTTTGGTATCCTCTTTGTTCGTATTTTCAAAAAAACAATCCAATGCTTGACCTAGCACCATACCACTAACGCCAGCATTTTGGCTTAAAATTTCCACGCATTTTATACGCGTATCAGCTGGTAAATCGGCACGTGAAATTTCATAAAAAGCATGCGTATTTAGCGCGTCTCCTGCGAGTATCGCAGTAGTCTCGTCGTATGTTACGTGAAGCGTTGGCGTGCCGCGCCTTAGGCTTGCGTTATCCATTGAAGGCAGGTCGTCGTGGATGAGTGAGTAGGTGTGCATCATCTCAAGCCCCAAAGCCACTCTCATAGCCTTTTGCGTGAGGCTTTTGTCCACGCTATATACCACGCCAAGAAGCAATAGTGCTCTAAAGTGCTTGCCTCCAGCCTTTAGCATAACGCCAAGCGCCTCCTCGTAGTAAGGGTGAAAGCTAGGCACCTTTGGCAAATTTGCGTTTAGAAATTTTACAAAGTCCTCAAGTAGGCTCATTTTGGTACTCTTGCAAAAAACTGAAAGTCATTTCTAGTAAATAGAAGCGTAAAATTTTTTAATTCGCCAAGCTTCTCTAAAAGCTCTTCACGACTACTCACGCTTTGTTTATCAAAACCCAAAATTTTATCGCCGGTCTTGATGCCAAAAATTTCTGCATTTGACTTTGGCTCGACCTTTGTAACGACTAAATTTTTATCCACCGTGATACCATAATCCACCAAAATCTTATCATCAAGCATTGTTTGTGGCTCTTTTGGCATGATGTTGAAATTTGGTATATCAAGACTTGAAGGGGCATCTACATCAAGACTTTGGTTAAATTTTACCTCCCCGCTTACTGGCACTTGAAAGAGCATTTCTTGCTTATCGCGCTTCACAATGATGTCAAGCTTTGCGCCCTTTGGAGCAAAAAGCACCATCTCATTTAGCTCTCTTAGGCTCTTTGGCTTGATACCATTTACACTCACTAGCTCGTCATCAACCATCATCATCTTGCCACGGCCCAAAGGGTCAACAAGACCCACAAAAAATTTATCCTCTTTTTGTAAAAATTTCACGCCGATATCACCGTAATAGACGTCATCATAAGATACAAAGTGCTTTAGATAGCGATTTGGTATAAATTTATCAGCTCCAACAGCTATGCCTATCATCTTACAACAAGGCGTGTTTATCTCGCCAGTCGCGTTATACTCGAAGCTTAGCGTGTCAAAGTCGCCTAAATTTTGCCCCAAAGACTTGATGTGACCCATGACGGTGTTGTTAGAGTCGTTTAAGATGCCAACCCAAGTGCTCTTTTTGATGCGCTCCTCGTTGGTCTCATCAGCCATCACAACAGGGCTTAACTCCTTGCTAGAGCGCACTAAGAAAAGCTGCAAATACGGGTCAAATTTGACATATTCTCCAAGCGGGGCTCCGTCACTTTTTGGCACTGCGATCAAATTTTTAGTGATAGCCACGCCAAAGTGTTTATTTACTGAGACGATTGAGTTTTTGTTCTTTTCAAAGCAGGCGTTAAAGTCCTCTTGCGTAGGCCTAGGATCGGCGTTTAGGCAAAGTGCTGTTAGCAAAAATGCAAGGGCAAATTTATATTTTAGTCTCATTTTATCCCCATCGAAGCAAGGCCGCCAAGCATCCTTGAAGCAGTGTTTTTCTTATCAGCCTCAACTGACTTTAGCACGTCATTTACGGCGCTTATTAGTAAAATTTGCATACTCTCTTTATCTTCAAGCAAGCTATCATCTATGCTGATATCAAGTATCTCGCCGCTTCCGTTTGCTCTCACGCTTACAAGTCCGCCACCACTTTTTGCTCCAAATTCTTTATTTTTGCTCTCTTCTTCTATCTGCTTGGCCTGTCTTTGCACATCCTCAAGCATCTGCCCCATCTTTGAAAAGTCAAATCCCTCAAACATCGCCTACTCCTTTATGATCTCGTTTTTGTTATTTACATGTACGATGGTTGGTTTAAATTTCTTAGCCTTCTTAAATTTCATACTAGCGTATGCCACGATGATGACCACGTCTCCCACGCAAACCTTTCTAGCAGCTGCGCCGTTTAGGCAAATTTCGCCTTTTTTGCCTTTTATCACGTAGGTGGCAAATCTCTCGCCGTTGTTTACGTCTAAAATTTCTACCTTTTGATTTTCTATCAAATTTGCGGCCTTTATAAGCTCCTCGCCGATGCTGATCGAGCCAACGTAGTTTAAATTTGCGTCTGTTACGACAGCTCTGTGGATCTTGCTAGCTAAAATTTCTATATTCATTTTTACCTCTTTAAAAGCTCTTTTACTACTTCTTTGTCGCTAAATGGGTGCTTGACGCCTTTTATCTCCTGATATGGCTCGTCGCCTTTGCCAAGTATGACAAGCGCCCAGCCGGGTTCTAGCTTGCTGATAGCCAGTGCGATCGCCTCTTTGCGGTTGGCGTTTCGTATCAAATTTTCATTTTGGCTCATGCCAGCGCAAATTTCATCTATTATGCTCTCTGACTCTTCGCTTCTTGGATTGTCACTTGTAACGATGCAAATTCTTGCGTATTTTTGGGCGATCGCTCCCATTTTTGGGCGCTTTGTCCTATCCCTGTCACCGCCTGCGCCAAAGACCGCGATCAAATTTAGATGCCTAAGTGAGTTTAGTACCTTTTCGATGCCATCAGGCGTATGAGCAAAATCCACAATGACTAGCGGATCAGCGCTAACGACCTCCATCCTGCCGCTAACCCCTTTAAATTTACTTATCGCCTTTGAAAGTGCGACTGTATCTGGTCGCTCTAGCAAGCAAACGGCGCCAAGAGCGGCGATTAGGTTATAAAGATTAAACTCGCCTTGAAGGCTTGAGTCTATCTCCACATCGCCATTTGGCGTCTTGATAACCGCGTCTATGCCGTCCTTTAGTCCATAAACTATCGGTGCAAAGCTAGCTGGCTTTTTGAGCGAATACGTATAAGCGTTTTTTGGGTTAAATTTAATGCCATTATCATCAGCATTTATAAGCTTCATACAATCATCATCAAAAAAGCTCGACTTTACCCTAGCGTACTCCTCCATGCTCTTGTGGTAGTCGAGGTGGTCTTGAGTCAAATTTGTAAAAATTTTTAGAGTAAATTTCAAGCTCTCTATACGTTTTTGAGCGATCGCATGCGAGCTAACCTCCATCACGAAGTACTCGCAGCCTTGCTCACTAGCTGCTTTTAGGTATGAGAGTGTCTTTAAAATGGCACTCGTCGTAAGCGCCTTGTCATCTATCTGCTTGCCCTCTATAAATGCCCCTCTAGTGCCACTTAGGCCACATTTTTTGCCTAAATTTCGCAAAATTTCATAAATAGCAGCAGCCGTTGTGGTCTTGCCATTTGTACCTGTGATGCCAACTATCTTTAAGTTTTCGTCTATTTTTAAAAGCTTCTTGCACTCTTCAAGGCTGATTATCTTTGCGCCATTTTTTACCGCAGCCTCTGCAAATTTTGCGTTTGCAGTAGTTTGCACAAAGTACGCCCCCTGCTCGCACTCGTTTGAGTCATCTGTTATGAAGCTATTTTCTACTGATATTTTCATCGTTTTGTCTTTTTTGTATCTCTTTAAAAAGCTGATCTATGCGCTCATCGCCACCAAACATCACCGCCGCACTCTCAAGATAGTTTATACTTATTTCGATGAAGTCATTTTTTATCAAATTTCCCAAAAATTCTAAAAAATCATCTTTGTTTGAGATCATTACCTTGGTTGAGAACATGATGTTTTCAAAGACCTTTTTGAAGCTCCCGTCCTTATAAACAGCCTTTTTAAAGTCCTCGTAGCTGATCGCGTCTTGCTCTTCAAAATACTCATCGCTAGCCAATCTTGATTCTAAAATTTTTAAAATTTCATCCATTCCTTCATCATCTTCGCCAGCTCTTAGTTTATCCATAAAATAGTCAAATAAAAGCTTTGCTTCCTCTGCATTTTTCTCGCCAAGGGAGCAAATTTGTATCAAAAATAGTAAATTTTTATCCTGTGTCTTTTCGTAAGCTAGAGAGAAGTAAAAGATCGCTTCTTTAAATTTTGAGCATTTGAAGTGTTTAATGCCTATTTTTTTATAATCTATCAATGTCAAATTCCTCGCCAATCGGGATATTTACGACCTCAAGCTCTGGGTGAATATCCATACGAAGTTGTCTTTCGAGCCCATATTTTAGTGTAGTTGTGCTAGCTGCACATCCATGACAATGCCCTGTAAGTCTTACATAAATTTTGCCGTTTTTTATGCCAAGTAGCTCCATGCCACCGCCATCATTTTCAAGCATTGGTAATACCTTTTGCAAACTCGCACTGACTGGTTTTAAAAGTTCTTCATCACTAAATGGGATCATATCTTTTTCCTATTAAATTTTTGGGCTATTATAGCAAAATAAAAATGCAAAAAATAATGGCTATATTTTTGCTTAGCGCTAATTTTGCTTTATAATTTAAACCTTTTTGACACACCTAGTCAGTTTTGATTATTAAATGCGTGAGCTAAAATTTAGTAAATTTTTGATTATTAGTTTTAGGATAAAAGGGCAAATTTTGCCCTTTTTGTTTAATCTATTAGAAGCGATTTTATATCTACTTTTTGTTCAATCATCTTGCTCTCAAGCATAAATTCTTGCGTAGCTTCAAGTGCTTTTATATCTTCAGCCGTAATCTTTGGACTAAAGTCATACTGCGGATACATGCTCTTTACCGCCTCTATGCTAAGCCCGGTCTCTTCAGCCGTAAATTTTAATGCCTCTTCCTCATTTGCTTTCATAAAAGCCAAAATTTCATCTTGGGCTTTTTTAAATTTTTCAACTAGATCTTTATGCTTTTTGTAAAATTCTCCACTTGTGGCAGTAACGATGACTGGAGTGATGACGCCCTTGCCTGTTGTTACGACACTAAGTCCTGATTTTTTAGCATTATAAGCAGTTGGTCCAGCAAGAAGTGCTGCATCGACACTACCATTTTCAAGTGCAGCTTGTGCAGCTGGGATGCCCATAGAAACGAACTCTACGTCATTTATGCCAAGTCCACCAAGAGCAAGATACCTAACCAAAAGCTCATTTAATATCGTACCTTTTGGCCCTACTATTTTTTTACCTTTTAAGTCTTTAGCGGTTTTTATGCCTTTATCTTTAGCAAATATCGCAAAAGCTTCAGGTGCTCTTGAATAGGCACTTATGATCTTTATGTCAGCTTTATTTGCCGCGGCAAGTATGACTGAAGTTCCGCCAACACAATTTAAAAACTGAAGTGAGTTTGAAGCGAGCGCTTGCGTTTGTTTCGCACCTGAGGTGATCTCGGAGTACTCGACTGGCATGCCAAAAGATTTAGCATAAAAACCTTTAAATTTATCGACGATCGATGGGACGTTTAGCGGCGATTTGACGTAGGTCATACCGATCTTATCTAGCTCACTTGCGTTTGCGACTAGACAAAATAAAGAGGCTGCACACAAAATCTTAAAAAACTTTCTCATATTTGCTCCTTTAAAAATTTTTCAAATTATATAACTTTTTGCTTCATTTTGGTTTTAATTATCATTTTATAAAACGCTAAATTTCACTCAAAATTTTACGCTTTAAATTTATTAGTTCATCGCAAAGCAAATCTCTTAGCTTAGCTAGATTTGATAGATCATAGCTTGATTTCATCCCACCTTTTTCAAGCAAAATGATCTCATCTGCTAAATATAGGGCCTCATCGACATTATGAGTGACAAAAATGATGGTTTTGCCGGCTTGGAGCTTTAAAATTTCAGCCTGCATGCTGGCCCTCGTAAAAGCATCAAGCGCTGCAAATGGCTCATCCATAAGGATCAAATTTGCTTCGTATGCAAGCACTCTTGCAAGAGAAACGCGCGAGCTCATGCCACCAGATAGCTGCGAAACAGCGGCAAATTTAAACTCACTAAGCCCTATCATTGATATGAGCCTATCTATCTTTGCCTCGTCTATCTCGCACTTTTTAAGTGGAAAGACTATATTTTCATAGACATTTAAAAAAGGCATAAGCCTAGGCTCTTGAAATACAAAACCGATCTTTGCTTGCTCTTTAAATTTTATCTCGCCTAGACTTACGCCCTCAAGTCCTGCAATAAGCCTTAAAAGCGTAGTTTTACCGCATCCACTTCTGCCAAGTATAACAGTGATCTTATCTTTTTTTATACTTAAATTTAGCTCTTTTAAAACATCGATGCGCTTGTCATTAATAAAAAAATGCTTGGATAAATTTAAAATTTCTATCATTTTTCACTTCGCAAAAGGCTAAATTTAGATATCAAAAATAAAAATATCCTATCTATGAGTACGCCGCAAATTCCTATCGTAAAAATGCCAACAAATATCCTATCTGCACGCGAAAGCTCCTCCGCATCTAGTATGAGATAGCCTAGCCCGCTAGAAGCTGCGATCATCTCCGCTCCCACAATCGCTCGCATAGCGTAGCCAAAACCTATGCGCATACCTACAAAGATATCCTTTATGGCATTTTTTAGGATGATTTTGTAAAAAATTTCAAATTTACTAAAACAAAAAATTTTACCAACTTCAATAAGCTTCACATCGCAGCTAGTTAGCCCTTTTTGGATACTTAAAAACATTGGAAAAAATGATGCTAGGATGATAATAATAATTTTTGGTGTTTCGTTTATACCAAACCAAAGTACTAAAATAGCAATAAGGCTAAGTGGCGGAACATTTCTAAAAAACTCTAGTATCCACTCATAATAAATACTAGCTTTTGGAAATAGCGCCGCCACTCCGCCAAAAGCAAATGCCAAAACAAAAGCCAAAATATAGCCAACAAATATACGCTTAAAACTAACCATCACATGCGTTATTAGCTCACCGCTTAAGCTCATATCAAGCATCGTTTTAAGTGTCGTAATAGGACTTGGCAAGATATAAGGTGTGAAAATTTCTAGCTCGCAAACGACCTGCCAGAGGGCAAAGATCGCTAGGATCAAAACGCTCTTTTTAAAAATTTCTATCACAGCCCATCTCCATTGTGACAGCCATTTTCACAGTATAAAAGCTCGATGATCTGATAGTTTTTAAGTTCACTAAATTTATAGGAAAATGCGTTTTGTATCTTTTCTTTGCTACATAAGCTTAGTGTTTTTATGCCTAAATTTTCAAAAAATCCAGGTGGGATCGGACTTGATTCTATTTTGTTTATTTGTAAATTTATATCGTTTAGCTCTTTAAAATTTTTCCATGTTAAAAATGTAGTTCGCTCTAGCTTTAAAGAATTTCCAAGCTCAGCCAAGTCCTCACAAGGCGTTGTTATATAAAGCCACTCATCTTCTTTTAGCTTTGAGCTAAGCTCAATGGCACTTTCTATTAAAATGGGATTTAAGCTTGAAATATTGTTTGAAAAATCTTTGAAATTTGATCTTATAAAATTTACAGCTCTTGGACAGCGACTATCTAAGACCATGCCTTTAGAGCATAAATTTTTATATGAATTTTTGACATCACAAACATGATCTTTTTCGCACTCCACTATGTTAAAGCCCTTGTTTTGCAAGAGCTCTTTTAACGCAGAGAAGTCATACATATTTTTTACAACGGGATTTAGCCAAAGTAGCTTTCTCACGAGTTCTCCGTAATTTTAATAATAGAAATCAAGATTCTATCATTTAAAAATTTAAACCAAGTAAAAAGAGCCGCTTATGACTAAAATCATAAAGATAAGCAGTGCAAAAAACTAAATTTAGCCTACACTTTTATGTCTAATTTCTGTTTTTGCTCCACTTTTTCCATTAGCTTTAGTATATCAACTCCGTTTTTCTCAAGCTGCATTAGCTCCTTAAGATAGGCAAATTTCTCATCTTTGTTGATGTCGTAAGTAGCCAGTTTCTCGCTTCGTCCGATCACTGAAGCATAGACTTTGTTGCCATCAAGTTTGTCTGTATTTTGCACATTATAAAGCGAGAGCACGCCCTCTACCACCTCTTTAAAATCCACCCCACTCTTCATGCCAGCTTTCATGAGCGTAAGAAATCTCTGTCTACTCTCTTCGTCAGTGAAATTTATATTTTGTAGCGTCTGGTACTCGATTGGTGGCTTATTAGTGCTTGTTAGCATTGAGATAGCCTTTTTGCCTATCGTAATGCTCTCCACGCCGACTCTTTCGCCAAGATACTGCCTAAGCGCATAATCAATCCACTTATCTTTAAACTCGTCTATGTTTAGGTCCTTATCAAGTATCTCAAACCCCTCCACGTGGCTCTTGTGACCAAGTCCAAGAAGTGTGTTATCAAGTTTTGATGTATACTCTTTTGCAAAGAGATCGACATCTGTTGGATAATATCCTATGATCTCTTCGTGAGCTCTGCCAAAGCCAAGTGCTTTGGTCTGGTTGATAAAATTTTTGAGATCATTTATCTCATCTTTGCTGATTTGTTTGTCATATCCCATGAGCTTGCCCCAGATGCTTATCTTGCCATTAGCAGCTATGCCTGATAGCGAGAAATTGCTAGCAAATGTTAGATTCTCGCTATTTTTTTGAAATTTTATCGTATTTGTTTCATTTAATTTTATTAAGTCAGCTCTAGTATCAGTATGACTTTTTCGTTCATCAACCAAACTACTAGATAAATCATTTAAAGAATTTTTGTCTATATTGGGTTTAGAGTTATTGGTATCAAGCCCTTGTGCTCTACTACTTTGTGAGCCAACATAAAAATTTGTGCCAACTCCATTTACACTACCTATCATCTCAAATCCTTTGAAATTTATTAGATATTTGAAACGAATATCGTCTTTATAAAATAAAATTTTAGCATAGGGTTCAAAGGTAAAAATTTAAAATGTATAATTTTAGATTAGAAAATTTACAATTTTTAACTATGAAATTTTATGGTTTTTGGTTAATAATTTTGGTAGATAATTAAAGAAATTTATAGTTTGAGAAAGCTTTTGAAAAGAAGGATTTTATTTTAAAAGTGGTGGAATTTTATATTCAATAAATTAAAAAAAGAGAGCCGAAGCTCTCTAATAATTATTCAGCTACTAGCTCTATATAAGCCATCTCTGCTGCGTCGCCTCTGCGAACACGAGTCTTGATGATTCTTGTATAGCCACCATTGCGCTCTTTAAATTTTGGAGCTACTTCAGTAACTAATTTATTTGTTGTTTCTTTATCTTGTAAAGAAGCAAATACTGCTCTGTGAGCGTTGGAGTCACCTTTTCTAGCTCTTGTGATTAGCTTTTCAACATAGCTTCTAAGCTCTTTTGCTTTTGGTAAAGTCGTCTCTATCTTTTCGCTTTTGATGATAGCTATCGCCAAATTTTTAAGCAATGCAGATCTATGAGATGACGTTCTACCAAGTTTGCGATATCCGTGTTTATGTCTCATCTATTGTCCTTTTATTCTTTTACACTCATTTGTGCTTTAAGCTCGGTTATTTTCTTTCTTAGTTGCTCTTTGCCATCTTTTAACACATCGGCACCAACTGGATAGCCTATCTCTTCCATAACCGCTTTAATCTCTTCAAGAGATTTTTTACCTAAATTTTTAAGCTCTTTAAGCTCATTTTCGTCCATTAATGCAAGCTCGCCGATAAATCTAATATCAGCTTTGTCAAGGCAGTTGAAACTTCTAGCGCTTAAATTTAGATCTTCTACGCTAGAAAGTAACTTTGAAAACTCACCACCTGTACTTGAGCTAGCAACTGGAGTACTAACATCAATATCCAAAATTCCTTTAAATACTGACATTTGTTGATACATAGCTTCTAAACAATTTTTAAAAGCCTCTATCGGACTAACTTGACCATCAGTTGTTATAGTAAATACGATCTTTTCATAGTCTGGATCATCCTCAACCAAGACATTTTGTATATCGTAAACTGCTTTTTTAACAGGTGTAAAAAAAGCATCAAGTGCGATATAGTCGTCTTCGATCTCTTCTCTGATCTCTTCACTAGGAACATATCCGATACCTTTTTGAATGATAACTGAAAAATTTAACTCAGCATCTTCATTTATTGTAGCAAGGTATGCATCTGGGTTAACGATCTCAACTAGATCATTATTTAAATCAGCACCGGTTATCTCTTTTGGTCCTTTAAAGCTATACTCTATAACTTCGCGCTCACTGGTGCTTTTTAATTTAAATCTGATCTTTTTCAAATTTATAATAAAAAAAGCTACGTCTTCTAGCATACCACGCATACTGTCAAATTCGTGGCTAACGCCTTTTATCTTTACACCAATAGGAGCAAAACCTACCGTACTTGTGTAAAGAAGACGACGCAATGGGTGAGCCAAAGTAACAGCATAACCCGCCTCAAAAGGATACGCTGTAATGTTAGCAACATTTTCACTAACACTTTTAACTTCAATTTCAGTTGGCATATAAGCTGATGTAGTAATCTTTCTCATCTTTATACCCTCTATTATTTTGAATAAAGCTCTACTATAAATCTTTCCTCAACAGGAATGATAACCTCTTCTCTTTCTGGATTTCTAGTGAAAATTCCAAATTTTTTCTCTTTTTCAACATCTACCCAAGCAACAATACCGGTTTGTGCTGTAAGATCTATTGCACGAACAATTTGTGGATTGTTCTTAGATTTTTCAACAATCTCTACTTTTGCACCTGGCTCAACTCTGTAAGATGGTATATCTACTCTTTTGCCATTTACTAAAATATGTCCATGGGTTACTAGCTGACGAGCAAAACGACGAGTTGTTGCAAAGCCCATTCTATAAACAACATTATCTAATCTTTGCTCTAGTAGTTGAACCAAAAGGGCACCAGTATTACCTTCGCGGCGTGCTGCTTCTTGAAATAATCTTCTAAATTGTTTCTCAGAAACACCATACATAAATTTAGCTTTTTGCTTCTCGCGAAGTTGTAAGCCATATTCACTTATTTTTGCTCTTCTTTGTCCATGTTGTCCTGGCGCATAAGGTCTTTTTTCAAAAGCACTTTTACCAGCAAGTCTTCTTTCGCCTTTTAACGCAAGAGACACACCAAGACGTCTTTCTAATTTTTCAACAGGTCCTGTATATCTAGCCATAATAATTTCTCCTATTTTTCTCTAATTATACGCGGCGGCGTTTTGGCGGTCTACAACCATTGTGTGGTAAAGGTGTAATGTCTTTAAAGAAAGATACTTTAATTCCTTCAACAGTTCCTACACTTTTAACAGCCGTTTCACGTCCGCTACCTGGACCTTGAACCTTAATACCAACTTCTTTTATGCCATGCTCTTTTGCTTTATTTAGAGCATCTTCAACTGCCTGTTGGGCTGCATAAGGAGTTGATTTTTTACTACCTTTAAAGCCTAAGCCACCTGCACTACTCCATGCAATAGCATTTCCCATTTCATCAGTTACAGTTACCATAGTGTTGTTAAATGTTGCACTAATATAAACGATACCTTTGGCTATGCTTTTTCTAACTACTTTTTTCTTAACAATTTTTCTTTTCGCCATTTATTATCCTTTAACCCTTGCCTTACTTAGTAGCCGCACCGACAGTTTTACGTCTGCCTTTTCTGGTTCTAGCATTAGTTTTAGTCTTTTGGCCACGAACAGGAAGACCTTTTCTGTGGCGAAGACCTCTATAACTTCCAAGATCCATAAGAGCTTTGATATCCATAGCAACTTGTTTTCTCAAATCACCCTCAACGACGTGGTGCTCTTGAATTTCTTTACGGATAGCTGCTGCTTCGTCTTCGCTAAGCTCATAAACTCTCTTGTCGTAAGAAATTCCAGCTGCGTCAAGAATTTGACGAGATTTATAAAGACCTATACCATAAATATAAGTCAAACCATACTCGATTCTCTTTTTGTTTGGTAAATCTACACCTGCAATACGTGCCATGCCTTATCCTTGTCTTTGTTTATGTTTTGGATTTTCGCAGATAACACGAATTATGCCACTACGTTTGACAATTTTACATTTGTCACACATCTTCTTTACAGAAGGACGAACTTTCATTTTAGTCTCCTAAAAATTTATTCCACTTTTTTAGGGGCTGCATCAGGTCTAAAGAAAAATTTTAAACCAACTATTTTCAAAATAAGTGGGGAACTTTGAAAATAATTCTTCATACAGCTTTTCGCAAAGCTTGGATTTTACCCAAAACCAGCTTTAAATTTACTTAGCATATTTGCCAAGGGGGTAAATTTACTTATATCTATAAGTGATCCTGCCCTTGTCTAGGCTATATGGCGTAAGTTCTACTTTTACGCGGTCGCCAGGCATTATCTTTATATAATGCATTCTCATTTTTCCGGCGATATGACATAAAATTATATGTTTGTTGTCAAGCTCAACTTTAAAAGTTGCATTTGGCAGTGCTTCAACAACGTTTCCATCAATCTCAATGACATCGTCTTTTGCCACAAATTCTCCTTTCTCTAAATTTTTACTCTATTTTATACTTGGCTTAAAATTTCGGCTTTGCCATTAACTATCGCCATGCAATGCTCATAATGGCTAGTTCTCAAACCATCTTTTGAGGTTACTTTCCAGTTATCGCTTCCCAAAACTGGCGTGCCGTCTTTTTGGCAGATCATTGGCTCTATACAAAAAACCATTCCCTCTTTTATCTTTGGTCCGGCTTTTGGGTTGTGTCCCTCAAGGTAGTTTGGAATTTCTGGCTCTTCATGTGGCCTTTTTCCTATACCATGACCACAATACCCACGCAAAGGCACATAGCCTCTACCTAGTATAAATTTCTCAAGCTCGTAGCAAATTTCTTTAAAATGCATACCAGCTCTTATAAAATCTATCGCAAAATATAGTGCATCTTTTGAGCAAGCTATCAAAGCTTCATCTTCTTTTGAAATTTTACCAACCCCAAAAGTCCTAGCCGAATCGCCAAAATAACCATCTAAATTTGAGCCAATATCAACACTAACGATATCGCCCTCTTTTAGTTTATATTCATTCGGGATTCCATGGATCACCACTTCATTGACACTTATGCAAGCTGCATTTGGGAAGCCGTAAAGCCCCTTAAAGGCTGGTTTTGCTCCAGCAGCTCTTATCATATCTTCGCAAATTTTATCTATCTCAAGAAGTGAAATTCCAGGTTTTATGATCGTGGAAATATGATCAAGAGTTTGAGCGACGATCTTATTCGCCGCTCTCATTTTCTCTATCTCAGCTGGTCTTTTTAGCGTGATAGCCATTTTATAGACCTACTGCACTTAGAGTTTGGTATTTGTTTGTATAAGACTGAGCTTCTATACGTCTCATAGTATCAAGAGCGACAGAAACCACGATCAGCACCGACGTTCCCCCAAAATAGAATGGTACACCCATGGTTTTTACAAGTACCCACGGTAAAGTTGATATAATACCAAGGTATAAAGCACCGCCCAAAGTTAGCCTACCAGCTACTTCATTTAGATAGCTAGCCGTACTCTCGCCTGGTCTAACACCTGGAATAAATCCGCCTTGTTTCTTTAAATTTTCACTTATATCTTTTGTGTTAAATACGATCGATGCGTAGAAAAACGCAAAGAAGATGATAAATAAAAACGTTAAAAAGTTAAACATATAGCCATTTGGACTTAAAAAGTCGTTGATAGCTTGGATGATCGGATTTGTACTAGCTTGTAAAATAGTACTAGGAAACATCAAAATCGCACTAGCAAATATCGGCGGGATAACGCCGCTTAAATTTACTTTGATCGGTATATAGTTCATTATACGTTTGTTTTGATTTTCCATTATCACTTTTCTTGAGTAAGAAATAGGGATACGCCTTTCGCCCATCTCGACAAATATAATAGCACCAATAGTAGCTAAGATAATCACCAAAATAGCGATAACTGTTAGGAAATTCATCTCGGAAGTATTTACTAAATTTACAGTTCCGCCGATCGCACTAGGTATGCCAGAGACGATACCAGCAAAGATGATAAGACTTATACCGTTGCCTATACCACGTTGCGTTATTTGCTCACCTATCCACATAAGCAGCATAGTTCCAGTTAGCATAGATACAGCAGATATCGCGATAAATAAATTTATATCTATCATGATAGCTTGTTCGCCACCGCGTCCACTTAAGCTTTGAAGTCCGATAGAAACACCGATTGATTGCACAAGAGTGATGACAATGGTTGCATAGCGTATAATTTGCATATATTTTTGCATACCGTCACGCTCTTTTTTCATCTGACCTAATTTCGGAAATGTTGCTGCTAAAAGCTCCATAATGATCGAAGCTGTAATGTAAGGCATAATACCTAGAGAGATTATACTTAAACGCTCAGCAGCTTTACCGCTAAACATATTAAATAGACCCAAGGCATTGCTATTGTTTGAATTAAAAAATTCTTTAATTACGTCGACATTAACACCAGGAACTGGCACATAAGCCAGTATCCTGTATGCGAACAAAAATGCCAACGTGATTAAAATCTTGTTGGTCAGTGTTTTATCCATTATTTTGTTCCGCTAACGCTAACGTTCTCGTCTTTAATCTTAGAAGCAAGAGCTTTTGCGCTTGTACCGATTAGTTTTATCTTAGTAACGCTCTTTGAAATTTTATGAACGCTAGCTATTGTTGCTATTGAAATTTCAGCAAGCTCTTTTATAGCTGCAATTTTCTCGACATTAATAACATAAGGTTTTTCAAATTTAGAAGTAAAACCTACTTTTGGAAGACGCCTTTGAAGTGGTTGCTGTCCGCCCTCAAAACCTCTTTTCTCATTGTAGCCTTTTCTTGCTCTTTGACCTTTATTACCTTTGCCAGCAGTTTTGCCATTGCCACTACCTTGACCACGACCTATTCTTTTAGTTGCATGAGTTGAACCCGCAGCAGGTGTTAATTTTTCTAATGCCATCTTAACTCCTTTCTCTTAGCTTTTTAGCAAACTAAGTGCTTTTATAGTAGCACGAACGACGTTTGCTGAGTTGTTTGAACCAAGTGATTTAGTAAGGATATCCTTAATACCTGCAAGCTCGATAATAGGACGTGCACTACCACCAGCGATAACACCAGTACCCTCGCTAGCTGGGCGAAGCAGCATTCTACTTGCGTTATATTTTACCTCTACGTCATGAGGAATAGTTGTGCCTTTGATCTTAACGTGGATAATATTTTTAAATGCGTCGTCAATCGCTTTTCTCATCGCATCTGGTACCTCTTTAGCTTTACCATAACCAAAGCCAACTAGACCATTTCTATTACCAACAACAACTAAAGCTGTAAATCTAAATCTACGACCACCTTTAACAACCTTTGTAACCCGACCGATATCGACGATTACTTCTTCAAATTCTTCTCTATTATATTTTTCCATCGATTTTCCTTTGGGTTATAGCTTGATGCCATTTTCTCTTAAAGCTTCAGCAAATGCTGCGATAACGCCATGGTACAAATAACCATTTCTATCAAAAACTGCAACATCTATCTTCTTAGCTTTTAAAGCCTTAGCAAATTCTTTAGCTAAAGTGACCGCACCTTCTTTATTTGCTTTTATGCCTATTTTTCTACCATCAACTGCAGCTAGTGTAGTAGCTGTAACGTCGTCAATCGCTTGAACATAAAGAGTTCTGTTTGACTTGAAAATAGAAACTCTTGGGCAAGTTGCAACACCAGAAATTTTACCTCTGATTCTTCTTTTTCTCTTAATTCTAAGAGCGATTTTTCTTTTTAGTACTTTTGCTGTCATTTACCGCTCCTTACTTCTTAGATGTCTTGCCCGCTTTGCGGATGATGCGTTCTTCTAGATATTTAACGCCTTTGCCTTTATATGGCTCAGGTGGTCTAAATCCTCTAACTTGAGCAGCCACTTGACCTACTACTTGTTTGTCATCGCCTTTGATAGTAATAACGTTTTTCTCAACACTAGCTTCAACGCCTGCTGGTAGCTCATAGTTGATAAGGTGTGAAAAACCAAGAGAAAGCTCTAAAATTTTACCTTTTGCAGCTGCTTTATAACCAACGCCGTTGATCTCAAGCTGGCGAGTAAATCCCGCAGTGATACCAGTTACGATGTTATTAGCAAGTGCTCTATATGTTCCCCAGTAAGCTCTACTTTGGCGATCTTCGCCTTTTGGAGCAAAAACTATATGACCATTTTCTACCTTGACATCAACATGACCTTTTGTGTCAAGTTCTTTTATATGATTGCCCTTTTTAAATTTTAGGACATTATTTTCAACGCTAACGTCTACACCACTTGGGATAGCGATAGGCTGTTTTCCAATACGTGACATTTTTTTCCTTTACTTGTCTAGGGTGTTCCTACATTTACGAATAAACACCACAATGCCGTAAATTTTATCGTCAAATTTGACGAAACCTTCATTTGAATTTCTAAATTTAGCTTTGGCAAAATCTAAAATTTTACCAAGCTAAAAATTTAACCTTACCTTCATAAGGTTAAAATAGCGTATTTAATGCAGTTTATTACCAAACCGTGCAAAGAACCTCGCCACCAACGCCAGCTTTACTTGCCTCAATACCGCTCATAACGCCTTTGCTTGTGCTAACGATAACTGTTCCGTAACCATTTTTAAAACGCTTAATGTCGTCTTTGCCTTGATAAACACGGCGACCAGGTTTTGAAACCCTTTTAAGCTCGTTTATAACACTTCTGCCGTACTCATCATACTTTAAAACTACATTTATAAATTTCTTGTTACCTTCTTCGATAACGTTGTAGCTCTCTACATAGCCTTTTACTGCAAGGATAGAAAGAGTAGCCTCAACAACCTTAGAATGAAGCAATTTCGCAGTTTCAAGCTTTCTCATACTTGCATTTCTAATGCGTGTTAATCCATCTGATATTAAATCGTTTAACATTTCTCTTCCTTACCAACTTGCTTTTTTAAGACCAGGTATTAGGCCTTCGTTAGCCATTTTTCTTAGGCAAACACGGCAAATTCCAAAATCTTTATAAACAGAGTGCGGACGACCGCAAATTTGGCATCTAGTGTAGCCGCGAACCGCAAATTTTGGCTTGCGTGCAGCTTTTGCTATCATTGATTTCTTTGCCATTTTACTTTCCTTTTGCAAACGGCACGCCAAATAGCTCTAGCAATTTGAATGCCTCTTTATCATTTTTAGCCGTAGTAGCAATCGTAATATTCATACCATGAGTTCGTAAAATTTTATCATACTCAACCTCTGGAAACATTAGCTGCTCGCTAAGACCAAAGTTATAGTTTCCACGTCCATCAAAGCCATTTTTTGGAAGACCACGGAAGTCTTTAACCCTTGGAAGAGCAACGCTAATTAGCTTATCTAAGAAAGCATACATTTGCTCTTTTCTCAAAGTTACTTTGATACCAACAGGAAAGCCCTCGCGAACTTTAAAGCCAGCAACTGATTTTTTAGCATCAGTGATAACTGCTTTTTGTCCGGCGATAAGTGAAATGGTATCAGCCATATTTTGAAGCACTTTCTGATCTTTCGCAGAGTCTCCAGCACCTACACTGATCACGATCTTCTCAAGCGCAGGGATAAGCATTGGATTTTTGATGTCAAATTCTTTTACGAGAGCTGGCTTGATAGTTTCGTTAAATTTATCTTTTAATCTACTCATATCTCTTATCCTTCAACTTTCGCGACGTTTGATATGTCAATTGGCATCTCTTTATTTACGTGACCACCATTTGGAGTTTTTTCGCTTGGTTTGATAGCTTTTTTAGCTACTTTGCATCCCTCAACTATAACCTGACCTTTTTTTGCAAGAACTGCTAAAATTTTACCAGTTTTGCCTTTATCGTCACCAGCGATGATCTTTACAGTATCGCCTTTTTTGACTTTAAATTTTACATTAGCCATTATAAAACCTCCGGAGCTAGCGAAACAATCTTCATAAAGTTAGCATATCTAACTTCACGTCCAACTGGTCCAAAAATACGAGTGCCGACTGGCTCTTTTTTGCTATCAAGTATAACAGCTGCGTTCTCGTCAAAGCGGATTAGCGAACCATTATCTCTTTGAACCTCTTTTTTAGTTCTTACAACAACAGCTTTTACAACCTGTCCTTTTTTGATCTTACCATTTGGAAGAGCTTTTTTAACAGAGCAAACTATGATATCGCCAAGTGTAGCGTATCTTCTTTTGCTGCCGCCAAGAACTTTTATACACATTAACTCTTTTGCACCACTATTATCAGCAACTGCAAGTCTTGTAAAACTTTGAATCATTACTCAACTCCCTTTGCCAATACAGCTTTTAAGCGAAAATTCTTGCGAGCTGAAAGTGGTCTGCACTCGATCGCAACAACTGTATCGCCTGCTCTTGTCTCATTTTTCTCATCGTGAACTAAATATTTTTTAAAGCGTTTTACAAATTTATGGTATCTTGGGTGCATAACGCGTCTTTCTACCAAAATAGTAGCTGTTTTATCTCCAGCTTTTTGTAAAACAACACCTTGAATTTCTCTTTTTAATGCCATTTTACGCCCCTTGTCTTGTTGCACTAATTGCAGTGTTGATCTGAGCTATCTCTTTGCGAACAGCACTAATCTCATTAGGGTTGCTTAACTGCATAGTTTTTAGCTTTTGTCTTAAAGTAAATAAAAGCACCTTTTTCTCTTTTAGCAACGCGTTTAATTCTGCAACGCTCTTATCTTTTAACTCAGTATATTTCATTTTCACTCTCTCGCGTTACAAATTTTGATTTGAAAGGAAGTTTGTGTAAAGCCAAAGTTAGAGCTTCACGAGCTAGCTCTTCGCTAACACCAGCCATTTCAAATATTATACGACCAGGTTTGATATTCATAACCCACTCTTCAACTCCAGCCTTACCTTTACCCATACGAGTTTGTAGAGGTTTTTTAGTAAGTGGCTTATCAGGGAAAACCCTAATCCAAATTTTAGCCTGTCTTTTTACATGACGAGTTAGAGCTTGACGAGCAGCTTCTATTTGACGAGAATTTATTCTACCAGCTTCAACAGCCTTAAGTGCAAATTCGCCAGTTGCTAAAGATGCTCCACGAGTCGCATAACCACGGTTGCGACCTTTCATTTGCTTACGAAATTTCGTTCTTTTAGGCATCAACATAATTATTTACCTCTTCTTGCTCTACGTGTTTTCTTAGGTGCTTCTTCTTCAGTTTTCTCAGGTTGAACACCTTTTTGAAGAACCTCACCTTTAAAAATCCATACTTTAATACCTATGTTTCCATAAGTCGTATGAGCCTCAGCTACACCATAATCTATCTTTGCTCTAAGAGTATGAAGCGGAACGCGACCTTCTAGATACCACTCGGTTCTTGCCATCTCAGCACCACCTAAACGACCAGCAACTGAAATTTTGATACCTTTAGCGCCTGATTTTTGAGCACCTTGGATAACTTTTTTCATAGCACGTCTAAATGCGACACGCTTTTCAAGTTGCATAGCTACGTTTTCAGCAGCAAGTTGAGCTGAAGCTTGAGCTTTTCTTTCTTCTTTGATATTTACATTTACTTCTTTACCGATAAGTTTGCTAACTTCGTTCTTTAGATTTTCAACATCTTGACCTTTTTTGCCGATGATGATACCAGGACGAGCTGCAACTACGGTTACACGAAGTTTTTTAGCCGTTCTTTCGATTAGAATTTGGCTAATTCCTGCATAGTAAAGCTTTTTCTTTAAAAATGCACGAATTTTGTAATCTTCACCGATATTTTCAGGAAGACTTTGTTTGGTTGGAAACCATCTAGATTCCCAGTTGCGGTTAATTCCTAGTCTAAGACCTATTGGATTTACTTTTTGTCCCATATTATGCTTCCTTCTTTTCAGGTTTAGATACTTCTACCATTACATGAGAAGTAGGTTTGCGAATTTTGCTCGCTGTTCCTCTTGCTCTTGGTCTAAATCTCTTTAATACAGGACCAGCGTCAACGCGGCAACTAGTTACTACAACTTCTTCTGGCTCAAATCCGCCATTTGCTACTGCTGAGCTAATAGCGTTTGCTATAAATTTAGCACCACGATTTGGCATAAATTGCAAGCTTGCAAGCGCTAGCTCGGCATTCATGCCTTGAACTTCTCTTGCTATAAGTCTTGCTTTTGTAGGAGAAAGTCTTACGAATTTTATAATTGCTCTACTCATATCATTTCCCCTTACTTGCCGATTTTCTTTTGCACTGAGCCTTTATGACCCTTAAATGTGCGTGTTGGAGCAAATTCGCCAAGTTTATAGCCTATATGATTTTCTGTAACATATACAGGAATAAAGCTCTTGCCATTATGAACGTTAAATGTTAGTCCAATCATTTCAGGTACAATCGTGCTACGTCTTGACCAAGTCTTGATTGGTTTGTTATCGTTTGCATTTTTTGCGGCAATAACTTTTTTCATTACATGATCATCTACGAAAGGACCTTTTTTGAGTGATCTTGCCATCTCTATTTTCCTTTCCTTCTTGAAATTATAAGCTTATCGCTAGCTTTTTTACGGCGAGTCTTAGCACCTTTAGTTGGTTTACCCCATGGAGTAACTGGGTGACGGCCTGAATTTTTCTTACCTTCACCACCGCCGTGTGGGTGATCAACTGGGTTCATAGCAGAACCACGTGTTTGTGGGCGGATACCGCGGTAGCGATTACGTCCAGCTTTACCGATAGTGATGTTAGCCCAGTCTTCGTTACCAACTACACCGATACTTGCCATACACTCGGCCAGTACTTGTCTCATCTCGCCACTTGGCATTCTTAAGATAACGTACTTCTCTTCTTTACCCATTAGCTGAGCGTAACCACCAGCTGAACGAGCTATCTGAGCGCCTTTTCCAGGTTTTAGCTCAACGTTATGAACGATAGTACCAACTGGGATAAATCTTAATTTCATAGCGTTGCCTGGTTTAATATCTAGTGAGCCCTCATCGATAGATGCGATAACGTCGCCAACATTTAGGCCATTTGGTCTAATGATATAGCGTTTTTCACCATCTTTGTAAGCTATAAGAGCGATACGGCAGTTTCTGTTTGGATCGTACTCGATCGCTTCAACTTTACCTTCTATACCAAATTTGCGACGTTTGAAGTCGATGATACGATAAAGTTTTTTTGCACCTGCTTCTTTATGTCTTGAAGTTATACGACCATTGTTGTTTCTACCGCCAGTTGCAGGTAGTTTAACAAGCAAGCTTCTAACGCTTGGTTTAGCTGTTATATCTTCAGAGCTTAGTCCAGTCATATATCTACGACTAGGTGTATATGGTTTATATGATTTTATAGCCATCTTACGCCTCCGTATTTTCTAGGCTTACGCCTTCAGGTAACTTAACGTAGAATTTCTTTATCTCGTCACGTTGGCCTGCTCTTCCTCTAAAACGCTTAACCTTGCCGCTAATTCTAAGTGAATTTACGCGAACAGGCGTTACTCCAAAATACTCTTGTAAAACTGCTTTTAAGCTGTTTTTTGTAACTCTTGGTGAAGTTTGGATAACAACAACGCCTTGTTCTTGAAGGCCTAGAGTTTTTTCTGTATAAATAATTGTTTTGATATCAGTTATATCCGCCATTTTAGCCCTCTTTTGTTATAGTTTTTAGTGCAGCTTTTTCAATGATAACCGAACTAAATGTAGAGACAAGATAAGCATTTACCTCATTTGCATCTACTACATAGCAGTTTGCTAAATTTCTAAAAGCAAGTAGTGTTTTATCGTCTAGTAAATCTTTAACGATAAGCGCATCTTTTACTTTTAAATTTTTGATGATATTAGCTGCATCTTTTGTCTTTCCAGACTCGATTGAGATGCTATCTACTGCGAAAATTTTACCATCTTGTGCTTTTACTGCCAAAGCGTACTCAAGAGCTAGTCTTTTTTGTTTTTTATTGACTTTTTGAAAATAGTTTTTCTCGTTTGTTGGACCAAATGCAACTGCACCGCCTACCCAAACGTTAGTTCTAGTTGAACCTGCTCTTGCACCACCACGTCCTTTTTGTCTCCATGGTTTTTTACCACCACCGCTTACAAAAGCACGGCTTTTAGTATGAGCCGAATTTGCTCTTATACCAGCAAGGTAAGATTTTACATAAAGATATAGGTTGTGCGGATTTACTTCAGCGTAGCTTGCAGGAAGCTCTAACTCGCCTGAATTTTCAAATTTATCGTTTAATACGTGAATTTTACTCATTTTACAATCCTTATTTTACCCATTGCACCATTGTGACCAGGAACGCAACCTTTTACAACTACGATGCCATTTTGAGCGTCAAAACTTATTAGCTCGTTTTTAACAGTAACTTTCTCATTGCCCATGTGTCCTGCCATTTTCATACCTGGTTGAACACGACCTGGCCATTCGCAGTTACCGATTGAACCGTGGCGTCTGTGGAAACGTGAGCCGTGGCTTTTTGGACCACCACCGAAACCATGTCTTTTTACCACACCTTGGTAGCCTCTACCTTTTGAGTTAAAGCTAACTTTTAAAATTTTAGCCTCATTTAATGGTGTAAAGTCTAGGTTTCCAACTTCGCTATTAGCTACTTCAAGCGTAGCAAATTTGTTAAATTCTGCAGTCAGATTGTATTTCTTTTGCTGACCAGCGATAGCTTTGTTGTTTGCTTTAGTGTGGGCATACGCTACGATAGCACGTTTATTTTCGTCGATCTCACATACTTTAGCCTCAACTAGCTTAAGTAGTGTAACTGGCGTACTCTTCGTGGCAATCGTTCTACTCATACCTATTTTTTCTACAATATATTCCATACTCTTATCCTTTTGTCCGCTTACTTCATCGCACGAACTTCGACATTAACTTCTGGAGCTAGGTCGAGTTTTGTTAGGCTATCTACAGTTTCTGGAGTAGCAGCTACGATGTCAAGCATACGAGCGTGTATTCTCATCTCAAACTGCTCACGTGAGTCTTTGTTGATGTGTGGAGATTTTAAGACTGTATAGCGTTTGATCTTTGTAGGCATTGGTACCGGGCCACGAACGTCGGCACCTGTTCGTTTGACAGCTTCTACGATTGCTGCAACAGTGCGGTCTAGAACTCTATGGTCGTAAGCTTTTAGCTTTAACCTGATTCTTTCCATGTGTTTTCCTTTAAAAAGAACTTGTCGCAAACTCGCGACCTCTTTACATCAAAATAACCCGCATAGGATCAAGCGATCGTACGAGCAAGACATAGGTCTTTCGTAAAGAGACTGCGATTTTACAAAAAAGCTATTATAGTTGTCAAGAAAAACGCTATTTTTTGATGAATTTTGATTAATTATTTCCTTTTAATAAGGAAGATATAAAATTTAAAAAGATAAGATTCCAAGAAATTAAAATTTTAAAGAGAAAAGATGCCGATCTTTAATACAAAATTCTTATTAACTCAAGACCAAGACGAGGAGAAGCTTAAAAAGCGTTATGCAAATTTGCAAATGTATCAGTCAAAAGCTAGCGAGATTAAGTGCTTCAAAGAAGAGAAATTTCAAACGCAGTTTCTAAAAGATATCTTTGAAAACTGCCTTGGCTACACTTTGGATACTACTAATCCTACAAATTTCAATCTTGAACGTGAGAAAAAGAACGAAACTGACGGCAAAAAAGCAGACGGGGCGATACTGATAAATGGCGAAGTTAGATGCGTGATCGAGCTAAAAGATCAGACCACACAGCATCTTGATAAAACTCCGTCCAACCGCGAGCTTAGCCCGGTAGATCAAGCCTTTCGCTATTTTATCTCGCATGAAAATGCCAAATATGTCGTTGTTTCAAATTTTAATGAACTGCGTTTTTACATCGGCAATAAAACAACATTTGAAAAATTTGACCTTTTTACAGCAAGCTTTGACGAGTTTAAAAGACTTCATTTGCTGCTTAGCTTTGAGAGCATTAGCACGGATCTGCCGCTAAAGCTAAAAGAGAAATTTGCCACTCACGAGCGCGAAATTTCAAATAAATTTTATAAAGACTTTAGCGCATTTAGACTTACTCTTTTTAAAAATATTTGCAAAAACAATACTAGCGTTGATAAAAATAGGCTTTTAAGCCTAACTCAAAAACTATGTGATAGGTTTGTCTTTATACTATTTGCCGAAGACCGCGGACTACTAAGACTTCGCACGATAGCCGAGATAAAAGATAAATTTCAAAACCAAGTTACTGAGCTTAGTTTTTATGACTTTTACAAAATTTACTTTAAAGCCATCGATGAAGGCAGTGAACGTCTTGATATCAAACGCTATAATGGCGGACTTTTTGCCACAGATACTGAGCTTGATGCACTAAAGATAGACGATAGCGTGCTTGAAGCGCAGTTTTTAAGCGACTATGACTTTTTAAGCGACATCGGTGTAAATATCCTAGGACATATCTTTGAAAGCTCACTAAACGACCTTGAAGAGCTAAATGCGCAAATAAATGGTAATGAATTTGATGCCAAACAGAGCAAACGCAAAAAAGATGGCATATTTTATACACCAGAGTTTATAACAGAATTTATAGTTGAAAATTCGCTTGGTACGCTTTGTAAAGCCAAAAAAGATGAGCTAGGGCTTGATCTAAATGAGCTACTAGCACCAAAAAATCCAAAAAAATTAACCAAAGCAGAAAGTGAGATCAAAGGCAAAATTTATGCTTACCGCGAATGGCTCTTATCTCTTAAGATACTTGATCCAGCTTGTGGCTCTGGTGCGTTTTTAAACCAAGCCTTAGAATTTCTTATTAGTGAGCATGGCGCATTAGACACTTACCGCAAAGTATATGAGGGCGAGGGATTGGGACTTTACGATATAGAAAGCACCATTTTAGAAAACAACCTTTACGGCGTAGACATAAATGCCGATGCAGTCGAGATCGCCAGGCTATCTCTTTGGCTCCGCACAGCTGCAAAAGGACGAGTTTTGACAGATCTTAGTAAAAATTTAGTAGCAGCAAACTCGCTTTTAGAATTTCCTTTCGACTTTAAATTTGATGTCGTTATCGGCAATCCTCCCTATGTCAGACAAGAGGCGATAAAAGAGCAAAAGCCAGCCCTACAAAAATATAAAGTTTATAGCGGCACGGCTGATTTGTTTGTCTATTTTTATGAGCTTGGCATTACACATCTAAAAGAAAATGGGCTTTTAGGCTTTATATGTTCAAACAAATTTTTCCGTGCCAGCTATGGTGAAAATTTACGTAAATTTATACTAGAAAATACGCAAATAACACATATTATCGATTTTGCTGGGGTTAAAGTTTTTGAAGATGCGAGCGTAGATAGTGCGGTTACTATTTTTAGAAAAATAAGAGCCGGTGAAAATTCAAAATTTAATTTCCTAGCTTCAAGCACCATAAATTTAAAAACGCAAAAATTTATCCAAATACCACAATCCACGCTAAACGAAACAAATTTCACCTTTTTAGATAAAAGCAAATTTGAGCTAAAAAGCAAGATCGAAAAAGTCGCAAAGCCATTAAAAGATTGGGGTGTGAATATCAACTATGGTGTCAAAACTGGACTAAACGAAGCATTTATCATCGACGATAGCACTCGTGATAAAATTTTAAATAACTGCTTTGGAGAAGAAAGAGAACAGACACAAAAGCTCATAAGACCGATCTTAAGGGGTCGAGATATAAAGCGTTATGACTATGAGTGGGCTGGGCTATGGCTCATAAATATCCATAATGGATATGGCACCGAGCCTCGCATCAATATAGATAATTTTCCTAAGCTAAAACTATATCTTGAGAAATTTGAGCCAAAACTTTCCAATCGTTCTGATAAAGGAGCCACTCCTTATAACCTACGAAACTGCGTATATTTAGATGAATTTGAAAAAGAGAAAATTTTATGTGCCAGAATGGTGCAAAGCCCAAAATTTGCTTACGATATAAATAATAATATTCCAGACAATACTGCATATTGCATAACTGGCGAAAATTTAAAATTTTTATTAGCCTTTTTAAATTCAACAGCTGTTTATAAAATTTTCAACTTTTTCTATGCTGGAGGCGGACTTGAAGGCGAAATAAAAATAAACCGCTTAGAAATTTTGCCTATCCCACAAATCACGCCACAAAATGAAAATTTAGCAAACGAGATAATAAATTTGGTCGATGAAATTTTAAAAGCCAATGAAAAAATTAAGCTTTACGAGAAGCACATGCCTACTTTAACTCTTTATGAAAAGCTAGAAGCTAAAGAAAATATCGACGCGCTAAATAACAAAATCAAGGCAAGTAACGAAAAAATAGACGAACTTGTTTTTGAGCTTTATGAGCTAACGAGCGATGAGAGCGCGCTTATAACAGGGGGGGGGAATTGACGGTATAGTAAAAATTTACATATGCATCTTACAAAGGGGAGAAAATGAACCAATTAGAGCTTTATTACAATCAGCCGCTTAAATCAAGTAAATTTATCCCCAGAAAATACGAAATCATCTCGCCAAAGACGCTTATAATAGGCGCCATTTCAAGTGGCAAAACAGCCCTTGTTTATGAGTTCTTGAGCCATTATAAAAGCGAGGAGAGGCTTTATGTAAATTTAGACGATCTAAGGATAGACAGAGCCTTACTTTTAGCAAATTTAAAAGAATTTTTAGAAAAAAATACCCAGATAAAGGTTCTTGCAGTTGAAAATTTACAAGCTGCTGACCTTGCAAATTTAGGCTTTTTAAAGGGCGCAACACTTGAAAATATCATCCTTACAAGCAAGGAATTTTCACTCACGATTGACGGCTTTGCTCGCATAAATTTAAACTACCTTGACTACGAGGAATTTATACTATTTTTTAAGAAAAATTTGGACCAAGACCTACTTTTTAGCTACTTTTTGGCTCACGGCAACGAGATAGCAAGTGCTTTTTTGGACTCTAGCGAGGTCACAGCGCACTTGCAACAACTCTTAAGAGCAAATTTAAGCGAGCAAAGCATTGCGATTTTAAAAGAATGTGCTCCAAAATGCCACGATGTGCTTAGTACTTTTGGTATCTACAAAAACCTAAAAGAGCAGATGAAAATTTCAAAAGATAGTGTCTATAACGCGGTAGCCAGCCTTAATGAAAATGGTTTTATAGAATTAGTACCAAATTTAGATGAGAGCAGCACGAGCAAAAAGCTCTACTTTACAAATTTTGCACTTCGCAACGCTTTATACCTAAAAAAGGACTTTTTGGCTGTCTTTGCAAATGTCGTTTTTTGCGAATTGCTTAAATTTAAAGATGAAATTTACTACACAAAAGAGATTGATTTCTTCCTTAATAAAAGGAAGATCGCGATCATCTGTGTGCCGTTTTCTGCACCAGAGATCATCTTTTTGAAATTTAAAAAACTCCACGCAAGCTTAAAAGAGCTGGGTGTAAGCAAGCTTCAGATAATCAGCGTCGCAAACCAAGCTGAGCTTAGCTTTGAGGGCATAAAATGCGAAATTTTGCCCTTTTCTAGGTGGAGTCTAGGTTTATAAATTTAAACCTTTATTTGATTATTGTTTTAAAAGCTTAAAGTAAAGAAGCTATAATCAACAAAACTATGAAGGACGGACATGAGAGCATTTATTGGGATTTTTATACTTATAGGAAGCCTATTTGGCTATGAGATAAATCACGAAAACTGGGCAAAATTTTATAAATTTATTGGTGAGGCAAATGGTATAAAATTTGAAGTTTATATGAACTATTTTAAAGATGAATTTGAAAATTTTAAGCAAAGTAAGAGCTTTAAAGTGCCGGCCAGGATAAGCGGACATATCTTTTTTGATGGTACAAAATACGACTACGAAAAAGGTAATCTTGAGCAAAATAGCAGTGAAATTTCATCGCTAAATGCTGTATCTGATAAGATAAATTTAGACGTTAAAAATGAAAATGGCGAGCTAAAGGGCAAAATAATCGTTAAAAACAAAGCCTATAATGCGACTATCAAAAAAGAAAAAGAGTATGAAATGCTAAATATTGGCATCCAAATGACCGAAGCAAATGGCACGAGATACGAAGCTATAATTAACGACATATTTGCTAAAGAATCGGCTAAAAAAAATAAAAATAAATTACTCTCGACACTTTATGACCTAAAAAGTGAGCGTAAAAAATGGCCAAATAACCAATTTGAGAGCCTAGATAACATCTACTATATAAATGACAAAATAAAAAGCATCTGCACCTATAAAAATAATAAAACTAGTTGCGATGTCGTCTTACTTAAAACCAACAAAAAGCTAAAGTTAAAGCAGATTTTTAAAGATATAAACGACCCTCATCTAAAAGCAATCCTCGCAACAGCAGGCGTTAGTGAAAATTTTGTACTTTCGCCACTTGGGCTTACCTTTTTAAACGAGGAGCAAATTAGCGTGCCACTTGATGAGCTAAGACCTTACTTTAGCGATGAAATCGGGCTTTAATGGCAAAAATTTGTGGCATAGATGAGGCTGGACGTGGGGCTTTAGCTGGGCCTTTAAGCGTAGCGGCCTGCGTGCTTAATAAAGAAATTTCAGGTCTAAACGACTCCAAAAAACTAACTGCAAAAAAGCGTGAGGAGCTTTTTAAAGAGATTATAAAAAGCTCAAATTTTCTCATCATCTACTTCTCAAATGCACAAATAGACGAACTTGGGCTAAGCGAGTGCTTAAGACGAGCGCTCAAAATTTTTAAGGCGCACTTTGAGGGTTTTGAGATTATTTATGATGGAAATTTAGACTATGGCGTAGGTATCACAACGATGATAAAGGCTGATAGCAAAGTCGCTGAGGTAAGTGCTGCTAGCATATTAGCAAAGGTTAGCCGTGATAGTTTAATGAAAGGCTGGGATAAAATTTACTCAAAGTACGGCTTTGCTGGGCACAAAGGATACGGTACAAAGGCTCACCTAGATGCCATTGCCAAGTTTGGCTATTTAAGCCTTCATAGAAAAAGCTTTGTAGTAAAGTCTTTTGAAAAATCTCTATTTGACTAAGATTAATTATCTAAGCATCAAATAGATGTTTAGATAACGCCTTTTTTTAATGGCAGCCACAACCACAACTACCACTACTTTTAATAGCATCAAATACTGCATCGTAGTTTGGCTCTTCTGTCACTTCAGGGACGATTTGTTTGTGAATTATTACGCCATCATTGATGACAAATACCGCTCTTGCAAGTAGTCCTTTTAGTGGGCCATCGCTCATTAAAACGCCATAGTTTTTAGCAAATTCTCCGTATCTAAAGTCGCTTCCGACATGTAAATTTGCTATGCCTTCAGTCGTACAAAATCTCCCCATCGCAAATGGCAAATCATTTGAGATGATGCTTAGTTTTACGCCATGTTTGCCAGCTACTTTTTCGTTAAATTTACGAGCCTCTGCTGCGCAAACGCCAGTATCAAGTGATGGCAAGCAAACAAGGACTTCTACGCCATTATTTCCGCCTACACTAAATTCGCTAAGATCTTGCGATACGACTTTTACTTCAGGCGCATAAGAGCCTACAAAGACCTCATTTCCACTTAAATTTACCTCACTACCTTTAAATTTTGTAGTTGCCATATCTGTCTCCTTTATTATTTTTTTGCTTTTTTAAATGCTTGATCAAGATCCGCTATTAGATCATCAGCGTTTTCGATACCAATTGCCAAACGAAGCAAGTTTTGCTTTATACCGATCTTATCTAGTACCTCTTTTGGATATGCCTCATGTGTCATCGTCGCAGGCCTGCAAATGAGGCTTTCTACGCCGCCAAGGCTCACTGCTAGATCAAAAATTTCTAGCGATTTTACAAATTTATTTACATCATATTTTTCATCAAGCTCAAATGAGATGAGAGCACCGATGTCGCTTGCTTGAGCCGCTTGCATCTTTGCCTCTTGCTCGCTATATGAGCCGGCAAAATGCACTACGCTAACTGCGTCATTATTCTGCAAAAATTTGATGATTTTATGTGTATTTTGTGTTTGTCTATCAAACCTAACGCTAAGCGTTTTAAGCCCACGTATTAGGTAGTAGGCATCCATCGGGCTGATGATGCCACCAAGTGTGTTTTTAGCAAATTTTATCTTTTCGGCCAAAGCATCGTCATTTAGCGTGACGATACCAGCGATCACATCAGCGTGTCCGCCGATATACTTTGTAGCACTATAGACCACGATATCAGCTCCATAATCAAGTACTCTTTGATAATAAGGCGTTAAAAATGTGTTATCCACGATGACTAGAGCGCCTTTTTTGTGAGCGATCTTTGAAATTCTAGCGATATCTGTCACTCTTAAGAGGGGATTTGACGGAGTTTCGATAAATATCGCCGCCACGTCGTCACTTATGTCATCTTCGCTTAAAAAATTTAGATCATCTATAAATTCGCTCTTTATGCCGTGGCTTTCAAAAACAGTCGTGACATATCTATAAGTGCCACCATAGACGTTGCTATTTAGCAGGACCTTTTGCCCAGTTTTTATAAGGCTAAGTGCGGCTGCTGTTGCTGCCATGCCTGAACCAAAGCTAAATGCGTATTTGCTGCCTTCAACCTTTGCAAAAATTTCATCAAATGCTTTTTTGGTTGGGTTGCTACCACGAGAATATGCAAATTCTTGAAAATTTTCAAGATCATCTTGCACAAACGTACTTGCTAAAAAAACAGGCGGAATGACAGCTTTATTTGGATTATTTTTAGCTTCAATGCCTTTTACGATCAAGGTGTCAAGTTTCATAAATTTCCTTTTAAAAATTTGTGAAATCTTACATAATAAAGATTAATCTTCCCCAAACCCACCCAAAACGTAGCTAAATCAGTAAGTGGTAGTAACATTTATTTTTAAGAATACATTTTTTAAATTGCTGGGATAAATTTAAACTTTTGCTCTATCCCCGCAAGCCTAATAAATTTTTCTTTTTACTCGCCTTTAACTACATTTTCACCATAAATTTTACTCTACAAGATCAACTTGCCAGTTTGCCTCTTGTAGCTTCATATCTAGCTCTCTGATCTCTTTGGATAACTCGTCTATTTGCTTTTGAAGCATGGCTACATCAACACTACTTAAAATTTTTATCTCGCTATTTGAGTAAAGATCGACCTTTTGGCTTGCGCTTTTGGCAAAATCCCTAAGCACGCTTGCTTTTTGGCTTAGCGTATCTTTTTTAGCGATCATTTCAGTTAGACTCACACCTTCAAATTTTGCACTTGAGTTTGTTAAATTTATAGCCAAGATCAGTCTAAATAGCTCATCGCTTAGCCTATCAAGCTCTTTTAAAAGAAGCTTTGGATCTTCGCTAGGTCTTTCATTTTCTTGCATTTTTGCATTATCGAGTAACCTACCTTTTAGCTGCTCTAAACGTTTTTGTGTATCGGCTCTTAAAATGAGAGCCTGAGCTAATTTCATCATTTTTCCTTTTGAAATATTAAATTGAGAGAAAATTTCAAATTATATTAGTATCTTTTGGGTTATAATTGATTTAAAATTTTATTTTAAGGAAAAGCTATGAAGTACGATTTTGATACGCTTATTAGTAGAGATGGCACTAACTCATCAAAATGGCGAATGAAAAACGATGTTTTGCCAATGTGGGTTGCTGATATGGATTTTAAGGCTGCACCTGAAATTTTAAATGCCCTACAAAAGCGTCTTGATAATGGTGTCTTTGGCTACTCATTTATCCCAAAAGAGTGGAACGAAGCGATTAAAGGCTGGTGGAAGAGGCGTCATGATGTTAGCTTTGAAAACGATTGGATGTGCTTTTGTACTGGCGTTATACCAGCGATTTCTACTGCGATTAGAAGATTTAGTAATCCAGGAGATCAAATTTTAGTTCAAGCTCCCGTCTATCACGTCTTTTTTAACTGCATCAAAAACAATGGACGTGAAATTTTATCAAACGACCTTGTTTATAAAAATGGCTCTTACGAGATCGACTTTGAAGACCTCGAAGCAAAGCTAGCGCAGCCGCTAACAACTATGATGCTTCTTTGTAATCCTCACAACCCAATAGGCAAAATTTGGGACAAAGAAACGCTTAAAAAGATAGGCGAGCTTTGCTATAAGCACGATGTTTTGGTTATCAGCGATGAGATCCACTGCGACATAACTGATCCTGGTCTAAGCTATGTTCCATTTATTAGTGTTAGCGAAGAGTGTAAAAATAACTCAATCACATGCATCTCACCTACAAAAGCTTTTAATATCGCAGGACTTCAAAGCTCAGCCATCGTCACACCAAATGAGCAGATACGTGCAAGAATAAATGCGGCTGTAAATTATGATGAGATAGGTGAAGCAAACGCATTTGCAATAACTGCGACAATAGCGGCATTTAACGATAGCCAAACATGGCTTGATGAGCTTAGGGAGTATCTTTTTGAAAACAAAAAAATCGTTATAAATTTCATAAAAGAGCAAAATTTGCCAGTAAAGCTTCTGCCTTCAAATGCAACTTATCTTTTATGGCTTGATTGTAGCGCGTTTTGCGAGGATTCAAGCGACTTTATGAATTTCTTGCGTGATAAAGCTGGACTTTGGCTAAATGACGGCAATGCTTACAGGGGAGATAGATTTTTTCTCCGTATGAATATCGCAACCCAAAGAGCCAGAGTGCTTGAGGGGCTAAAACGCTTACAAAATGGTATAAATTTATACACTTCAAAAAGATAAATTGAGTAAATTTGGCTGGGTAGCTTTGAAATTTAAGCTACCCATGCCTAGTTAATACAGCTCGGGGCATTTTTGAAGCAGTAAATATTGCCCCAATATTTTTAAATATCAAATCAAATTGTACTGATAATTTTAAAGGCAAGATGACCTACACTAGTTTTTATTTGGTTGCTTTAAATTTAAGTACAAAAACCGCACAACCACAATGTAGCAGACCAATAAAAGCGAGCGTTTTATGCCTTTTTAAAGTGGTAAAGATCGTGTCCGTAGCTTATAAATTTAGCAGTGTGTTTAAAATCAAAATTTAAAGATGAGCTATCTCGTATTGTTTTTAAATTCAAGAGAACTTGTTTGCTAAAACAAAATTTTGAGCCATTTTTGAAGTTACACTTTCTTTTAAAACAAGATAGTTTTTGCTGATAAATTTGATAACTTTATAAATTTAGATAAAAGTAGAAATTTAAAGGCGGGAAAGCCCCGCCAGATATTATTTATGAAGCTCTTTTGTGTAAAACTCAACTGAGCCAAGACCCTCTTTTAGCGCCCACTCGTAAGCTTGGCTTACAAATTCCCAGTTTATATTCTCATAAAATGTCTCTAGGTATTTTGGGCGAGCGTTGAAGTTGTCGATGTAGTAAGCATGCTCCCAAACGTCAACAACTAGAAGCGGCACTTTACCGTCACTCACTGGAGTTTTTGCATTGCTAGTTTGTACGATCTCTAGCTTTTTGTTGCTTAGATCAAATACAAGCCACGTCCAGCCTGAGCCAAAAAGTGTTGTAGCTGCTTTTAAAAATTCCTCTTTGAAATTTGCAAAATTTGCTTCGATCGCAGCTTTTAACTCGCTTGACATCTCGCTTTTTTTAGCGATGCAGTCCCAGTAAAAGTCGTGGTTGTAAACTTGAGCAACATTGTTATAAAGCCCACCTTCGCTATTTGTTAGAATTTCATAAAAAGATGCGTTGGCAAATTTTGTATCTTTTATAAGATTGTTTAAATTTGCTACGTAAGTTGCATGATGCTTGCCATAGTGGTATTCACAGGTTTTTGCGCTAACTACTGCATTGCTATTTGCATCAAATGGAAGTTTTCTAAGTTCAAACATAATAATTCCTTAATAATAAAATTTGTTGTTTTGTATTATAGCCATAAAAAATTAATAAATAAAAATCTTTTAAATTTAGCCGCAAAATATAGGCTAAATTTAAGCAAGACTAAACTTACATTTTTTGGCGGGCTTTTAAACTTATAGAAAAAAATTTAGAGCAAAATATCCCATGCATTTGTTTAAATGGATTCAAAAATTTATTAAAAGTAAAAATAAAATAAATTTTATGTGTAAAAAAGTAACAAATATACTTTAAAAGTTTAGTTATTAAAAAACTATAAAAATTTTTTAAAAATATAAATTGGCTTTTAAAAGCACATTTGTTACTAAAATACACATATAAAAATAAATAGCTGTGAATTTACGAAACAAAATTTCTAAAATTTTATTTTTGAAATTTATAATGCGTTTAACAAAACCATTACAAAGGATAAAAGATGAAATTCTTACAAGCTTTACTTTTCACTTGTGCCATCAGTGGCTTAGCATTTGGTGCAGACAAGGTCTATACGATCAAATTTGCTCACGTTGTTGCAGCTTCTACGCCAAAGGGCAAGGCGGCTGACTTTTTTGCTAAACGTGCCGAGGAGCTAAGTGGCGGTAAACTAAAAGTTCAAGTCTTCCCATCAGCTCAGCTACTTGATGATGATAGAGTTTTTGGTGCGCTAAAGCTTGGCAACGTCCAAATGGCAGCTCCTAGTTTTTCTAAATTTACACCTATCGTGCCGCAGTTTCAGCTATTTGACCTGCCTTTCATCTTTAAAGATGCAGAGCACCTTCATAAGGTCCAAGATGGAGAGGTCGGCGAGGAGCTAAAAGGCCTTGTGACTAAGAAGGGCTTTGTGGCGCTTGATTACTGGGATGCTGGATTTAAGCATTTTAGCTCAAGCAAAAAACCAGTTCTTGTGCCAGAAGATGCAAAAGGACAAAAATTTAGAATCCAAAGCTCAAAGGTACTTGAAGAACAGATCAAAGTAGTTGGTGGCAACCCACAAGTTCTGCCATTTTCAGAGGTTTACTCTGCACTTCAACAAGGCGTAGTTGATGCGACAGAAAACCCACTTTCAAATTTCTATAACTCAAAATTTCACGAAGTTCAAAGCTCGCTTACACTTTCAAGTCATGGATATTTGGGCTATTTAGTCGTTATGAGTGATAAATTTTGGAGCAAGCTACCAGATGATCTAAAAGCAAATGTAAAACAAGCTCTAAGCGAAGCAACAGCTTTCGAGAGAGAAGAGACAGCAAAAGAGGACGCTCACGTCATAGCTGAGCTTGAAAAATACATCGCTGCTAGTAAAAAACTAGAAATTTATAAGATAGATGATACACAAAAGGCTGAGTGGCAGAAGGTTATGCAATCAATCTATCCTAAATTTTATGATGTTATCGGTAAAGACCTCATAGAAAAGACTCTTGGGACAAAATAATGAAGAGTTTTTTTAATGTCCTTGATATAGCGATAGCCTCACTAAATAAAACTATCGCAGTAGTTGGGCTCGCAAGTGGAACATTGCTAGCCTTTGCAAATGTTATGGCTAGATATTTTTTCGATAAAAGCTGGTCTTGGGCAAGCGAGCTATCAAACTATCTTTTTATCTGGTCGGCGTTTTTTGCCGCGGCATACGGCTTTAATAAGGGCATTCACGTCAGTGTAACTATTTTGGTGGAAAAATTTCCACCAGCGCTCGCGAAAGCATGCCTGCTCTTTTCACACATCTTAACAACTGTCTTTTTGATATTTATCGCAGTTTATTCGATTGATTATCTCAAAATTTTGCACGAGATCGAGCAGATGATAATAGACCTTGGCATACCTCAATGGGTCCCTATGCTAGTGCTTCCAATAGCCTTCGTCACAGCTAGCTACCGCTCTGCTGAAAAAGCTATCAAAGTAGCTCTAACTCCAGCAGCAAAGGTCGTAAGCAACGAAGCGCACGAGCTAGCTCATGGTAGCGTAGTCAAAGACTAAGGAGAAAAAGATGACAATAGCATTTTTATTTATCCTGCTTTTTGCACTGATGCTAATAGGCGTGCCAGTCGCGGTTTCGCTAGGCACAAGCACCGTTTTGACGATGATATTTTTTACAGACATAGACATCGCTACGATCCCGCAGCTCATATTTGATGGTATCAATAAATTTTCGCTAATGGCGATACCGATGTTTATCTTGGCTGGAAATTTACTAAGTAAAGGCGGCTCAGCAAGGCGTATCATCGACTTTGCAAAGTCTATGGTCGGACACTTGCCAGGTGGCTTGCCTATGAGTGCGATATTTGCCTGCATCATCTTTGCAGCGGTCTCTGGAAGCTCGCCTGCGACGGTTGTAGCCATTGGCTCAATTATGTTTGCAGCTATAAAAGAGGCCGGCTATCCAAAAGAGTACGCAGTGGGCGGCATAACTACGGCTGGCTCGCTTGGAATTTTGATCCCGCCTTCAGTTGTTATGATAGTTTATGGCGTAACTGCTGAGGTTAGTATCGGCAAGCTCTTTATGGCGGGCGTCGTGCCTGGTCTTATGCTTGGTGCTTTTATGTTAGTTCAAACTTATGTAGGCGCAAAAAAGCTTGGATTTAAAGCGACTAAGGCTGAGCCATTTAAAGCAAGAGTGCAAAAATTTGCAAAAGCATTTTGGGCTCTTTTGATAGTCGTTGTGGTTATTGGCGGAATTTATGGAGGCATATTCACTCCGACTGAAGCAGCTGCGGCAAGTGCGGTCTATGCGCTATTTATCTCACTTTTTATCTATAGAGATATAAAGATAAAAGATCTTTGGGATATCTGCCTAGACTCAGCCCTTACAACAGCTATGATATTTTTCATCATCGCAAACGCCGTTGTTTTTGCATATTTGCTAACTAGCGAGCAGATCCCACAAGCGATCGCTTCGATGATACTTGACGCAAATATCGGCATGATAGGATTTTTGATATTTGTAAATATCTTGCTCTTTATCATGGGTCAGTTTATGGAGCCTTCAAGCGTTATTATGATCATGGTGCCGCTCTTGCTTCCGATAGCTACGCAGCTTGGTGTTGATCCTATTCACTTTGGTATCATCTTGGTTGTAAATATGGAGATAGGTATGGTGACCCCGCCTGTTGGACTAAATTTATTTGTCGCAAGCGGTCTTACAAATATGAACTTAAAAGAGGTCATCGTGGCGTGCTTGCCATGGACGCTAACCTTGTTCTTTGGCCTTATCTTGGTTACTTATATACCGCAAATTTCACTTTGGCTACCAAACATAATGTATGGACATTAAAATTTAGAGGCTTAGGCCTCTAAATTTATCCTTTTGGATCGTAATCCGCACTCATAACGATATTTTTACCATTTCGCTTACCGACATAAAGTAACTCGTCAGCTTGCTTGATCATCTTTTCTAAGCTAAATTCTCCCGTGCCATCATGAGCAACTACTCCAAAAGTCATAGTTGCGTTGATCTTTATGTTTTCAAACTCAACTATATTTTTACTCAAAGTCTCTCTCACACGCTCTACGATACTTACAGCTGCATCTTTTTTTACGCCCAAGACGACTGCTAAAAATTCTTCTCCGCCAAATCTAGCTACTCTATCTTTATCTCTAAATGTATTTTTAAATATGCCTGATAAGCTTTTTAAAACAGCATCTCCTGCACCGTGTCCATAAGTATCATTTATCTTTTTAAAGTTATCAATATCGCACATAACGATAGCAAAGTCCCTATTTTTATATAGATCCTTTTGACTTAAAATTTTCTGCATCGAAGTACGATTTAAAAGTCCTGTTAATGGATCGTGATTTAAGATATTTTCAGCCATCTCTTTTTCCTCTAAGATGCTTAAAAATATAAATAAATTTGAGCTCTCCAAAAGATACGAAACAACAACCGAAAATACGCAAACCATACTTAAGTTAAAAACAAAAAGTAGATCTTTAAAGCCGTCAAAATCTTTTACAGGCTGGCCATCTAAATATACATAGCAGGCTATGGATAAAATTATTTGCACTGCAACTATTATGTAGTTAAAAAATTTATAGGTAAATGAAGTAAAAAACAGTATTAATGACGATGCTAAAAACAATAACCCAAATCCATATCCCCATCCAAGTGTCAGCATACAAACCAATGCATGAAATAAAATTTCAAGCTGGACTATCAGCATTGTTATCTTGTTATTTTCAGGACTATCGTAAATAAGCCTTAAAAGAAAAAGATAGGTTGCTACTGAAAATATATTCGTAACTGCTAGAATTTCTTCTTTCATAAATAAAAAAATAAAAAAATAACAGACGTGAGTTAATAATATTGAAAATATGATAAGTTTTTGGGTCGTATAGAGTGAAATTCTACACATCCGAGCCCTTTTTTAAAATTTCTAATTCGATACGGTCTTTGCCATTTTGCTTGCCTTCGTAAAGCAGCTTATCTACTAAAGTTATGGCTTGCTCAAAATCCACCTCAGTACCATTTGCACATATTAGCATGCCAAAGGTCATAGTAACTGGAGTTTTATCTGGAAGTTTTGCATTATTTATCTGTTTTTTAAGCCTTTTGCTCACTTCGTGGATAAATTCTATCTTTGTATCGGGCAAGATTATCAAAAATTCTTCTCCGCCCCAGCGGCAAACATAGTCTTTACCTCTAAATGATTTCTTTAAAGCGCTGGCTACATCTTTTAAGACCTCATCACCGCAGTCATGGCCGTATGTATCGTTTATTTTTTTAAAATTATCAATATCACCTAGCATTATGACTAAATTTGTATTACCACTTCTTTCCTTGTTGGCAATTAGTTCAAATCTTAAAGTTTTTTCTATTGTTCTTCTATTTAAAAGACCAGTTAAAAAATCATGCTTTGAGTCCTTTTCAAGCTCTTCCGTCTCTTTTCTTATTTGCTGATATCCGCTAGAAGTGATGACATCTGCAAACATTGAAAGTCTTAAAACAATAAAAAAAGCAAAAACAATACTGCACACGACTATCGCCCCTCGTATAGCTGATGGGATCAGCGGCGCCTCATCTTTATGAATAAAATAAAGAAGTATAAGCAAGATTAATTCTAAAAATGCCATTATATAAGTAAGACTCTTTGAATCAAACGCTAGGAAGTAGTTTATAAAAATTACACCAACAAGTATTATCCAAATTCCAGTATTCCAACCCATAGTAGTAACAATAATAGTAACAAGCAATATGATATTTAGGTGAAATGCTAGGGATATTAATACTCTATATTTTATGTCAAATTTTATTCTAAGCAATATTCCAGCTGCTATAAAAAATAAGCACATAAAAAGTAGTGGTGTAGCTATGATAATAAAAAGCAACAAAGATAGTGCATTTGCAGCTATCATAACGTCTAATATCGTTTTATAGATATCATCGATCGCTTTATAACTACTTTGATCTACAAAATCGTGTGTCAAACAAAACTCCCTGTAAATTTATTCCATTAAATTTCATTAAGTCATTCTAATAAGAGTCGTAACTATCCTCATCCTCGTCACTATCTTCGTAGTTGTAGTCATTTTCATCGTAATTATAGTCATAACTATCACTACTATCGTCATCATCGTCATTAAATTCAGAGTAGTCTTCTTCTACCTCTTCATAGTCAAAATCATCACTCATTGTTTTCTCCTTAAATTTTATCTTTGACACTTTCGATATACAAGCTTTGGCTTGGGAATGCGAAATTTAGACCATTTTGCTTTAAAATATCCATAATCTTTAGCATTACATCTTGCTTGACATCTAAAAACTCTCCCCAAACGATAGTCTTTGCAAAACAATAAACTAAGATATTTATTGAGCTATCTGCAAAATCATCAACCACGACAAATAAATTTGATTTATATCCAGCATAATCATCAACCGAAACTATACTTTGTCTATATTTTAGCCCTTTTTTCTTGGCTGTTATATCCTCGCTTTTAGCAATATCTGGATGATTTATCAACATAGTTTTTATGTCATCTACACATTTTTTGATCTCTTCTGTAGTTGGTCCATACTCGATGCCGATAACCATTCTTATGCGTCTACCGACTTTTCTTCTGCTCCAGTTTCTAACAGGATCACTTGCTAGTTTTGAGTTTGGCACAAAGATTAAAGCATTATCAAAACTTCTGATAGTCGTCTTTCTAAAGCCAACCTCAACGACAGTGCCCTCTATATCACCACAAACTATCCAATCTCCTTGCGAAAATGAGTTATCAAAGAGCATCATAACAGAAGCAAAGAAGTTTGCAATGATATCTTTTGCAGCAAATGCAACAGCAAGACCACCGATACCAAGTGAAGCTATGAGCGCCGATATATCAAAGCCAAGCTTTTGAAGAATTAGTAAAAGTGCGATTATTAATACAATTACATAGACTACTTTTAAAACTAAATTTACGACCTCTTTTCGTCTGCTTTTTTGAGCAATTTTATCGATTATTACTATGCCATAACCATTTAGGATGGTTAAAACAAGCCACGAAAATGCGATTATATAGACGATCGAGAATATATTTGCTAGAGTTAGTGGGACTGGTACTGGATAAAAGCCGACACCTATACAAATATTTAGCGCATAAATGATAAGAAGTGCAGAGATAGGCTTTTTAACGATATCTACTATCTGATCCTTTGCCTCCTTTACGCCTTCGCCTGATGCAATAAGTGACATAAGCCAATACGTGAGTTTGGCGAGAATTCTTGTAAGTGAGACAAAAAATAAAAATACTGCAATTATAACTACGATCTTGCCAACGTTAAATTTTGCCGAATTTATAGAAGTTAGCTTATTTATATATTCGACCGTATCGACTAAATTTAGCTCTGATAAGATCATGCTTGAACTTAGAAGATCGGCATTATTTTTAAGATAGATTAAAATTTCCTCATCAGTCTCTTTTTTTAAATCAAGCTCGGCAAATGCGTTATCGTAAGAGTTTGAAGTCTCATTTAGTGAATCTTTTAGCTCTTTTATGCTGACGTAAGAATTTGTTTGTAAATTTAAAAGTCCGTTATCTATCACCTCTTTTATAGAGTTTGCTTTAGCGCCTTTTTTAAATATCTCTTCAAGATTAATTAAAGCTGAGAAATATGCATAATCTATCTTCATTTTCTCAAGCTCAATAGCACTTTGAACGTAAGCATCTTTGTTTAATTGCTTCTCTAATCTAGCTACTTTTTTTTCTAAATTATTTTTTTGCAAAATAAATTTATCAATATCATTTTGAGTTACTTCAATTTGCATAACATATAGTGGAATTTTTTCCAAAAGGTCATTTTTTTTCTTTTGAAGTCCAGCTAAATTTGAATTATCAGCTTTTGTTGAGTTTGTATCTTTTTGCTGTGCTTTTATGATTTGGATTTGATTATTTAAAGTTAAAATTTGATTTGTTAGGCTTAGTATATTTTCTTCTTGAGTTTTATTATTTTCAGCACCAAAAAGCATTATAAATGAGAGCAAAATGATAGTTAAAATTTTACGCATTTTCACTCCTTTTATCTGCTAAAAGTTTAAACGTGCCCTCTTTTAAATCGTAGCTAAAAATTTCACCGGTTTCTATAATGTAGTGCCAGCCATAAATTTGAAGGTTTCCTCTTTCATACTCCTCTTTTACATTTGGATAGGTCATTATATTTTCGATCGAATTTATCACATTTAGTCTCTCAGTTAGCCACGCCATCTTTGCTGGATCGTCGCTTGTAAATTTAAGTACTTCTCTCTTAATTGGTTCTATTAGCTTTATCCAATTTCTAACATTTGGCGTAGTTTTGAGCTTTTTTTCATCCATATAAAGTGCTGCGCATCCACCGCAGTCAGAGTGTCCGCAAATAATGATATTTTTGATATTTAAAAGCTCTAATGCATATTCGATAGCAGAAGTCGTTGCCAAAAATTCCTCGCTCACTCTATAAGGTGGCACGATGTTTGCGATATTTCGTACCATAAAAAGCTCTCCCGGAAGGCAGTTTGTTATCAAATTTGGTACTACTCTTGAATCAACACAGGATATAAAAAGGGTATGTGGGTCTTGTCTATTTTGTAGACTTTTAAAGAGCTCTTCATGCTCTAAAAAGCCATCTTCCATAAATTTTACCGCACCTTCAAGTAGCGAATCATCCATAGAAATTTATCTCCATTTTTTATATTTTTACGCGATTATAGCAACTTTTATTTAATCTAAAAAATACTTTAATATATAAATTTTTAACTAATACAATTTATTAAAATTCTTTTTATTCATTGTTTAATTATTTTAGGCTAAACTCATTCAAAAATTCATAAGGAGATAAAATGAGTCTGTATGATAGGAACTACGCAAAACAAAATCAAGAAGAACTTGCGTATTCTCAAAGCTCACTAAGCACTTTTATAAAACAAACTTATCAACTTTTTGCAGCATCACTACTTTCAGCAACAGCTGGCGCCTATGTAGGTATTAGCATTGCTGGCGTTTTTGCGGCAAATAGATTTTTGTTTTGGGGACTTGTTATAGTCGAGTTTGCACTACTTTTTGGCTTAATGGCAGCTAAACGCAAAGAGGGATTAAATTTAATACTTCTATTTGCGTTTACTTTTATAAGTGGTCTTACGCTAACTCCGCTACTTTCAGCGATCTTGGCTATGCCAAGCGGAGCTGGTATCGTAGCTCAAGCATTTGGACTAACAACAGTTGCTTTTGGTGCGTTAAGCGTCTTTGCGATGAATACAAAACGTGACTTTACAACAATGGGTAAAATGTTATTCATAACCTTAATTGTTATCATTGCAGCAGCTATTATCAATATCTTTGTTAAAAGTACAATGTTTCAACTTGTAATCGCAAGTATTTCATCGATCTTATTTAGCGCATATATACTTTTTGATACGCAAAATATTATCCGTGGAAACTATGAAACACCAGTTGAAGGCGCAGTTGCTTTGTATCTTGATTTTGTAAATCTATTTACATCATTACTACAAATTTTAGGAATTTTTAATAGAAACGACTAAAGATGAGCGCATCTACCGAGTAATAGATGCGAATCTAAATAGGCTAAAAGAAGGGCTTCGCGTTGTTGAAGATATAAAAAGATATGTCTTTGATGACGCTAAGCTCGCCTACAAAATAAAATCCCTCCGCCACAAGGCAAAGATCCCGCAAAAAGATTTTTTAAAATTTAGAAATTCTCAAAACGACGTTTTAAAAACTAGCACAAAAAGCGAGCAAGAAAGATCAAATTTAGACGAGATAATCACTGCAAATTTCAAGCGCGCCCAGGAAAGCGCTCGCGTGCTTGAAGAGTGCTTTAAGCTCATAAATTTAGAACAAGCCGAGCTTTTTAAAGGCATAAGATACGAGCTTTATGAGATTGAAAAAGAACTTTAACTAAAAATTTAAATCTTTTCTTGTATAATCGCAATCAATTATTTTTAAAAATTTAAAGGAAATTTCGTGAGTTTAATATTTTTGATCTTACAGTTTGCTCTAGCTGTCATCATAACTATCGCTGTTTTACTTCAAAAAAGCTCATCTATCGGGCTTGGAGCGTATAGCGGAAGCAACGAGAGTCTTTTTGGAGCGAAAGGACCAGCTGGATTTTTAGCTAAATTTACTTTTATCGTAGGTATTTTATTTATCTTAAATACACTTGCACTTGGATACTTCTACAATAAAGATCTAAAACGCTCTATCATTGATAGCGTCGATAGTAAATCTCTAGTCATACCAAAGTCAAACGACGTACCATCAGCTCCTAGTGCACCACAAACTCCAACAAAATAACAATGATAAAAACACTTTTAGCGTCATTCTTGACGCTAACATTTGCTTTAGCAGACGCTCATATTTTAGTCTATCATCGCTTTGACGACCCAAGACACACAAGCACTGATATTTCTATTAAAAATTTAAGAGAGCAGTTTGAATATTTCAAAAATAATGGCTATGAAGTCATTAAACTCTCAAAGCTAGTCGATGCTGTAAATGCTGGCGAAAAAATACCTGATAACTGGATCGTAATCACTGTAGATGATGGTTATAAAAGTTTCTATGACAGGGCCCTTAGTGTATTTAAAGAGTATAACTATCCATTTGCGCTAATGCTTTATGTGGAAGCCAGTGCAAATAAATATGGCGATTATCTGGATTTTGATCAGATTAAAGAACTTGAGGCTTATGGCGAGATTGGGTACCACTCGTACGCTCATCCAAGGATGACAAAACTTAGCGATGAGGCATTAAGAGAGGATTTTCAAAAGGGCGTTGAAACCTTTGAAAAACACATGGGCTATAAGCCAAAATACTTCGCAGTGCCATACGGTGAGATCGATAACAGAGTTGTCTCTTTGGCAAAAGAATTTGGCTTTTTAGCCATTTTAAATCAAAACTCAGGTGCTGTTTCAGACAAAAGTGATGTTTACGATCTTTATAGAACGCCCGTAATGAACGGTACAAAAATAGCACTAACTTTTAATAGTAAATTCCTAAATGCCCAGTGGATATTTCCAGATAGCTATCCACAAAATAATGCGATCGATAAGCTAATTATCAAAACCGATACAAATGCTAGCGAAGGTAATTTTTTCATGACTGGCTTTAATGGCTTTAAAAAGGTACCTATGACAAATGGTGTTTTTGAGTGTAAATTTAACCCACCTCTCGATAAAAGCAAAGTTTTAATATCACTAAAAGTAGATCATCAACGAAGTACAAAACTTCTAATAAAGGACATCAATGCTAAATAAAATTTACGAAACACAAAAAGAAGGCTGCGAAAAAGCAATAGCTTCATTAAAACGTGACTTTACAACGCTTAGAACGGGCAAGGTAAACATTAATATTGTAGATCATGTAATGGTTGATTATTACGGCTCACCAACTCCGCTCAACCAAGTAGCCACTGTGCTTACAAGCGACGCTTCAACTATCGCTATCACACCTTGGGAAAAGAGCATGATAAAAGCGATCTCTTCAGCTATCCAAGCAGCAAATATCGGCGTCAATCCAAATAGTGATGGTGAGAGTGTCAAGCTATTTTTTCCACCTATGACCGTCGAGCAACGCCAAGAAAATGCAAAACATGCAAAATCAATGGGAGAAAAAGCCAAAGTTAGTATAAGAAACGTAAGAAAAGATGCAAATGATGAAGTAAAAAAACTTGAAAAAGAAAAAGCTATAACTGAGGACGAGAGTAAAAAGGGGCAAGATGAGGTTCAAAAGATAACTGACGCCTACACTGCAAAAATTGATACTCTTGTAAAAGAGAAAGAGGCTGAGCTTTTAAAAATATAAAATTTTTAGAAATTTTTCCTTATCTAGCTACTTTTATGTAGCTAGATATTCTCTCAAAATAATATTTCAAAAAAATATTTATCAGCAAGTAGTTTAATTTTTTGTCTGTTGTACTTTTATCTATTAAATATAAATAGAACCTAGACTACATAAAACATAGCCACTACTTTGTCTTTAAACTATTTTCATGGATTGCTTTAATTTAATTTTTGTTTTGGATTCGTCTTAAATTCTTTATTCAATATTATTAATTTTATTTATATTTATACATAGGGGGTATGACCTATTATATATTTTGGATGTGCTACTACAAATATTATTTTTAGAATTTAAGATAGCCAAAAATAAAATATAAAAACTCTTAAACTTTCCCTTATCTTACAGTATCTTACTTTAAATAAGAAATTTACTGATATTTTTAGTTTTAGTAAATTTTGGACTGAATATTTATAGAAATTTTCTTATAGGCATTATGAATAATGAATTAGACGGATGGCCGGGAGATAGGGATTCGAACCCCAGGAGGCTTTCACACCTCAACGGTTTTCAAGACCGCCGCTTTCGACCGCTCAGCCATCTCCCGAATTAAAAGATTTGTGATTATAACCAACTTTGCTTAAAATTTACTATAATCTCTAAAATTTACTCTGTTTTTTTTTTAATATATGTAGCTCCATCATTTATCTTTTCTTTAGTCCATTCTTTAGCATTATGAGTATCTTCTTTTACACCATGCCAAGTATTTGAACAACCAGCTACAAAAAATGCTATACAAGCTGCTAAAAGTAAATTTCTCACTTTTTATTCCTTAGAGTAGTTATTTTTGAAGTTTGGAGGCGACACCCGGATTCGAACCGGGGATCAAAGCTTTGCAGGCTCATGCCTTACCACTTGGCCATGTCGCCATATCGTGGTGCCCGAGACCGGACTTGAACCGGTACGGTAAAAACTACCGAGGGATTTTAAGTCCCTTGCGTCTACCATTCCGCCACTCGGGCTAAGTTACTGGAGCGGGAAACGAGATTCGAACTCGCGACCCCAACCTTGGCAAGGTTGTGCTCTACCCCTGAGCTATTCCCGCGTTAAAGTTTGCAATATTATCCAAAAGTTGCTTAAAATTTTATTTTACTAAAACGAATTTCAAAATATTGTAAGCCATAAAAAGATAAAATGTCAAAATCCACTTTGGGGTTATAGCTCAGCTGGGAGAGCGCTTGAATGGCATTCAAGAGGTCGGCGGTTCGATCCCGCTTAACTCCACCATAAATCTAAATACATCTATCATTATTTATACCTTGCTGCAAAAATAGCTTTTTACTAAAAAATAAGACGCCAATATGTAAAAATTTAATAAATAATTGATATTAAGACCCTTATCAACATTAGTAAAAGTTAATAACTAAAAAATAATTTTATAAATTTTTATCTTGCTTTAACAAAAAATAAAATAATATTCGCTATTAAAATTCAAAGGAAAAAAATGTTTTTAAAACGAGGGAAAATCATTTTCAACATACACCTAGTAATTGGGCTAATTGCGGCTATTCCGCTAATATTTATGACTCTTTCAGCCCCATTTGCGTCTTATAGAGAAGAGATCAAAAGTGCGATAAATAAAAATTTTATAAACTTAGTTCCTAGCGAAAAAGCAAATTTAAGCTTAAATGAACTCCTAGCTAAAGCAAAAAGTGAGATTCAATTTGATACGCTTGAAAGTTTACAAATAGGTGGAGCAAATGAAGCTTATCGTATAAGCATTACAAAGAATAAAAAGCAATTAAATTTCTTTATAGACCCAAGAAGTGGCGAGGTGATCAGTGAGGATTGGGGTGAGAAATTTCGCGTGATCACACTTAGCCTGCATAGAAATTTAGGCCTTGCTCTGCTTGATAGCAAAGTCCCAGCCAACATCGGCAAGCAAATAGTCGCGATTAGCTCCATAATCATGGCTCTGCTTGCCATCAGTGGCCTCATCCTCTATGCCCCAGCGATCAAGCGAAATTTCCTAAATTCGCTAAAAATCAAGCCAAACGCAAAGGGCTACGCCTGCTTTTACAACCTCCACACGAGCCTTGGCACCTACGTGGCGATCTTGCTTGTAGTGATGTCGCTAACTGGACTTTACTGGTCTTATGACTGGGTCAGAAGCAGTGTAAATAGCATATTTTTTGACCTAAAGCCAAGCGAGATGAAAAAATCAGCTCCGAAGCAAAATTTAATCCCAATAAGCGACGAGAAATTTAAAGAGATAGAGACTGCGGAGCAAATTTTTAAAGAAAATGTCACACTAGATCTAAAATCACTCACGATAAACGTTCCTGAAAATAACCAAAGCACCTACACTATAAACTACGAAACTAGCGAGAGCCAAGTGGGTAAACTAAAGCTTGACGCTAGCGCTGGAAAGATCAAAGAGAATAAGCTTGTTAGCAAGAGTGATAGTATCCCAGAGGCCAAAAAGGCTGGGCGAAAAGTGCTTAGTCTGCACACTGGAGAGATGTTTGGAGAGATTGGTCAGGTCGTCTTTGCCATCTCTTGCGTGATCGCAGTTTTACTAATAATAACTGGCTTTTTGATGACCATAAAAAGGACTAAGGCGCTCTAAATAAAAGTAAATTTTTACCTTGCTTTGGGTAATATTTTAAGAAATTTTTACCACAAACAAGAGAGAAATTTATGAACAGAAAACGCATCTACAACCCGAGTTCAAATGAAAATTTGACCGACAGAAGAGTCTTTAACGGCAACCCACACGGCATTTTAAATTTCACCAAGGCAAAATACGAGTGGGCGTTAAAGCTTTGGGACCTCATGGAGGCAAACACCTGGTTTCCAAAAGAGGTCGACACCACAGACGACGTGCGAGACTACGCCTACAACCTCACAGAGGCTGAAAAGCGCATGTACGACCTAGTCTGGAGCCAGCTCATCTCGATGGATAGCTTTCAGACGAACAACCTAGCCGACAACATAAACCCTTACATCACCGCGCCAGAGATTAACGCCGTACTAAGCCGCCAAGCCTACGAAGAGGCCAACCACAGCAAGTCTTACGCTGTCATGGTTGAGGCGATCTGCGACAACACCGACCTTATCTATGAGATGGAGAAGCACGACGATGTATTGCGCGAGAAAAACGACTACATCTCAAGCGTTTATGAGGAGCTTGCAGGCGAAGTGACTGACGAGAAGCTACTTCTTGCGATGGTGGCAAACCAAATTTTAGAGGGTATCTACTTTTACAGCGGCTTTACAGCGATCTACGCTCTAGCTCGCGCTGGTAAGATGCTAGGCTCAGCTCAAATGATCCGCTTCATACAACGCGACGAGATCACACACCTGCTTTTGTTTCAAAACATGATAAATTCAGTCCGCAAGGAAAGACCTGACCTTTTCACACCTGAGACTGAGGCGAAAATTTATGATATGTTTGAAAAAGCTGGGAATTTAGAGATCAAATGGGGCAAATACATCACCCAAAACCAAATAATGGGCTTTACAGACGACATCATCGAGCAGTACATCCACTATCTCATCGACCAACGCCTAGTTGCTATCGGTCTAAAACGCAAATACAACGTCACTCACCCGATCAAATGGGTCGATGACTTTGCGAAATTTAACGACCAAAAGTCAAATTTCTTTGAAGCAAAAGTGACAAACTACAGCAAGGGGAGCATCAGCTTTGATGACTTTTAAAAATAGCATCTTGGCCCTTGCCTGCGTGCTTTTTGTAGGCTGCGCGAGTAGTAGCAGCCAGAGGGCGATTGACATAACAAATAAGGATCTATTAAATAGTTTTAACCCTTACATACTTGTCAAAACAGACGAAACCAAATATGTTATCATCTACCAAAGCATGCCAGCTGGCGATGTCCGGCCAAGTATGGCACCTATCGGGTCGGCTCTTTTTGTCGATGTTTTAAAGCAGATAAATAGGGTATGTAGCTTTAAATCCACCGACCTAAAAGAGACTAGAGTGGTATATTTTAACGATAAAACCTCGTTTTCATATGAAGTCTGGGTCTTTAATGATCCGCTTTCACAGCGTGATAACAAGACTACGGCCATAACAGTTTTGCTAAAGCCAACGCCTGAAATTGGCGGGACGGATATGGATTTTAGAATTCCAGAAAATTGCCATGCGCCAAAGCAAACTATATTTGTATTTGGAAAATAAATGAGCGAAAATTTAAACCTAATAAGCCTAACTTTAAAGGCAAAAAGTGCTAGCGAGCGCCTAGAAGAGCTTGCAAATTTAGTTGAGGCTGCACCCAAAAACTCTCTCATGCTTGCAAGCGAGCTTTGCATCAGCGGCTACGACTTTGACGGCTTTTATGCTGGGGCGAACAAAGCGATGCTTGGTGGCATGATAGGTAGTTTTGATGCGATGATGCTTGAGCGCTTGCAAGAGGCGCTTAGCCCAGATAAATTTCTAGGTTTTACGCACCTTAGTAGTCTAAACAAAAGCGCAGGGCTCGCTCAAATTTCAAATTTAGCCGCTCATGAGCCAAAAATTTACAACGAATTTTTACTTCTTAACTCAAACAACGTCTTTCATTCGCAGTTTAAGGCCGAGCTTTTTAGGCCAAATTTAGAGCACGAGATCTTTGCCGCTGGCGAGGTGAGCGATATAAATGCCTTTACATTTAAAGGGCTAAAGCTTGGCGTGCTGATATGCTTTGAGCTGCGTGATAGCAGGCTTTGGGCAAAACTAAGAGGGTGCGACATCATCATGGTGCCAGCCATGTGGGGCAAGGCTAGAGAAGAAGCCTACCTTAGCCTTTGCAAGGCACTAGCCATCGCAAATAACTGCTACGTCATGATATCAAGCTCGCTAGATCTTGAGACCGCTGGGGTCTTTTTGCCAGATGGCACACTGGTACAAAATGCAATTTTTGACGCAAATTTGATAGCACAGATAAAGAAAAATTTAGGGCTTTTATAAATTTTAAGATAAGCTTTAAATCGTATAATAGCGATTTAAAATTTGTTTAGGATAGAAATTTTGACCCAATTAGAAGCGATAAAATGCCAAAATTTAGCTAGCGACATAGCCGACGAGATCACGCTAAGCCCACTTTTGTTCGATGCGATAGCTACCACTGAGCGCGAAATTTTTGTACCAATCACTGCACATGCTTATAAACTTGACGCTCAGCCCATACTGGGCAATCAGTGGATCAGCTCACCGCTAACTGTGGCAAAGATGACAATGGCACTAGAGTGCGAAAATATGGACAATATCCTAGAGATAGGCTGTGGAAGTGGCTATCAAGCAGCTATTTTAAGCAAACTTGCACATAGAATTTTTAGTGTCGAGCGAATAGAAAAGCTGGCTATGGAGGCAAAAAAACGCTTCGAGGCACTAAAAATTAGAAACGTACATGTAAGATATGATGACGGCAACAACGGCTGGCGAAGCTACGCACCATTTGATCGTATCCTGCTCTCGGCAGCTGCTGATGAGATATCGCCAAATTTATTTAAGCAGCTTAAAAATGGTGGAATTTTAGTAGCTCCAATGAAGAAAGATGGCAAGCAATTTATCGCTAAATTTAAAAAAGATAAAGATGGAAATTTAGAAAAAGAGTACTTAGATGAGTGCCTTTTTGTACCACTTCTTGAAGGTAGAGAGTAACCTAAAATAAGGCAAAGCCTAAGCCTTGCCTAAAGGTTAGAATTTATAAGTATAGCCTGTATAAATTCCTATAGTTGTATCTCTTAGCTGAGCTCCGCTATTTTTCTTATAAAAAGTCTTATCAGCTTTTAAGCCAAACTCGATCGCGTTATGTTCATCAAATGAGTAGATACCGCCCGCTTTTGCACCAACTAGTAAGCCTTTGAAATTTTTCTTGCTCGTTTCATTTTCAAATCTCTCTCTAACACTTAAATAGCCAAGACCTGTGTATCCGCCAAGAACGGCTTTAAAATTTTCAGTGATATTTGGCGTATAATCAACGCCGCCTAAAAATTTATGCTTACTCCATTTTGCATCTGATTCACCAGCATTTTTTCTAGCTTTAAAGTCATAATAATAACTGCCATAAGCTCTATAGCTGTCAAAATCATAACCGCCATAAAAGCCAAGACCATAGTGACCTTTTTTGAAGTTATTTTTCTCACTACTTGCTATGTTTTTTGTTTTGATTTTTGAGTTAAACGAATAATCACCTTCACCACCAACAAATGCACCTTGAGCTAGTGCCACTGAGCTTACCAAAGCTAGAGCCAAGCTTGATTTTACAAGTAAATTTTTCATACCTCTCCTTTAAAAAATTTCTGAGATTTTACATCTAAGCTTTTAATCTATATAAAATTTAAATTTAATAAAGCCCTATTTTTATCATCCTTTGGCTTTAAAATTTAATAAGAAATTTTATACCAAGTGCCGTGCAGGCCTTTAATTTAGCTCAAATTTATTCGCAATAGTAAATGTAGTAAATGCGGGTATTATTAAGAAGATAAGAGCAAAAATACTTAAATTTAGCACAGCTTTAGGACAAATCCTAAGCCCATAGCCATGCCAAATTTATTAAGTTAAGCCCTAAAAATGCACCTTAAATTTCGCCCAAAAGCTTCTGCCCGGCTCATAAAGCCTCGTGCCGTTCGGGATAGTCTCGTAGCCTGCGATACCGCCGCCGTAGCCGCCTTTTGAGTTATGATAGGCATATTTGGCGTCATTTAGATTCTCCGCCACTAGCAAAAATTGATAATTTTTGTATTTATAGCCCGCGCTTAGCCCCAGCGTCCAAAAGCTATCGCTCTTGCCCAGGTCCATGCCGCCCACGTCGCCGTAGCCCTTTTGCGCGCGGTTTTGCGATGCGTTAGCGTAGAAGTCGGCTTTGACGAACCAGTCGGGCTTTTCTAAGCCGGCGCTTAGTTTAAACGCTAGAGGCGAAACCTTAGGCAGCGCGTCGCCGTCTTTTAGGCCGCCCGCGTTTTTAGTCACCTTGCCGTAGACGTAGGATACGCCGGCACCCAGTCTAAATATATCGGCCAGTAGCGTATCGCCCTCGATCTCGCCGCCGTATAGTAAGGCATCGGTATTAAATACGTTTGATGACATGCCCATAGGACTATATTTTATCATTATGTAATCATCCATCTTAGAGACAAAGAAATTTGCGTTTAGTTCGTAGTTTTTATCTTTTAGCACGGCGCCAAAGTCTAGTTGCGTGTTTCTTTCTTTATTTAGCTTAAGATTATCGTCTTTACTCGTTTCCCAGTGATCTGGCAACCTTTGTGCGTAGCCTAGTCCTGCGTAGAGCGTTAAATTTTGCAGATATTTTTCGTATCTAAAAAAGCCTGAGAATAAATTTTCTTTTCTGCTCTTATGCGTTTTTAACAGTTTTCTCTCGCCCGCGTCCAGCCTAAGTCCGCCAAAAAGCCCGTAGTCGTTTTCAAGAACGTATTCGTTTTGAGTGTATATAGTTTTATACGTTACCTTGCGCTCTTTTACGTGGGGCTTTGATAGGGCGGCGTCATTTGGGCTTTAGATACGCCGGCTCCGCCCGTTCCGGCGCCTCTCCACTTAAATACATCCTCAGAGTACCCAGCGCCAAGATAGCTTGTTAGATTGTCGAAATTTAGCTCGCCTTCTAGCTTAAAGCCGTACATATCGCGTATCGGGTGACTGATGCTATATCCCTTGCCGCGCCCCGTGCCAGGCACCACCGGACGCATGGTGAAGTTGTCCATTATGTGATCGATTTGATGATAGTACGAGCTTAGCCTGATCTTGTGCTCGCCAACGTCTTGTTCAAATTTTAGTCCGAAAGACTTGCGGTCAAACTGCACGCCGTCTCTCATCCTATCGGCATAAGCCGCTTCTCCATTACCCATATCCGCGCTTAGCTGCAAGGCGGTAGTATCCGTGGGCGTTAGCGTGCCTACGAGCGAAACGCTGTTGCGTTTATAGTGCGTATGCATTTTCTGTCCGTCGCCACTTTTATAATCGCCGCTCTGGTAGTGTCCGCCGGAAATTTCTAAGCTGCCAAGCTCGTTACCCGCCGCTACGTCTGCAGCAGTTTCAAATCTTCTAAAACTACCGCCAAGCACGCTTACGTTTCCTCCGAAGCTCGGTTTTGATAGCCTTGCTATCTCTCTATCGAAAAATATACCGCCACTAATGAGCGCGCCGTATCTAACGTCTTGCGGGCCTTTTACGATGCGAACCGAGCTATAATTTTGCGCCGAGAGATGTAAGTGATGGGCGTATTCATGCGCATGCCGCAACCGCCATTTAGCGTGCTACCGTCGATTAGCACCGGCAGCCTAGCCGCCGTCTGCGAGCGGTAATAAACTTCGCTGCCACCTCCGCCCTTGCGCTCCATCGTAAAGCCGCTCAAATTTAAAAGTGATTTAGCGATGTCGCCATTTTCTAGTATCGCGCCTTTGCCCACTATTTGAGCCTTTGTCGGTTCGTCAAGAACGGACTTTTGTATCTTTGCGGAAACGGTAACCGGAGCCAGGTCTATCGTTTCTTCAGCACCAAGCATTAAATTTGGTACTAAAGCAAATGCTAAAACGTAAGAAATTTTCATGTTTAGTCCTATGAAATTAATATTTAAAATTAAAATTAAAGCAAAAATGAACTTAAATAAAGTATAAATATTTATATAACATTAATTTTACAATACAGAAATTTGACTCAAATAGTATTATTTTAGTTGGACTGCATTAAATATATAAAGAAGCGATTTTGGTGAATTAAACCGAAGCAATCTCGGTTTTATTAAAATTTTAGCATTATAAAACCGAGATAAAATTTATAAAATCTCTTTTATGAGTAGCTGTGGGGTAACAAGTCCGCGGAATGAATTTTTTGATATACAAAAGATAATATCTATCATCTCGCCCACTCTAGCGTGTTTCGTAAAGTTAAAAAATAGAGCCTCAAGTGTTTTATTATCCTTTTGCAAGATGAGCTTTAGGTGATTTTGATCCCTGCCTATAAGTCTTTCGTTTTTAACAAGAGCATTTTTTATCTTAAAGACTGGACGTGGATTTTTCTGTCCGTATGGCTCATAAAATTCTAAAATTTCAAGCAGCTCAAAGTCTATCTCACTTGGCATTATGTCACCAAGTAGCTCGTCCGAGCTTTTGCAATCTTGCATATTTAGGCATGAGCAGCTTTTATTTATCGCTTCTTTAAATTTCACCAAATTTTCAGGCGTAAGCGTAAGTCCAGCCGCTCCTTTGTGACCACCGTAGCTTGTTAGCAGATCTTCGTGGCTTGCAATGAGTGATAAGATATCAAGCTTGCCAACGCTTCTAGCACTGCCTTTTGCACGGCCCTTATCTATGCTAAAGACAATAGCTGGCTTTGCAAAGTGCTTTGCCAGGCGGCTGGCCACGATGCCTATTACGCCCTCATGCCACTGCTCGCCCCAGGTGATGATGACCTTATCGTCCTCTTTTACGTCCTTTAGTGAGCACTCAAAGAGTTGGCGCTCCTCCTCTTTTCTGGAGTTGTTAAATTCAATGATCGTATCAAGGTAGTTGTAAGCTTCTTCGATACTTTTAGCACGTAAAAAGTCAAATGAATTCATTGCATCGTCCATGCGTCCAGCTGAATTTATAAGCGGAGCTATAAGAAAGCTAATATCATCACACTCAAATTTTTCCTTACCATAAAACTCTTTTATAGCGTGAAATGCAGAACGCTTAGACGCATTTAGCTTACAAATGCCAAGACGAACAAGCATTCTATTCATATCTCTTAGCTCCATCATATCAGCGATTATCGCGATAGCTAAAAGCTCTAGAAATTTGCTCATATCGTAATTTAGTCCAAAAACATCCTTTAACGCTCCAACCAAATACCAAGCGACCTCAGCGCCACAAATTTCGATATTTGGGAAGTTGCAGTCTTCTTGTTTTGGATTAATGATCGCATAAGCTTCTGGGAGAACAGCTGGAGGCATGTGATGATCAGTGATAATAAGATCGATGCCTTTTTCTTTACAGATAATGGCCGCATCGTTTGCAGAGATACCGTTATCAACGGTGATAATCAAGCTTACATCAGCTGAGAGTTCGTCTATTATCTCAGGATTTAGCCCATATCCGTCTTTAAATCTATTTGGAATTTTTACTAGGTAGTCTTTCACGCCAAGATCATCAAAAAACTCAGCTAAAATCACGCTTGAAACAACACCATCAACATCATAATCGCCCACAATGGCTATGCGCTCGTTTTTTTCGATCGCTTCTTTTATGCGATTAGCACCCTTGTAAATATCTTTTAAGGCACTTGGTGTCGGAATTTCACTAATTTTTTTATGTATGTCGTTACAAAATCTATGCGCTAGTAAATTCCTTATGTCCTCTTTATTTAGCATGGTTTTGGCAAGAATTTTTGAATAACTTGCCAACTTTATCTAATGCCACTTGTTCACTTAAATTTACACCCATATTGCCAAAAATTTGGCTATAAAAATACTTCTTTTTCATCGCAATCTTTCGTCTTTATTTTGAATGCTTGGATTATATCTTTTTGAAATTTAATTTCTTATAATTTTAAATGAAAGTAGGATTTTAGGGCTAATAGCAAGCTTAAAAGCTTTGCTAAATTGATAGTCTTTACAAATTTAACCCGCTAAAAATAGTAAGCATTAGCAAAAATTTATACAATTAAATTTATAAATTTTAAATGGTTTATGCCATAAAGCTTAAACCATTTTTATAAAAATTTATTCCAAATTTCGCAAAAACTCCGCATATTCTCTAGCGCCGCGCTCTAAATCGTCCTGGCTTGATACGTAGTCCATGCCCGGAGCCTCCTCGGCGCCGTAAAATGCGAAAAAATCGCGGTAATCGGCGTGAAAATAGTATTTAAACGCAAGCTCAAACGGCGTAAGAACCTCGCGCAAGCTAAAATGATAGCGTCCTTGCGGGCGGTAGTCGCTCTTTTTGATGCCTGCGGTCACGGCTAGCGCAACCTTGCGGCCCGCTATGCCGTCCGAGCCGCGTCCATAGGCAAAGCCGTGCGTCATCACCGCGTCGATCCATGATTTTAAAATCGGAGGGCAGGAGAAGTTGTGAAGCGGAAACTGTAAAACGAGGGCGTCGTGGGCTCTGATGAGCTCTTGCTCGCGCGCGGCGTCGATGTTGCCGCCTGCGTAAACTTGCGTCAAATCATGAACGCTAAAGCGCTGCGGCTCTTTGAGGGCCTCTTGTAGCAGGCGTTTGTTTATGACCGAGTTTTGAATGTCAGGATGGCCTAAGATGATTAGAGTTTTCATTTTTCTCATTAAAAAATTTAGCAAGAAGTGGGATTTATTTGATAAATAATTTAATAAAAACAGCAAAAAATTTAAAAGAATTTTTAGAGCCAGATGGCTCTAAATCTAAGATTTGACGTTTTCTAAACTTGCCTTTATAAAGCCTAATATCACAGGATTTGGCTTAGTTAGACGGCTAGTAAATTCAGGATGACACTGCACGCCCACAAACCATGGATGGCCTTTTAGCTCGATAGCCTCTATCAGTCCGTCGCTTTCGCCACTTACCAAAAGACCAGCTCTTTCGAAAGTCTCTTTGTATTTTGGATTTGCCTCATAGCGGTGGCGGTGACGCTCTTTTACACTCTTTGCATTGCCATAAATTTCAGCTAGAAGTGTCTTTGGTTTTATCTCACAGTTATATGCTCCAAGCCTCATCGTGCCGCCAAGTGGGCTTGTGTGCGTTCTTATCTGTTTTTTGCCGTGAGCGTCGATAAAGCTATCGATTAGATAGATGATAGGATTTTTACACTCTTTGTCAAATTCCATAGAATTTGCGTCTTCTAAGCCCAAAACATCCCTTGCAAACTCAATGAGTGCTAGCTGCATACCAAGGCAAATTCCAAGATATGGGATCTTATTTTCACGAGCAAATTTTATAGCTTGCATCTTGCCTAAAACACCCCTTTCGCCAAAGCCGCCAGCGACCAAGATGCCATCCACGTCTTTTAAAAGCTCATTTACATTGTTCTCTTCTATCTTTTCGCTATCTATCCAGCGTAAATTTACCCTAGCATCCAAATTTGCTCCAGCATGGATGATGCCCTCAGTTAGGCTCTTGTAGCTCTCTTTTAGATCGATATATTTACCCACAAATGCTATTGTAGTTTCATTTGTTGGAGCTATGATTCTTTTTACTAGGCTATCCCACTTTGCCATGTCTGGTTTTAGCTCACTAAAGCCTAAATTTTCAGCGATTGGAGTTAGTATGTCTTGCTTTAAAAATGAAAGTGGAATTTGATAGATGCTTGCGCTGTCTAAGCTCTCTATGACACAATTTTTCTCTACTCCACAGCTTGCTGCTATCTTATCTTTTAGCTCGCGGTTTAGTGGCATTTCAGATCTGCAGATGATGATATCTGGTGTTATGCCAATGCGTCTTAGCTCGCCTACGCTGTGCTGGGTTGGCTTTGTTTTTAGCTCGCCAGCTACTTTGATAAATGGCACGAGCGTTAGGTGGATATTTAGCGCTCTTTTTTTGCCAACTTCTACTCTTAGCGCTCTTATCGCCTCTAAAAATGGCAAGCCCTCGATGTCGCCAACAGTTCCGCCGATCTCAACAATGAGTACATCTTTGCCCTCGCCTGCTTTTTTTATGCGGTCAACTATCTCGCCAACGATGTGAGGGATCACTTGTATAGTCTTTCCAAGGTAGTCGCCACGGCGCTCTTTTTCTATAACCGAGCTATAAACTCTGCCTGTTGTGAAGTTATTATCCTGACTTAGGCTCTCATCTAAAAATCTCTCGTAGTGACCAAGGTCAAGATCAGTCTCAGCGCCATCATCTGTGACAAAGACTTCGCCGTGTTCTAACGGGCTCATCGTGCCAGGATCTACGTTGATATATGGATCAGCTTTTAAAACACTTACTTTTAGTCCGGAATTTTTTAAAAGAGTCGCTATAGACGCAGCTGCGATGCCTTTTCCAAGTGAGCTTAAAACACCACCTGTGATAAAAATATACTTCGTCTCTTTTGCCATTAAATTTCCTTAAATTTATTTATTTTTTAATTGCGGATTATACCCCTTAAATATTTAGTAAGGCATTAATCGTATAAATTTTAAAAATTATTCTTTAAGTCTTTTTGTTATAGACTTCACAAACTATGATAAAAAACTACCTAAACATCATTGCCTCTTTATATATAGAGGGCTTTAAAAACATGAAAATAGGCAAGAAATTATGGCTTCTCATAATAATAAAGCTTATCATCATGTTTGGAATTTTAAAAGCCTTTATCTTTAACGAGACTCTTAATACCAAATTTCAAACCGACGAAGAAAAAAGCGAATTTGTAATTCGTAATTTAATAAAGGAATAAAATGTCTGAGATGGATTTTGTTGACTGGTCTAGGGCTCAGTTTGCGCTGACTGCCATTTACCACTTTTTGTTTGTCCCACTTACTTTGGGGCTAAGTTTTATCATCGCCATTATGGAGACGATATATGTTAAAACCGGCGATAAAGTCTGGCTTGAGATAACGAAATTTTGGCTAAAGCTCTTTGGTATAAATTTCGCTATCGGTGTGGCTACTGGCATCATTATGGAGTTTGAATTTGGTACAAACTGGGCGAATTACAGCTGGTTTGTAGGCGATATATTTGGCGCTCCACTTGCGATTGAGGGCTTGCTCGCATTTTTTATGGAGAGTACATTTTTTGCCATTATGTTTTTTGGCTGGGATAAAGTCAGCAAGAAATTTCACCTGCTTTCAACTTGGCTTGTCGCGATTGGTTCAAATTTAAGCGCACTTTGGATCTTAATCGCAAATGGCTGGATGCAGTACCCAATAGGCATGAAATTTAACCCAGATACGGCTAGAATGGAGATGGAGAATTTCTTTGAAGTTGCGCTAAATCCTCTTGGCATTAGCAAATTTTTACACACAGTAACTAGCGGCTACACCATCTCAGCTATCTTTGTGATAGGAATTTCTGCTTGGTTTTTGATAAAAAAACGCCACATCTTGCTAGCTAAAAAAAGTATCGTGGTTGCTAGCGCATTTGGCCTTATCACTTCGGCATTTTTACTACTTAGCGGCGATGAGAGCGCATATTTTGTAGCTCAAAAGCAGCCTATGAAGCTTGCTGCGATGGAGGGACTTTATAATGGCGAGAAAAACGCTGGTCTAGTTGCCGCTGGTATTTTAAACCTAGCTAAAAAGCTTGGCGACGAGAGCGAGCCATTTTTGCTTGAGATAAAGGTACCATACGCACTTGGCATCATGGCAAACAGAGAGCTTGACTCATTTACGCCAGGTATAAATGACCTACTTTATGGCAATAGCGAGCACAATCTAATAAGTGTTGAAGAGAAGATGGCAAAGGGCAAAGTAGCTATTGAAGCTCTTAAAAACTACAAAGAAGCCAAAAAAGCAAATGACGAGAGCTTGATGAAAAGCTCGCTTTCAAATTTAGAGAGCAACCTAAATTTCTTAGGATATGGCTATCTTAAGGACGCAAAAGACGCTGTGCCGCCAGTTGCACTTACATTTTATAGCTTTCACATCATGGTCGCTCTTGGCACTTACTTCATAGCTCTTTTTGCTATCACTCTTTATCTAAATCTCTCAAGAAAATATAAATTTGAAAACATAAGAGCATTTTTATGGATCTGCCTCTTTACTATACCGCTTGGCTACATCGCAGCTGAAGCTGGCTGGATAGTAGCAGAGGTCGGCCGTCAGCCATGGGTGATACAAGATCTCATGACCGTTGGCGTTGGTGCTACGAATTTAGCAGACTCAAATATCAAAATTTCATTTATATTATTTGCTGTTTTATTTACGGTCTTGCTGATTGCCGAGATCAAAATCATGCTTAAGCAAATAAAGATAGGATTTAATGACCATGCATAGTTTAGGTTTAGAAAATTTACAAATTTATTGGTGGTTTATAGTTAGCCTTCTTGGCGGACTTTTGGTATTTATGATGTTTGTTCAAGGCGGTCAGTCGCTCATTTTTAGCCTTGGCAAGGACGAGCTTAAAAAAGATATGCTCATAAATTCTATCGGTAGAAAATGGGAGCTTACATTTACGACGCTTGTTATGTTTGGTGGCGCATGCTTTGCGGCATTTCCACTATTTTACGCTACTAGCTTTGGTGGCGCTTACTGGGTTTGGCTGGCTATTTTATTTTGCTTTATCGTCCAGGCTGTAAGCTACGAGTACCGCAAAAAGCCTGATAACTTCTTGGGCGCTAGAACTTATGAAATTTTCCTTTTCATAAATGGCTCACTTGGTGTTATTCTTATCGGCATGGCCGTTAGTACATTTTTTAGCGGAAGTGACTTTGTGCTAAATGAGCACAACTTTGTCGAGTGGAAGACTCCATTTCGCGGTCTTGAAGCTTTGGCAAATCCTTACTTGTATTTACTTGGCATAGCAATGTTTTTCCTATCTCGCGTAGGTGGCTGCTTATATCTTATGAACAACATCGCTGATGGCGAATTTATACAAAACGCTAGAAAACAGCTACTTATTAACACCGTGCTATTCTTGCCATTTTTCCTAGGATTTCTTGCTTGGGTGCTTACAAAAGATGGCTTTGCATACGACGCAAACGGTGTGGTTAGCCTTATGCCTTACAAATACGCTATAAATTTGATCGAAATGCCTATCGTTGGCATATTGCTTCTTGTTGGCGTTGTTTTGGTACTTGTTGGAATTTTCCAAGGGGCATTTACAAAAAGCATTCGTGGAATTTTTGCTTACGGCGTTGGCGTTACACTTGCTGTGACTGCACTATTTTTGATAACAGGACTAAATGGCACTGCATTTTATCCGTCATTTAGCGACCTTTCTAGCTCGCTAACTATCAAAAATGCAAGCTCAAGCCACTACACACTTGGCGTTATGGCATATGTTAGCTTGCTAGTACCAGTAGTGCTTGCTTATATCATCGTTGTTTGGCGAGCGATAGATAGCAAGAAGATCACACAAGATGAGATCAAAAACGATCATCACGCATACTAAGGATAAAAGATGTTAGAAGCAGGAATTTTTTTGATACTTTGGCCAGTGACACTATTTGCTAGCTATAAATTTGTTCTTTTTTCTCTTAAGAAATTTGACGCAAATAACTAAAATTTAGGGGCATTTGCTCCTAAATTCTTCTTTTTATTTTCACCCTTTAAAACAACTCTTTTATAAATTTATTTAAGCCACTTTTCATATAAGCGTTAGTTTTGTGTGAAATTTGGGTAGTAAGATATCATTAAATTTTATTAAAGGAGCGAAAATGAGCAAGAATTTCTTAGGTTCTGTTGCCCTTGCGGCTGTTTTGGTTAGTGGTCTTAGTATAGGCATCACGCCACTAGAGGCTGGAGTCCTGGCTCATCACGTAAAGGTTCAAGGCGAGCTTGGCTCAGTCTTTATAAACCCTTACGACGTATCGCCGCTAACTGCTATCATCGATAGAGCTGGCAAGGATATCAAAGATATCCACGTCAAAGTAAAAGGTAAGCCAGATGGCGGTATCGACATCGATTATAACGTCTCAGAGCATGCTTTGCTTACGCATGATGGTGTGCCTATTTGGGGGCTTTACTCTGACTATCTAAATGAAGTAGTTGTAAGCTACACATTTAACGGAGCTAAAAAGGTAGAAACATATAAAATTTACGCCCAGCCTATCGTCACATATAGCCGTGATTTTAGATTTTCTCACATGCAAAAGACTCGCGTCAAAAAGGTCGATCCTGCCTTTAAAAACAGGCTCTATCTCATAAATAACACGATCACAAGCGTCTATAAACCACTTGATTGGAAAAATGGTGGAGCTGCTAGCTGGAACGACTTTACAGAAAACTACATCGTAGATACCAAGGGTGAGGTTAGATGGTATCTTGACTATCAAAAATTTTACGACCGCAGCGAGCGCAGAGTGATGGATGGAGGCATGATGATGGGCTTTCATCAGCTAAAAAATGGCGATATCAGCTTTGGCATGGCTCAAAGATATCTAAGATATGACCTTATGGGAAAAGAAATTTATAATCGCCCGCTTCCAAGAGGCTACATCGATCTAAGCCATGAAGTTATGCCATTAAAGAACGATCACGCACTTCTTAGAGTTGGCAAATACAACTACCACCACAAAGATGGCAAAATTTCTCACACCATAAGAGATCACATCATCGAGGTCGATAACACTGGTAAAGTGGTCGAAGAGTGGGATCTAAATGAAATTTTTGGCAACAACGTCTACCGCAGCAACCTCATAAAAGCGCTTGACGCAAGAGCTGTTTGCCTAAATATCGATATGGACGCAAAAGAGATAAAGATAAGCGACGATCAGCCATTTGGCGACATCACCTCTACTGGCACAGGCAGAAACTGGGCTCACGTAAATTCTATCTCGTATGATGAGAGTGACGATAGCATTATCCTCTCACTTCGTCACCAAGGCATCGTTAAAATCGGACGCGATAAAAAATTAAAATGGATACTAGCTTCGCCTGAGGGCTGGAGTGAAGAATTTAAAGCTAAAGTGCTAACTCCAGTTGACAGCAAAGGCAATAAAATAAAATGCGAAAACTCAAAATGCGAGGGCGAATTTGACTGGTCATGGACTCAGCACACCGCATGGCTAACGCCAAGATACGACAACAAAGGTAGCATAAAACACCTAAGTGTCTTTGACAATGGCGATGCAAGGGGCATGGAGCAGCCGGCATTTAAAGAGGATAAATACTCACGTGCGGTTGAGTACAAGATAGATGAGAAAAAGGGCACGGTTGAGCAGACTTGGCAGTTTGGCAAAGAGCGTGGCTTTGACTTTTATAGCGCAGTTACTAGCAACGTCGAGTGGCAAAAAGATAAAAATACCTACTTCATCTCAAGCTCAAACGTAAATTTGCTCCGTCCTGACAAGACTATCAAAATGGTCTTAGTTGAGATCGATCCAAAGACAAATGAGATCAAATTTGAGATGGATGTGGACTCTGCTTCAAGAGATGATGTCGCTTATAGGGCGATGGTTATTGATCCGGAGGTATTTAGTTATTAGCAGTATCTGGTGTGAGATTTTTCTCGCACCAGCTTTTAGTTGTTGTTTTGAAATTTGTAGATTGCTTCTTTGATTCTAGTAAGGTTAAAATTTATCGCTCGCTCTAGTTCTGGAAAGTCTATATCTTTATCCGCTTCAAATGCTTTTACCATTTCGCTTAGCTCTTTTGTCTCATCACTTGCAAGAACTGTGCTTTTAAAATTATCATCACCTATCTGGTCAAATTTTAAAAAGATCGATGCAAATTTATCTTTTAAAATTTCTTTATTTAGCTTTCTATTTTCCAAAGCCTTCTTTGTTCCGCCATTTTTATTACAGGTTCTAAATATCGAATCTATTGTTTCATTCACTTCATCAAGTAAAATTTCTATTTTTTCACTTTGCATATAAAACTCTCTTAACTATAAATTAAATTTAAAATAAAAGCTAAATCGCTCTTGTTTTGGAGATTAGAAGTTGTTTTACTTCTTCGCGTAAAAAGGAAAAATTAAAGTTGTATTTGTGAAGTTATTTTCATAAAAGTTTGCGCCAGAATTTAAAATTTTAGTTTGCATTGGCATCACTTTTATGCCCTCTGTTTTTGCGATCATTTTCTCATCCTTGTTAAAAAATTTTATCGCATTGTATAAATTTTCATAAGTCTTGTAAATTGTACCAGGGTACAATAAAGCCCTATAAATCAATATTTATAACACATTGATAATATTTTTACGTTATTATTTTGCATACTGCTTTGATTAAAATTACCGAAATTTCGTAGCTATTTAGCTCATCCTTTTTGGATAAATTTTACAAATTTAATGTGTTATTTATGTAATAAAAAAATTTTTAAATTCGCAAAATTTTTTTAAAATCTTTGATACTTTATATGTGATAAAATCCTCTCAAATTTTAAAAAAGGATCAAATTTGAGAAGCGATATAATCAAAAAAGGCTACACAAGAGCCCCACACCGCTCACTTTTGCGTGCTACTGGACTAAAGGACGAGGACTTTGATAAGCCCTTTATCGGCGTTGCAAACAGCTTTATAGAGATCATTCCAGGGCACTTTTTCTTAAACAAATACGCACAAATTTTAAAAGATGAAATTCGCAAAAATGGCTGTATTCCATTTGAGTTTAACTGCATCGGCGTGGATGATGGCATCGCGATGGGGCATGGTGGCATGCTATATAGCTTGCCTAGCCGCGAGATCATCGCAAACTCGATAGAAACTGTGATGAACGCTCACGCGCTTGACGCACTTGTTTGTATGCCAAACTGCGACAAGATCGTCCCTGGCATGGTTATGGGTGCTTTAAGGGTCAATGTTCCAACCGTGTTTGTAAGCGGTGGCCCAATGAAAAAGGGCTACACAAAAGATGGCAAGCCAATTGATCTTGCGACTGCGTTTGAGGCGGTTGGTAAATTTGAGACCAAAGAGATAGATGAGGCCGAGCTAAAAGATATCGAGTGCAACGCATGTCCAAGTGGTGGTAGCTGTAGTGGTATGTTTACAGCAAATTCTATGAACACGCTTTGTGAAGCGATGGGCATAGCCCTCCCTGGTAACGGCACTATCCTAGCGCTAACGCCAGAGCGTGAAGAGCTCATCAGGCAGGCTGCTCGCAGAATTTGTCAGATCGCCCTTGATGAGAAATTTAAGATAAGAAACATACTAAACGAAAAGGCGATCCGCAACGCGCTTGTCGTTGATATGGCGATGGGTGGCAGCAGCAACACCGTCCTTCACATGCTAGCCATATCAAGAGAGGCTGGCGTAAATTTAGATATCAAAGAGCTAAATAAGATCAGCCAAAACATCGCTCACATCGCTAAAATCAGCCCAAGTTTGCCAAACGTGCATATGGAGGACGTCGGTAGAGCCGGCGGTATGAATGCGGTGATAAAAGAAATTTCACGCAGAGATAACGGCATGCTAAACCTAGACAACCTAACAGTTAGCGGCGAAACTCTTGGCGAACGCGTAAAAGCAAGTGACATCAAAGATGAAAGCGTAATACATAAGGTAGAAAATGCCTACTCGCAGGTCGGCGGACTTGCCATTTTATTTGGAAATTTAGCCGAGCAAGGCTGTGTCATCAAGACGGCCGGTATCGTTGGCGAGCGTAAATTTAGCGGCAAAGCAGTCTGCTTTAACTCGCAAGATGAAGCCATAGCTGGCATCTCAAGCGGTAAAGTCGATAAAGGCGACGTCGTCGTCATCCGCTACGAAGGTCCGCGCGGAGGCCCTGGCATGCAAGAGATGCTAAGCCCTACTTCGCTCATCATGGGGCGAGGACTTGGCGCGGACGTGGCGCTCATCACAGATGGTCGCTTTAGCGGGGCGACAAGAGGTCTAAGTATCGGCCACGTAAGCCCAGAAGCGGCTGAGGGCGGCATGATAGGCTTGCTAAAAGATGGCGATATCATCGATATAGACGTCGATAAATACGAGATAAACGTTCGCCTAAGCGAGGCTGAGATCGCAAAGAGAAGAGCGGAATTTAAGCCAGTTGATAAAGCGCTAACCTCTCGCTGGCTAAGGCAATACCGCAAACTAGTCACAAACGCAAGCAACGGAGCAGTGCTAGAAGCATAAAAATTTACTATAAAAGCAAAGAGGCTACTCCTTGCTTTTGTAAAAAATATTAAAATTTCTTCATTTTTTAAGGATACTAAATGCAACAAGATTTCTATTTTTATGCTGCCATATTTTTAGGAGTACTATTTTTGATTGCGATATTTGTCATCTATTCATTTAATAGAGACAAATTCGAGCTAAAAAGAAATTTGACACAAAAAGAGCAAGAAAATTTTGAAATTTCATCAAATCTAATAAATTTAGTATCTAAAAATAGTGAAAATCTGCAACTAATTAGCGAGCAAAAAGCAAGGCTTATGTCAAATCATGAACGTATCGACGAGCTTATCAGTGAGATAGATACGCTAAAAGCCAAAATAGCACAAAAAGACGAAGCTGAAGATGCAATGGAGCGCGTGATAAATGAGCTTAAAGAGAGTATCGGAACGGCAAATGAACGAGCTAAGAATAACGAGGCAAATTTCACTGCAACTCTAGCCGAGCTAAATCAAAATAAAAATGCTTTAGTTGAAGCAAGCGAGAGAGAAAATAGATTAAAACGTGATATGGCTGTGCTTAGAAATGAAATAGAAGCAAAAGAAAATAGCCTAAAAGAGCAAGAGGCAAATTTATTAAAAGTAAAAAATGAGTTAAATTTGGAATTTTCTAATCTTGCAAATAAAATTTTTGAAGAAAAAAGTGCAAATTTCACACAAAATAGCCAAAATTCTTTAGATCTTTTACTAAAGCCGCTAAAGGAGCAAATTTCAACCTTTCAAGAGCGCGTAAATGCAGTCCACGACGAATCAGTTAAAGGCATGAGCGCGCTAGGAACGCAGATTAAGCACATAAGTGAGATTGGTATCTCAATGTCAAAAGAGGCAAACTCACTAGCCACTGCACTAAAAGGTAGCAATAAAACACTTGGAAACTGGGGTGAAATACAGCTTGAACGCACATTTGAGGCTTCTGGACTTGTAAAAGATGAGCATTACTTGACGCAACAAAATTTCAAGAACGAAGAAGGCAAACGTCTTATTCCTGATTTTATAGTAAAGATACCAGATGGTAAGCATTTAATAGTTGATTCTAAAGTCTCACTTATAGCTTACGAAAAGGCTATCACAGCCAGCAATGAGGAGGAGCTAAATTTAGCATTAAAAGAGCATATTGCTTCTATGAAAAATCACATAGATGGCTTAAATAGTAAAAATTACGGTGAGATCGTACCTGATAGTCCTGATTTTGTATTGATGTTTATACCAATTGAGCCAGCATATATCGAGGCTATGAAATTTGATAGTTCTCTTTTTGACTATGCATTTCAAAAGCGCGTAATACTAGTTTCTCACGCTACGCTTATGCCTATTCTTCGCACAGTGGCAAATTTATGGCGCATAGAGCGTGGCAATGAAGAGGCTAAAAATATCGTAAAGAGTGCGATTAAAATTTATGATAAAGTCCGCAATGTGACCGAGCATATGAATAGACTTAGCAATACACTAAATACTGCAAATAAACATTTTAACGCCCTTGCATCAAGTTTTAGTGGTAGAGATGGCCTTGTTAGTAGACTTGAAAATTTTAAACGCTTGTCCCCAGATGAGCAAAAAGATATAGAAGTAAAAGAGATCGGCGTAAATAACGAATTAGAAAAAGAGGATTAGGATATGGCTAGAAAAACTAGCCATAAAATTTATTTTAAAAGACCTTGTTTTTTCATTTGTTCCATTACTTGAGCAAACATCTCTTTAGCTTGTTTGCAAGTAGTGTCTTGTTGCTCTTTTGGAAGTGCAGCAAGTTGGTCCATTGATTGTTTCTTTTGATCTTCATAAATTTTTACTTGTTGCTCTTGACCAGCTTTTTTGTAAGCTTCGACCATTTTGTCGATGTCTGAGAAGTATGATTTGCAAGTATCTGTAAGATCTGCAGCGTTTAGGCTTAGTGCAAAGCCAAGAGTAGTTAAAACTAAAAGTGATTTTTTCATCTCTTTCTCCTTGTGAAAATTTGAAAGAATTGTATCATTTTTATAATATTTTATGACTTAAATTAATAGCCAAGACAAGCGTCTTGGCTATTTTTGGCTTTTTAGCCTAGAAATTCGCGTTTAAAATACTCTTTTGGAGCTTTGCAAAGTGGGCAAGCGCCTGGAGCTTTTTTGCCTCTATGAACGTGTCCACATACCTCACAAACCCAGATATCTTCCTCATCGCTCTCAAAAAAGCCCTCTTCATCAAGCATCTTTTTAAGCTCTAAATACTCTCTTTCATGCTCAACCTCGACCTTGCCGATCGCGTTAAATAGCCTCTCAACATCTCTTAGCTCTTCTTCTTTTGCGATCTTTGCAAAGTCTGGATACATCGTCGTATGCTCGTAGTTTTCGCCAGCTGCAGCGTCAAGTAAATTTTTATCCATCTTATCGATCGGATCGTTCATCATCTCGTGATATTTCTTAAACTCAGCCCTTGCGTGCCATTTCTCGTTTTCAGCTGCTTCGTAAAAGTGTCTGGCTATTGCGTGATAGCCTGCTTCTTTGGCTAGGTCGCCGTAAAGCTCGTACTTGCTTCTAGCTTGTGACTCGCCAGCAAATGCCTTCATTAAATTTACTGCTGTTAAATTTTCAGTCACACATTTCATCTCTTCGCCGCAACAGGTTAGTGTGCCGCCACCAACTTTTTGTACCTCGATCTCGTTGCCGCATTTTTCGCATTTGTATGTTTCATACTGTCTCATTTTGACTCCTATTTTGATAAATTTTGATTGGATTATAACCAAATAATTAAAATAAGTAAATAATAATTTTTATTGATAACGTATATTATTATTTTATTTTTTACACAAAATTTGCGTGAGTTTTGTTACAAATGGAGAGACTAGCAAAAGCACAGGATATGCTACCACAAAAGCTTTCATGTAAGCTATAAGCCAAATTTTAACAAAGCCATCAACAAAACCAAGGTTTAGATATGTCAGCACAAATGACATGAAAAAAGCCATAAATGCTGACATTATAAACGCAAAAACATATTTATAAAATTTTACTGGTATCATGAAATTTTGCCTATCAGCTCCCCTAGTCTCTTTGCATGATCAAGCGCCTTTTGCCTCATCAAAGCAAGCTTTGCCTCATCGTGTCTGCTTTGATATGATAGCCCTCCGCTATAAATATATCCTGCAAACTCCATGCCACAAGTATTTGCTAACGCCTTAAGCGGCGGTAAAAACTCCTCTATCTCATAGCGCTGAAGTGCTTCTTTTTTATAAAGCTCCTCAGGCGCACCAGAAGTAAATGAAAGCACTAGCTTCTTGCCACGTAGCTTATCTCCGCTGCTACCATGAGAGAAGCCATGAACTAGCACGTCTTCAAACCACTTTTGTAAAAGTGATGGCACACCGTACCAGAAAAATGGATAAACAAGCACGATCACATCAGCCTTTACTAGCTTTTCTTGCTCGGCTTTTACGTCTATCACGTAGTTTTTATAAAGCTCGCTTAGTATGTCAAATTTAGCCTCTGGCAAGTGCTTTTTTAGCTCGCCCAAGATTATCTTATTTGCAAAGGAATTTTCAAGGTCAGTGTGACCTGATACAACTAAAATTTCACTCATTTTTGCCCCTTAAATTTACTTGCAAACAAAGCTACTTGCCTTGCTCGCATCTGCGCCCACGTATGTGGCCACCTTTGGATAGGCACACACTAGAAATTCCTTGCCAGCGTAGGTCTTGCTTTTTGCTAGCATGCTCTTTGGCGCTTCGCCCTTTTCGTGCCACGCCTCAAGCGCACCTAAAGGATCCACGTCATCTATGCCGTTGCCGCCACCGCAGTGATTTAGCCCTGGCAGTGCAAAAAATGCCACGAAATTTTGGCTATTTTCATTATCAGCTTCTAGCTTTTTAAACCAGTCCCTTTGATCTTTTGCTGAGAAAACTGGGTCTGAGACGCCAGTTACTATGATGAGCTTGCCGCCATTTGCGCTAAATGTGCTAAGGCTTGTTGAGATGGCGTCATTTACCGCCGCAGTCTCGAAAGTCTTTGGCGTGTCTTTGTCAAAGTCGAAATTTATCGTGTCAAAATTTGGCTGCGCTGGTGTCAAAAAGTAGTAATTCACCGAGCCGCTAGAAAGCGTGATATTTCTAGCGTTTGGCTTGGCACTTTGCGAGTCACCTAGTTTCCATTGCCTCCAGCCCTCAGCGCTCACGCCTGAGTCGTAAAACCAGCCACTATAAATTTGCTCGCCCTTGCTGTTTTTAGCTCCGTTAAAGATTTTTTCGATTGCCTCTATCTTTTGCTTTGCTAATTTTAGACTTTTTGGATCAAATTTGCACGTTTCCCAAGCATTTATGATCCCATCTTTTAGTCCGTCCAAGTAGTCTAGCCTTGCTTGCTGATCTAGCCCAAACTCAGTCGTTGGCTCTGGGTGTCCTGAGTTTGTTGTAACGACCGCGTAGCCTCTAAGAAGCGCTGGCGTGGCTGTGCTTGTTCGTATCGGCACTGCACCAAGAGCAGGCACTAAAAAGCCGTCCATACCGCCCCCGCCTTGAAATAAAAATTTCTCATTCCACTGCTATGGCAGCCTTAGCTCGTAGTCGATGTCATACTCTTTGCCGTCCGAGCCTACGCGTCTATATAGCTTGCCATGCACCACGCAGTGAGGCTTTGCTTTGATATTATTTTTACTACCACCAGTTAGCGTGGACATCTTATCGGCTGATACTTCGCTACTCTCATTCCACACCGTATCTATCATCTCGTTGTTTAAAATTTTCACATCTTTTAAGCTCTCGCATCCTGTCTTATCAATGATAAAAGCCGTGCTGCACAAGTGCTAGTGCGTAAAAAGTGAAATTTTATTCATAATATCCCCTAAAATTTTACCTTACTAAACGAGATCTCATTTTTTAGACCAAAGCCGTCAATTTCGTCTATAAGCCCTGCCCGCTCTTTGGCGTAAACTTTGTAGTTTTCGCTGTGGCGGTAGCTCTCAAAGCTAGCCTCATCTTTGTAAATTTCAACCAGCACCCACTTGTTAGGCGCGTATTTTTGACTAAAGGCAAACTGCGCGTAAGCTCCCTCATCTACGCTTTTTTGCATATATTTTTTGATAATCTTTTCAAATTTCGCATCACTATTTGCCAAAAGGCTTAAATTTGTGATGTGAAAGTAGCTATCTTTTAGGCGCTCTGGGGTTAAATTTTTAGAAAAAGTAGCCCGTTTTTTCAAGCTTATAGCCTTTTTGCTAGCCAAAATTTCAGCGCTCGCACTTGCAAATTTCTTATAGTGCGCTGAAGCTACATGCTTTTTATAAGCTGTCTCGTCCTTGTAAAACTCAAGCACGTAAAATAACTCCGGCTTACTCTTTGCGCTCATGAAAAATATCGCCTGCGTTCCTGGTTCGCTCTTTGAGCTAAGAATATTTTCCCTGCCAAGCTCTTTTAGCAAAGTCTTGTTATTTGGCGTCGCAAGTAGCTCATGTAAGCTCACTTTTACCTCTACGCCAAAGGCAAAAGCCGCCAAAAATACTAATAAAAATAGCTTTTTAAACATAAAAATTCCTATAAATTTATCTTTCTATTACTCTTTTAATCCAAGCAAAAAGCTCATCAAGGTCGTAGTCGCCGCCATGTACTTGTCCCCATACCGCTTCGAAATCAACCTCTTTGCCAGCATTTTTAAGCGAGAGTGCGAGCATAGCAGGCACGGCAAGAGCTAGATCGGTGTCGTTTGTGCCCTGCCTTATGCGGTAAAATTTCGCCGCCTCTTTGTTTGTGGCGTAGCTCATCGCATTCATCATCTTTATGACGCCAGCATCCGCCATCTCGCCGCCACTTCGCTCTTTTGCAAATTTAGTAAAGTGCTTTGCAGGCGTTTTGCTGTCACCAAAGAGATCGTTTTCAGGGTTTTCTAGCCCAAATCCGTCAAAGGCAACCACCGCTTTGGTGCGTTTTAGCGAGGCGATGAAGTCTTCAAGCTTAAATGTATATCCAAGCGAGCAACCCTGCGTATCAAGAGTTATAAATTTAGGTATGAGCGTATTTTTGTCGCTGCTTTTTGTAGCGGTAAATGCCTTTGAGATGAGAGCGTTTATATACTCTTTGAAGCTACCCTCGCCATTTTCATCAAGGCTTAGTGCGTGGCCTTTGGCGTCTTTTAAATTTAGCGAGTTTAGATAGGCTGGGAATTTACTCTTTAGCTCGCGCGAGAGCTCTTTTTGCGTGGCGTTTAGCTCGCCTTTGATCATCTTTGGCTTTTTGCCTCTGTCGTTAAAAGTGCTCGCATCAAAGCTTGAAAAATCAATACTTTCAAATTTATCCAAATCCCCAAACATCCACTCATACGCCTCGTCTTCATGCTCCAAATTTGTAACAGGGCAGTAAGCTGAAGCGGCATAAATTTGATCGTCCGCCTTTGCAGCGCCTAGCTCTTTAAGATATGGCTCATACTCTTTTGCGCAAGCGCTCGTGCCTAGAAGTGCCGACATCGCGCCACCTGTGCTCGTACCATTTGAGATGATTTTATTTGCGTCGCCTGGCATAATTTTGTCGTTAAATTTAAGATATCTAACAGCCGCTTTTAGATCGATTATCGTAGCTGGGGCTTTGCCGATGAAGCGCTCGCCCTCTTTTAGCGTCCTGCCTCTAGCGCCAACGCTCGCCACGACATAGCCTCTAAGAAGCGCTTCGAGGGTGGCATTTGGTTTTTCGTTTTGGATTTCTGGCTTTAAAGGCATTGCTGGCATGTAGCCACCTATCGCATTTGGCATAAAAATAGTTGCCTTTTGGTCGCTAAATTTACCCTCTGGCACATAAAAATTTAGCACCTCATAGTCGCTAGCTGGCTTTGCCACATAGACTATGCCCTCATAAGCTCTAAATTTAAGCGTCCTCTCGCCAACTTGCACGCTTTTTAGCTCAAATTTCTTTTCATCAAATTTAAGCTCGCCGCCAAAGCAAGCGCCTACCAAACAAACCCCTAAAATAGCAACTCTAACGCATTTCATGATCTGCCTTTTTATTTTGTCCTACTTTTTGTTTCGCTAGCCTTGGCGTAGGCTACCAAGGCTTTAAGGCCTAGTTATCTTTTGGCTTATACTTGATCGCATAGTCAAATTTAGGCTGGTGCAGTGAAAACTCAAAGCTATCTCTATCGACCGAGCCAACGCAGTAGTGGCTATCATAAAGGCGTAGCAAAAACTCCGCCATCTGTTCGCTCGTGTGGTACTTTTTAAACGCTTTGTCGTAGTCGTAGCTCTCTTTACTGGTTGCCACCATGCCAAATTCTGTTTTTGTGGCAGCTGGAGCTAGCACTTTTGCTTGCATCTTTGCCTGCTTGTCCTGTGCTAGCTCGTGGTAAAGCCCCTCACTAAAGGCACTTACGAAAAATTTACTAGCGCAGTACGTGACCGCGTTTGGCACGATCTTGTAGCCACCTATTGAAGAGATATTTATAAGCTGCGTATCTTTGTCTTTGTATTTTTTAGTAAAGAGCGTTGAGAGCGTGACAAGGGAGATGATGTTTAAATTTATCATCTGTGTGATTTTTTCTAAATTTTGCTCGCCGACCTTGTTATAGTCGCCAAAGCCAGCGTTATTTATAAGTGCTTTTAGTTCAAATTTTTCTAATTTTTGCCAAAGAGAAAGAGCATTTTCTTGTTTTGAAAGGTCGCAAAGCTCTATCACCACATCGACATTTGCAAATTTAGCTATCTCGCTTTTTAGCTCCTTTAAAAGCTCGCCACGCCTTGCAATAAGGATCAAATTTTCCCCACGCCTCGCAAATGCCTTTGCCACGGCCGCTCCTATGCCTGAGCTTGCTCCAGTGATGGCGATATATCTTTTCACTTTGCATACTCCATCGGACTATAAATTTTGACACCCTCGCTGTGGTCATCTTGCGCTACTTGCACGATCACTTTAGCGATATCAGCCGCCTTCATCGGTCTATACTCGTCAAAAAAGCCTTTTGGGATAAATTTAAACGCCTTTATCGCCAGATACTCACCAAGCCTAAAGTCCTTTCTCTCAGCCTCGATAAGTGGCAGTCTGGCGATATGAAATGAGCTATATCCAAGCTCTTTTATCTTTGCTTCTGCTTGACCTTTTGCCTTTAGGTAAAACGAGCCTGACTTTCTACTAGCACCTGCAGCCGAGAGCAAGACAAAACGTTTTGCACCGCACTCCAAGCCAAATTTCGCAAAATTTATCGGATAGGTCACATCGACTTTATAAAACTGCTCTTTGTGCTTTGCTGCTTTCATCGTCGTGCCAAGCGCACAAAATACGTCATCAGCGATAAATGGCACCTCATCTTTTAGCTCATCAAAATTTATTACTTTTACTTCAAGCTTTTCATGAGTAAATTTTAGCTCGTGCCTAGCAAGGGCGATAACCTTGTTGTAATGCTCGCTCACGCATAAATTTTTTAAAATCTCACTTCCCAAAGCACCGCTAGCTCCAGCTATAAGGGCGATCTTTTTCATATCTTTCCTTTGTAAAATTTAGATAAATTCTATCTCGCTAAGGCAAAAATTTCACTTATTGCCTCTTTTGTATAAATTTGCTCTAGCCTCCTACCTTTCGCATAGTCATAAACTAGAGCCATGATCTCGTCTAAATTTGTATCATCAACTCCGATTTCTATAAGGCTTGTAGGTGTGCCAATCTTGCTAAACCACTCTTTTAGCTTCTCTATGCCTGCATCTGCGTCATCCACGCCAAAAATTTCTTTGCCAAAGCGCTTAAATGCCTCTAAATTTCTACTCTTATACCACTTCATCCAAGCTGGCATCACGACACTTAGCCCAGCTCCATGCGCACAATCAACCACTGCACCTATGGCGTGCTCGATCATGTGATTTGGATAAGAGTAGCCAGCTGTGCCAACGTAAGTTAAGCCATTTAGTGCCATCGTAGCAGCCCAAGCAAACTCGCCTCTAGCATCGTAATTTTCTGGCTCTTTTAGTAAAATTTCAGTCGTTTTCATAACGGTTTTTATGTTTGCTTCGATGTATAAATTTATGATCTCAGGCTGAATGCTAGCCGTAAAGTATCCCTCAATACTGTGAGCGATGATGTCAGAAGCTGAATAGACCAAATACTCCTTGCTCACGCTTGCTTGAAGTAGTGGATTTATCACTGAAACTTTTGGGTAAAGACAAGCGCCGTGCATGGCAAATTTCTGTTTCGTGGCTTCGTTTGTGACGACCGAGCCGCCGTTCATCTCTGAGCCAGTTGCAGCTAGAGTTATGATGTCAAATATCATAAGCGCATCACTTGGATCCTTGCCGGTAAAAAAGTCCCAAACGTCGCCGTTATATTTAACTCCAGCAGCCACGGCCTTGGCCGTGTCAAGTACCGAGCCACCACCTATGGCCAGCACGCTATCGACACCTTGCTTTTTAGCTAAATTTATAGCCTCATTTACCTTGCTTAGCACTGGATTTGACTTCACGCCACCTATCTTGCAAAACTCGATGCCATTTGCACTTAGGCTCTTTGCTGCGACATCAAAAAGGCCATTTTTTATGATCCTATCGCTACCATAGATGATAAGCGTCTTTTTAACGCCAAATTCTTTCATATATTTGCCGATATTTTGCTCTTTGTCTTTGCCAAATTCTATTTTTGTAGGGTTTAAAAAGCTAAAATTTTGCATAGTTTCTCCTTATTAGTTTTAATGATTATAGTTTTGCAAAGCAAAAATTTTTGTTAAAAATAATGAGTAGAAATTTAAAAGTTTCTTAGTTTGATAGGAAGTTTTGAGATGATTTTTTTATGATCAAAGCTACTTTTAGCATCAACTAAATTTCCAAAATTTTCACCTGTGCTAAGGAATTTTTGTAAATAATAATTTCCTCTATATCCAAGGTTATAAAGAATTTCAGACATCAAAGAAATATCTGCTTCATCTAAAAAATCTGCATGCACGGTTGTTCTTACTTCAAAATCGAAATTTATCTCAAGCAGATATTTTAGCGTGCTAATAAATTTTTCATATAAATTTGAGCCAGTTACGCCCGTAAATTTCTCTTTTGGCGCTTTAAAATCAAGTGCGATATAGTCAATCAGCGCTTCACCTATCGCCTCTTTTAAAATCTCAATATGAGAGCCATTTGTATCGACCTTTAGGCAAAAATTTCTTGACTTAACCTCTCTTGCAAGTTTTAAAAACAAAGGATTTGCCGTGCATTCGCCACCGCTAAAGACGATGCCATTTAGCTTACCTATGCGGCGGTCTAAAAAGCTACAAACCTCATTCATTTCTATATTGCCATTTGAATTTACAACTTCTATATTGTAGCAGTACACGCATCGCATATTACAGCCTGCAAACCAAACTACCGCAGCCACTTTGTCTGGATAATCAAGCGTAGTAAATGGCGTTATACTAAAGACTTTATGCAAATTTATGGACCTTTTGAGATTTAAAAGGCACAGAAGATTGTGCCTTTTTTATTTGAGTTTTTTTATATTTTTATTGGCTGCGGTGATTATCTTTTGCAGCAACTTGCGTATTCATCAAATTTAATACGCTCTTTATGCTCGCCTTTTTTACCAAGGTTAAAGCTCTCAACTGGGCGGTGATAACCCATAACACGAGTATAGACTACGCATTTTGTGCGTTTGTCTTGTACTTTTTCCAAAATTTCTTTTTCTGTCATTTCCTCTCCTTATTTGGAATTGTTCTTCTCTTTTTCTATTAATTCTGCATCACAAAGTGGACAAAATTCATGCTCTCCAGCAATGTATCCATGCTTTGAACAAACGCTAAATACAGGCGTTATCGTGATATATGGAAGCTTATAATTTGAGATTATGCTCTTTACAAGCTCCTTGCAAGCTTTAGGTGAGCTGATCCTTTCTTTCATATAAAGGTGAAATACTGTGCCACCAGTGTATGAAGTCTGAAGATCATCTTGCAAATCAAGTGCCTCGTAAGCATCATCTGTAAAATTTGCTGGAAGCTGGGTTGAGTTTGTGTAGTAAATATTCTCCCCGCCACCTGCTTGGATGATGTCTGGATAGCGCTTTTTATCCTCTTTGGCAAAGCGGTACGTTGTGCCTTCAGCTGGAGTCGCCTCAAGGTTGTATAAATTTCCAGTCTCTTCTTGAAATGTCCTTATCTTGTCGCGCAAAAACTCGACCATCTCAATAGCAAAATCACGTCCAAATTTTGTTGAGATATTCTCCTTATCATTTGTGAAATTTCTAAGAAGCTCGTTCATGCCATTTATACCGATCGTGCTAAAGTGGTTGTTAAAGTGCTTTAGATATCTAGCCGTATAAGGATAAAGCCCTCTGTCATACATCTCTTGTATAAATTTACGCTTCTTCTCTAGGGTTGATTTGGCTAGTTCTAAAAGATAGCTTAGTCTATTATAAAGTGCGACCTTATCGCCTTTGAAGTTGTAGCCTAGGCGGGCTAAATTTATAGTGACGACGCCTATCGAGCCAGTCATCTCAGCACTTCCAAAAAGACCGCCACCGCGCTTTAAAAGCTCTCTTAGATCAAGCTGCAAGCGGCAGCACATAGAGCGCACATGACCTGGCTTGTAGGCGTTTTCGTTTTCTATCTTGTTGCCATTTTCGTCGTAAGTGTATTGCGAGCCGATGAAATTTTGAAAGTAGCTTGAGCCCATTTTGGCGGTATTTTCAAAGAGCACATCCGCTACTTCGCTATCCCAGTCAAAATCCTCTGTAATATTTACCGTTGGTATCGGAAATGTAAAAGGCTGTGAGCACTTATCGCCAGCTGTTAAAACCTCGTAAAATGCCTTATCTATGCGTGCCATTTCAGGCTCGAAGTCCTTGTAGGTCATATCGATCAAATTTTTCCTGCCACGCTCGTTTGCTTTTTTCAAAATTTTCTCATCTTTTACATTCGTAAAGAGGTGTATATCATCGCTCGTTGGGATCTGATCTCTTAGGTCGCTTGGGCATGTGATATCTATGGTTACGTTTGTAAATGGGCTTTGTCCCCAGCGTGCAGGTACATTTAAGTTAAAAATAAAGCTAGTTATCGCCTTTTTGATCTCAGCATCACTTAGATCGTCTTTGAAAACATAAGGCGCAAGGTAGGTGTCAAAGCTAGAAAACGCCTGAGCGCCAGCCCACTCGCTTTGCAAAATTCCTAAGAAATTTGCCATTTGATAAAGCGCTTCTCTAAAGTGCTTTGGTGCTTTACTCTCAACTCTGCCACGAACGCCGTTAAAGCCCTCGTTTAACAAAGCGCGCAAGCTCCAGCCAGCACAATATCCTGTAAGGCAGTCAAGGTCGTGGATGTGGTAGTCACCATTTCTGTGAGCAAGACCTTCTTCTTTGCTATAAACAGCGTCTAGCCAGTAGTTTGCTATGACTTTACCAGCGGTGTTGTTGATGAGTCCTGCGTTTGAGTAGCTTGTATTTGAGTTTGCAGAAATTCTCCAGTCGGTGCCGTTTATATACTCATTTATCGTTTGGGTTGAGTTTATGTAGGTCGTATCTTCGTTTAGCCCTAAAATTTGCTCACGTTGAAGCTTATGCGTGTGGCGGTAGAGCATAAAGCTCTTTAAAACGTCGAAATATCCACTATTAAATAGCTCTTTTTCGATCGCATCTTGGATGTCTTCGACTGTTATCGCGCTTGACTTTTGAAAGATATCTTGGACAACATTTGTAAAAACTTTCTCATCATAAGCTAAATTTTCGCTAGCAAATGCTTTTTTTATCGCATCTACTATCTTATATGCCACAAATTCTTGTCTTGTGCCATCTCTCTTCAAAATCTCAGGCATTACTCGCTCTTTCTTCTAAATTTTTCAATATAAAGTTTAAAAGTATAGGACAAGAAAGCTTAAACAATAGATAACTATTTTATTTTGTTTAATAATATTTATCAAAAAATATAAAATTTTGGAAAGTTCTCTTAAATATATTTTCATGTATTATAAGTATTTTAAACTAAAATTTGATTATTTTACTTAAATAATTTTTTTAGTTTTAGTTTTTAAAGTATTATATTTAAAAATTTTACAAATCAATCAAGCTTATTTGAGTATCATTTCAGAAATTTAAAAAGATAAAAATGACTTAGATGAATATACAAATAGCAAATATCTACTAGTCTTAAAGTGGATCGCTATCAAGAAAAACTATATAATACGATATTTTTAAGCGATAAAATAAAGCATGGATTATGATTGCATGCAAGCTATAAAAAAACGGCACTATAAATCTATTACATTAATTTTCTAACTACCTAATTTATCTTTGATCTTTTGAATAAAGTCAAAATATTCTTTTTTTATATTTTCTTTTTTAGCATTAATTGCTAGTGCATTTTTTATCTCTTGCCTTTTTTCTTTATCTTGACTTACGGCTTTATCTATATTGTCAATACTAGATTTCTTTTTATCGTATTCATAGTTTTCATTGTACTGTTTGATTTTAGCTGACAAATAATCTGCTTCATAAAAATCTTCAAGTGTTTTTATTTTATTGGATTTATCGCAAACTTCATCATACTCAAGCCAATTTTCTTTTAAATCAGGAAAATCTTTTTCAAAATCTTTTCTTTTGTTCTTTGAAGTTTCATCACTGTCGGATACTATAAGGAATTTTTTGCCAGTTAGCATTATCATTGTAGTTAATGTATTAACTTCTTTTATACCTCCCATATAAACTAGACCACAATCTTTAAAATCCTTATCTTTATAAGTGTTTTTAAACACTTTATAATCCGTATATCCTTCAAAAATAATATTTTTTGACTGTATACTTTCAAGTATATGACTTCCAATTGCTCTTTTTAAAAGTTCGTCTTCTTGAAACGGCGACTTGTCTTGCGTGACTGTTTCTGAAATATCGTCCTTTCTTTCTATAACTAGATGTCTCTCTATACACTCGTTATCTATCATAAAAGGAGAATGTGTAGAATAAATTACAATATCTTTTTCTGAAATTTTTAATAATTCTTCTTTTAAAAATTTTGCACTAGTTGGATATAAAAAAGCATCTGGTTCATCAAATAAGATTAATCTATTATATTTTCGTGTTCTAGATTCGATCGACAACATAAGTAATATTGCTATAAATCTTTTAAAGCCATCACTTCTATCTTCATTAGAATAAAACTCTTTTTCTTGTATTCGTATATCAAACTCTTCACCATCTTTTCTTATAACAAACTTTATATTTTTTAAGTCGGGCCATATTTCTCTAAATTCTTTTGTTGCTTTATTAGATATATTGTCTAAAAAGCTATGTAGTCCTTTATCTTTTTTGGCTGCATTTTCAATATCTTGTTGAATATCTTTTATATTGCTTAAATAAAAAATATTTTTTAAAGGCATACATATGTCTGGGTTATTTTTAAAGTTTTCTATATTTACGTTAGGTGGTAATAAATGACTATCGCTATACTCCCAAAATATAGCTCGCCTATAAATATTTTCCATGGGCTTTATATTTTTTATTATTTCAAACACAATTCTCTCTATGTAATCATATGTCAAAGGCTCAAGCAAAGGACTATTACTTTCACCTTCTAATTTTGTAATTTGTCGATTATCTGTACTATAGTAGAATAAGTTAGATACTTTATATTTATCATTTAATTCTTCATATTTCCAGTAGGTTAAGCTCGGTGTATCATTATCTTTTATACTCAATGTTAATATCATTTCACCAAAAGCTTCTTGAATAAAGCTTTCAATACTTAAATTATTTTCAAAAATATCTAGACTTTCTATATGATATTCTTCGATTAATTTTTCTTTAATATCACTAATGTCTTTTTGTGTAAGCTTAAAGATAGCATCAATACAATATTCATCATTATCCGAAGCTGTTTTTCTTTGATCTTTTATGCTAACCTTATATCCATTAAATACTGCAGATATGGCTTTTAATATATTACTTTTCCCTGCTTCATTTTTTCCTACTAAGATTAGACATTTTTTCCCATTTTTTTCTTCGATACTTATCTTTATATCTTCTATAGAACGAAAATTTTTTATTTCAAATCTATCTAGTTTCATATATTAATCCTTTTGTTCTCTACTGACATCCCTCACATTCGATCGAGCGGTCAGCTACGTCGTTTAGTTTTTCACTGTCTGGTGACTCTGAGCGTAGATAGTAGGTTGATTTTAGCCCCAGCTCCCACGCGAGAGTGTAAATTTCGCTCAGATATCCGCCGCTTGCTTTGTCTAAGCTCATAAATATATTTAGGCTTTGGCCTTGATCAATCCACTTTTGGCGAATCGCGCCTGCTTTTATCAAAATTCTCTGATCAAGCTCATATGCTGGCGTGTAAAACTGCCAAGTATCAGGGCTTAAATTTGGCACGACATTTGGGATCATGCCGCTTAGATTGTGCTCAAACCACTTACGCTTATAGACTGGCTCGATAGTTTGGGTAGTGCCAACAAGGATCGAGATCGAGCTAGTTGGAGCGATCGCCATTAGGTAGCCGTTTCTCATGCCATCGCGCTTGACTTTTTCTCTTAGCTTGTCCCAGTCGCAGACATTTTCGTCAAATAGCCCGCCTTTGTCGTTTAAAAGAGCCTTTGCGTTTTCGTTTGCAGTATCTATCGGCATGATGCCTTTGCTCCATTTTGAGCCTTCAAATTTTGGATAGACGCCCTTTTCTACGGCTAAATTTGAGCTAGCATAGATGGCGTTATAGCTTATGTTTTCCATTATGCTATCAATGAGCGCCAAATGCTCATAGCTGCCCCATTTTACGTTTTTCTCAGCTAGCATTTGCGCCTCGCCCATGACGCCAAGGCCGATCGAGCGAGATGATAGGTTTGTGTGTTTTACCTTTTTGTGTGGGTAGAAATTTAGGTCTATAACGTTATCAAGCATCCTAATAGCTATCGGCACGACACGCTCGATGTCCTCTTTGCTATTTATCTTGCTTAAATTTATACTTGCAAGGTTGCAAACTGCCGTTTTGCCCTCGATGCTCTCTTTTTCTACGATGAAAATTTGCTTGCCTTTTAGGCTATCAAGTGCGCTAAGCTTTTTGGCTTTTTTAGTTATGCCGCTATCGACCGTGACGTCTTCTTCTTCGTCAAATAGCTCTTCGCCGCCATCTTCATAAGTGATCTTGATCTTATAGTAATTTGGCGCTGTGTTTTGGAAAATTTCGGTGCATAAATTTGAGCTTCTGATGATGCCTTCGTGGTCGTTTGGATTTGCTTTGTTGGCATTGTCTTTAAAGCACAAAAATGGCATGCCCGTTTCAAAATAGCTAGTTAAAATTTTCTTCCAAAGCTCTTTTGCAAGGATGGTGTTTTTCTGGATATTTTCATCGTTTTCATACTCTAAATATCTCTTCTCAAACTCCTCGCCGTAAAGGTCGCAAAGGTCGCTTACTTGAGCTGGGTCAAAGAGGCTCCAGCGGCCATTTTCTTTTACACGCTTCATAAATAGGTCGTTTATCCAAAGCGCAGGGAAAAGCTCGTGTGCACGGCGTCTCTCTTCGCCTGAGTTTTTACGAAGATCGAGGAAATCGCTCACGTCCATGTGCCAAGGCTCGATATAAACAGCGATCGCGCCTTTTCTAGTGCCTAGCTGATCGACCGCTACTGCGATGTCGTTTGTTACTTTTAAAAATGGAATAATACCGCCGGCTGCGTTTTTGTGTCCGTCGATGCTGCCACCCATCGCACGCACCTTGCTCCAGTCCCAGCCAATGCCGCCACCAAATTTTGAAAGCAGTGCCATCTCTTTGTAGCTATCAAAAATGCCCTCGATATTATCAGGCGTGCTGCCTACGTAGCAGCTGCTTAGCTGGTGGCGCGTAGTCCTTGCGTTTGAGAGCGTTGGCGTAGCTAACATCACTTCAAATTTAGAGATAAGGTCGTAAAATTTCTTAGCCCAACCTTGGCTGTCTAGCTCGTTTTGCGCAAGAAACATCGCGATCGCCATAAACATATGCTGTGGCAGCTCGATCGGCATGCCGCTCTTATCTTTGATGAGGTAGCGGTCATAAAGCGTCTTGATACCAAGGTATGCAAACTGCAAGTCACGCTCGGGCTTGATGTAAGCGTTTAGATCCTCAAGGTCGTACTTCTCTTTTAGCCCAGGGATGATGCGGCCTACCTTTTCGCCCTTTGCGAGGTAGTCTTTTAGGTGGTTGTAGCCGTTAAAGCCAGTCACTTTGTGATAAAGGTCGAACAAAAATAGTCTCGCAGCGACAAATGTCCAGTTTGGGCGGTCGATGTCGATCTTATCAACTGCTGTTTTTATAAGAGTCTGCTGAATTTCCTCAGTTGTGATCATATCTCTAAACTGGATTTTCGCATCTACTTCAAGCTCACTAAGGCTTACGTTGCTTAGTCCAAGAACTGCTTCATTTGTATATTTTTTGATCTTACTTATATCAAGCTCTTCGGTTCTACCATTACGTTTTATAACTTTCAAAAATGTCTCTCCGTGTTAAATTTTAATTTGAGATTTTATCTAAAAAGATATAAAAACTCTCTTTGCTAAAAACTACCTATTAAATATAAAATTTACCACTAAAATGAGAAAGATAAAGGCTATCAAAAGTCTTTTACAAGCAGCAAAAAATGCTAAACGTGATAAGCTTTTGAGTTAGCTTTAACGACTAAAAGTTTAATGTGCCAACATTGCCGATAAATTTTGCTGACACTTGTAAAAGCTACTTGAAAATGCCGCCACCAGCTGATAAATTTTGCGAGCTAAATTTAAGGTGGATTTTGTGCTAGGGTAGTTGCAAGAGGCTAAATTTACCCCTTGCATTTAAATTTATTTTCCAAAAACTCTGGCGAAAATTCTATCTACATTTTTGGTGTAGTAGTTGTAGTCAAAGCACTCTTTGATCTCATCTTTGCTAAGGCTCTTAGTTAGGTCCTCGTCGGCTAGTAAATTTTGTAAAAATAGGCTGTGACCTTGATCGTCTATCGCTTTTTTACCCTCTTGCAAGTCCGCCCAGACCTTCATGGCATTGCGCTGAACGATCTTGTAGGCGTCCTCTCTAGATATTCCACGTTGCGGCAATTGCAAAAGCACACGTTGCGAAAATACCAAACCGCCTGTTAAATTTAAATTTTTCATCATATTTTCTGGATATACGACTAAATTTGCTATCAAATTTTTGATGCGAACCAACATAAAATCAGCCGTGATAAACATATCTGGCAGGATAAATCTCTCAACCGAGCTGTGGCTGATGTCGCGCTCGTGCCAAAGGGCGACGTTTTCAAGAGAAGGCGTGACGTATGAGCGTAGCACCCTGCAAAGACCGGTGATGTTTTCGCTAAGGACTGGATTGCGCTTGTGCGGCATGGCACTTGAGCCCTTTTGTCCTGGACTAAAGTACTCCTCCGCCTCATAAACCTCAGTCCTTTGGTAGTGTCTAACGGCAACTGCGATCTTCTCGCACGTAGAGGCTAGAACTGCGATAGCGCTTACCACATGGGCGTAGCGATCGCGCTGGATCACTTGGTTTGACGCTGGGGCTGCTTTTAGGCCTAGCTCCTCGCATGTTAGCTCTTCAAATTCCATCGGAGCGTGGGCTAAATTTCCCATAGCGCCTGAAAGCTTGCCGTAGCTGATCGTATCTTTTGCGTCTTTGATGAGCTTTAGTGCTCTTGCGATCTCGTCGTACCAGATGGCAAGCACTAGACCAAAAGTTATCGGCTCGCCGTGGATGCCGTGGCTTCTGCCGACCATGAGCGTGTGCTTGTGCTCGTTTGCTCTGTTTTTGACCGCCTGCATAAACTCCTCTACGTCGCTGATAATGAGCTCTAGGCTCTCTTTCATCTGAAGCGCGACGGCTGTGTCGATACAGTCGCTTGAGGTCATGCCGTAGTGCACGAACCTGCTCTCCTCGCCAAGACTCTCGCTGACGCTTGTTAAAAATGCGATGACGTCGTGCTTTGTCGTCTTTTCTATCTCGTCAATGCGAGCTACTTCAAATTTAGCGTTTTTGCAAATTTTCTCGCAGTCACTGTCGCTTATAAAACCAAGCTTATTCCAAGCTTTAATGGCAGCTTTTTCTACCTTGAGCCAAGCGTCGTATTTTGCTTGTATGCTCCACTTTTCAGCCATCTCTTTGCGTGAGTATCTTTCGACCATTGTTGAACCTTTTGTATTAGTTTGCTTTTGTCCTGAAAGTATAAATTTGGCTTTTTGGGCCTGAAATCACGTCGTGCAATTTCTCTAAATTTAAGTTTTGATTATATAAAATCCGGGCTGAAATGTCGGTTATACGCTTATAAATTTGGGCTTAAGATAGCTCGCTCATTTTTCAAAAGGATCATTTTTGCCATATGTAAATAAATTTATCGCCACTGCAGATCATCAAAAAGCTTATGAAATTTTACTGCAAAACGGCTTTAATATGAGCCAAACCCAGCGCTTCATCGATAAAGGCAGGCTAATCTGTGGCGGTAGTGTCGTGAGCGAGAAAAATGCCATTTTGTCTGGTGATGTCTTTTTGATAGACTATGAGGCGGCGCCAAAGGGGCTAAAGCCGATCTTTGAGTGCGAGAGCTTTGCGGTATTTGACAAGCCAAGTGGGGTGCTGAGCCACCCAAACGGCAGACACTGCGACTACTCACTAAATGATGAAATTTACACACTTTTTGGACGAGATGCGAGCGTGGCGCATAGGCTGGACTTTGAAACAAGCGGCGTGATAGTTGTAGGAAAAGATAGAAATTTCACGATAAAACTAAAGAAAATTTTTGAAAATAGAGAGGTTTCTAAAAGCTACGTCGCGATGGTGCAGGGTAAGATCGAGCGAGAATTTACGATCGACGTCAAAATGGATCTAGCGAACAACTACAATGATGTGAAAATGCGAATGCAAATTTGTGAAAATGGCAAGAGTGCTGTGACTAAAATTTTGCCGATCAGATATTTTGAAGATATCGATACGACTTTGGTTCGGGCTATCCCACTCACTGGCAGGCAGCATCAAATTCGGTTACATTTGTTTCATGTGAAACACAAGATCCTTGGCGAACCACTTTATGGTTTGTCACGTCCGCAGATCGAGAAAATTTTAGATAAAGAGATGAGCGAGCGTGAGCGGATAAATTTAACTGGAGCAAAAAGGCTCTTACTTCACTCGGACGAAATTTCATTTAAATTTGATGAAATTTTTTACAAGATAAAAAGCAAATTTGATGCCGAAAGTGAGTTTTATAAATTTGCAAAAGAAGCAAATAATTAAAATATTTAAATTTTAAAAAGTCTTTCTAGTAAAAATAATCTATAAAAATTTTTCATAATTTTGCTTTTAATTTTGAAACAGAATTTTTATTAAAAAATAGAATTAGATTTTTAGTGTCGCCACATTGTGATTTAAATTTTGGCAATCAACTTTGTGTTTTTATTTTTCACACAAAATTTCATGCCAAATTTTTTAGATTTTATTTTGAAGTTTTATTTTCATCTTTTAAAACTTTAATGATAAGTCCAAGTCCAACGCCAGCAACCAGCACTATAAAGATTATCTCGGCGATATCAAGAGCTGTCATTTTTTACTCACGTTAGTTTTATCGTTAGTTGGTTTTTCTTCTGCTTTAGCTGTACTCTTATCGCTAACGTTAGTTTTAAATTTTTGATTTTCATTGCGCTGTTTTAGCTGTCCGCAAGCCGCACTTATATCAAGTCCTTTACTCTGTCTGATCATGCAAGTGACACCATGATCTCTTAGGTATTCTTGAAATTTTAGCATGCTAGAAAGCTCAGGTCGTCCAAATTCACTACCTTCATGCGGGTTAAAATAGATCAAATTTACCTTTGCCTTGATACCGTGCAGTAGTTTTACCAGCTTTTTTGCATCACTAACGCTGTCGTTTAGGTCTTTGATAACAAGGTATTCAAACATCACACGCTTTCGCATATCAATAGGAAATCCCCTAACAGCGTCCATAACAGCCTCGATATTATAGGCCTTATTTATCGGCATCAGGCGACTTCTAAGCTCATTAGTAACAGCATGTAGCGATATAGCCAGCAAGACACCAAGGTCCATCTCACCAAGCTTTTTTATCTGACTACCAAGGCCGCTAGTTGAAACGGTTTGACGGCGTGGCGATATGGCTAGACCCTCATTAAGTGCTAAAATTTTGATCGCTTTACTAACGTTAGCAAGGTTATCGAGTGGTTCACCCATACCCATATAAACGACATTTATGCGCCTTTCGTATGGTATGTTATTTTCCCTTTTTATCCACAAAATTTGCCCTACGATCTCGCCAGCAGTCAAATTTCTAACAAGTCCGCCCTTTGCTGTTAGGCAAAAAGCACAGCCCATTTTACAGCCGACTTGCGAACTAACACAAACAGTGTAACGAGCATGGCGACTAACCTTACCATCCTCGTCGCTGATCTCCTCTTTCATTGGCAGCAAAACGCTCTCTATCTTTAGCCCATCTTTTAACTCGAAAAGATACTTGATCGAGCCGTCGCTACTTTGCTCAAATTTTACGCATTTTAGTGGATCAAGATAAAATTTCTCGGCTAGATCCTGGCGCATATCTTTTGGCAAATTTAGCATTTGGCTAAATTCCGTAGCATTTTTTTTATACACCCACTCATAAATTTGCGTCGCTCTAAAAGAGGGAGAGACCAGCTCTTTTAACTCTTCGATGCTAAGATCAAGCAAATTTTTCACATATTTTCCTTTACATATTTTGTTAGTAGTTCTTTGGCTGCAGAGTGATTTTTTATAAAATCAGCATGCGCATTTTCATCGCAAAAATTTGTCGCTACGAAAATTCCATAAGCTGGAATTTTAAAAATTTGAGCCACTTTTAGAACAGAAAAAAACTCCATATTTTCTAAAAAATATCCTTTTTCAAACATTTTATGGGCCAAATTTTTATCTGTCGTTATAAAATTTGATGAATTTGTTTTGATAGTTCCACGTGAAACGATAGAAGAAATTTCACACTCGATAGGCGAATAAGATCTATTTTCTATGCTAGAAATTTCAACATTTGCCCCAACCGAGCTTTCATAAATTTGCAAAATTTCACCATCTTTATATAGACCTGCCGAGCCAACAAAAACTATCTTTTCTGGCATTTGATATAAATTTCGCTCTGGGTTTTTTGACAAATTTTGGCTTAAATTTTGCACCTCTGGGTTTGATGAGTTTGCAAATTTAGCCTCGATCTTTGCAAGATAGTGCGGGTCAATATTCTTTAAATTTACGCCCTTTTCATCCGCCCCAACACATGATCTTTTTTGCAAAAACTTTGTCAAATTTATCGCCATATCGACTAGTCCCACCCCCATCGGCAAGGCAAAGTCAAAAATTTCATTTTTTCCAGCTGAGATAACTAACATCAAAGTCTAACCTCAACGCCGTTTGCTTTAAGATACTCTTTTAGCTTTTTTATCTCGATCTCGCCAAAGTGAAATATCGAAGCCGCCAAACACGCATCAGCCCCGGCCTCAAAAGCATCTTTAAAATGCTCCATTTTCCCTGCACCTCCGCTTGCGATAGTCGGTATAGAAAGCGCGCTAAAGATCCTTGTTAGCTCCAGACTAAAGCCCTGTTTGACGCCGTCATTATCCATAGACGTTAGCAAAATTTCCCCTGCTCCACGCGACTCGACCTCTTTTGCCCAAGCAAAGGCATCTTTTTTGGTATCGATCCTGCCGCCATTTATAAAAACGCTATAACCATTTTCGATCTTTTTAGCGTCGATCGCTACGACGACACATTGCGAGCCAAATTTCTTAGCCGCTTCGTCTATCAAATTTGGATCTTTTATCGCCGATGAGTTTAGACTCACCTTGTCACAGCCTGCATTTAAAAGGCGAGAGATGTCGTCGATCGTGCGTATGCCACCGCCAACGGTTAGCGGTATAAAAAGCTTGCTTGCGACCTTTTTTACGACATCGACTATCGTATCACGGCCAAGGTGAGAGGCTGTGATATCCAAAAAACAAAGCTCGTCAGCGCCCTCGTCGTTGTATCTTTTAGCTATCTCGACTGGGTCTCCAGCATCGACAAGTCCTACGAAATTTACACCTTTTACGACCCTGCCGTCTTTTACGTCGAGGCATGGGATTATGCGTTTTGCAAAATGATTCAAATTTATCCTTTGTCTATCTTCCTAGCTGCCACCTCAAAATATGGCAAGCTCGCCCAATTTTCTCGGTTTCCAACTATATAAATAACCTCTTTTGCCCTTGTTAGCGCCACGTTTAGCAGGTTTGGCTTGCTAGCAGCCCACGCTCTAGCGCCCTTTGTCGCACCGCCTAACACAAAGACAATAACATCAGCCTCTTTGCCCTGCATAGTGTGGATAGTGCCAGCACCTTTTAAATTTCTACAAACATCTTTAAATGGCGTTATTATCCTGATGTTATAATTCTGACTAGCTAGCTCACCTGCCAAGAGCTCTTTAACCACCTCACCCTCGGCTTTGTTGTAATTGCCTATCCACTCCCCAGAGCTAACGTTTATCCATTTTGTTTGCACGTTAGTGTTTGCAAATTTACTAGCCCCATCTCGCCCAAGTATCATCATATTGTCATATGTTGTCTCGTTTGAGATCTCAAACATAGGGTTAGCGCACCTTCTATGCACAATGAGTGGCGAGCCGACCCAGATGCTCTCGCCGCTACCTTTTATATATGTGCCGATCTTTTGCGCTTTGTCAGCCCTAAGCTGTACTGATGACTTTAGCAGGTTAAACTCATCTTTTGCCTCGCAGTAGCTAAGGATCGCGTTATTTAAACTAACTGGCAGCGTTACGACAGGCTCAAGCTGAAGCGGATCGCCGACCACGACAGCCATCTTTGAGCGAAGTAGTGCGCCTAACGCGTTAGTTAAATTTGCCTGCCCTGCTTCATCTATCAAAAGCATGCCTATATCGCCATTTAAAAGGTCTTTAAAGGTGTTATTAAACGAGGCAAAAGTCGAGCTAATAACTGGCGTTAGCAAAAATAAACCCTTGATGATCTCACGTCTATGTTTTGCATCAAGGCCATTTTTCTCTGCCATCTTCTCATCGTTAAAGATAACACTAAGGGCACGCAAATTTGTCCTGACAGCCTCCTTGCAGGCAAATATCGCTGCCTTGTGCAAATTTAATGCCTCTTTAAAAAGCTCTATCCTAGCCTTAAAAAGCTTTGTCTTGTGAAATTTCTCATCTATGCCAAACTCCATCATAAATGGCATACTCTTTTGCATTTCCTCATTACTCTCGCTAAAGCTGCCGTTTAGAAAGATATCTAGCTCCTCGCTCCTGCCAAGTATCTTTTGGCGTCTAGCAAAGTCGCTTTGCAGCCTTTTGTAAAGATTTATCTTAGTGCCAAGCTCTGCAGCCCTGCTCTCAAGCCCTGCTATCTCGCTATTTAGCTCATTTAGCCTTGCTTCATTTTTCTCTTTACTCTCGCCATTTTGCTTGCTAGCTTTTAAATTTTGCTCAGCTATCTGGCGGTTTATCTCGCCAACCTTTAGCGCTTCGTCGTTATACTTTTCAAAGGCCTCTGTCTTAAAAATCTGCTGAAAGATAAAAAATGGCGGCTTTTCTGGTGTACTTAGATACTCCTGCAAAGCTTCATTTTGACTAACAACTCTTGTTAGCTTACTAAATTCAGCCTTTTTATCGTCAAGCTCGTCACTAAGGCTAGCAAATTCGCTCTCAAGCGGAGATAAAAGCTCCTCTATCTGCTTGGCTGAGTTATAACTCTCAAGCCTTCTATCAACATCAGCTAGCTCTGTTTTAAGACTCTTTAACTCCTCTTCTTTGATCCTGATCTCACTAAAAAGTAAATTTACCTCGTGAAGTGCAAGGTTAAATTTCTCCTTCGCCTCATCAAAGTCATCTATCCCCTCGCCCACTGCAAGGTACTTGCCAAGCCCCATCAAAAAGCCATCTTGTTCCAAAAACTCGCCATATTCGCCTGCGATCTTGTCAAACTGGCTGTGAGTCGGCTCGATCTTTACGCCATTAATTGCATTAAAAATAAAATTTGACTTGTTTTGCTTTGATCCAAGCGCCACGCAAAATAGCCCCCAAGCTGGCTTTGAAATAAAGGACTTCTCGCCAAATTTACTCTTTTCATCAGCCGAGAGCAGCCTTGTGGCTATAAATTTAAAATAATCAATCTCGCCCGCATAATCCCCTATGCTCTTTAGCTGACTTAGCTCCTTGCTCAAAATCTCAACCGCGCCGTTATTACAAGAGCTAACGACCATCTCGTAGCCTTGTAGCTCGTCATTTAGCCTAAAATAAAGCGCCTTTTCATCGCTGTCATAAACTGGCTCAAAGATATCATGCCTGCTCATTTGCGCGAGCTTCATCGCCCTAAGCGTCACCACTTCAGCCATCACATCCTTTAAAAGCGTCGTTTTTCCAGTGCCTGGAGCGCCATTTACGCTGTAAATTCCACCATTTCCATCTTTAAATTTCTCTATTATATTGTTTAGCGCCATTTGCTGTGAGAAATTTAAGGCAAAGTCACTTGCAAAGGCCGATCTTGGATAGCGATCAGCCTTAAAAAAGTCCCTAACTGCCCTTTTATTTAGCTCATCTCTAACGTCAAGCCGCTCAAATTTATTCTCACCGCTCTCGTCTAAAAACTGATCCGTTAGCTCATGCGTCCTGCCTGACTCATAAAATTTGACAAGTAAATTTATATCATCTATAAAAAAGCTATTTAAAAGGCCGTCGTTCTCTTTAAAATTTGGATCAGCGATCCTTACTTCAAGCCTGATCACATCTTTACAAAACGGTGTCTTTAGCGAGCTTTTTAGTTCCTCATGGACTGCTTTTACATAGTCACTTAGACGCATTTTCTCTTTGTGGATAGAAATGTTATCCTTGATATGCTCGCACTCTTTGTTAAAGTCGCTTTGGCTGATCTCTTTTAGGTGGTTTAGACGCACCATCGCCCAAGGAGCCGTTGGGATAAAGAGCTCATTTGATGAGTTTGGCGTGAAAAATGGGCTTAGCTCATCATCTAAATTTGCATCTTTTAAAGCAAAACTTTGCTCATTTTTGCAAAATACTAGATCGCCATAGAGCTTAAGCTTATAACAAAATGCCTTTTCAAAGCTAGTTTGCTCAGAGCGTAGCTCCTCTAAAATTTGCTCTTTTTCAAATTTCACCTTTGCTAGCTTTGATATCGCAAGGGCGAGCAAGTCAGTCTCAAAAATGCCGCCATAAATCGAAATTTCTACACCATTTTTTAAAAGTGACCTGTCAAATGCTCTTAAAATTTGCATAAATTTCTCATCAAAATTTGCGATCTCAAGGTCCATTGATTTTTTAAATTTGCTATTTGTCTTTTTTGGCTCGTCTAAGGTTTTTGGCTCTAAATATTGTGATAATAAAAAGTATTTTAAGGTATTTGCCCTACTCAAATTTGCGCCTTATTTTGTTGTTATTTAGTGATTATAGTCCATTTTATATATGATTAAACTAAACTTGTAATCATTGTATAAGTAATTTTTGGCTAATATCGCGGCTATGATAAAGGCAAAAAAGCACTTTGGACAGAATTTTTTACAAGACAAAGCGACACTAGATAAGATCATCCAAGCGATACCCAAGGACGTAGAAAACGTCGTTGAGATTGGGCCTGGCTTAGGTGATTTGACATTTAGACTTTTGCAAATTTATAAGACGACCTCTTTTGAGATAGATTGTGAGCTGTTTCAAATTTTAAAGGTCAAATTTGTAAATGAGATCCAAAATGGACAATTAAAACTTTTTTGTAAAGATGCTTTAGAGCAGTGGCAGCAAGAGGGCGGACTAAGTAGCGAGAACTACTTTTTGGTCGCAAATTTACCCTATTACGTTGCTACAAAGATGATACTAAATGCGGTAGATGACGAAAAATGCCTTGGGCTTATTGTGATGATACAAAAAGAGGTTGCTCTTAAATTTAGTGCAAAGAGCAAGGATAAAGAATTTAGCGCTTTATCGATCCTCGCTTCACTGCAAGGCAGGTGTGAGCTTTTGTTTGACGTGGATGCAAAGCTTTTTAATCCACCTCCAAAGGTCACATCCTCAGTCATCAAACTACAAAAAACAAAAAAGATTTTTGGCAAAGACGGGATATTCAAAGATGCAAAACAATACGAGGCTTTTAAAGCATTTTTAAGAGCTGCGTTTGCTTCGCCAAGAAAGACGCTTTTGAAAAATTTATCCACAAATTTTGACAAAAAGGCGTTAGAAGAAACTTTTGAAGGCCTAGGCTTAGCTCAAAATTTACGTCCACATGAGCTAGATGTCGATTCTTATCTAAAAGTATTTGAAAGATTAAAGGAAGATAATGAACGACAAAAACGAAGAGAAAGTTGTAACTAACCAAAGTAAAAACAACAAAAGACGAAGATTTAGACCAAAAAATAAGCCAAAACAAGAGGGTGAAACTACCGAGCAAACCTCACTAGCAAGCAAAAGCGTGATAGATAACTTCTTTGCAGCAGAGCAAGCTGAAAATGAAGCGCATGGCGAGCCAAAAAGTCAAAATCCTCGCCCAAAAAAGCCAAGAAACAATAAAAATCAAAACAAAAATGGCGAAAACAATAAGCCAAAAGAGCAAAAACAGCAAAAAGAAAAGCCAAAGCAAGAGCCAAAAGCTGAAGTTAAAAACGAGACAAAAGAGCAAAAAGAAAAACCTAAAAAGGCTAAAAAACCAAAGAAAAATTTACCTGCAAAGCTAAATGGCAACGAGCAGTGGCAACAAGACATCGCAAGCGCGATGGAGGCAAACAAAGCCACTCACGAGCTAAGACTTGAGCCACTAAAATATCTAAATTCAAGCGAGCATAAAATTCGCATAACACCACTTGGCGGTCTTGGCGAGATCGGCGGCAATATGACGATATTTGAGACTGAAACAAGTGCGATCATCGTCGATATCGGCATGAGCTTTCCAAGCGAGAGCATGCACGGCGTGGATATCCTCATCCCAGACTTTGACTACGTTCGCAAGATAAAAGATAAGATAAAAGGCGTCATCATCACTCACGCACACGAGGATCACATCGGCGCGGTGCCTTATTTTTACAAAGAGTTTAAATTTCCTATCTACGCCACACCGCTTCCACTTGGCATGATAAATAATAAATTTGAAGAGCACGGATTAAAACAAGAGCGCTCGCTCTTTCGATCAGTTGAAAAGAGAAAACCATATCTTATAGGCGACTTTGAAGTCGAATGGATACATATAACGCACTCTATCATCGATGCTTCTGCACTTGCTATCACGACAAAGGCAGGCACTATCATCCACACAGGCGACTTTAAAATCGACCACACGCCGATAGACGGCTACCCAACAGACCTTGGCAGACTAGCGTATTATGGCGAGCGTGGCGTGCTCTGTCTATTAAGCGATAGCACAAACAGCTATAAAGAGGGCTTTACAAAGAGTGAAAGCAGCGTTGGCAAGACCTTTGACGCGATATTTTCAAAAGCAAAAGGGCGCGTCATAATGAGCACATTTAGCTCAAATATCCACCGCGTCTATCAAGCGATCGAGTGGGGCTTAAAATACAACCGCAAAGTCTGTGTCATCGGCAGATCAATGGAGCGAAATTTATACACTGCGATGGAGCTTGGCTACATCAAGCTTGATAAGAAAATTTTTATCGACGCAAACGAGGTTGGTAAATTTAAAGATGATGAGGTACTTATCGTCACTACTGGCAGCCAGGGCGAGACCATGAGCGCGCTTTACCGCATGGCTACAGATGAGCACAAATATATAAAGATAAAGCCAAGCGATCAGATAATCATCAGCTCAAAAGCTATCCCAGGCAACGAAAACAGCGTCTCAACGGTGCTAAATTTCTTACTAAAATCAGGTGCGAGCGTCGCTTACCAAGACTTTAGCGAGATCCACGTCAGCGGCCACGCAGCACAAGAAGAGCAAAAGCTGATGCTTCGCCTCATAAAGCCAAAATTTTTCTTGCCGGTGCATGGCGAGTACAACCACATCGCAAAGCACAAAGAGACAGCTATAAGCTGCGGCGTAGACGAGAGAAATATCTATCTAATGAGTGACGGCGATCAGATGGAGGTTTGTCAAAAGTACCTAAAACGTGTAAAAACGGTAAAAACTGGCAAAGTCTTCATAGATAATCAAATAAATAAACAAATCGCAGACGACGTCGTGATCGACAGACAAAACCTCGCTGAAGCAGGTGTCGTCATGATAATCGCTCAAATTTCACGTCACGGCGCAAAACTCATCAACAAGCCTCGTGTCATCAGCTACGGCCTTGTGGGCGACAAGCAAGACGCTGAGTTTAGAAAAGAGATGGAGGGCGTGCTAGAACAATACCTAAGCAACGTCAAAGAAGAGCTTTTAAAAGATGGCAGACTGCTCGAGTCACAGGTGCGCCAAGTGATCAGAAAGCACATATTTAGAAAGGTCAAAAAGTCCCCAACTATCGTGCCGATCATCTATCTAATGTAGGGGAAATTTATGCAGACAATAAACCAAATCGCAGCTGAAGTCTTAGATGTAGAAGCAAACGAGCTTTTAAGACACGCTAAAAGCGTAGAGATAGAAGATGCTGTAAATTTAATATATAACGCAAAAGGCAAGGTCATAGTAACAGGCGTAGGCAAGAGCGGTCACGTGGGAGCAAAGATCGCTGCCACGCTTGCAAGCACTGGCACGCCAAGCTTTTTCTTACACCCAACAGAGGCTATGCATGGAGATCTAGGCATGATAGAAAAGGACGATGTTTTGTTAGCCATTAGCTTTAGTGGCGAGAGCGATGAGCTTGTCAAAATTTTGCCTCATGTAAAGCGCTTTGGTGTGAAAATCGTCGCCATGGCAAGAAGCATATCAAGCTCACTTGGTAAATTTAGCGATGCTTTTATAGATATAAATGTAGAAAAAGAGGCGTGCCCGCTAAATGCTGCTCCAACGGCATCAACCACGCTAACGTTAGCTCTTGGCGATGCGTTAGCTGTTTGTTTGATGCAAAAGCGCGGCTTTAAAAAAGAGGACTTTGCAAATTTTCATCCAGGTGGCAGCCTTGGCAAGAGGCTATTTTTGAAGGTCAAAGACGTGATGAGAAGCGAAAATTTACCGATAGTTCGCTGGAATGCAACCCTAAAAAGCGCGATCGATACGATGACGCATGGCAAGCTTGGCACAGTTTTAATAGTCGGTGAAGATGGTGTGCTAGACGCCCTTTTAAGTGACGGCGATCTTAGGCGCGCACTTATGAGAGAGGACTTTGATCTAGAAGAGCCAGCGATGAAATTTGCAACACTGCATCCAAAAGAGATAGATAACAAAGAGATGTTAGCAGTAGATGCGTTAGCCCTCATAGAAAAGTATAAAATTCAGCTTCTAGCCGTCGTAGAAAATGGCGTTCCCGTAGGCGTTTTACACATCCACGACCTTGCAAATTTAGGACTATAAAATGGAAAAAACAAGACTAAATAAATTTATCTCACATAACACAAGCTACTCACGCCGTGAGGCAGATGAGCTGATAAAAGCTGGCAAGGTTAGCATAGCAGGACGTGTGGTTAGCGACCTTGCCACAAGCGTGGATGAAGATGACAAAGTGCGTATAAATGGCCGTTTGATAAAGCTAAAAAAAGAATTTACCGTTATCGTTTATCACAAACAAAAGGGTGAGCTAGTTAGCAAGAAAGATGACCGCGGACGAAAGACGATATATGACACGTTAGATAAGAAATTTGCCAAATTTGTTAGCGTAGGGCGCTTAGACTATGCAAGTGAGGGGCTACTTTTACTAACTGACGCCCCAGCAATCGCCACAGCGCTAATGAATAGCGACTTAGAGCGCGAATACTACCTAAAGGTAAAAGGCGAGGTGACAAAAGAGGTGATAGAAGCTATGACAAATGGCTTTTTCGCCAAGGACGCCACCAAAGGCGCTCACGCAAAAACCACTATAAAATCAATGGAATTTAAGCCATTTCTAGCCTACAAAGTCTTTGGCTCAAGCGGTGGTTATACAAAACTAAAGGTCATCATCAATGAGGGTCAAAATAGGGAGCTTCGTCGCTTCTTTGGCTACTTTGATCTTGAAGTGATGGATCTAAAACGTGTTAGTTTTGGGCGTGTTAGCCTTGATATGCTAAAGCCTGGCAAATGGCGCTACTTCGAAAATAGCGAATACGAAGACTTAAGAGACTTTTTAAAAGTTAATAACGTTAGATACTAACTTAGGCTTGTTTCTCTAACAAAGAGGCAAGCCAAACCACAATAACTACAAATTTACAAAAATGGAGAAAAAATGAAAAAGGCTGTTCTTTTATACACAATCTTACTAACTATTGGATTCTCCAAGGATCTAGTAGAACTTGGACTTGAGGCTTACAGCAAAGGTGACTACAACAAAGCAGTCGAGATATTTACTAAAACTTGTAATGATGGAAATAATGGCAATTGCTATAATTTAGGACTTTTGTATATAAATGGCCAGGGTGTAAAACAAGACTACAATAAAGCAGCTAAGTTATACGAAAAGGCTTGTAATGGTGAAATTATTCAAGCTTGTTATAACTTAGGATTTTTATACTATAACGGTCAAGGCACTACACAAGACTACTATAAAACTGCTCAATTGTGGCAAAAAGTTTGTGATGCCAAATATAGTATTGGTTGTTATAATTTAGGGCTTTTATATGAGGATGGTCAAGGTGTAGAGCAAGACCACAATAAGGCGGCTAGATTATACGAAGAAGCTTGCAATAATGGACATGCACTAAGCTGTTCTAATCTAGGTGTTTTATATATAAAAAACCAAGGTGTAGAACAAAACTATAACAAAGCCATAGAGCTATACAATAAATCTTGTGACGGTAAAAATGCTATAGGTTGTTTTAATTTAGGAAATTTATACGAAGAAGGCAAATATCTAAAGCAGGACTACTATAAAGCGGCCAATCTATATAAACAAGCTTGTGATGGCGGATATGCTAATGGCTGCTATAATCTAGGTAATTTTTATGAAAGAGGACAAGGGGTAGAGCAGGACTATACCAAAGCTATCAAACTATACGAAAAAGCTTGCGATGGCAATATCGCCCAAGCCTACCACAATTTGGGAGTTTTATATGTAAATGGTCTGGGTGTAGAGCAAGACTATTATAAGGCAGCTCAATTATGGCAAAAAGCTTGCAATGACAGATACAGTATGAGTTGTTACAACTTAGGAATTTCATACAATAATGGCCAAGGTGTGAAACAAGACTATTATAGAGCGGCTTATCTATACAAACAAGCTTGTGACGATGGAGTTAATGATAGTTGCTCTAATTTAGGAATTTTATATGAAAACGGTCAAGGTGTAGAGCAAGACTACAGTAAATCCCTAGAATTATATGAAAAAGCTTGCGATAATGGATACAATCGCGGTTGTTTTAATTTAGGAGCTTTTTATCTAAAAGGCAAAGGCGCAAAACAAGACTACCACATAGCAAAAGAATATTTTTATAAAGCTTGCGAATTAGGGCTTCAACCAGGGTGTGACGTTTATAAAAAGTTAAACGAAAAAGGCCTTTAATACTAAAAATAATCCAACAGGGTTCTAGCAAATTTAGAGCTACATAAATTTATATCTTATTTTCTGAAAGCAAGATGTTTATATATGGATTTAGTAGCGTTTCGCCACGTGCTGCGTATAGTAAGACCTCTTTAAAATAGTTGTCATTTATGCCGTAGGTGTGAAACTCGTACGCCCCTATGCCGTATCCCATCGGCGTTATATCAACCCTTGAATACCAAGCATCTTGCGCTAGAATATAGCGGTTTGTATCCTTTGAGTAGACATATAGTTTGATCTTATCTTTATCTTTTTCAGCCATATACCAGATGAAAGAATTTGTAATGTCGTTAAAGAAGTAGATATCACCATTTGGCATGATGGCTTGAGCTGTATCATTATTATCCGCGATGAGTGTCCTGCTCTCATAACATATATATTTATTTGGTGTAAGCTCCTCGATCGGCTCTGATTTGCCATTATTTAAAACCAAAATTTTATCATCGCTTATATCGGCATTATAGGCAAGTACGGCTAAGACTAGAGCTAACAAACACAAAGAAAAAATTTGTTTTATCAAAATAAAAATCCTCTTAACAAATAATATTTTAGAACGTAAAGTGCACAGATCAGCACGCAAACACTTAGCCAGATAGATGAAAATTTAAGCTTGTGCGAGTAGTTAGTCTTTGTGATAATCTCAACAAGATATGGCATAAGGCCGTAAAATACACCGAGAAACAAACTACCCCAGATGAGGTAGCCAACATAAAAATAGTCACCTTTTAGCATGCAGTATGGGCATTTATGGTTTGGCTGCTCGTAAACATAAAGGCCAAAAAAGTAGGTAATGGCGTAGTAACTAAGCACCAAAAACAACAAATTTGCCACAAAGCTCGCCATACTTTGCTTTAAAAAATTTAGTACCAAAATGACAAAAAAGAGCACATAAAATGCACTCACTAAGCCAAAATTTGTATAGCCAAATGGTAGCTTTGGAGCTTGAAAAGTAACAGAACAGCAAAAGACCGGCACTTTTAGTGGGATATTGTAAAAAAACGAAATTTCTACACCAAGTTCGACTAATATCATGACAAAAAGGCAGATAAAAATGGCGTATTTTTTCTTTAGATAAGGGAAATTTAGAGCCTGCAAGTCAAGCTTATTTATAACCAGCCAAATGCCAAGCCCAAAGATCAGCAAAATTTTAGTGAGCATCAATATACCACCAAATTTATTTGAGCCGATCACGCCAGCTGAACACATAGCGCCAGGCACAATATCAGAGAGTTCATTTAGGCAAAGCGCAAAAAATATAAACAATATGATCTTGATACAGACACAAAAAAGCAAGATAGTATTTACAAGATAGTTTTGTTTTTCAAGCGAGTATTGAAGCGATGTTAGTGCGTTGTAGTCCCACGATCTCACGATCCTAATGACGTAAAAGAGCGAAATACTCATCAAAACTAACAGTACAAACTCCGCTAACAAAAAGGCAATAACGGCGTTTGATAAAAAGACACTCATACTATCTCTCCGTTTTGCAAGCTAACAACCCTATCTGTTGCACTTAGCTCATCAAAAATGCTATCGTGAGTAGCGACAATAACACTCTTTTTTAGAGCTTTAAAAGACTCTAGCAAGCCTAAAAATGCACGTGCATTATCTCTATCTAAATTTGCCGTTGGCTCATCAGCCAAGATGATGTTAGCATCCATAGATAAAGCCCTAGCTACCGCACATCTTTGACGCTCGCCACCACTTAAATTTGATACGTTCTCATCTTTTTTATGAGCGATATTTGCGAGGCTTAGAGCCTTTTTTATCATCTCATCTCGCACACTTGCCTTAAAATTTGTTAGAGCAAATGGAGCTAGTAAATTTTCATATACACTCAAGCCATCAATAAGGTTAAAATTTTGAAAAACCAATCCAAGTCTTTTGTGTCTAAGCTCAGAGCAAAAGGCGTCAGGCAACTTTGCGATGTTAGTACCATCTATCAAAATTTCTCCACTAGTTGGCTTTTGAAGCAGGGCGATAAGAGAAAGTAGGGTGCTTTTACCGCTTCCACTAATGCCTTTTAGTATTACTAGCTCGCCGTCATTAATATCTAAATTTATATTTTTTAAAGCACAAAACTCATTTTGTTTGTTTTGGTTATAAACTAGGCTAACACCTCTTATATTTATCATTTTAGCCCCTCATTTATGTCACTACTTGCTACTCTCCACGAAGGTATAAGTACAAACGCCAAAAATGGTATCACACCAAAAACAAAGATCAAAAAGAGCTTGTCAAACTCTAAAATAGGCGTGAAATTTGTAAAATTTAAAAGCTCATCACCTAAAAATATCCCTTTTAAAAGCGGAGCATTTAATACAAAAACAAAGAGATAAGCCAGCATAACACCGAGTAAAAAAGCACTAACACTAACGATGAAATTTTGTATAAATTTTAAAAATATAATGTCTTTTATACAAAAACCAATGCTTCTTAAAATAGCTATTTCACGCTTTTTACTACCATAGGCGAGTGAAATTTGGTTTTTAAGCAAGACAAAGAATATAAGCATAACACTAACGTAAATGCTCATAAAAATTCCACCCTTATAATAGTAAAGGTGCCTAACCTTAGCCACCTCATCTTCTATACTAAGAGCAAATGAATTTGGGTATAAATTCTCTATCTTTAAAGCTACTTCACTGATCTCATCGGTATTTGGCACCTCAACGTAGAGCTTTGTATACTCTTCATCTTTTAAATTTAAGATAGCCCTTAGCGTATTTGGATGCAAAAATATAGCGTTATTTGAGATTAAGCCACTTTGTGCTGGCATAGTCTTTAATATCTTTACCGGTATCATGCGCTCTTCAGTTAGAAAATTAAAGCTCTCGTCGTAGTAAAGCTCATTCATCGCTACCTTTACACCTTCTCCGACGATCATCTCATCCTCTTTTAAGCTATCATCTTCATATAGATGAAACCAAACGCGCTTTTGAACGAAGTAGTACTCTCCATCAACTACGCCCTTTACATCACTTACGCCATCAATCTTTGAGATGTCATAGATATAGCCAGGGTGCATTAGATCGCCTTTGCCAGCACGAAATGCGCTCACTACGATACTTGATCTATCTTTTACTAAATTTATAAGATCATGTTGGATCGATCCAGAGATAAAAAGTACCGAGCTTAACACAAAAATAATGAGTGCAAAGAGGCAAAAGCTAAAAAGGTGATCCTTTCTATCTTTAAAAAGCAGAACCACAGCATAGTTTATAAAATTTTTACCTATCATAGACAAAGCCTTTTTGCCCCTTTTGGTTAAAACTAAAAGCAGCATTTGCTCTTGTTATCTTAGAAATTTCTCTTAGCTCATCTTGCTTTGCTTTATGATCAAAGCTAAGGTAGTGTGCTGCTAAAAGCGTATAAGAAAGTCCAAAAAATAACGCCAAAAAAACTAGAAATTTCACACTATTTACCAATAAAATTCTTTATCTCGTCAAATCTTATGACACCTTTGCCAGCATGATCTTTTAAAAAGCTCTCTGCCTTTGCTTCGTCTTTAAATGGAATAAACTCATCACCCATTGGTCCATAAACGTTTGAGCCATGAACATAAAACGCATCTTTTGCATCAAGCTTTTCTAGCGTGTAATAATCGCTCACATAAGCATCTTTCATTTTGCCATCCGCAAAGTAAAATTGCGCCATGTCTTTTACACCATCGAAATAATAATCCTTGCCATCTGCTTTGATGAGTGTCGCCCATGGAGAATTTTTGACGAGCATGCCACATACCGCACATCTTGCACCTTTTGGTACGACTATTCTCTCAGGTTTTTTTATTTCTTGTTTAGCTTTTGAAGATTGATTGCTAGTACCTAAATTTGCTGGAGCGTCCCATAGATACAAAGCGGCAGCTTGTAGGTGTTTATCATACTCTGGGGCTTTGCTAGCCTCTTTTGAGTCACATACTTGTTTAAGATGAGCTTTTAGCTCAGAGATAGCTTTAAAGCCTTTTGGATCTGTTTTTTCGCAGTTTGCTTCATAAAATTCTTTACCATGCGCATAAACGCCGTCCTCACGTTTAGCTTTTATCATTTTATTATCACCCTCGAAATCCTGTCCAGCTATCTCGTAAGCTTTAGCAAAATTCATTATCTCGCCGCCATTTTCTGCTTGAAATTCTTTTGCGTCAGCCTCGGTTGAGAAGGCATATTTGCTATTTCTAGTCATTGTGCCCTTGACACTACTACCAACGACATAAAAGGCTTTATTTACATCGATCAAATTTAGATTTTTAGTATCAACAACTTGTGCGTCGCTTGGGATCTTGCCTTTTGTTAGCTCGTATAAGCAGTGAAGTGATGCTACTTGCTTACCGTTATATACATGATTAGTCTTATAAAATTTAACCAAATTCATTCCACAAACAGCACAATACTCCTTGCCCTCGCCGCTTCCTACTAGTGTAGCCTTGCTAGGATCCACGCTTTGAAACATCGGTTTCATTTTGACAGTTTGCTCATTTGCCGAAGCACCAAAAATCAAGGTCGCCAGTAGTGCTGAACCCAAGATAGAACGTAAAATCATATTATCTCCTTTAGTATTTTGTCTCATTTTTATATTACATAAGCTTTAAATGCCACTGGACTGGCTCTATCAAAGCATCAATGCTTTCCTAAAATTTCTAAATTCTCACACGCTTCTTTTAAGCCATTTTTGCAGCTTCTAGTAAAAATTTCACGTGCTTTTTCTAAATCTTCTTTCACACCTTTGCCCTCAGCTAGCATGATAGCGTAGTTGTTGCAGCCCTTTTCATATCCATATATACACGCTTGCTCATAAAGTTTTGTGGCTTTTGTAAGGTTTTGATCAACGCCTTGTGCATAAACATATAAAAAGCCAAGATTATCACACCCTATGCCAGCTTCGTTTGCGCAAGCCATTTCGTAAAGCTCTTTTGCTTTTTTAAGATCCTTTGTCACGCCGGTACCATTTGCATAAAGCAAGCCAAGCTCCGTGCAACCCTCGTTATCCTTACAAGCCTTTTCATAAAATTTAACTGCTTTTTCTAGGTCTTTTTCTACGCCTTTGCCCTTTTCATAGACGTAGCCAAGGTTGCTGCAAGCCATAGAGAAATTTTGATCACAAGCTTTTTCATAAAGCATTGCTGCCTTTGCTTCGTCCTTTTTGACGTTGCCATCACCTCTGCTGTAAAGCACAGCTAGATTATAGCAGCCTGATGCCTTTTTCTCTTTGTCGCAAGCATCTTCATAAATTTGTGCTAGCTTGTTGTGATCGTCTTTTGCGCTTAAAGCCTCTTTGATATAGCCAGCATTTAATAGTCCCAAACAAGCAAACAATAAAACTAAACTCTTTTTCATCATATCTCCTAAATCTCTTTTATATCCTTACCTCTATAAGCAAAGGCGATTAGCAAAGCCAAGAGCATTAAAAGCAAATAAAGCAAATTTGAAACGCTAAATCCATCGCCATTTGCGTATGAGTGAAGTCCGCTTAGATAGAAATTTACACCAAAATAGGTAAAAATAACTGAACCAAAAGAGAGCACGCTAGCTACTAAAAAGGCAAAAATATTTTTTAATCTTGGGATAAATCTTAAATGAAGCGCAATGGCATAAATAATTATCGTAATGTACGACCAGCTCTCTTTGCTGTCCCAGCCCCAGTATCTACCCCAGCTCTCATTCGCCCAGACGCCGCCAAGAAAATTTCCAATAGTTAGCAAGCTAAGTCCTATGATGAGGCTTAGCTCATTAGTTGCGGCGAGGTATCTTATCTGCTCACTAAGCTTTTGCTCATTTTTTTTATTTTTTATAGCCATTAAAAGAAGCCCAAGAAGTCCAAGTACAAAGCTAAAGCCTAAAAAGCCATAGCTTGCCGTAATGACACTTACATGCACACTAAGCCAAAATGACTTTAAAACTGGGACTAGATTTGTTATTTGTGGATTTATAAAATTTAGATGAGCGACCAGCAAGCTCACACTTGCAAAAAGTGAAGCAGCTCCAAGAGCAAAGCTTTGATGTTTAAAAAATAAAACTCCAGCTAATACGCTTGCGAGCGAGATATATACTAAGCTCTCATAAGCATCACTCCAAGGTACATGCCCTGAGATATAAGCACGAAGAGCTAAATTTAACAAATGCACCACAAAGCCAAAATAAAACGCAAGGCTAAGTGCTTTTTCAAATCTAAATTTCTTTCCAGAAAATAGCCTATAAAAGCCAAGAGCGAGCGAAACTAGCCCAAGGATCATGTAAAAATATATAAGAAATTTAAAAATTTCCATTTGGTTATAAAGCACCTCAAGCTCCACCTTTGCCTCGCTTGGCGCAAGGGAGCCTAGAGTGCTTCTTTGATAGCTTGAAATTTTCTCCAAACTCCTATCAGCCTCTTTGCACTCGCCACTTTTTACACAAAGGCTTAAATTTTCTATATAAGTGCCTAAAACGCTTTTAAACTCGCTTGAAATTTCGCTTGAGCCAAAGGCTTCATTTACGCCTAGCCACGTGAGCTTATCACCACTTTTAGCTGGGATAAATTTTAAAATTTCTCCCTTTAGTGCAAGGTATAAGACATTTAATCTCTCGTCAAATTTTATCACGTCGTTGTCAAATTTATCTCTTTTTGAGGCGGGTTTTTCATTTGCAGCTTCTACAAATTTAGCCAGCTTATACTCGCCATTTTCGTTAAAGACATCGTTAAAACTAGCAAATTTCTCATTAACTCCCAAAAGCTCGCCCACACGCTCGCTTGTGATCTTTACTATCCTTTTATCCATCCACTCTTTTGGCGAGATGGCAAAAGATAGCATTAACTCCTCGCTACTAAGCCCAAATAGCGTAGTTTTGGTTGAAATTTTACTTATCACAGCTCTTGAGTAAGAGCCAGCTGGAGCGATTCTACTATCAGCTTGAGTCAAAATTTTAGCAAATTTGCTTGCATGAGCGTCTAAATTTTTATTATTTTCATTAGCAAAATTTGGAGTAGCATTTAAAAGCAAGATAGCCAAAAATGCGATTTGCGAACCTTTTATAAAATTTAGTAGCCTAAAAAATCGGCTCTTTTTACTAAATAAATTTGCCACAAAGCCAAGGCAAAGCAAAAAATATCCTATGTAAGTTGGGATTTTGCCAGGATCACGGCTGATCTCAAAAGCACTTCCAAGCTCGTCAGGATCGTATGAAGACTGAAAAATTTTATAGCCATCAATTGTCAGTGGATTATTTAGCGAGATGTCGTACTTGCTGCCAGCGATACTTACTTTACTTGTATAGGACGATGGACTATTTAGCCCTGCATATCGCTCTAAAATAAACTCGTCAAGCTTTAATGAAAATGGTAAATTTAAAGCCTTTGAGCTAAAGTAAAATTTTACCTCTTGTCCACCAAAACTTAGCACACTAGGCTCCAGCTCATATCCAGCTCCGCCTTTTAGTTTAATACTCTTTTTTTCGCCGTTAAAGCTTATTTCTAAAATAAGCGTAGCTGGAGCATTTTTTTCATCTTTTTTATATCCAAGCAAGTTAATTATAAATTCTTTGCCATCTATAAAATTTTTAAACTCAAAGTCGTTTTTACCAAATAAGCTTAATTTTAATGGATAACTAAAATTTTCTCCAAGCATTTCGACTCTAAGGTAAGGCTTAACGCTTTGCATTACATTTGAGCTTTGCAAGGTTCTAAGATGCATAACGCCCTCTTCGCCAAAATACCTTGTAAGCGCAGCCCCGATGAAGATAACAATAAAAGCAAGATGTATCAAAAATGCGCCAAATTTTTTATACATCTTGGTTTTTACGATGCTAATAGCTAAGCAAATAGCACAAGCAGCCATGACGCACTCGTACCAGAGTGCTTCATAAACCAGCACTCTAGCCGTTTGTGTGTCATAAAAATTTTCTAAAAAAGTCGCAAGCCCTGCACCAAAAGCAAGAATAAATAATAATATCAAAGACAAGCGGTAGATATTTAAAATTCTCATCGCTCGCCTCTGCTTTAAATGCTATAAGTTTGTCCCGCATAAAGTATAAACACCCTAAGCAGTAAAACACCGATAACAGCCGCTAATGAACTGATATAAAAGCTAAATTTTAGGCTAGCTACTTTTTTGCCAAATGCGAAATTTAAAACAAAAGGCACAATAAAGCCAACTAGTACAACACCAAGCCAAAAGAAATTTGCCCAAACGCCACTATAAAAGGCAACAGCTGCATTTTGCTGATAACTTGAACCAAGTAAAAGCGATACAAAAAGCATTAAAATGAGTAAAATTTCAGCTCCCAAAACGCTAAATTCTACGCTATGAAGCGAATGAAGGTCGCTTGAATGTGGATCTTCTTTAAATAAAGCTGCTGCGACCAAGCTACTGCCACTTATACCAGCACTTAGTCCTGAAGCTATAAATAAAGCTGGAAGCACAGCTGTGTTTAAGAGCGGAAATCTAATCAAAACTGAGATCAAAAATCCAGTATAAGCACAAATTATTACAGCAAAAATAAGACAAATACGACTTAAAAATGGATAAAGCGGTATTAAAATTTTCATTATTAGTGCAAAAAGAGTGCTAAAGGATTTTAAACTTTTAGCTAAGAAATTTGAAATCTCATCATTAAATGCATAAAGGCACATCAAAAAGCTAAGTGGTATAAAGACACAAAGTCCAGCAACACCGATAGACATAACTGATGTGAAGTTGTAATTAATCAAAATTTTCCAAAATAAAAGCGGCTTTTCAAGATCAGCTATCAAGCAAACCATACCAAGCATGATGCTAACAAATGCTAAAAGCGAAGCAGCCTTGAAAAATGAGCTAAAGCTCTCTTGCTTTTTATAGTGTTTTAAAAGTATGGCAGCGATTAGCGCTCCACCACTCATACCAGCTAGCAAAAGATAAACAGCGATCGGCCAGCCCCACTCTACTCCATGCGAAAATGTTGCAGTAAAATTTAATGCACCATCCATCTTACACCCCCATTTTTACTTTAGGAATATATCTAAGGCTTGGTTTTGTGCCAAGCTCTGCTCTTAGCCTTATGCTGTCTTTTACGGCTAGTAGCTTGCTGATGTGCGAATCTTCATCGTTAAGATCACCAAAGACGATCGCCTCATATCTACAAGCTTCTACGCAAGCTGGCTCCTTTTCGTCCTTTAAATTTGTATCTACACAAAAGTTACAGCTTTGAGCTGAGTGCGTAACCTTATCGATATATCTCACATCATATGGACAGGCTACGATGCAGTATTTACAGGCGATGCAGTCATCTATGTTTGTAGTTTGGATGCCAGTTTTTATGTCCTTGTGACAGGCTTTTGTTGGGCAAACAGCCACACAAGGTGCATCCTCACACTGCTGACAAGATACTCTTACATATCTTTTATCGAGCAAATTCTTTGGATCAGTCTTATCCTCTACGAAAAGTCTCATCTGTCCTTTTGGGACTAAATTTACTTTTCTACATGCCACTTCACAGTCCGTGCAGCCAACGCATTTGTTTTGGTCAAATATCATGCCAAAATGTGGTTTTTTCGCACTCTCTTCACTCTTAAAAGCAAAACCACTACTTGCCACGCTAGCACCAGCAGCCACAACTGCCATGCGTTTAAAGAAGGCTCTTCTGCTATTTTGATTTTGCATTTTTAACTCCATTTATGCCTTAATGAGGCTTTTTAACGCCCTCATTTTGCTCTTTTTCATGAATTTTTCTTGCCGCCTCAGCTAGTTCGCCAGGCTTTAAGACCTTAATAAGCTCTATCTCAAAAACGATAGTCTCGCCTCCAGGTATCCCCTCCATGCCGCTATCGCCGTATGCAAGCTCAGGCGGGATGACAAATTTAAACTTCTCGCCCTCTTTCATAAGCATGAGACCCTCTTCAAGTCCAGGGATCAAATTTAGCATCGAAAGATGAGCTGGAGCCTCTTTTGTCTCGTCAAAGACCTTGCCATCGACAAAGCTTGCTTTATAATTTACTATGATGATGCTCTCAGGCTTTGGTGTAGCCCCTTTTGAGCCACCCTTTATGATCTCATATTGTAAATTTGATTTTGTTGTTTTTACATTTTTGTTTTTTGCATTTTTTTCCATATAGGCTTTGCCTTGGGCTAAATTTTCTTTTAGCTTGGCTGCCTCTTTTTCTTTTACTATCTTCTCTAAGCTTTCAGCTCTTTTGTTTAGTAGCTTTGCTATCTCATCATCACTTAGTTTTAGCTCGCTCTTTAGTGCATCGCTAAAGCCTTTTATCACTGCATCAGCGTCATAGCCAACACCTAGTTGTTTTTGATCTAGCAGTCCTTTTAAAACATATCCGCCGCTTGTTGCGCCTATGGCATAAGAGTCGTTTGTATCGACATTTGCTAAGAGGCTAGCCACGCTTAGGCTAAGAAGTAGCGAACATTTTAAAAACCCATTTTTCATTTCAAACCCTTAAGATTAAAGGGGCTAAAACTAGCCCCTAAATGCTATAAATTTTTGTTTAGAATTCTCTGAGCTTCTTTTATATACTCTTTAGATGCATCTAGTCTTTGTTTAGTAAATTTAAATCCGTGCATACCCCACGAACCATCTTTTTCAACCATATCGATGATCTCTTGAGCATTTTGAATTAGCTCGTAAACTCTTACTTTATCACTTGCGTCAAGTTTTTTAGTCTCAAGTAGTGAGTAAAGTCCTTCAATACCAATCTTAACTTCAGAGAATTCATTCTTAACTGGAGTTTGCCATCCCATAACTTCATCATAAACTTGTTTTTGGTTTTTGAAGTGAAGTGTTGGTTTTAGCTCAGATAATACCGGGCTGTGGCAGCCTTTGGTATCTTTCATATCTTTATCAGCCCAAGATGTTCTAGCGCACGCCCACATCAAGTCAACGTAGTTATGGCCATTTTTATCTCTCTCAAAGTGCCAATCTTTAGCATCTCTTGGACCTTTAGCAGCATCGCCTGGTACTAGAGATTTCTCTTTTGGATCAACCATGATCTTCCAGATGTGAGATCTTCTTTGAGTATCAAAGCCAGCGTTGTCTTGGAACTGAACAGCGTAGAAATTCTCACAACTCATCATAAATGGCATGTGGCAAGATGCACAAGTGTTATCTTTGTGAGTATCTGCTTTAGATGCGATATATGCTTGAGTTTCGTGGCAATCTTTACACTCTTTTCTAATCTTTGGTTTAGTATAGAATGAGCTTAGATAGCCTTGCTCTGAGTTATAGTTCATACCAGTTACGCTCTTATCGCCTACAACTGGACCTGTGTTATCATGTGGATCGTGGCAAGTAACACATCTCATACCTTTGTCATAGTGAGCTGTAAAGTATGATTGAGAACCTTCAGAACCACATCCTGGTCCCATTGATTTAAATTTAGAGCTAAGTGATAGATCAAGCTTGCCGTTATTAAGCGGATTAGCACGAGCTAGATCTGGGCTAAAGTTAAATCTTTGGTGGCAGCGTTCGCAGTTTGATGTTCTAAAATTTGTAGCCCCATCAAGGTGACCGCCAGCTCCGTGACACTCCTCACAGCTTACGCCTTTTGAGATAGTGTGTTTTTGAAGCTCTTTAGCATTACCAAGTGCTGCGTAAAATTCTGCTTTTGATTTAAAGTCGAATTTAACTGGGTGACAAACTTCACAATATGATGAGTTTGCTTGGAAGAACATTGATTTTTTATGTTTTGCGGCGTATGAAGCAAGACCTCTAACATATCCGCCATTATCGCCGTACTCTTCAAGAGTGCCAGGAAATTCTGGGACAAGCTCTTTTATCTTTTTAACAGTAGCGTCGTCTAAATTTAACGCCCATGTTCTTTGCCATTGGTTACCACCAGCTACGATCTGACCTGTACCATCTCTTAGCAAACCGCCCTCAACGTAGTAAGTACCACGAAGTAGCCACGCATCAACGTAGCCCATTTTTGTTCTTAAGTGACCAACGGTTGCGTAGATAACATCTGGAGTGATACCTTTTGGAAGGATAGAAGCTGTATCTTTGTCAAATACTGGCTCAGTTAGGTTGTTATTAACCTCTGGGTGCTCGCCAGGGAAACGCATAGTAGTTGCGTGGCGAGATCTGCTCCACACTTCATACTGAGCTGGGTGACACTCACCGCACTTTTCTGGTCCTACAAATTTGTTAGGAAACTGAAGTGATGAAGTGGCTGGAATTCTATACATCATAGAGCTATAGCCCTTACCGCCATCTCTTTTACTAAGCTTTGACATATCAAAGCCATGTCCCTCGGCAAGCCACTCTAAGCCACGGTCGTGAACGACCATTTTACCGACGGTTTTACCACCATATTTTGTAAAAATAGGGTGGTTTTTAAATAACCAGTTATACATCTCTTGCTCTTCTACAACGTAGTCTTGCAAGGAGATAACACCTCTACTTTGCAGTGTGCCTTTAGGATTTGCGATAACATCACGTGCTTTATCGGACATCTGCATATTATGCTCTTCGCAACAGGCTTGTGAAGCGAAGATGCTAACACCCATGAGCAAACCAGCTAAGGCTTTTTGTAGATTTCTCATGTGCCCTCCTTTAAATTTTTATCCTAAAATCAAAATGATTTCATACTGATAATACTAACACCAAAAAAGGGTAGAAAAGGGGGAATTTTAATAAATTATAAATTTTCGAAACTAATTGTAAATGTAATACTATTTTCATCTACATTTCTAGCAAAGATTAGCGCGTTATTTTTGTTAGCGATTAGCCGGCTCATATATAGGCCAAGCCCACTGCCAGACTCTTTTGTGCTAAAGTGTGGCTCAAAGATAACTTTTAAAAACGAAGTCTTTATCGCTCCTGCATTATTTTGAACGCATAAATTTTTACGATTATCTTTTATAAAAGTATAAATTTTTATTACTCTTGGCTTTACATAGCTTTGTTTAAATGCATCTTTTGCGTTATTTATAATATTTATTAAAATTTGGATTATTTCATTAAAATTTGCAAAAATCGTAAAATTTTCTCTTATATCGATCTCTATTTCGATTTGATATTTCTTAAGTGAGGCGTTTAGAATTTTTATAGTCTGATTTATCACTTCCTCTACGCTAAACTCTCTTTTTAAAGTATTTGGTTTAAAAAAGTTTTTAAAATCATCAACCGTTTCAGACATAAAATTTATCTGTTTGCTAGTCTCTTCTATAAACTCATAAATTTTTGCTTCATCAAGCTTTTTTCGTTCCTGATAGAGCTCTAAATTTATTAAAGCTGAGCTGATTTGAGCTAAAGGCTGCTTCCACTGATGTGAGATATTGCCTATCATCTCGCCCATTGAGGCTAGGCGGCTTTGATGTATCATTAGCTGTTCAGTCTGTCTTTTACTCTCTTCTCCGCGCCTATGCATCTTATAAACAAGTAGCAAAAATATCCCAAATACAAAGGCTATCGCGCTCATTATGATGACAACCTCCTTTAAATGGTAAGAAAAAATGGCACGTAGTGGGATTTTAAAAGATAGCATTGCCATCATCTCACTTGCTTCAGAAATTTTTCCATTTGAAATTTCATAACGATCCAACATCTGTTTTGGAGCACTTTCGCTATTGTGACAGGCTAAGCAAGATGTATTTTGACTTTTTATAGGAAGTCCTACAAAAAATTGTGAGCCGTTTTCATCTTTTATAATCTTTGAAAACTCACTAAATTTATTCTCTTTAAAGCCTCTTAACACCTGCGCTTCAAATTCATTTGGCTCATGAGCTTTATTTAAAGGTGCCATGGCAACTAGTTTGTAGTCAAAGTCAAGATTGTATTTTTTCTTTTGGATATTATAAATTTCACGGCTTATATATGAAGATGAGAGTAATCTCTCGTCAAAAAAATACTCTTTTATAATACCATCATGCTTTAGCTGCTCTATTAGCGGACGCTGAACGCCTGCGATGTACTCTCTTACAGAATTTATACTCTCAAGCACATAATACGCCTCTTTTTTGGCATCTTTCATTGCAAGATTATTATAAAAATTTAAAACAAGTGCGGATATTAAGAGATAAACAAAGATAAAAACACTAACGATTAGCTGAAATTTATATTTCACAAAGATAACCTACACCGTATAAATTTTTAATCACATCTTTGCCAAGCTTCCTTCTAAGCTCTTTTACGATCGTCTTTATCGCCTCTTTGCTTGGCTGCTCATACTCCCAAATATAATCAAAAATTTGTTCATAAGTTATAGTTTGATTTTTGTTGTTTAAAAAATACTCCAAAAGCCTGCTTTCGCTCTTACTTAGATGAGAAATTTCACCATTTATATAAAGTACTTTTTTACCAAAATCGTATTCTAATTCATCATTTAGCCTAAGAGTCGGCTTACGTCCAACAAGCTCTAAAGCAACGTCTTCTAGGGCTTTTATAAATGACTTTTTATCATATGGCTTTGCAAGATATCTTGTGATCTTTAGCTCAACCGCTCTCCACAAATACTCTTGCTCGATGTGGCTTGATAAGATCACGATAGGAATTTTTTGATTTATAGTTCTTACTTTTTTAGCGATCTCTAGACCATCGATATTTGGCACGCTTATATCAAGTACCAAAACATCATAAGCATCGCTCATCGCTAGCTCAAGTGCATCATAGCCATCTGTTACGCCATTTACCTCGGCAAAAAATAGTTCCAAAGAAGCACAAATATTTTTTAAAATCGCCTCTTCATCTTCAAGGCAAAGGACCTTTTTGTTTGATAAAACGTCTAAAATATCATATTCTTGCATAGCTTCATCTCGCTTTTTGAGCAGATATTATCACTTGGTAGCTTAAAAAATAAGATTATCTAAAAAATAATTCATACCAATATAAAAGACAGATTACTTTTAAAAATTAAACTATAAATTTTTGTTGAAGTGATTTGAAGTCTTGATTAAAATTTTCTATGAGTACTATTTTTGGATTTTTCTAAAATTTTAGCTATCGATCAATTTAAAAAAGAAAGATAGCTATATTTATAGTATTAAATTTTAATTGCCTCTACTTCCAGGTTTGATCGCTTTGCTTCCATTTTTGCAAAGCGGGCAATTCTCAGGCTCATAAATTTCAAACTCAAAATTTCCCAAAGCAAAAAATGGCTTATCACTTGGTAGTTTTGCATTTGGTTTTGAGTCATTGCCTAAATTTGCGACCTTACAAAAGCCACGATTCGCAAGCGCTGCAAAGCCAACTACCTCGCCGCCAAGGCTCTCTATTACGTGTGCTGCTTCAAGTGCTGATCCGCCAGTCGTGATGATGTCTTCACAAACGATAAATTTCTCGCCTTTTTTTACCTCAAATCCGCGTCTTAAGCTCATCACCCTATCAACTCGCTCTGTAAAGATAAATCGCTTCTTTGCTGCACGAGCTAGCTCATAGCCAGCTAAAATTCCTCCAAGTGCAGGAGAACAAACGCTATCAAATTTAATGTTAAATTTCTCTATCACACGAGCAAGCTCATCAGCTAGCTTTCCAGCCAAAGCTGGGTCTTCAAGCACCTTTGCACTTTGCAGATAAAACTGCGAGTGGTTACCGCTACTTAAGAGAAAATGCCCCTCTAAATACGCTCCGGCCCCTTTATAAATTTTCTCTAAATCCATCGTTTTTTCCTTTTAAAATTTACTCAAAATTTTAACACAAGCCCACTTAAGCCACTCTTTTTAAAATTTAATAAGCCACACATTTGTATAATCTTCACACTCTTACAAAAAGGACGCTCATGCTTATTTTTAACCCTGTTGTTTTTAGCATTTTAGTGATGACAATACTTTGTCTATTGCGCTTTAACATCTTGCTTTCTATCCTTATCTCTGCTCTTGTTGCGGGAGTAATGTATAAGCATGGATTTAGCGGATTTGAAAGTGGTATTATAAATGGGATCGATAGCCTCTTTACAGCCCTAAAAGAGACTACACAAAGCCTCATAAGCGGCATGCAAGGCAATCTTGAGACGTCACTTAGTTATATTTTACTTGGCGCTCTAGCAGCTGCTATCGCAAATACAAATTTAACTGCTATCTTGATAAATGCTTTGAGTAAATTCCTTAGCTCAAATAAAGTGATTTTTATACTAACTATTGCATTTATAGCGTGCTTATCTCAAAATTTAATCCCAGTTCACATAGCTTTTATACCTATTTTGATCCCACCACTTCTTGCTATTATGAACAAAATGGGAATAGATAGACGCGCAGTGGCTTGTGCTTTGACGTTTGGTCTTCAAGCACCTTATGTAAGCCTTAGCGTTGGCTTTGGTCTGCTTTTTCACAATATCTTAAAAAAAGAGCTAGCAAATAACGGCATAACCACATCTATTTCTGATATCTCTTCTGTTATGTGGATAGGTGGCGCTTCGATGCTTATTGGACTTATCCTTGCCATACTTTTTTACGGCAAAAAAAGAGTTTATAAAACTTCAAAATTTGAAAAAGAAGAGCTTGATGAGATCGAGCGTGCAAAAAGCCTTGAGATGACTAAAAAGGAGTGGGCGGTCTTAGCTGGTGCGGTAGTGGCTTTTGTCGTACAAATTTATACATCGCTCTTACCGCTTGGCGCACTACTTGGACTTTTAGTCATGGTTGTTTTTGGTGGTATCGAATATAAAAAAGTAGATAAGATCATGGATAACGGCCTTGCTATGATGGGATTTATCGCATTTATCATGCTAGTTGCTGCAGGTTATGGCACTATCTTAAGAGAGAGTGGCGGCATAGATGAGCTTGTAAAATACGCTAGCTTGGTATCTGGCGGCAAGATAGGTGGGGCATTTTTGATGCTTCTTATCGGACTTCTCGTTACGATGGGCATAGGCACTAGCTTTGGTACGATCCCTATCTTAGCTTCTATCTATGTGCCACTATGCATTAGTCTTGGTTTTGGCGTACCAGCCATTATCTTGCTAGTTGGCATAGCTGCAGCTCTAGGAGATGCTGGAAGCCCAGCAAGCGATAGCACACTTGGGCCGACAAGCGGTCTAAATGCTGATAATGAGCACAACCACATATATGATACTTGTGTGCCTACATTTGTATTTTTCAATATCCCACTTATCATCGGTGGCATCGTTGGAGCTATGATACTTGGATAAAATTTGGCGTTAATTACGCCAAATTTCTTTTTATTTCTTCTACTTTTTATCAATATAAATTTTTGGAACATCTTTTGCTTTTGAAAAATATAAAAATTTAAAATGCAAAAAGGATAAGTCAATGATGAGATCACTTTGGTCTGGTGTTTCAGGCCTGCAAGCCCACCAGATAGCCATGGACGTAGAAGGCAATAATATCGCAAACGTCAATACTTATGGTTATAAATATAACCGTGCAAATTTTGCTGATATACTAAGCCAAACTCCAAGAGTCGCTACTGCTCCACAAGGTCAGCTAGGCGGTCAAAATGCTATGCAAATAGGTCTAGGAACGACTATAAACTCAACTACGAGAATTTTCTCACAAGGCACACTAACATCTACTGATAAGCAAACAGACCTTGCACTTCAAGGAAATGGTTTCTTCGTCGTATCTCCAGATGGTGGAACTACAAGATACTATACAAGAAATGGTGACTTTGTCCGTGATAAAGCGGGAAATTTTGTAAACAATAGTGGATATATAGTTCAAGGCTGGACGAGAGATGAAGAGACTGGCACCATCGACTCAACAGGTCCGATAAAAAATATTGTGATCAAAGAGGGTCTTACAACTCCGGCAAGAGCTACAACAGAAGTAAAGATAAAAGGCAACCTTGACTCAGGCAACACCATCGACCAAAGAAGCACTCCTATTTATTCACTAGATTCGCTTGCTGGTGGACGTGACTATAACAATGACGGAATTTTAGATCCAAACGAAGTCCATAACGAAAATGATGTAAATAACGATCAGTTTTATACAAACTCAAGAAAAGAGCAAAGCTTAACAGAGCGTGGTGTAGATCTTGGTGTTACATTTGATGAGCTTGGAAATGGCCTTGCTTTAAGAGATGGACAAGGCATCTGGGTAAGCTACGCAAATGCTAAAACTGAAAAATTTACTATAGGTAGTAAATCACCAAATAATGTTGGTTCACTTACTAATAATGGGACTGCAAAAAAATTAAATATAACATTAAATGATGTAAATATAACTGGAGATGTAACAAATATAAGCGATGTTGCAGCTGCTATCAACGCTCAGTATAATAAAACTGGCGTTAGAGCTGAAATTTCAGAAGGTAATAAACTAACACTTATAAATAGAAATAACTCAGGTACTACAAAAGAGACAAAAAATATTCACTTAACTGTCAATACTGGTGATGAATTAGTAGCAGCAACGATAGCAATGGGAGTACCTCTAGCAGAAGGTCCCGGTTTAAAAAATCGAGATATTATCACAGCTTATCAATATGTCTATACGAGCTCACAAACAACAGCAGTTCACGAATATAATGATGCGAAAGAAAGGCAAATAACTACAACAGAAGATCTTCGTGCTGCTATGCAAAAAGATGCAAGGAGTTACGTTGACTACAATGGAGACGGTCAAATAAGAGTAAACTCAGCTGTACCTAATGCTATAAAAAAAGCAACAGAAGCTCATAATACAACTCCGGGTACTGGTGGAGCAGCTATAGCTGATACAACATGCCAAACAGCTTATAACACTGCTTATAACGCTGCAGCTGGCACACTGGATCAAAAACACGCAGCTGGTATCGCAGCACTTAAAAAACTTGCTGATGATTTAAATGATGGCACAAAGATCACTGTAAATAAACTAGGTCAATTTCAACTAGAAAACCCATCAAATGAAATAGCGGATCATGCACTTTATATGACTACGACCGGACTTACAAAGCCAGCTCAAGGTACAAATAATTCAGCTGTAAATGAAAATGTTAGACTTACAACTATTATGAAAGCACTTGATGGTGCGTTAAGCCCTGGTCAAGCACTAAGAGCAAGTGGAAAGATGATGATGTCAAGCCACGGCTCAACGGCGGAAATTTTTGACTCACTTGGCTCAAAACACACAGTTAGTATAAAATGGGCAAAAACGGGTACTACAACAGATGGTGGTACAGAGTGGAGCATGATCATCCAAGTACCAGAGCCAGCTAAGATAAACTATTCAGGTCAGGGTCCAGATAACGTTATAACTGGCTCAGCTAGATTTAATGCAAATGGCTCACTTGCGAGTTTTCACCCAGCAACGATAACATTTTCAGCTAACAACGGCTCACAAAGTGGTCAAAACATTAGCTTAAATTTTGGTCTTGGAACTGATTTTAATGGCTTAACAAGCTTTGATAAAGACTCATCAACTGAGTCAATCTCACAAGATGGCTACACAGGTGGCACTCTAAATGGCATAAAAATAGATGAGACTGGAACGATAATAGGCTCATTTTCAAATGGCCAAAGCTTTGGCTTAGCTAAAGTAGCACTTGCTACCTTTACAAACAACGAAGGTCTTCAAAGCGAGGGCGGAAATGTCTTTTCACAAACCGCAAACTCAGGCGAAGCAGTTATCGGTGCAGCTGGCACAGGCGATAAGGGAACGATCGCAGCTTCAAAACTTGAAGCTAGTAACGTCGATCTAAGCCGTGCGCTAACAGATCTTATCGTCATCCAAAGAGGTTTCCAAGCAAACTCAAAAACGATCACAACAAGCGATGAGATGCTAAATACACTTCTTCAATTAAAACAATAATAACTAAGACTTTTACAAAAGGGAGCATTTGCCTCCCTTTGAAATTTATGCTTTAAATTTACAAATAAAATCAGCCTTCTTTTTGTAAAATGTTAAAAAATTTTACAAAAGAGAAAAAATGCAAGCAACACTACTAAATCACACTCCACTAAATATTTGCTCTCACGCTATCCGCACATGCTGGCAAAGCTTTGATAAAAGCGACAACGGTGGCGAAAAAGATGTTGAGCTAATAGATAGAGTAGGCAATAAATTTAAACACGCCTCTACCTTAGAGCACCTATACTACAACTTCTACATCCAAGGTATCTCTCGTGCGCTGCTTCAAGAGCTAGCTCGTCACCGCTTGGCAAGTCTAAGCGTCAAATCAACTCGTTACACACTAAAAGAGCTAAAAAAAGAGGAAAAATTTGAAGTAGGGCAGTTTGAGCGTGCGGCTAAATTTATCGTACTAACAAATGATGAACTAGTCGATAACGCAAGCATAAAAGCGCTTGAAAATTTACGTGAAATTTTAGCCTCAACTACAAAAAGCCTTGATATAGTTAAATACTGCTTGCCAGAGTGCTACAAAACAGAGCTTACATGGAGTATAAACGCTAGAAGCTTGCAAAATTTTATCTCACTTCGTAGCTCAAAATCAGCCCTTTGGGAGATCAGAAATTTAGCAAATGCTATTTTTGCTGCCTTGCCTGATGAGCATAAATTTATATTTGAGAAGTGTTTGCCAGATGATGAGTCAAACTAACATTTACGTTAGTGTAGTTTGTGATTTAGAAGTGATGAAACGAGCGCTAAATTTACTTTTGTAAAACGTAAAGAAGCTCGTCTACGTGGATGTTTCTAGCTTTTAAATTTCTACTGCCGCGGTAGGCGTTATACTTTTGGCGCATTAGTTGAACTTTGCCTATTTTGTTTAAATTTTTATCAAATTCATCTTGATTGATAAAGCCCTCTGAGTTAAACGAGATCAGCACAAATTTCGACTTTAAATTTGCTATCAGCTCGAAAAATGCCTCGCTTGCTGATGATTTTTTATTAAAAACAGATCTGTTCCAGTCTTTTGCAATGCCTGAAATTTTTGAAATTTTACTTGGCTCAGTGTTGCTTGCGATGAGATTTAGCATGAAGTAGTTTGAACCGTATGGGTGTTGGTTATATGGCGGATCAAGATAGACTAGATCAAGGCCGTCAAGCTCTTTTGCGAGCAAATTTGCGTCCTTTTGATAGACCTCAAATGGCACACTAAAATTTGAAAAGATGGGCCTAGTCAAATTTATATCAGAAGTGATCCTTGAGATAGCATTTTGTCCTCGTCCACCAAACTGACCAATGCCCTCTTTATTTTTATGAAAACCTTTAAAAATTCCACTTGTATTTGCATGCACGCTTGCATTATAAAGAAGTGGAGCTATGAAGAAATTTTTCATTTCAGCTGGCACTAACTCATCTATGAGCCTTCTTGCTGTATCAATAAAAATGGCATTTTTTCTAGTATAAAAAACCCTCTCACCCTCGGTAATATTTTTATCATCTTGTGGGGCGTAAAGCCTTGTTATAAAGCCTTCAGAAAGATTATCTTCTATCTCTTTTTCAAGCTTTTTTTTCCAGAAATTTATCTCATTTTTTAGCTCGTTTGTGGCGTTTTGCAGGTAGCATGAGTTTGTGATGAAGCTATAAAGCTCCAAGTCGTTTGCAACTAGAAATTCGCTATTTTGCTTTAAAAACCTAGCCACTACGCCACTTCCACTAAAGAGGTCGCAGCAGCTAAGCTTCTCTTTTTTAAGCTCGTCTTTTGCGTATTTTACGCCTCGCTCGATAAAGCCTAAAAGCGAGCGTTTGTTGCCAAGATAGGTTAAAATTTGCTCTTTTAAATAGGCTTGATTTTCTTGTTTTGCTGGCTTCAAATCAGTGCTTTTTTAGTCCCATAGCATCAAGATCAAGCTTGATCTCTTCATTATTTATGATGACTAGACCTTGGGATAGAATTTTATTTGCTATGGCGTGTGCCTCATCAAGAGAGTGCATCTTGTAAGTGCCGCATTGAAATTTATTTAGCTCTGGAATTTGATCTTGAGTTTTTACCTCTAATATATCTTTCATCGAAGCTAACCAAGCGTTTTTAACGGCTTCTTCGCTAGGTGTGCCGATCACACTCATATAAAAGCCGGTCCTACAGCCCATCGGAGAGATATCTATAATCTCAACGCCATTGCCATTTAGGTGGTTTCTCATAAAACCAGCAAAAAGGTGCTCTAAAGTGTGGATGCCTTTTTCTGGCAAAATTTCCTCATTTGGCTTGCAAAATCTCAAGTCAAAAACGCTGATATCATCGCCCTTTGGCGTTTTCATACTTTTTGCTAGTCTTACTCCTGGGGCTTGCATTTTTACATGATCTACACAAAAACTATCAAGTAGTGGCATATCTTCTCCTTTAAATTTTTGGTAATTTTAGCGAAAAAAATGTTTAAAATTTTAAAGGCTCGTGTAAAATTTCACATAAGCCTTATAATATTTGAATGTTTGTAGGTATTAAAATAATAAAAATTTTACTTACTATTATAAATTTCTCATATATTCCGTACTATAAATACCTTGAATACGTCTTTCCATGTCACTATACCAACTTTTTGGAAGAGTGGTGAGAGAGTTAAATTTCTCTAGTAAATTTAAATTTTTATTTGGAGCGCAAAAAAGTCTATTTACTTCTAAAATGCTCATATGAACTGGATCTTTTTCTATAACTTCTATCACGTCGCCCACTTTGCACGATCCTGGTGTTATGACGCGGTAGTACCAGCCAGTTAAGCCAGTTTCAAAGATGTGAGTAGCCATATTTTCATTGCCCCATCTTTTTGAGAGCTTAAAGCAAGGCTTTCTTGGCTGCGATACTTGAAGGACTAGTGAGCCGATTTTATGGATATCGCCTACACAGACACTACTCTCATCAAGACCGTCAATGCATAAATTCTCACCCATCGCACCATAAGCCATGTTTTTTAATCCTAAAAAACTTTCCCAATCAGCATAGTTTGAAAACGAATTTGCAAATATAGCTTTTTCAGGGCCTCCATGGTGCTTTGTATCAGCGACACTATCGCCCTCAAAGCCAAGCTCATTTGCAAAAATTTCGCCATTTTGAGCTATTTTAAATATAGCTGAACTCCATGGTGTATTTAGCTTATCAGTCGCACTTTGCGAACCATAGTTTTTCACCTCGCCAATTAATAATGCTTTTACTATTGCCATTTTTTTCCTATCAAAATTTAGCTTATTCTTAAATTATTTGCGTGAGTTAGCGCGATCGCGATTGCATCGGTGATATCAAGCGGTTTTATCTCTTTGTTTATACCTAAAATTTTCTTCACCATAAATGCCACTTGCTCTTTGTCAGCTTTAGCCTTACCAGTGACAGTTTTTTTCACCTGAAGCGGCGTATACTCGGCAAAATCACCATGAAGCTGTAAAATTTTAAGGCTAAGTGCACCACGAAACTGAGCAAGCTTTAAAACAGTTTTTGGGTTGTAAGCAAAAAATATATCTTCAATCGCGACCTCATCAAATTTATGATTTTTAAAGATGAGATCAAGCCCCTCGCAAAGCTCGGTAATCTGATACTGAAGTGTATTTGGTTTTATTTTTATGAGTCCTGCTTCAAGAAGTGTAGTTTTAAATTTATTTTTTTCAAGTATCGCATAACCGCAATTCTTCGTTCCTGGATCGATTCCTAAAATTTTCATCACTATCTTTTCAATACTTTTTCACGACTTTTTCACGATGTGAAAAAGTTTGTCAGAGTTTAACAAAGGTTTTATTAAATTTAAGATAGTATCACTATAAAAATTCTCGAAATTTAAGGCATAAAAAT